>NZ_JBVJKR010000003.1:0-443665 GCF_055585125.1 Nonomuraea sp. NPDC054003
TCCGAACCCGGAAGTTAAGCTTCTCTGCGCCGATGGTACTGCACTCGGGAGGGTGTGGGAGAGTAGGTCACCGCCGGACAATTTTCATATGGGAAAGGCCCCGACAGGTTCTGTCGGGGCCTTTCCTTTTTTTAGGAGGGTTTCGAGGCTTCGGTCTTGGGGGCTTTTCTTGTGGGTGAGCCCTGAGGCTACGGCCACGAGGCTCGCCCTGTTTCATTGAGGCTTGGGCTATCACGCCGGGGCCCGTGCAAAGACCGGCAACGCCTCTGTCAGCTGTTGTCGACGTACTCGTCGCGCAGCTTGCGGCGCTGGAGCTTGCCCGCCTCCGTCCGCGGGAAGTCCTCGCGGAACTCGAACCTGCGCGGGCGCTTGTACGAGGCGAGCCCTTCGGCACAGTAGGCCCGGAGTTTCTCGGCCAGTCCCTCTCCGGCCTCCACGCCCGGTGACGGCTGGACGATGGCGAGCACGCTCTGCCCCCAGTCGGGGTCGGGTACGCCGATCACGGCGATGTCCTGGACGGACGGATGGGTGATCAGGAACTGCTCGATCTCGGCCGGGTAGATGTTCACACCGCCGGAGATGATCAGGTCGGTCCTGCGGTCGAGGAGGAACAGGTAGCCGTCCTCGTCCAGGTAGCCGAAGTCGCCGACCGTGGACATGCCGTCGAGCCGGGCGGCCGCGGTCTTCCCTGGGTCGTTGTAGTACTCGAATGCCTGGCCGGCGTTGCTGAAATAGATCGTTCCAGGCTCGCCGTCCGGCACCTCTTCGCCGTTCTCGCCGACGATGCGGAGCGTGGTGCCAGGCTGTGGCCGGCCGACCGTGCCGGGCTTGGCCAGCCACTCCTCCGGGGTGACCTGGGACATGCCGCCTTCGGTGGCCGCCAGATACTCGTAGAGTTTGGGGCCGACCCACTCCATCATCTGCTTCTTGACCTCGACGGGGCAGGGCGCCGCGGCGTGGATCAGGCTGTCCAGGCTGGAGACGTCGTAGCGGAGGCGGACCTCCTCGGGCAGGCGGAGCATCCGGTGGAAGTGGGTGGGCACCATGTGGCTGGTGGTCACCTTGTAGCGCTCGATGGCGCGCAGCACCGCCTCGGCGTCGAACTTGAGGTGGCAGACCACGGTGTGGCCCAGGTGCAGCGCGTTGATGGCGAACGCGCCGGGGGCGGCGTGGTACAGCGGCGAGCAGACGAGGTGGACGCCCTGCTTCCGGAAGCCGAGCGTGTAGAAGTGCTTCGAGGCGAGCGGGGCTTCCTGTTCGGGGCTGAGGCCCGACAGCGGCCGGCGCACGCCCTTGGGGCGGCCGGTGGTGCCCGAGGTGTAGTTCATGATGGCGCCCATGACCCGGTCGCCGGGTTGTTCCTCGGGCCGGCCGCTCCACAGCTCGGGGTAGGGCTGCCAGCCCTCGACCTCGTCGCCGATGGCGTAGCGGTGCGCCGGCAGCCCGCCGACCTCGCTGTGCAGGTGTCCGGCCAGGTCGGAGTGGGCGACGAGCACCTTGGCGGTGCTGTCCTTGACGATGTAGGCGACCTCGGGCGGGGCGAGATGGGTGTTGATCGGCACGATGTAGGCGCCGAGTTGGATGGTGGCGAGTGCCAGCTCTATGTACTCCCGGCCGTTGTGCACCAGGATGGCGACCATGTCTTCCTTGCCCACGCCCAGCGCTCGGAGGCCGTGGGAGATGCGGTTGACCTGGGCTCCCAGCTCACCGAAGGTGGTCTCTTCGCCCTGCGGGGCGATGAAGGCAACCCGCTGGGGGTCCTGGAGCGCCAGCGCGTAGAAACCGGGATTCTCGGACGTCGTGTCAGGGTTGGTAGCCGGCATTCGTTCCTCCAGACCTTCCGCCTTGCGGCGATCGCCCAAGGACGCACGACCCTGATTTCAGACACCAATTGTCCGAAATTGGTCAGGGGATTGGTGTGCGACTCCGTACCGTGAAATTCAGACGAAATGCGTCCGCAACACAGAAGCTAAGACCGGGCCCCGTCGGTGTCAAGGGCGGCTTCGGCGGGGCGGTAGCCGATGGAGGAGAGCACGAAATCGACGACCCGCTCGGCGTACTGGGGGGCGTCCTCCAGGAGGGCGGGCATCCTGTCGATCGGCGTGGAGAGCACGTGGTTGACGATGATGCCGTTCACCGCGTCCAGCACCAGGGCCGGCGAGGTGCCCTGGGGGATCTCGCCCCGGTCGATGGCGAGCAGCACGAGTCGCCTGGACAGGGTCCGCCACTGCTTCCCGAGGTCCTCCATGGCCTGGCCGAACAGCTCGGGATAGAACTTGGCCTCGATCTGCGCCCGCAGCCCGACCAGGCCGTCGCGGCTCTGCTGCGCCTTCAGCGTGCGGACGCACATGGCCAGGAGGTCCTCGCGCAGCGAGCCGGTGGTCTCGGCCATGACGGGCATGGTGATCGAGGCCAGGGCCTCGACGATCAGCTTCTCCTTGCTCTCCCAGCGGCGGTAGAGGGCGGCCTTGCCCACGCGTGCCCGGCGCGCGACGGCGTCCATGGTGAACCCGGCCCAGCCGACCTCCGCGTAGATCTGCAGCGTCGCGTCGAGGACTCGGGGCTCGATGCCGGGGTCGGGCGGTCGTCCGGGGCGGGAGGTGGTCGAAGCGGTTTTCATATTTTCTCAGTCTGCCAGGTCTCGGGAGGTTCGCCACCGGTTCCGCGGTATTTACAGACGAACTTTGTCCGGATTATGGTGCTGGCAGGACCCTTACGGAAGGAGCGCTCCCTTGGCGCTGAATCTGGATCTGGTGGGCAAGGAGTGGGAGGGCGGGGGCCGGCGATGGACCTCGGCCGACGCCATCCTCTACGCGCTCGGCGTCGGGGCGGGGGCCGAGGATCCGCTGACGGAGCTGCCGTTCACGACGGAGAACTCGCACGACGTCGCCCAGCAGGTGCTGCCCACCTTCGCGGTCATGATCGGCGGCACGGGAGGGTCGATGCCCCCGCTGGGTGACTTCCACCTCGCCCAGGTGCTGCACGCCGAGCAGTCGATCACGCTGCACGGCGCGCTGCCTCCCGAGGGCTCCACCGTGACCAGGAGCCGCGTGGCCGCCTTCTACGACAAGGGGCCGAACGCCATCGCCGTCCTGGAGTCGACGGTCATGGACGCGGACTCGGGCAAGGTGCTCGCGGAGTCCAGCACCGGCACCTTCATCAGGGGCGAGGGCGGCTTCGGCGGCGAGCGAGGCTCCACCGCGCCGTGGGAACGGCCGGAGCGCGCGCCCGACCACGTGGTGACCTACCGGACGCGGCCCGACCAGGCCCTGCTCTACCGGCTGAGCGGCGACCGCAACCCGCTGCACTCCGACCCGTGGCTCGCCGGGAAGGCCGGGTTCGACCGCCCGATCCTGCACGGCCTGTGCACCTTCGGGTTCACCGGAAGGGCGCTGCTGCACACCGCGTGCGGCTCGGACCCGGAGCTGTTCGGCACCATGTCGGCGCGCTTCGCCTCCCCGGTCTTCCCGGGCCAGGAACTGGCGGTGGCCCTCTGGGACGACGGCGAGACCTGGCGCTTCCAGACCATGGTGGCCGGTCGAGTCGTGCTGGATCGCGGCACGTTCAGCCGGAGGACCGGGTGATCGAGGACTTCATGCCCAAGCCGACGCCCGAGACCGCACCGTACTGGGACGCCGCGAAGGCGGGTGAGCTGCGCGTCCAGCAGTGCGGCGCGTGCGGCCGGCACTACTTCTACCCGCGGCCGTTCTGCCGCTACTGCGCCTCGCCTGACGTCGCCTGGGTGAAGGTGTCCGGCCGCGCGCGGCTCGTCTCGTACGTGATCAACAGACGGCCGATGCCCGGCTTCGAGTCCGTCTCGCCGGTGATCGCGCTGGTGGAGCTCGACGAGGGCCCGCGGCTCATGACGAACGTGGTCGGCGTCGAGCCGGCGCCCGAGAACCTGCCCCTGGACCTGCGGCTCCGGGTGACGTTCGAGGAGCGCGGCGGGACCGTGCTGCCGGTCTTCCAGCCTGAAGAGGAGAGCGCGTGACCAGCATGCACGGCGGCCGGATCGCGATCGTCGGCGCGGCCGAGACCGACGAGATCGGGGTCCTGCCGGGCACCTCGATGCTGCAGTTGCACGCCGAGGCCGGGCTGAACGCCCTGCGGGACGCCGGGCTCACCCCCGCCGACGTGGACGGCGTGGCGACCGCCGGGCCGCTGGCCCTGGACGTGGCGCACCACCTGGGCATCAACCCGCGCTGGGCCGACGGCACCATGGTCGGCGGCTGCAGCTTCCTGCTGCACGTCCGGCACGCGGCGGCGGCCATCGCGGCCGGCGCGGCCGACGTCGTCCTCATCACCCACGGCGAGTCCGGGCGGTCGCGGGTGGGCGCGCCGCGGTGGGGCGGGGCCAACGTGACCCCCGCCGGACAGTTCGAGGCGCCGTACGGTGCCATCACCCCGTACGCCACGTTCACCGTCCCCGCCCTGCGCTTCCTTCACGAGCGCGGCATGGACCGGGAGGACCTGGCCCGGGTGGTCGTCGCCCAGCGGGAGTGGGCGAGCAAGAACCCGCGGGCCCTGCGGCGTGACATCGTCACGGTGGACGAGGTGCTCCAGGCTCCGGAGATCGCCTACCCGTTCACCAGGGACATGTGCTGTGTGGTCACCGACGGCGGCGGCGCCCTGGTGCTGACCAGCGCGGAACGCGCCGCCGACCTGCCCGGGGGGAGCCGGGCCGTCTACCTGCTGGGCTCGGGCGAGGCCACCGAGAGCGCGATGGTGTCCCAGATGGAGGATCCGGGGTCGTTCCAGGCGTTCCGCCGTTCCAGCGCCGAGGCGTTCCGCACGGCCGGGCTCGGGCACGGCGACGTCGGCCATCTGATGATCTACGACGCGTTCGCGCACCTGCCGCTCTACGGGCTGGAGGACCTCGGGTTCGTCGGCAGGGGAGAGTCGGGGGCGTTCATCGCGGACGGTCACACGATTCCGGGCGGCAGCCTGCCGGTGAACACCAACGGCGGCGGGCTCGCGTATACGCACACCGGCATGTACGGGATGTTCGCGATCCTGGAGTCCGTCCGGCAGTTGCGGGGCGAGGCAGCCGCGCAGGTGCCCGACGTGGAGGTCAGCTTCGTGCAGGGGGTGGGCATCTTCTTCGCGGCGTCTGGCAGCCTTGTCCTGTCCAACCGCGGATCTTGATCGAACGGAGCTCGGTGGCGATGCCTCGCACCCCCGGACAGTCGAGCGGCGTCGTCATCGCCGCCCTGGCCTTCAGCGGCATGGTCGTGTCGATGATGTTCACCCTGGTGGTGCCCATCATCCCCGACCTGCCGAGGCTGGTGTCGGCCTCCGCGGAGGACGCGTCCTGGGTGATCACCTCCACGCTGCTGTCGTCGGCGGTGTTCACGCCCGTGAGCGGGCGGCTCGGAGACATGTACGGCAAGCGCCGGATGATCGTGATCAGCCTCTCGCTGATGATCCTCGGATCGGCGATCTGCGTCTTCACCAGCGCGCTGCCCCTCGTGGTGATCGGCCGTACGCTGCAGGGCTGCGCGGTCGGCGTGATCCCGCTCGGCATCAGCATCATGCGCGACCTGCTGCCGCCCGGCCGGCTGGGCTCGGCCATGGCGCTGATGAGCGCCACGCTGGGCGCCGGCGGCGCCATCGGGCTGCCGCTGGGCGCGGTCGTCGCCCAGTACGCCAACTGGCACGTGCTCTTCCTGGTCGCCGCCGCGATGGGGGCGGCGGGCCTGGTCCTGACCATCACGCTCGTGCCGGTCTCGCCGCTGCGGACAGGCGGGCGCTTCGACTTCCTCGGCGTGGCCGGGCTGTCGGCCGGGCTGGTCTGCTTCCTGCTGCCCATCAGCAAGGGCGGCAGCTGGGGCTGGACGAGCCCGCTGACCCTGGGCCTGTTCGCCGCGGCGGTGGTGATCTTCGCGCTCTGGGGATGGGCGGAGCTGCGGATGCACAATCCGCTGGTCGACCTGCGGACCACCACCCGGCGCGAGGTGCTGCTCACCAACCTGGCGTCCATCGCCTTCGGGTTCGCCATGTTCGGCACCCAGCTGGTCTTCCCTCAGGTGTTGCAGGCGCCGGCCGCCTCGGGTTACGGGCTGGGGCTCACGTTGTTCGAGGCCGGGCTGTGCATGGCGGTGGGCGGCGGCATGATGATCGTGCTCTCGCCCGTCTCGGCCCGTGTCACCGGAGCCTACGGCCCCAAGGTGACGCTCATGCTCGGCGCCCTGCTCTCCATCGCGGGCTACGTCACCGCGCTGTTCCTGATGACGGAGGTCTGGCACGTCGCGCTGGCCGCGACGATCGTCTCGGCCGGGGCCGGTCTCGGGTACGCCGCCATGCCCGCCTCGATCATGGGAGCGGTGCCCACCTCGGAGACCGGCGCGGCCAACGGCTTCAACTCGCTGATGCGCTCCATCGGCACGTCGACGGCCAGCGCGGTGATCGGGGCGGTGCTGGCCGCGCAGACCGTCCAGCTGGGAGCCGTGACTCTGCCCTCGCGCGACGGCCTCCAGATCGCGCTGGTCATCTCGGCGGTCGCGGCGGCCGCCGGGATGGTCATCTCGGCTTTCCTGCCCCGGCGCGGGTCGGCCCGCAGGGGCGCCCGCCCCGAGCCGCCTCAGGGACGTCCCGGCACGCGGCTCCCCGGGAAGGCCGGGGAGCCGCTCGTCGACGACGTCGCGGGCGACGCGCGGTCGCGGAGCGCCGACTAGCCGCCGGATCTAGCGGGGGAGGACGAGCAGGGCGTCGCCGACGGCGCGCTCCCCGCCGTCGGACGGCTGGTTGACGACCTTGCCCTTCACGACCATCGCCGTCGACCCGCCGCCGTCCAGGTTGATCGCCTGGGTGGCGCCGAGCCAGCGCATGAACTGGGCCGCCTCGACGAAGTTGGCGCCCACGGTGATGCCCGGCTTGCGGCCGTCGATCGTGGCCACGATCAGGCTGCCGTTACGGGTGGTGCCGACCAGGGTGCGCGGGTGGCGGCGGAGGATCATGTTGACCGAGTCGTGGCCGTCGCGCCTGGCGGTGATAGCGGTGCGCCCGTTGCGGACCAGGCCCACGCCGCCCGACACGACGTGCAGGTCGGGGGTGAGCTGGAGGTTCCTCTTCTTGCGCAGGTCGCGCACCTTGGTGTCGACCTTGACGGTCCAGCCTTCCCAGAGGTGCTCGTTGAGCCACATGGCCGCCTCGCCGCCGCCGTGGAGCACCCGCTTGCCCTTCGGCACCGCGGCGCCGGGGGTGCGGACCGCCTCCACCCGGCCGTCGGCGTCGATGACCACGTCGGTGCCGTCGACGGCGGGGGTCTTGGCGCCGTACTCCTCGGTGTAGAGGACGAGCTCGTCGGCGGCCGCCGCGCGGTTGACGCCGGCGATCGGGTGCTTGGCGCCGTCCTGGGAGACGGCCGTGATCGTGGTCGTCAGCTCGGTGATGCGGGCGGTACGGCCGCGCAGCACGATCGCGGAGCGGCCCGGGACCGCCTCGCTGAGCAGCCTGCCCGCGACCACGGAGGCGCCCACCGGCTCGCCGCGCAACTGCTTGGCGGTGTGGATGTTGAAGAAGCCGCCGTTGACGGCCGCGACCGCGCCGCCCCGCTTGGCCATCGACGAGACTGTCTCGCGCTTGGCCACGCTGGTGCCGAGCGAGGCCGCGTACGAGCCGCGGAAGGTGCGGGCGTCGACCGTGAGCACCTTGACGTGCCACGGGCCGGTGGTCTTGAGTCCGTCGTCGCCCAGGTAGTCGACCTTGACCTTCAGGCCGGCCTTCTTGAGCTTGGCGGCCGCCTTGTCGGCCTTGGCGCGCTGCTTGAACGACCACAGGCCCACGCGCACCATGAAGAGCTCCTGCGCGGGGGCGTCGGCGACCTGCGGGCGCTCCAGTCGCTGGATGCCGGCGACCTCGCCGGCCGCCTCGACCGCGGCCAGCGTGGTCTCGGCGGCCTCGCGGGTGCCGGCGTCGCGGCCGTTCGGCAGGAGCACGGTCACCGTGTAGCCGTCGGTGGACGAGCCCGCCTTCACGTCGTACAGGTCGATGCCCGAGGTCACGCTGGTCATGGTCTTGGTCGGGGCGGACCGCGCGCCGAGCGGGAAGTTGGATGACGGGAACTTCACCGTCGCCTGCTCGGCTGCGGCGCCGGGCACGGTGAGGCCCGTGATCGTCGTGGCCATGGCCAGGCCGACGACGAGAGTGCGTCGAGACATGCGAACTCCAGGAGGGTGGAACGGGACCGCCCCATCCTGACGTGATCAAGCTGATCGGGTCTGGAGAACACGCCAAACGGTTGAAAGAGGTTACGCGATCGACATACGCCCGGACTGGTGAGTTCGACCTTCGCCTAGAATGGGTGCGTGAAGCGCATCGGCATGTGGTGGTGGCCGCGAGACGGCCTCTGACCTTCGCATGCGCAAGGGCCGTCCTCAGGGCGGCCCCGGGCGCAGGGCATCCCTCCGGACGGCGTCGACCGATCGAGGAGGGACCATGCGACACACCGTGCTCACCGGAGACCGCCCCACCGGGCCGCTCCATCTCGGCCATTACTTCGGCTCCCTGGCCAACCGCGTCCGCCTGCAGGACCGGTTCCCGATGTACGTGCTGGTGGCCGACTACCAGGTGATCACCGACCGGGATCTGCCGGGGGAGATCCAGCGCAACATCACCGAGTTGCTGCTCGACTATCTTGCGGTGGGGCTCGACCCGGCCAAGGTGACGATCTTCCAGCACAGCGCCGTGCCCGAGCTCAACCAGCTCATGCTGCCGTTCCTGAGCCTGGTGACGGTGTCGGAGCTGAGCCGCAACCCCACCGTCAAGGACGAGATCGCGCACAGCAGCCAGAAGGCGGTCAGCGGGCTCATGTTCACCTACCCGGTGCACCAGGCGGCCGACATCCTGTTCTGCAAGGGCACGCTGGTGCCGGTGGGCAAGGACCAACTGCCGCATCTCGAGGTGACCCGGACGATCGCGCGGCGCTTCAACGAGCGCTACGGCCGCGTCTTCCCCGTGCCCGAGGCCATGCTCGGCGAGCGGCCGCTGCTCCAGGGGCTCGACGGCGGCAAGATGAGCAAGAGCAGGGGCAACGCGATCGCGCTGTCGGCCACCGAGGACGAGACGGCCGCGCTCATCCGCAAGGCACGCACCGACTCCGAGCGGCTGATCACCTTCGACGAGGAGAACCGCCCCCAGGTGGCCAACCTGCTCATGATCGCGTCGCTCTGCCTCGGCCGGCCGCCCGCGGAGCTCGCCGCCGAGATCGGGTACGGGGGAGCGGCCGCGCTGAAGCGGTTGACCACGGACGCGGTCAACGACTTCCTGCGGCCGATCAGGAAGCGCAGGAACGAGCACGGCGAGGCCGAGGTGCGGGAGATCCTGGCCGAGGGCAACCGGCGGGCCCGCGAGCGGGCCGTGGTCACCCTCGACGAGGTGCGCGCGGCGATGGGTTTCTAGCGCGGGTGGTAGCTGAGCGTCCTGAAGGGCCAGTGCGCGGACAGCCAGGCCGTCACAGCTTCGTACAGGGGCACGTCCAGGTCGGCCCGGTCGGCCCGGACCCAGGAGGACACGTCGGCGTCGTGGGCGTCGCCCGTGGAAGGGTAGATGTAGACGCATCCGATCACGTCGCCGTCCGTGTCCAGGACGGTGTAGGTGAAGCCGCGGCGCCTGGCGAAGTCGTCCGCGTGGCGCCGCAGGTCGGCGAGGTTGGCCTCCAGGGACATGCCGTCCAGGGGAGGCCACTTCCCGTCCGGGAAGCCCGGGGTCGCGCGGATGTGCTCGATGCTGCTGGTCCAGGCGGCGTGGTCGGCGGCGTTGTGCTCGGGGCCCAGGGGTTCCAGACGGAACCGCGGGGTGACCGGGGGCGCGGGGACGACGAAGTCGTCGGGGACGAAGGCGCGGTCGTTCATGGGGCCGAGGCTACGAGGCCGGGCTCCTGGGGCGCATCCGGATTGATCGCGGGCTAGCGCTGGCGGTCGCGGCGGAACGACTCCAGCGCCAGCAGCGCGACGTGCAGCGACAGGCAGGACTCGACGTCGTCGAGATCGGTGTCGAGGATGCGCTCCAGGCGGCGCAGCCGGTCGTAGAAGGCGGGCCTCGACAGGTGGGCCTTCTGCGCGGCGACCGCCTTGTTGCGGCCCGCGTCGAGGTAGATGCGCAGGATGCGGGCCAGGTCGCCGCCCCGCTGGGCGTCGTGCGCGAGCAGCGCGCCCAGCTCGCGCTCGGCGAAGGTCTGCAGCCTGGCGTCGTCGCGCAGCAGGTGGAGCAGCCCGCGCAGGCGCAGGTCGGGCAGCCGGTAGAAGGGCCGGGCGTCGGGCTGCCGGACCGCCACGTCGGCCACCTGCTCGGCCTCCAGGAAGCTGCGCCGTACGTCGCGGATGGACTCGACCACCGAGCCGGCGGCGAGCACGAACGCGGATCCGTGCTTCCACAGCTCGCGCAGGCGCTCGGAGAGCGTCGTCAGCGCGGGCTCGGCCTGCGTGCGCGGCGGGAGCGGCAGCAGGACGCCCACCCGGTCCTGGTCGAGCGCGCCCACCAGGGCGGGCAGGCGGGCGTCGCGGCAGGCGGCGGCCGTCGCCTCGGCCAGCTCGCCCAGCTCGGCCTGCCCGTCGAGCGCCTGGTCGGCCGGGTCTGTCGGGCGGATGACCACGCTGACCAGCCTGCGGCCGGTGAGCGGCACGCCGACCGCGCGGGCGCGGGCCGCGGCCTCGTCGGGGTCGGAGTAGGCGTGGGTGAGGATGCCGGTGATGATCGTGCCGTGGGCCTGGCGCTCCAGCGACTCCTGGTGGCGCTCCAGCAGGCGGCCCAGGGCGAGCGTGGTGGCGGCGCGCTCGGCCAGCACCAGGTCGCGCGGCGACGGCTTGCGGTCGCACAGCAGGATCAGCCGTCCCCAGTCCTGCCCGCGCGCGCCGACGGTGGTGACGAGCCAGCCCGACGCGGAGTCGTACGCGGTGCGGTCGGCGGGGGCGACGGCCCTGGACCTGCTCTCCCAGCCGGCCAGCAGCGCGCCGGTGTCGCGACCGGCCGACTCGCAGGCCAGCACCTGGTGGGCGAGGTTCTCCAGCAGGACCGGGCGGCCCGACAGCCTGGCCACCTGGGCCAGCACCTCCGCGGGGGACGCGCCCTCGACCGACAGCTCGGTGAACACCTCGTGCAGCTGCTCGGAGGCGCGCAGCTCCTCCAGCTGGTTGTCGATGATGCGGGCGTGGACGGCCTCGGTGATCTGCACGAACGGGGTCTCGCGGGCGAGCACGATGACCGGCAGGCCGTGCTCCTCGGCGGACTTGATCACGGCCGGGGGCAGCTCGCGGACGAACCGGCGGCCAAGCTCGACGACCAGGCCGGAGGCGCCGACGGAGGACAGCCCGGCGATGTAGCCGGTGAGCTCGGCGGAGTCGTCGGGCAGCGCCACGCCCGTGGTGAGCACCAGCTCGCCGCCGCGCAGCAGCTGGGCGATGTCGGCGATCTCGCCGACGTGCACCCAGCGCACCTTGGTGTCGAGCCGGTCGGCGCCCGCCACGACCTGTGGGCTGCCGCGGCGGACCGTCTCCAGCTCCAGGATGTCGGCGATGGTGGGCAGCACGACGCCGAGCCTATCCGATCAGCCTGTAATCCTGGGCGGGCCATGGTTGACAGACTGCCAGGAAGATCAGCGGATCAGGTCCTCCTCGCGGAACTCCCGCGCCGGGCTCTGCTCGCGCAGTTCCACCCGGCGGATCTTGCCCGAGATCGTCTTGGGCAGCTCGGCGAACTCCAGCCTGCGCACCCGCTTGAACGGGGCCAGCTCGCGCCGGCAGTGCTCGAAGATCGACCGGGCCGTGTCCTCGTCGGGCTCGGCCCCGGGCGCGAGCGTCACGTACGCCTTGGGGACGGCCAGGCGCACCGGGTCGGGGGCGGGCACCACGGCGGCCTCCGCGACGGCGGGATGCTCCAGCAGCACGCTCTCCAGCTCGAACGGCGAGATGCGGTAGTCGGAGGCCTTGAACACGTCGTCGGTCCTGCCCACGTAGGTGATGTAGCCGTCGGCGTCCCGGGAGGCCATGTCACCCGTGTGATAGTGCCCATCGCGCATCGCTTCACTGGATCCGGCGACATATCCGGACATGAGGCCGAGGGGGCGGTTCTCCAGCGGGATGCAGATCTCCCCGTCGTCCCCCGGTTCCCCGGTCTCCGGATCGAGCAGCACGATCTCGTACCCCGGCAGCGGCCGCCCCATCGAGCCCGGTCTGACCGGCTCGCCCGGGACGTTGCCGATCTGCGCGGTCGTCTCCGTCTGTCCGTAGCCGTCCCTGATCGTGAGGCCCCACGCCTTGGCCACCTGGTCGATGATCTCCGGGTTGAGCGGCTCGCCGGCGGCCACGGCGGTGCGCAGCGGCAGCTGCCACGCCGCCAGGTCCTCCTGGATCAGCATCCGCCACACGGTCGGCGGCGCGCAGAAGGTGTCGACGCCCTCGTCGCGCAGCACCCGCAGCAGCTCGGCCGCCGAGAAGCGCTGGTAGTCGTGGACGAGCACGGTCGCGCCCGCGTTCCACGGCGCGAACACGTTGCTCCAGGCGTGCTTGGCCCAGCCGGGCGAGGACACGTTGAGATGCACGTCGCCGGGCCGGATGCCGATCCAGTACATGGTCGACAGGTGGCCGGCCGGATAGGAGGCGTGGGTGTGCTCGACCAGCTTGGGCTGCGAGGTCGTGCCGGAGGTGAAGTAGAGCAGCAGGGTGTCGCCCGCGTGCGTCGGCCCGTCGGGCGTGAACCTCTCGGCCGCCTGGGAGGACTCGTGGTAGGGCAGCCAGCCGTACGCGTCGCCGACCGCGATCCTGGTGTAGGGGCCGCCGCCGAACTTGCCCGCGTCCTCGGCGTTGGCGATCACGTGGGACACCCCGCCGCGCTCGATCCGCTCGGTCACGTCCTTGCGGGTCAGCAGCGTGGTGGCCGGGATGACGACCGCGCCCAGCTTCATCGCGGCCAGCAGCGACTCCCACAGCTCGGGCTGGTTGCCGAGCATGAGCAGGATCCGGTCGCCGCGCCGCACGCCCTGCTCGTGCAGCCAGTTGGCCACCCGGCTGGAGCGCACGGACAGCTCGGCGAAGGTGTACGAGACCCTGCCGGTGATCTTGAGGGCGATCCGGTCGGGGGTCTCGGCGGCCAGCACGCCGTCGAACCAGTCGAGCGCCCAGTTGAACTCGCCCAGCTCCGGCCACCGGAACTCCCGGCGGGCGGTGGGGTAGTCGGCCTGGAGCAGGAAGTCGCGCGCGGCTCGGAAATCGCTCATGCTCCGGATCCTGCTACGCCGTCAGCCTCGCCTCAAGGCCATCGAGCACCGCCGCGAGTCCGAAGGTGAACATCATCTCGCGCGACTCCCTCAGGTCGGCCGGCTTGCTCTCGCGCATCCGCTCCAGCAGGTCGGGGTGGGCGGCGGCGGCCCGCTCGACGGCCTCGCGCATGCTGTCCTCGTCGAGGGGGTCCCTGGCCATCGCCTCGTTGTAGGCCACTTCGGGGATCGTGGTGCCGAACACGAAGGCGGTCAGCGTGGACGCGGCGTAGTCGATCTCCAGACCCCGGAACCCGGCGCCCTTGAAGGCCCGGGTGAGCCGGCTGGTGACCTCCAGCGCGTTGGGCCCGAGCGCGGGCGTGCGCCCGATGAGCCCGGCGGACCAGGGATGGCGCAGCATCACCCGGCGCATGCTGTGGGCGAAGGCGCCGGCCGTCTGGCGCCACCACTTCGTCTCCTCCGGCGGCGGCACCGTCATCTCGCCCCAGATCTCGTCGTAGACCAGCTCCAGCAGCTCGCGCTTGTTGGCCACGTACCAGTAGAGGCTGGTCGCGCCCGCGTCGAGCTTCGCGCCGAGCTTGCGCATGCTCAGCCCGTCGAGCCCTTCGGCGTCGAGCAGCTCCACCGCGGCGCGCACGATCTCCTCGCGGCTGCGGCCCGGGCTCTTGGCGGGCCGGGGGTCGCGCGTCCACACCGAGGAGAACTGCTTGCCGGTCATGCTTCCAGATTAAATCCTCTCGCACACTGTACGGGTTTCCTCGTACAGTGTGCGAGTGGAATCGAACGCTGTGCGAGACCCCCGTCGCTGGTGGGTGCTCGCCGTCCTCTGTCTCTCGCTGATGGTGCTGTCGGTCGACGGCACGATCCTCAACCTGGCCATCCCCTCGCTGATCGAGGAGCTCGGGGCCACTCCCTCCGACATCCAGTGGATCCTGGACGTCTACGTGCTGGCGTTCGCGGGGCTGCTGCTGACGGCGGGCAGCCTGTCGGACCGGTTCGGCCGCCGCAGGTTCCTGATCATCGGGCTAGCCCTGTTCGGCGGGGCGTCGCTGGCGGCCGTCTTCGCGGCCGAGCCGTGGCAGCTCGTCGCCGCCCGCGCGCTCATGGGCGTCGGCGGGGCCATCCTGATGCCGTCGACGCTGTCCATCCTGATGACCGTCTTCGACGCCGAGGAGCGCCGCACCGCCATGGCCGTCTGGGGCGGGGTTGCCATGGTCAGCGTGATCATCGGCCCCACGCTCGGCGGCTTCCTGCTGCAGAGCTACTGGTGGGGCTCGGTCTTCCTGATGAACATCCCGATCGCCGCGCTGGCCATCGTGGCCGCGCTGGTCCTGATGCGGGAGACGCGGGGGCCGGCGCGCAAGCTCGACCCGGTCGGCGTGGTGCTGTCCAGCGTCGGGCTGACGGCCGCCGTGTACGTCATCATCGAGCGCGAGCTCAACTGGGGGATCATCGCGGTGGCGGTCGCCTCTCTGGTCGCCTTCGTGGTGTGGGAGCGGCGGCGCGAGGAGCCGATGCTGCCGCTGTTCCTGTTCGGCAACCGCAACTTCAGCGGCGCGTCGATGTCCATCCTGCTGATGTCCTTCGGGGCGGGCGCCGTGATGTTCATGCTCACCCAGTACCTGCAGTTCGTGCTCGGGTACGAGGAGGTGGTCGCGGGGCTGGCCATGCTGCCGTACGCGGTGGCGGCGGCCGTCTTCAACGGGATCGGCGCCGGGCTCGGGAAGAAGGTGAGCAACCGGGCGCTGGTGAGCGGCGGGCTCCTGATCATGGCAGGGGGGTTCGCCGTCATGGCGACCACCACCGGCTACCTGCCCCTGCTCGTCGCGCTGCTGGTCATGGGCGTGGGCGGCGGGCTGGCGGGCCCGTCCGCGTACACCTCGCTGATGAACGCGATCCCGCTGGAGCGGGCCGGGGTCGGCTCAGCCATGAACGACACCGTCCAGCAGGTCGGGCTGGCGCTGAGCATCGCCGTGCTGGGCAGCGTGCTGGCCGAGGTCTACACCGGTCAGATGCCCGTCTCCGCGCCCGAGGCGGCCAGGGAGTCCATCGGGGTGGCGATCCAGGCGCCCGCCCTGGTGGACCAGGCCGGTGCGGCCTTCACCACCGCCATGCACGTCGGGTCGTGGGTGGGCGCCGCGTTCTGCGTCGCCGCGGCGGTGGTCGCCGCCGTCCTGCTGCGCCCGCTCGCGCCCACCGAGAGCCCTGAGCCGGTGACCGTCTAGATCGCATCCCCCACAGGGCGGAACCCCGTGCCGGGCCGGCCGGCGCGGGGCTCCGTGAGTGCGCCTGACCTTACGGGCGCTGCGGGCGGTTGGTCATGTGCTCGGCGGTGCCGACATGCTGCTTCTGCTTGCGCATGCCGGCCAGGCCCAGCAGCCCCAGCAGGCCGAGCAGGCCCCACAGGCCGGCGTTGCCGCCGCCCTGGTCCTGCTGCTGAGGTGCGGGCGACGGGTTGACCTGGCTCTGCGCGACGGGAGCGGCGGGAGCCTCCGCCGTCGCGGCCGCGGCCGGGGCGAGCGTCAGAAAGAAGGCCAGCCCCAGGCCCGTGAGAGTCTTGCGCATTGGGTTCCCCCGATCCGGCGGTCCCTCGACCTTCGAAGACCGCCTGTCGCGTCTCCCGGCCTTGTTCCCGGAAGGCTTCCCCCTGATGGGGCGGATCTTCGTATTCCCTGCTAGACGTAGCCATACCATCTCGCTCCATGATGAAACCTCTGCTCCCGGCGGCCGACACCTTGTAAGAGGATTCCGGCGTACGGCGACACCTTGCATTTGGGGACCTGTGGGGATTGCGGCGATACTCAAGACATGTCCGAGCTTCTCGCGCGCCACAGGGCCGTCATCCCCAACTGGGTCGGCCTCTACTACAACGACCCCATCGAGATCGTCAGCGGCAAGGGCAACCGCGTCGTCGACGCCGACGGCAAGAGTTATCTCGACTTCTTCGCCGGAATCCTGACCAACATGATCGGGTACGACGTCCCCGAGGTGCGCGAAGCCGTCGAACGCCAACTCGCCACCGGCGTCGTCCACACCAGCACCGTCTACCTGCTGCGCGGGCAGATCGAGCTGGCCGAGAAGATCGCCCGCCTGTCCGGCATCCCGGACGCCAAGGTCTTCTTCACCAACTCGGGCACCGAGGCCAACGAGACCGCCCTGCTGCTCGCCACGTACGCGCGCAAGAGCGACCAGGTGCTGGCCATGCGGCAGAGCTACCACGGCCGCAGCTTCGGCGCCGTCAGCGTCACCTCCAACAGGTCCTGGAAGAACAACTCCCTGTCGCCGCTCAACGTGCACTTCCTGCACGGCGCCGACCAGCATCTCGCCCAGTTCAGGGGCATGTCCGACGCCGACTACATCGCGGCGTGCGTGGACGACCTGCGGCACGTGCTGTCGACCGCCGTCTCGAACGACGTGGCCGCCCTCATCGCCGAGCCCATCCAGGGCGTCGGCGGCTTCACCATGCCCCCGGACGGGCTGTTCGCCGCCTACAAGGAGGTGCTGGACGAGCAGGGCATCCTGTTCATCTCCGACGAGGTGCAGACCGGCTGGGGCCGCACCGGCAGCGCGTTCTTCGGCATCCAGAACCACGGCGTGACCCCCGACATGATGACCTTCGCCAAGGGCCTGGGCAACGGCTTCGCCGTCGGCGGCGTCGTCGCCCGGGGCGACCTGCTGGACGCGCTGCACGCCGCCGGCGTGGCCACGTTCGGCGGCAACCCCGTCTCCATGGCGGCCGCCAACGCGACCCTCGACTACGTGCTCGACCACGACCTGCAGGCCAACGCCGCGAGGACCGGCAAGATCATCATCGACGGCCTGCGCGCCGCCGCCCAGCGGCTCCCCGTCGTCAAGGACGTGCGCGGCAAGGGCCTGATGTTCGCCGTCGAGCTCGACACCCCGGCCCAGGCCGCGAGGTTCATGGAGGAGACCAAGAAGGCCGGCCTGCTCGCCGGCAAGGGCGGCCTGCGCGGCACCGCCATCCGCATGGCCCCGCCGCTCACGATCTCGGTCGACGAGGCCACCGAGGGGCTCGGCATCATCGTCAACGCACTCGAAGTCATCAACGCGGAGGCAGCGCAGCAGTGAAGGCAGTCAAGCACTGGATCGACGGAGCTCTCACCGACGGCGACCCCCGCACGTCGGAGATCTTCAACCCCGCCACCGGCGAGGTCAGCGGCACCGTCGCGCTGGCGTCCGTGGCGGACGTGGACGCGGCTGTCGCCGCCGCCGCGGCGGCCTTCCCCGGCTGGCGCGACACTTCCCTGGTCAAGCGGGCGCAGGTGCTGTTCAAGTTCCGCGAGCTGATGTACGCGCACCGCGACGAGATGGCGGCGCTGATCTCCGCCGAGCACGGCAAGGTGCACGGCGACGCGCTCGGCGAGGTGGCCCGCGGCCTGGAGGTCGTGGAGTTCGCCTGCGGCATCCCGCACCTGCTCAAGGGCGGCTTCTCCGAGGGCGTCTCGACCCGGGTCGACTCCTACTCGATCCGCCAGCCGCTCGGCGTCGTGGCCGGCATCACGCCGTTCAACTTCCCGGCCATGGTGCCGATGTGGATGTACCCGATCGCGATCGCCTGCGGCAACGCGTTCATCCTCAAGCCGTCGGAGAAGGACCCCTCGGCGTCGCTGCTCATGGCGCGGCTCTGGAAGGAGGCCGGGCTGCCCGACGGCGTGTTCAACGTCGTGCAGGGCGACAAGGTCGCCGTGGACCGGCTGCTGGAGCACCCCGACGTGCGCGGCGTCTCCTTCGTCGGCTCCACCCCGATCGCCAGGTACGTCTACGAGACCGGGACCGCCCACGGCAAGCGGGTGCAGGCGCTCGGCGGCGCCAAGAACCACATGCTCGTGCTCCCCGACGCCGACCTCGACCTGGTGGCCGACTCGGCCGTCTCGGCGGGCTTCGGCTCGGCCGGCGAGCGCTGCATGGCCATCTCGGTCGTGCTGGCCGTCGACCCGGTCGGCGACGAGCTGGTGCAGAAGATCGTCGAGCGGGTCGAGCGGCTCACCGTGGGCCCCGGCGACGACCCCGCCTCGGAGATGGGCCCACTGGTGACCGGGCCGCACCGCGACAAGGTCGCCTCCTACCTCGACCTGGCCGTCGAGGAGGGCGCCAAGGTGGTCGTGGACGGCCGCGAGACCGCGGTCAAGGGCGGCGGCAAGGCGTCCGAGACGCCCGGCTTCTGGCTCGGCCCGACCGTGCTCGACCAGGTGAAGCCCGGGACGCGGGTGCACACCGAGGAGATCTTCGGCCCCGTCCTGTCGATCGTCCGCGTCTCCTCGTACGAGGAAGGCCTGGAGATCATCAACGGCGGCGAGTTCGGCAACGGCACGGCCGTCTTCACCAACGACGGCGGCGCCGCCCGGCGCTTCCAGAACGAGGTGGAGGTCGGCATGATCGGCGTGAACGTGCCGATCCCCGTGCCGATGGCGTTCTACAGCTTCGGCGGCTGGAAGGCCTCGCTCTTCGGCGACACGCACGTGCACGGCACCGAGGGCGTCCACTTCTACACCCGCGGCAAGGTCATCACCTCCCGCTGGCTGGACCCGTCGCACGGCGGGGTGAACCTCGGATTCCCCACCAACAAGTAAGGCGCCGGGGCGGGCGGCGACGATCACCGCCCGCCCCCGGTAGGCTCCAGGGCGTGATCCGCAGCCGTCTGCCCGCGCTGGCCCTCGCCCTGACGGCGCTGGGCTGCACGGGCGCGGCCCAGCCCGCCCAGCTCACCCCCAGCCCGACGGCGAGCCCTGCAACGAGCCCCACGGCGAGCCCCACGCCCGAGGCGAGCCCCACGCAGAGCGACGGCACGCTGCAGATCCTCGCCTACCGCGGCTACGCCGAATACGGCGGCATCAGCCCGCAGGCCAACTGGACCGGCACGTTCGAGAAGGCCACCGGCTGCCGGCTGGCCCGCATCGACACCGTGCAGACTCCCGAGGAGATGTCCGCCAGGCTCCGCACGCGCGCCTACGACCTGGTCGCCGCCGGGCCCGTGGTGGCGGCCGAGATGATCGAGGCGGGGCAGGTCCAGGCCATCGACACCGACCGGGTCGAGGGCTACGACGACATCCCCGAACGGCTGCGCGACCTGCTCACCGTCGGTGACACGGTCTACGGGGTGCCGTTCCTGTGGGGCTACCACGAGTTCCTGTACGACACGCGCCGGACCACGGGCGGCGATCTGGCCGACGTGTTCGGCTCCGACCGGGTCATGCTGCGCGACAGCCCGCTCACGCTCGCCGACGCGGCGCTCGCGGGCGGTGCCGCAGATCCGTTCGAGCTCGACGCCGAGCAGTTGGAAGAGGCGGCCGGGCGCCTGGCGGCCCCGGAGGAGCGCACGCTCTGGGCCAACCAGCTCGACCTGGTCAAGGGCTTCGCCACCGGCTCCGTCGACTACGGCCAGGCCACCCCTCACCTGCGCGAGCTGCTGGTGAAGGCGCGCCTGCCGGTCAAGGCCGTGTCCGCGCGCAAGGTCACCGGCTGGGCCGACTCGTGGCTGCTCGGCGCCGGGGTCACCGCCACCGACTGCGCCTACCGCTGGCTCGGCCGGATGATCGAGCCCGGCACCCAGCGCGACGCCGCCGCGTGGAACGGACTGGCGCCCGCCAATACCAAGGCGTGCAAAGGCCGTGCCAGAAGCGTCTGCGAGGCGTACGGTGCCACCAGGTCCCATCGGCTGGACCGCGTGGTGTTCGCCACGCGCCCTCCGGGGGACTGCCTGCCGCCGAAGGGGGAGTGCACCGACTACGCCGCCTGGTCGCAGCGGTGGCGCGAGCTCATCGAGTAGCGGGGCCGGCTTCCGCCGCCCCGCGTGACCATGCCGCGGGCGCGCCCAACCCCCGCTGGGCGCGACCTGCTGAGACGCCCCGGGCCTTCCCCCCGTCCCGGGGCGTCTCGCCGTCCGCGGGCCTTCAGCGGGTGGGGAAGGCCACCACCGTGGCCAGAGGGGCGGGGACCAGCGCCTCGGCGCAGTCGGCGCACGCCATCGCCGTCGTGTCGTCGGGGAAGCGGCCCACGCGCACCCTCGGGCGCGGCCACCTCTTGTAGCAGACCACGCAGGCCTCGCCGTCGCGCTGGGCGCTCGTCATGCCCTCAGGGTCGAACGTCAGCATGTCCGGTGCCGTTCTGGTGGGACCCCAGTTCATCGCGCTCCCCGCAGAGGTCGCCCGTCCTCGTGTCGGATCCGTTATAACCCCGGCCGGATCCGTGATCGTCTAGTTCCGTGTCAAGTAAGGGTGAATTCTCTACCCAAGACGCCTGCTTTACACCACAAAATCGGGCATCCAGCTACAAGCCGGATGCCCGATTCATGGGTATATCAGAGGGCGGCGACCGCCTTTTCGAGGATCCCCAGGCCCTCCTCCAGCAGGTGCTCGGGGATGACCAGGGGCGGCAGGAAGCGCAGCACGTTGCCGTGCGTGCCCGCGGTCAGCACCAGCAGGCCCTCGGCGTGGCAGCGCTTGACGATCTCCTGGACCGCCGCCGGGTTCGGCTCCTTGGTGCCCGGCACCACCAGCTCGATCGCGATCATGGCGCCGCGCCCCCGCACGTCGCCGATCACGTCGAACCGCTCCTTCATGGCGTGCAGCCGGGGCAGCATGATCTCGCCGATCCTGCGGGCCCTGGCGACCAGGTCCTCCTCGGCGATCGTCTCCAGCACCGCCAGCGCGGCCTCGCACGCGAGCGGGTTGCCGCCGTACGTGCCGCCGAGGCCGCCCACGTGCACCTTGTCCATCAGCTCCGCCCGGCCCGTCACCGCGGCCAGCGGCAGGCCGCCCGCGATGCCCTTGGCGGTGGTGATGATGTCGGGCACGATGCCCTCGTCCTCGCAGGCGAACAGGGTGCCGGTGCGGGCGAAGCCCGTCTGCACCTCGTCGGCCACGAACACGATGCCGTTCTCGCGGCAGAACTCCGCGATCCGCGGCAGGAACCCCTTGGCCGGCTCGATGAAGCCGCCCTCGCCGGCGATCGGCTCGATCACCACGGCCGCCACGTTCTCCGCGCCGACCTGCTTGTTGATCATGTCGATCGCCTCGGCCGCGGCCTCCTCGGCGCAGTTCTCGGGCCCCGTCGGCCAGCGGAACGGGTAGGCCAGCGGCACCCGGTACACCTCGGGGGCGAACGGGCCGAACCGGTGCTTGTACGGCATGTTCTTGGCCGTGAGCGTCATCGTGAGCAGCGTGCGGCCGTGGTAGCCGTGGTCGAACACGACGACCGCCTGGCGGCCGGTCGCGTGCCTGGCGATCTTGACCGCGTTCTCCACCGCCTCGGCGCCGCTGTTCACGAGGAACGTGCGCTTGTCGTGGTCGCCCGGCGTGAGCTCGTTCAGCTTCTCGCAGACGGTCACGTACGACTCGTACGGGGTGACCATGAAACAGGTGTGGGTGAAGTCGGCGACCTGCTTGCTGACCCGCTCCACCACCTTCGGCGCGGCGTTGCCGACGTTCGTCACGGCGATGCCGGCGCCGAAGTCGATCAGCGAGTTCCCGTCGGCGTCCTGCAGCACGCCGCCGCCGGCGCGGGTGACGAAGACCGGCAGGGTGGTGCCGATGCCGGGCGGGACGGCGGCCTGCTTGCGGGCCAGCAGCTCCTGCGATTTCGGGCCGGGGATCGCGGTGACGACGCGCCGCTCCTGGGGAATGCTCATGCCTCCGACGGTACGGTGACCGCCGACCACTCCCGATACGTCGATATGTCACACTGAAGGTGCTTGTCTCGCCTGAATGGATAAAATTTCGGATGGCACCATCGTTGCAGGTCGTGGCCCGTCGGACCGGGCTCCGCCTGCTCGCCGGACCGCCCGACCGCGACGTGCGCTGGGTCGCCGTCAGCGAGTTGGAGGACCCCACGCCGTTCCTGGAGGGCGGCGAGCTGGTGCTCACCACCGGAATGCGGCTGACCCACGACTTCGCCCGATATGTCGGGCGGCTGATGGCGCGCGGGGTGGCCGGGCTGGGCGTCGCGGTCGGGCTCACCCACGACGAGGTGCCGCCGGCTCTGGTCGAGGCGGCCGGCGCGGCGGGGCTGCCGCTGCTGGAGGTGCCCAGGGAGACGCCGTTCATCGCGGTCACCAAGGTCGTCAGCGAACTGCTGGCGGCCGAGCAGTACGAGGAGGTCACCCGCGCCTTCGCCGCCCAGGGCCGGCTGACCCGCGCCGCCCTCCACCCCGACGGCACCCACGCGGTCATCGACCGGCTGGCCAAGGAGCTGGGCGGGTGGGCGGCGCTGTTCGACGACGCCGGCGAGCCGCTGCACGCCACGCGGGGCGCCAAGGTCCGCACGGTGGCGGCCGAGATCAGGCGGCTGCGCGGCGGCCGGGGGCCCGCGGCGGCCCGCAAGGACGGGGAGGCGGAGCGGGCGCCCGCCACGCTGGCGCTGGCGTGGCCCGGCGAGAACGTCGTGGTGCAGCCGGTGGGCGGCGGGCCGCGGCCCCGCGGGTTCTTCGCCGTCGGGACCGCGCGGGCCTTCACCCCTGTCTCCCACACCGTCGTCAACGCCGCCGGGTCGCTGCTCACGCTGGCCCTGGAGCAGGGGCGCGCCCACCTCGAAGGCGAGCGCCGGGTCCGGGACGCGGTGCTGCGGCTGCTGCTGTCCGAGCGGCCGTCGGCCTTGCCGGAAGCCCGCACGGTCCTCGGGCCCCTCGGTCCGGCTCTCCCCGGCGAGCCCTTCGTGGTCCTGGCCGTCGGCGAGGACTCCCTGGAAGCCCTGGAACCCCTCGCCTTCACCGCCCGCCTCCCCAACCCGGACGATCGGCGCGGCACCTCACGGCCGGTTCCGGGTGATGAAGGGCAGGATGCTGCTTCCGGGCCGGATGATCGGCGCGGCACCTCACAGGGTGAGCGGCCGGTTGTGGGGGAGAGCGGTGGACGGGACGTGGCCGCGTCCGGGCGGCGTGATGTGGCCGGGGTGCGGGCGTCCGTGGGGGAGAGGGCCGCAGGGGCCGGTCGGCACTCCGGCTCGGGTGAGGGGCGGCGTGATGTATCAGGGGCGCGTTCTCTCCCGACCGAAGAGAGGCGCGACGCCTCCGTGCGGGGTGGGGGTGAAAGGGCGGCGGTCTCCGGGCGGGGGAGTGGGGGAGGTGTCGTGGTGGTGCTTGTGGAAGAAGGGTCGGAGGGGGAGGTCGTCCGGGCGGCCGGTGGGGGTGTCGGGATCGGGGGGCCGTGTTCGTACCGGGAGGTGCGGGCGGGGGTGGAGCAGGCGCGGCGGGCCTACGAGCACGCCGGGGGGCAGGTGCTCAGGTTCGGCGAGCTGGCCGGGCAGGGGCTGATGGCGCTGGTCGAGCCGGAGGCGGCGGGGGCGTTCGCCGCCGCGCTGCTGGCGCCGCTCGCCGCGTACGGGTCGCGGGCCGATCTGGTGGAGTCGCTGCGCGCGTACCTGGAGAGCAACGGTCACTGGGACGCGGCCGCCCAGCGGCTGGGCGTGCACCGGCACACGCTGCGCTACCGGATGCGGCGCGTCGCCGAGCTGCTCGGGCGCGACCTGGACGACCCGGGGGTGCGGGCCGAGCTCTGGTTCGCGCTGCAGGCGGCCGGCGGCAGGTCCTCGAACGGCGCGGCGCACCCCTGAGGAGCTGTCAGTCCTTGTCGGCCGCGTAGTAGGCGATCGTCGCCTGGGTGACGGCTTCGTAGCTGGTCGCGTCGCGGAGGTGACCCGAGCGCTCCAGGCTGATCGCGCCCTGGGCGGCCGCCCACAGGGCGTCGGCGATCTTGCGTGGCTGGGTGGGGCCGAGGTAGCCGGCGGAGATGCAGTCGGAGATCACCCGGTCGAGGATGTTGAGCGCCGCCCTGGCGAGGGTCCTGGCGCGCTCGCTGGGCTCGAAGCCGGGGATCGCCCGTTCGAACATGAGGCTGTAGTAGCCGGGCTCCGCCAGGCACGCCTGGCGGTAGGCGGGGACGAGCGCGTTCAGGTACTCGAAGGGGTCGCGGCGCTGCGGCACCCGCTCCAGCAGGCGGCGGAAGCGCTCGAATCCTTCGAGGTAGAGCGCCTCGGCCAGGCCTTCACGGTTGCCGAACATCGTGTAGACGACGGTGGTCGTGCAGGCGGCCTCGGTGGCGATCCGGCGGATCGTCAGGCTGTCGGGCCCGTCGGCCACCAGGACGTTGACCGCGACGTCGAGCAGCCTGGAACGGAGCTCGTCATGGTTGGCCCGCTCGCCCTGCAAGTAGGCGCCCTGAAGCCCAAGCGGCGCCGAGGAGGTCATGGGCCCACGCCTTTCTGCCGAGGGCCCGCCGCTCTGGGAGACCCGCATCGATGACTTAGCCATGGCGGAGATCGTTCAAACCGCTTCGCATGCTAAACATCCCGAATTAGGCCTACTTCTGTTACAAGCCGGGTATACCACCAGGTTGTACATGACGGCAGAAGCCGCCCGGCGGTCTTGTGCACCCTGGTGCAATTCCCCCGCGCGGGGCTTGGCATAACGTCGGAGGCATGGACGTGCGTACCTTCTGGCTCGCAGGCCGCCCCGCCACAGGCGACGCCGAGCTCACCGTGACCAATCCCGACGACGGTCGCGAGGTCGGCCGGGTCTCCGTGCCGACAGATGCCCAGGTGGAGGAGGCCGTCGCCGCCGCCAAGGCGGTCGCGCGCGAAGCCGCCGCGCTGCCGATCCACGTGCGCGCGGAGGCGCTCGCCCACGTCTCCCGGCGACTGGCCGAAAGGTCCGACGAGATCGCCCACCTGATCACGGCCGAGAACGGCAAGCCTATTTTCTGGGCGCGCGGCGAGGTGAGCCGCGCCGTCTCCACCTTCCGCTTCGCCGCCGAGGAGACCCGGCGCTGGTCGGGCGAGGTGCAGCGGCTCGACACCGAGCCCGCCGCCGCCGGCCGGATGGCCTACGTGTCCCGCGTCCCGTACGGTCCGGTGCTGGCGATCACGCCGTTCAACTTCCCGCTCAACCTGGTCGCGCACAAGGTCGCCCCGGCCATCGCCGTCGGCGCCCCCGTGGTGGTCAAGCCCGCCCCGGCCACGCCGCTGTCGTCGCTGGTGCTGGGCGAGATCCTGGCCGAGACCGAGCTGCCCGCGGGTATGTTCTCGGTGCTGCCGGTCGCCAACGAGCGGGCCTCCGGCCTGGTGCTGGACCCGAGGCTGCCGGTGGTGTCGTTCACCGGCTCCGCCCCCGTCGGCTACGCCATCGCCGACCAGGTGCCGCGCAAGCACGTCACTCTGGAGCTGGGCGGCAACGCCGCCGCCGTGGTGCTGGCCGACGCCGACCTCGACTGGGCGGCCCGGCGCGTCGCGCTGTTCTCCAACTACCAGGCCGGTCAGAGCTGCATCGCCGTGCAGCGGGTGATCGTCGAGCGGCCGGTGTACGACGACTTCGTGGCGAGGCTGCTCCCCGCCGTCGCCGGGCTCGTCGTCGGCGACCCGGCCGACGAGAAGACCCAGGTGGGGCCGCTGGTCTCCGAGGCCGCCGCGGAGCGGGTCGAGGAGTGGGTGCGCGAGGCCGTCGAGGGCGGCGCCCGCGTGCTGGCGGGCGGCACCCGTGTGGGCGCCACGTTCGCGCCCACGGTGCTCGCCGACGTCCCCGCCGACGCCAAGGTCTGCCGCGAGGAGGTGTTCGGCCCCGTCATGGTGCTGCAGCCGGTCGACTCGGTGGACGAGGCCTTCGCCGCGGTCAACGACTCGGCGTACGGGCTGCAGGCCGGGGTGTTCACCAGGTCGCTCGACACGGCGTTCCGGGCCAACCGCGAGCTTGAGGTCGGCGGCGTGATCATCGGCGACGTGCCGTCCTACCGGGCCGACCAGATGCCGTACGGCGGGGTGAAGGACTCCGGCGTCGGGCGCGAGGGCCTGCGCGCGGCCATGGAGGATCTCACGTACGAGAAGGTCATGGTGCTGACGGGGCTCAGCCTCTGAGAGACGGGCGCGGGCCCGGCCTTCAGGCGCGCTCCGCGGTGTGGAAGAGCTTCCTGGCGGGCTCGCCCAGGATGGGGCCGTACATGGTGCGGCGGTCGTCGCTGTACTTGAAGCTGCTCACGGACGTGATCGTGCCCCTGCCGGTGGACGTGTCGAAGCGCGTCAGCCACGGGCCGCCGCTGGAGCCCGCCGTCATGTCGCAGCCGAGCCCCTGGTCGTGGGTGTCTCCGTAGGGGTCGTCACGCAGGCGGCCGGCGCAGTAGACCAGGTGCCGGCCGTCGTAGGGCGGGTCGGCCGGGTAGCCGAAGCCGATCGCGTGGCCGCCGCGCGGGGCGTTGAAGGCGATGTCCTGGACGCCCACCACGTCGGCCACGTGCCGGCCGCGTGAGGGGGCCAGCGCCACCATGCCCACGTCGTAGCTGTCGTCGGAGCCCCGCGACCAGGGCCCGGCCACGAACATGCGGCGCGCGGTCCACTGCCCGTACGGCTTGGCGCCGTTCGTGCCGTAACCGGGGACGAACGTCCAGTTCTTGGCCCAGGCGCCGGAGCCGTCCTTGACGCAGTGGCCGGCGGTGACCACGACGTCGCGGTTGCGGCTGCGCACGGTGCTGGCCGAGCAGACGAAGTCGACGCCGTTCATGGTGAGGAAGACGCGGCCGGTGGTCCTGGCCACCGCGCCCCCGACCGCCCAGCGGGAGCCGGAGGTCTGGGCCAGCGGGCGGGCCGACTGGTGGCGGGCCTCGGCCCGCGTGCCGCGCCGGGGCGGGACCAGGCGGACGTCGCCGCCGGTGACCCCGGGGGCGACGCCGAGGCCGGTGCCGCCGGTGAGGCCGCTCAGCAGGCCGCCCTCGGTAACCAGACCGGGCAGGTCGATGGGCAGGGCGTTGTCCATGCGGTCGGGGGTCCAGTAGGAGAGCACGCGCAGGTGGTCGGCCGCGCCGCGGGCCGCGATGTGCTCGACGACGTCGGCGGGCGCCGGGGCCTCGGGCAGGCGGGTGGCCGCCGCGGGCGGCGGCGGGACGACGCTCGAGTGTCGCTCGGGAGTCGCCCCGACGAGGGCGGGGCCCAGCAGGCCCGCGACGAGGGGCGCCGCCGCGAGCAAGGGGGTGCTCAGGGTCATGCCCACCGAGTGTGCACCACGAGATGTGTCCTTGCGGCTACTTTCCGTGAAATTCCTCATGGCGGGTCGCGGGTTCTGTGCGCGGGCACGTGCGGTGTCGGGGGACAATGGACGGGTGCGCGCACCGACCCTCCGCTCCGTCACCGTCCTCGGATCCACCGGCTCCGTCGGCACCCAGGCCCTCGACGTGATCGCCGCCAACCCCGACCGGTTCAGGGTCGCCGGCCTCGCCGCCGGGGGCGGCAGGGCCGACCTGCTCGCCCGCCAGGCGGCCGAGTCCGGGGCCGAGGTCGTCGCCGTCGCCGATCCCGCCGCGGTGCCCGCGCTGCGTGAGGCGCTGGCCGCGCTCGGGGCGAGCCCCGAGGTGCTCGCCGGCGCCGACGGGGTCGCCGAGGTGGCCGGCCGGCCGTGCGACACCGTGCTCAACGCCATCACCGGCGCGCTCGGCCTGACCTCCACGCTGGTGGCCCTGGAGGCCGGGCGGATGCTCGCGCTGGCCAACAAGGAGTCCCTGATCGTCGGCGGGCCGCTGGTCAAGCGGCTGGCCAGGCCCGGTCAGCTCGTGCCGGTCGACTCCGAGCACTCGGCGCTGCAGCAGTGCCTGTGGGCGTCGGGGCCGCGGGGCCACGATCCCGGCGCCGTCAAGCGGCTGGTCGTCACCGCCAGCGGCGGCCCGTTCCGCGGCCGCACCCGCGCCGAGATGACCGGCGTGACGCCCGAGATGGCGCTGGCCCACCCCACCTGGTCCATGGGCCCGGTGATCACCATCAACTCGGCCACCCTGGTCAACAAGGGCCTGGAGGTGATCGAGGCCCACCTGCTGTTCGACCTCGGCTTCGACCGGATCGAGGTCGTGGTCCACCCGCAGTCGATCATCCACTCGATGGTGGAGTACGTCGACGGCTCGACCATCGCCCAGGCGAGCCCGCCCGACATGCGGCTGCCCATCGCCCTGGCGCTCGGCCACCCCGAGCGCGTCCCCGCGGCCACCCCGCCGGTCGACTGGACCAGGGCCCACACCTGGACCTTCGAGCCGCTCGACGACGCCGCCTTCCCGGCGGTCGCGCTGGCCCGCCACGTCGGCTCGGCGGGCGGCACCGCCCCGGCCGTCTACAACGCGGCCAACGAGGTGTGCGTGGAGGCGTTCGTCAAGGGCGGGCTGCCGTTCCTCGGCATCGTCGACACGGTCGCCAAGGTCGTCGAAGAACATCAGGTCACCCCGGCCGGCTCCGTCGAGGAGGTGCTCGCCGCCGACGCGTGGGCCCGCGCCCGTGCGGCGGAGCTCACAGCCGGGCAGTCCCGCTAGCTCCCTAGACTGGGAAGCGTCGTCGACACACAAGGGTTGAAATGTCTCCTGTAGCACTCGGCATCCCCACGGTCCGTCCCAAGCCGCTCGCCGAACGCCGACACTCCCGCCAGATCATGGTCGGCGGCGTGCCCGTGGGCGGTGACGCGCCCGTCTCCGTGCAGTCGATGACCACCACCGTCACCGCCGACGTCAACGCCACCCTGCAGCAGATCGCCGAGCTCACCGCGTCCGGCTGCCAGATCGTCCGGGTGGCCGTGCCGTCCCAGGACGACGCGGAGGCGCTGCCGATCATCGCGAAGAAGTCGCAGATCCCGGTCATCGCCGACATCCACTTCCAGCCGAAGTACGTCTTCGCCGCCATCGAGGCGGGCTGCGCGGCGGTGCGCGTCAACCCGGGCAACATCAAGAAGTTCGACGACAAGGTGGGCGAGATCGCCAAGGCCGCCGCCGAGCACGGCGTGCCGATCCGCATCGGGGTCAACGCCGGGTCGCTCGATCCGCGGCTGCTGCAGAAGTACGGCAAGGCCACGCCCGAGGCGCTGGTCGAGTCGGCGCTGTGGGAGTGCTCGCTCTTCGAGGAGCACGGGTTCCGCGACATCAAGATCTCGGTCAAGCACAACGACCCGGTCGTCATGATCAACGCCTACCGGCTGCTCGCGGCCCAGTGCGACTACCCGCTCCACCTCGGCGTCACCGAGGCGGGCCCGGCCTTCCAGGGCACCGTCAAGTCGGCGGTGGCGTTCGGCGCGCTGCTGGCCGAGGGGATCGGCGACACCATCCGGGTGTCGCTGTCGGCGCCTCCGGTGGAGGAGGTCAAGGTCGGCACCGCCATCCTGGAGTCGCTCGGGCTGCGCGAGCGAGGGCTGGAGATCGTGTCCTGCCCGTCGTGCGGGCGCGCCCAGGTCGACGTCTACACGCTGGCCGACCAGGTCCAGGCCGGGCTCGAAGGGCTCAAGGTGCCGCTGCGGGTGGCCGTGATGGGCTGCGTCGTCAACGGCCCAGGCGAGGCGCGTGAGGCCGACCTGGGAGTGGCCTCGGGCAACGGCAAGGGCCAGATCTTCGTCAAGGGCGAGGTCATCAAGACCGTGCCGGAGTCGCAGATCGTCGAGACCCTCATCGAGGAGGCCCTCCGCCTGGCCGAGGAGATGGGCGTGGCGGTCGACCTCGACGACGACGCCTCCGGGCCCGAGGTCGTCGTGCGCTGACCCCGTGCCTCCCGCGACTCTCAGGGGTCCGGGAGGAGCTTGGTGAGGAGGACGCGGAGCTCGTGCTCGGCCTCGGGGCCCAGGAGAGACAGGATCTCCGCCTGCAGGTGTTCGGCGGCTTCGCGGACGGTGGTGAGGCGCTGCCTGCCGAGGGGGGTCAGTTCCAGCGCGTAGCGGCGGCGGTCGGCGGGGTCCTGACCGCGGGCGACCAGCCCGAGCCGCACCAGCTCGTCGACGATCTGCGCGGCGGCCGGCTCGGTGATGTCCAGGCGGCGGGCGAGCTGCTGCTGGGCGCACGGGGTCAGGGTCTCCAGGGCGGCCAGGCTGCCGAAGTGGCGGGTGCGCAGGCCCGAGCCGGCCAGGAGCGCGTCGCCCATGCGGCGCAGCCGGTAGTGCGCCTGCGCCACCAGGTAGGCGGTGGTCCGGAGCGGCTCGGGCTCGGGCAGCAGCAGGCTGAGCAGCTCGTTGAGCCGCTCGCGTTCGCCGGGGGTCAGTGACGCGGTGACGCGGGCGTCCCGCTCGGCGACCGCCTCGCGCATGGCGTCGCGTGCCTTGCGGCCCTCCTCGGTGATCGACAGCACGTAGGAGCGCCGGTTGGCGGGGTTGCGGGTACGGGTGACGTACCCGGCCTGCTGGAGCCTGTCGACCAGCCGTACCATGATCGTCCGGTTGATGCCGAGCCGCTCGGCCAGTTCGAGCTGGGAGTCGGCGTCCTGGTCGGCGAGGGTGTCGAGGACCACGAAGTCGCGCGAGCGCGGGTCGTCGCTCAGCGCCTCCGCGGTGAAGCGGGCGTAGACCCGGCGCAGCAGCCTCCCTGGAGACCTGCTCAGGGTTTCCGCGAGCGTCCTGTCCTGCATGAGGCACACCTCCGGCAAGGCAGCTTACCCATGGAGCTGATGGTTAAGCGCACAAATAGTTGGCATGTTGACGATTGGCCATAGTGACGGTTAGCGTGGTTGACACCTGAACGAGGAGGCAGCCATGACCTACCGGCTGGACATGTCGATGATGCTCGCGATGCACGACGCGCTCCGGCGCGAGCTGGAGCGCGTCGCCCGCGTCGCCGCCAAGACCGGCGACGACCCGCGGCGGATCCTGCGGGCCGCCGTCGGATGGGAGCTGTTCAAGAAGTTCCTGCGGGTGCACCACACGTCCGAGGACGTCGCGCTCTGGCCCGCGATGCGCGACGCCGTGAGCGCCGACGGTCTGGCGCTGCTCGACGCGATGGAGGACGAGCACGCCGCCATCGACCCGCTGCTGGACGGCGTGGACGCCGCTCTCGCCGACCGCGAGAGCGGCGCCGAGCGGCTCGGCGGCCTGGTCGACGCCCTGGTCACCGGTCTGGGCGGGCATCTGCGGCACGAGGAGTCCGAAGGGCTCGCGCTCATCGACGCCACACTCGGCGAGGAGCAGTGGAGCCGGTTCGGCCAGACCCACCGCGAGCGCATCGGGGGCGACGCCCCGACCTATCTGCCCTGGCTGCTCGACGACAAGGACCCCCGGGTGGTGGCGGCCATCCTCGACGGCATGCCCGCCGCCCTCCGGGAGGCGTACCGGGACGAGTGGCGCCCCGCCTATGACCGTCTGAACCTCTACTGACGAGGACCCCGCGCCGGAGACCAGGGCGGCATCACGGAATGGCAAGCAATTCTCCATACCGTCCGTCACCGAGTCGCTACGTACGGCAGTATTCCTCGCCTATGGAATGGGGGAGGAGCCGGATGAAGCGGTTCGTGACACTGGTGGGCGGCATGGTGGGCGGCATGGCCATGCTGGGCGTGTGCGTGGCGCCGGCGAGCGTGGGCGCCGAGGCGAAGCCGGAGACCCCGCCGGCGCGGGTCACGTGGGGCGCCTGCCCGAAGAAGGGCGAGAAGAAGCTCACCACGTTGGCGGAGAGCCTCGGCACCCAGTGCGGCACCGTACGGGTGCCGCTCGACTACCGGGAGCCGTTGGGGCACGCCATCAGGCTGTCCGTCAACCGGATCAAGGCCAAGGAGCCCCGTGACGGCAACCATCTCGGCACCCTGGTGGTCAACCCGGGCGGCCCCGGCGCGTCCGGCCGCGACCTGGCCGTGTACGTGGCCGCGGCGCTGCCGCGCGAGCTGCGCGACCGCTACGACGTCGTCGGCTTCGACCCCCGCGGGGTGGGCGCCAGCCAGCCGGCGATGCGGTGCGTCGACCCCGAGGTCTACCACCGGCCGCCCCGTCCCGACTCGGTGCCGGTCGATCGCGCCGACGAGAACACCTTGCTCAGCCGGGCCGCCGACTACGCCAACCGGTGCGGCAGCGCCTGGTCGTGGCTGCTGCCGCACATGAACACGGAGAACGTCGCCAGGGACCTCGACCGGATCCGCGCCGCGCTCGGCGAGCAGCGCATCAGCTACCTCGGCTACTCCTACGGCACCTACATCGGCGCCGTCTACGCCACCCTGTTCCCGCAGCGGGTCAAGCGGCTGGTGCTCGACAGCGTGGTGGAGCCCGACGGCGAGTGGTACCGGAGCAACCTGACGCAGAACCGCGCCTTCGAGAAGCGTCACCGCGCGCTCATGGCGTGGACGGCCCGCCACAACCGGACCTACCAGCTCGGCCGCACCGCCAGGCAGACCAGGTTCGCCTGGTACGCGATGCGCTCCCGGCTGGCGGAGCAGCCTGCGGGCGGCGTGGTCGGCCCGAGCGAGCTGGACGACACCTTCACGATCGCCGGCTACAGCGAGAGGGTCTGGCCCGAGCTGATCGCCGCCTGGTCCGCCTACGTCCGCGAGGGCGACCCGAAGCCGCTGGTCGCCGCCTGGGAGAAGCACGGCAAGAACGACGCGGACGACGAGAACGGCTACGCCGTCTACCTCGCCGTCCAGTGCCGCGACTCGCGTTGGCCGCGCGACTGGAACACCTGGCGCCGCGACATGACCAGGCTGCACCAGGAGGCGCCGTTCCTCACCTGGCCGAACGCCTGGTTCAACGCGCCGTGCGCGTTCTGGCCGGTGCGCGGCGGGGAGCCGGTCAAGGTGCGCGGCTCGTGGCGGCTCCCGCCGATCCTCATGCTCCAGTCGCGCGACGACGCCGCCACCCCGTACGCGGGAGCGGTCACGATGCGCGGCAGGTTCCCGACCGCGCGCATGGTGGTCGAGACGGGCGGCGACCACGGCATCTCGTTCGCCGGCAACCGGTGCGTGGATCGCCACCTGGTGGGCTACCTGCAGGACGGCACCGTACCCGCCCAGGGGGCGCGGTGCGCGGCCAAGCCGGAGCCGCGACCGAAGGCCCGCATGAAGTCCCGCTCCTCTCTAGGTCACGAAAGGCTCACCGACGTGCTAGCCAGATGAGCTATTCCGTGGTCGTTCGCGTAGTCTGACCATGTGATGCTGCGTACATCGGCGTCGCGCGTCCTCGACGACAGCGACCGGGACGAGGTGCTCGCTCTGCTCGACACCGACCCGGTCGCGAACGTCTTCGTCGCGTCCCGGGTGCGGAGCGTGGGGCTCAACCCGGCCCGGCTCGGCGGGCAGATGTGGGGCTTCGGGCCGCGCGGCGCGCTCGTCTCCCTCTGCTACGCGGGCGCCAACCTGGTGCCGATCAACGCGGGCCCCGAAGCGGTGCACGCCTTCGCCGACCGCGCGCGCAAGCAGGGCCGCCGCTGCTCCTCGATCGTGGGTCCCGCCGACGCGGTGGGGCAGCTGTGGGAGCGGCTGGAGCCGCACTGGGGCCGGGCCCGTGCGATCCGCTGGGCGCAGCCGGTCATGGCGACCTCACGCAGGCCGCCGGTGCCCGCCGACCCGCTGGTGCGGCGGGTGCGGCCGGAGGAGTTCGAGATCCTGCTGCCGGCCTGCGTGGCGATGTTCACCGAGGAGGTGGGCGTCTCGCCCAACCTCGGCGACGGCGGCGCGCTCTACCGCACCCGGGTGTCCGAGCTGATCCGCATCGGCCGGTCTTACGCGCGGATCGAGGGCGGCCGGGTGGTGTTCAAGGCCGAGATCGGCGCGGTGACCCCGCACGCCTGCCAGATCCAGGGCGTGTGGGTCCATCCCGACCTGCGCGGGCGGGGTTACGCGGTGTCGGGCATGGCCGCGATCGTGGAGGCCGCGCTCGACTGCTTCGCGCCCGTGGTGACGCTGTACGTGAACGACTTCAACCACTCGGCCAGGGCGGTCTATCGCCGGGTGGGCTTCCACGAGGTCGACACGTTCATGTCCGTGCTCTTCTGACCCGGTCGGCGGTCTCCTCGGCGAGCTGGGCGAGGATCGACAGTTCGCCCGGCCGCTCGTCGAGCAGCTCGTCCAGGCTGATCCGCCACGTGATGATCTCCAGGGGCGTCGCTCCCGGCTCCTCCGCCAGCCGCAGGCGGGTCTCGGCCAGCTTGAGCTCGTACATGACGCCGAGGTAGTGGCCGACCGCCTCGCTGAGCCACCAGTAGACTTCCGTGGCGGCCGCGGGCACGAAGATCCGGGCAGCCTCCCAGGCGACCCGCCGGGGTTGCCGCACCGCCATGACCGGATTTTACGTCATTTACGTACGTTCGTCCCCTGCAGGAAGGGCCGGGCGGGGGTCAGATCCGGACGAGCTTGTCGAACAGGCGCGTCAGCTCGGCTTCCGGGTCGGCGGTGAGGCCGGCGTGGACCGGGCCGGTCTGCACGATCGTGCTGCGGGGCGCGGTCAGCCAGCGGAACCTGCCGCCCAGCGACTCGGCCGACAGCGGGCCCGCCTCGTCGCCGCAGGCCAGCGCGTAAGCGCCCAGAGCCTCCTCGACCCGCGCCACGTCGGCCTCGGGGTCGAGGGCGCGCAGGCGGGACGCGTCCAGCTCGACCCGCGCGCACAGGTAGGCGCGCGGCTGGCAGTAGAGCAGCACGCCCGCGTTGATCAGCTCGCCGCGCTCCACCCGCGGCACCACCCTGATCGCGGCGTACTCGTAGACGTCCCTGCTCACCCGCGCCCACCTCGCCAGAACTCGCCGACCGACCCCGGGCCCGGCCGCTGCGCCTTCGGCGCCGCGCTGGTCAGCCACCCGCCAGGCCCGTGCGCGCGCCGCAGCAGGTGATCGACGTACGCCTCGCGCACGGCTCCTGGTGAGGCGAAGCCCGGCTCGCCGTCGAGCCACGCGTCGGGCACCAGCGCCGTCACCTCCTGGAGCAGCTCGCGGGTGATCGGCGCGGACAGGGCGGCGGCCGCCTCCTCGACGCTCTCGGCGCCCTCGACGAACGGGGCCAGCACGTGGTCGCCGGCGTCGAACGGGCGCTGCGGGTCGGCCGTCTTCCAGTTGTGGTGGAACCAGAGTGCCGCGCCGTGGTCGATCAGCCAGCTGTCGCCGTGCCAGAGCAACAGGTTGGGGTTGCGCCAGGTGCGATCGAGGTTGTGGATCAGGCCGTCGAACCAGACCAGCCGGGCCGCGAAGGCCGGGTCGGGGGCCCAGGCGAGCGGCTCGAAGCCGAGCGCGCCCGGCAGGAAGTCGACCGCCAGGTTGCGGCCCGCGCTCGCCTTGAGCAGGTCTTGCACCTCCTCGTCGGGCTCGCGGGCGCCGAGCTGCGGGTCGACGTCGATGATCTTCAGCTCGGGGGTGCGGAAACCGAGGCGGCGGGCCAGCTCGCCGGCGATGATCTCGGCGACCAGGACTCTGCGGCCCTGGCCGGCCTCCCGGAACTTGACCACGTAGGTGCCGAGGTCGTCGCCCTCGACCACCCCGGGCAACGACCCGCCCTCGCGCAGCGGCGTCACGTAACGCGTCGCCACAACCTGTTCCAGCACCCGCAAAACCTATCGCGCCGAGCAGCGCGGGCAAAATAGCTGTTGCGACAGTAACTGTTCGAACAGCTATCATCGGCGCATGACCGAAGCCTCGATCGCTCTCGTGCTGGGTGGCGGCTCCCTGCTGGCCCTCGTCGGGCGGGAGCTCAACACCGAGACCGAACGCCTGCTCGCGCCGTACGGCCTGACCGTGCAGCAGGCCGCCCTGCTGGGGAACGCCGCCGCCGGCAACGCCACCCCCAGTGAGCTCAAGCACCACCTGGGCACCGACACCGCGGGCATGACCAGGCTGCTGGACCGGCTGCAAGCCAAAGGGCTGGTGCGGCGGGCCCCGCACCCCGGCGACCGCAGGTCCGTCGTCATCGAGCTCACCCCCGAGGGCCAGGCGCTGGTGCCGGAGCTGACGCCGATATTCGGCACGATCAGCCGGCGGGTGTTCGCCGGGTTCTCGGGGGAGGAGATGGCTCAGATGGCCGGCCTGCTCCGGCGGATGCTGGACAACCTCAAGACCGCAGAGCCCGGGAGCGCACCGCCGAGAGGATGAGGCGGCGGATGAGCCCGCTGCCCGGCCGGATGACGATCCAGTACGGGCGGAAGGCGCGCAGCGCGTCGGGGCTGGTGGCGACCACCCGCGTCTCCGTCGTCAGCCGGATGCGGCCGCCTTCCTCCGCCAAGGCGAAGGCGAACGTGCCCTTGGCGAACCCGGGCCGGTCGAACGCCTCGAATGTCTCTAGCGAGCCGACCGGCACGTCCTGTGACCTGCCCAGCCGCCACCACTGGCCGATCAGGCCGAGCACCACCTCCCGGCCCGGGTCCACGACCAGCGGGGTGAAGCCGGGGCCTGGCTCCGGCGTGCGGCCGTGGACCAGGCGGGAGACCAGCGACCTGGCGGCGAAGAGGGGCTTGGCCAGGGGGACGTCGTCCGCGCTCATGCCGGTGAGCGCCTCCCACACGCGCTCCCGGGAGGCGTCGATCAGGATCGCGTGCCGTTCGGACATGTCGGGCCGGGGGATGAGCCGGGCGGCGCTGGTGACCACTGGAGCCTCCGTACGGTTGCGTATGGTTCGGACTATACGCCACCGTATGGAAGGCTGGCCGGGTGGGACGACTGAGTGCGGACGACTGGGCGGAGGCGGCCCTGGCCGCGCTGGCGGAAGGCGGCGTCGCCGCCGTCGCCGTGGAGCCGGTGGCCGCCCGGCTGGGCGTGTCCAAGGGCAGCTTCTACTGGCACTTCGCCAACCGGCGGGCGCTGCTGGAGGCCGCGCTGCGGCGCTGGGAGGCGCAGACCGAGCGGGTCATCGCCCGGTTGGAGGACGTCGCCGGCCCGCTGGAGCGCATGCGCGTGCTGCTGGAGCGGGCGTTCGGCGAGGGGCGGGACGCCGCGATCGCGTTCCGGCTGATCAGCGAGGCCGACGACCCGCTGGTCGGTGAGGTGGCGCGCCGGGTGAGCGAGCGGCGCCTCGCCTACATGGAGGGCGTGCTGCGCGAGCTCGGGCTGCCCCGGCAGGAGGCGCGCCGGCGGGTGCTCGCCGCCTACGGCGGTTACCTCGGCGTCGCCGCCCTCGTGCGCATCGGGACGATCCGGGAGATGCCCGACGACCTGGCCGGTCTCGCCATGGCGGAGCTCGGGCTGACCGGGAACGACCCGTCCGGGCCTCCATGATCCTGCAATAATGACGCCTTATGTCCGAGCTCCGAGCCGATGACCCGCGCCTGCTGGGCGCGTACCGGCTCTCGGCGCGGCTCGGCCAGGGCGGGCAGGGCGTCGTCTACCTCGGCCACACCGGCCAGGGCGCGCAGGTCGCGGTCAAGCTGCTGCACGCCAGCCTGTCGGCCGACCCGGCGGTGCGGCGGCGGTTCCTGGCCGAGGTCGAGGCGGTGCGCAGGGTGGCGCCCTTCTGCACCGCCCAGCTCCTCGACGCCGACCTCGAAGGCGACCGGCCCTACCTGGTGAGCGAGTACGTCGACGGCGTCTCGCTCCGCGAGCACATCGCCGAGCAGGGGCCGCGCACCGGAGGCTCGCTCCACCGGCTGGCCATCGGCACCGCCACCGCCCTGGGCGCCATCCACCGGGCCGGGGTCGTGCACCGCGACTTCAAGCCCGGCAACGTGCTGCTCAGCCTCGACGGGCCGCGGGTGATCGACTTCGGCGTCTCCCGGCTGATGGACGGCACCGCGACCACCGGCAAGATTCCCGTCGGCACGCCCTCGTACCTCGCCCCCGAGCGCATCAAGGGCGAGCCCGCGGGGCCGCCCGCCGACCTCTACGCGTGGGCGCTGACCGTCGCCTTCACCGCCACGGGCCGCCACGCGTTCACGGCGGCGACGGTCCAGGAGGTCATGGCGCGCATCCTGTACGGGAAGCCGGCCCTGGGCACGCTGTCCGGGCCGCTCAGGGCGATCGTCGACGCCTGCCTGGCGCCCGAGCCCGGCGACCGGCCGGACGCGGAGGAGGTGCTGCGGCGCCTGCTCGGCCAGGACGCCACCGGCGACGTGCTGACCTCGGGCGCCATGGCCGCGCTCGGGTCCGCCTCCGGTCCCGTGCCGCCCGGTGGCACGCGGCCCGTTCCATCAGATGACGCGGGCACCGACGGGCCGGCCACCGTGGCGTGGCGGGTGCCTCTGACCGGTCGGCACGAGCTCACCGGGAGCCGGGCGCTCGCGCGGCTCGTCGACACCGCCGCGCCCGTTCGGCAGGCTCCGCCGGTCAAGCGGCGATTAGCGAAGTGGCCCGTCGTCGCCGCGGCCCTGCTGGCGGCGTGCGCGGTGGCCGCGTTCGTGCTCTGGCCGCAGGGTGAGGGCCGGGCGGGGCGCTGGACCGGTTCGGCGACGCATCCCAGCGCCGGGCGGGTGTTCCCCGTCGACATCCGGCTCGATGACGGCGGGGAGTCCAGCATGCGGTGGGGCGCCGATCTGCACTGCTCCGGCATCCTGCGGCCCGTGGGCGACCTCGTGTACGAGCTGCTGCACGTCGCCGGCACCGCGTGCCATCCGGGAACGCTCCGGATGCGGCCGATCGGCGACAGTGGCCAGATGGTCATCACGGTCACCCGGCAGGGTGAGGAAGAAGTGACGTATTCGGGCAAGGTCGCCCGGTCGTCCTGACCTCGAACGGTCACGGTCAGGTGGCGATGGCCCGGCCGCCGTTGACTCTCCGCCACCGGCTGCTTCAGTGGGAAGGGTAGGTGGGGTGGCGGCGAGGGGAGGCGCCCCGTGCCAACGGCGCAGCCGCTCAGGACGGGGGATCCACGGACACTCGGGCCCTACGAGCTGTCCGGGCGTCTGGGGGAGGGCGGCCAGGGTGTGGTGTTCCTCGGCACCCTCGCCGGAGAGAGCTACGCGGTCAAGCTGCTCCACGGGCCGGTGGGCGACGGGCGCGGGGCGTTCCTGCGGGAGGTGGAGCTGGCCAAGCACGTGGCCAGGTTCTGCACCGCGCAGGTGGTGGACGCCGGGTTCGACGAGGGCAGGCCGTACATCGTCAGCGAGTATGTCGACGGGCCCTCGCTGGCCCGCGAGGTCATGCTCACCGGGCCGCGGCGCGGCGGCGGGCTGGAGCGGCTCGCCGTCGGCACCGTCACGGCCATCGCGGCGATCCACCGCGCGGGCATCGTGCACCGCGACTTCAAGCCGCAGAACGTGCTCCTCGGGCCCGACGGGCCGCGGGTCATCGACTTCGGCCTGGCCAGGGCGCTCGACGCGGCCGCCACGCTGTCCAACAGGAGCGTCGGCACTCCCGCGTACATGGCTCCCGAGCAGATCACCGCGAGCGCGGTCACCGGGGCGGTGGACGTGTTCTCGTGGGGCGCCACCATCTGCTTCGCCGCCAACGGGACGGCGCCGTTCGGGCAGGACTCGGTGGCGCCGGTGCTGCACCGCATCCTCACCGCGCCGCCCGACCTGGGGAGCCTGGAAGGGCCGCTCAGGGCACTGGTGGAGGCGTGCCTCGACAAGGACGCCAGGAACCGGCCGACCAGCCGGGACTTGTTGCTGGAACTGCTGGGTACGTCGGAAGGCGTGCCGGCGGAGGTGCTGCGCTCGCCTCCGCCGCACATCCTCCGTGCCGTCCCCCCGCCCCGCCCGCCGGTCGCCGACTCCCGCCCGGTCCCTCTCGCGGAACCGGAGACCACGGGCACCCCGGACGACTACCACCTGCCGGAACCCCCCGCTCCCTCGTCCAGCCGACCAGGTGACGGCGGGTCGGAGGAGGACCGCAGCGATCACGGCGGGCCTTCGTCCGGAGGGGACCGAGACGACGCATCGCCTCCGGCGGCAGGCGGCACCGGGCAGTCTGGGGCAGGTGACTCTGGGCGGGAGGCGAGGCCGAGGCTGGGCGGCGCAGCCTATCGCGGGTCACCCGCCGGGTATCCCGTCGAGCGAGTGCCACGCGAGCCCGCCCCGCCCGAGCGGGAAGGGACGGCTCCGCCTGGCCTCCCCTACTCGGCCGACTCGTCGGGGCGCGAGGCTGCGCCGCGCGTGGGGACGGGCGGGCCTTACACGGCCGGGCCGCCGGGGCGTGAGGGTGGTTCGCGGGTGGGGACGGGCGGGTCCGGGTCGCCGCGGCGGGCGCTGGGGAAGGCGGGGCTGGCGGTGGTCGGGGCGCTGCTGGTGACCGCGGCTGTGCTGGTGAGCCTGTTCGTGCCGCTGTTCAGGGAGGACGGCATGCGGGTACGGGCCGGTACGCCGACCTCCGGACCCACCGCCGAGCCGTCCGGACAGGCGGCCGACGACCAGCCCGCCAAGGAGCGGCCGCCGACGGAGGAACGTTCGCAGGACGACCGGACCCTGGCGTCGAAGGAGCCGCCCGTCCGGAAACCGGTGGAGATCGCCGTGCCCGCCCTGGCCGGGCTCTCCCGGGCCGCCGCCGTCAGGGCGCTCGAACGCGCCGGGCTCGCCGCCGGCGACATCACCAAGGCCGACTCACCGCGGAAGATCGGCCAGGTGCTCGCCTCCCGACCGGCCGCCGGCACCCACGTCGCCAAGGGCTCGGCCGTCGCGCTGGAGGTGTCGGCGGGGGTGAAGGTGCCCGCGGTCACCGGCGAGCGGCGCGAGGCGGCCGAGGCGGCGGTCACCGGCGCCGGCCTGAAGGTGGGCAAGGTCTCCACCTCCTGCGCGGCGAAGCCGGACGGTCAGGTCCTGTCCACGGCCCCGGAGGCGGGCGCCAGGGTCTCGGGCGGCACCCCGGTCGCGCTGGTCGTGGCCCGCCGCGGCGCCCCCGTGCCCCCGGTGGCCGGTCAGTCGCGCGACGGCGCGCTCGCGGCCCTCCGCGCCGCCGGCCTCGTCCCGGTGGTACGCACGCAGGTGGTCGAGGACGAGTCCCAGTGGAACGTCGCCATCGCCCAGGACCCCGCCCCTGGCACCTGCGCCGAACCCGGCGCCCGCGTCTCGATCACGGTCGGCGCCCGGCCTCCCGACGGCCCCGACCCCACCGAGCCCACTCCCACCCCCACCCCGGAACCTTCGACCGAGCCCTGACAGGGCCTCTCCTCACCGGGGCCGGGTCAGCGGGGGTCGGCGAGCATGGCGTCGACCATGGCCAGCAGTTTGTCGCGGTTGCCGTCGCCGAGACTGCCTCCCACCATCGCCACCGCCTCCGCCAGCGGGTCCCGCCGGGGAAGCGCCGCCATGGCCTCGCCGAGTTCGGCGACCGTCCAGGGCGCGCCGTCCTTGGTCACGCTCTCGCCGGCGCTCCACCCGTTCAGGACTGTCACGGACGTCCCCCGTACCGCCAGCACCTGCCCGTTGACCGGGCACCCCGGCGTGGCCAGGTAGGCCGCGACGTGAGCTGTCAGCGCGGGGTCGAGCGGGTCGAACGCGCCGTCCGGCGGGCCGGACATCCCGGGTACGTCCGGCGGGCCGGACATCCCGGGGACGCCCTCGGTGAGCCGGGTACGGGCCATGGACGGGGACACGGCGTTGACCCGCACCCCGTACCGGGCGAGCTCCACGGCGTGGGCGGTGGTCAGCGCCGCGATACCGGCCTTGGCCGCGGCGTAGTTGCCCTGCGTGATGCCGGGCAGCAGCAGCCCCGACGCGGACACGGTGTTGACCACCGCGCGGTCGCGGGTGTCCCCCTGGTCGCGCCAGTGACGGGCGGCCCACCTGGTGACCGCGAACGTCCCCTTGAGGTGCACCGCCAGCACGGCGTCGAACTCGTCCTCCGTCATGTTCACGAGCGCCCGCCTGCGGTGGATGGCGGCGTTGTTGACCACCACGTCCAGATCGCCGAACGTCTCCACCGCGGTCTGGACCATCCGCCTGGCCCCGTCCCAGTCGGTGACGTCGTCGGTGCTGGCCACGGCCTGGCCTCCGGCGGCCCTGATCTCGTCGGCCACGGCCCCGGCCACGCCCGCGTCGCCGCCGGTGCCCTCCGGCGTGACGCCCGGGTCGTTGACCACGACCTTCGCTCCCTCGGAGGCGAAGAAGAGCGCCTCCTGCCTGCCGATCCCGCGTCCCGCGCCGGTGATGAGCGCGACCCGTCCGTCCAGGGTGCCCATGACAGCTCCTTTCGCTGCACTCGTGCATTAATACACTCAATGTAGCAATACATGCGATGTAGTAAAGTCGCGGGCATGGGGTTGCGTGAAGCGAAGAAGGAACGAACCCGGGAGGCGCTGGTCGAGGCCGCCGTCCGGCTGTTCGAGGAGAAGGGGTACGAGCGGACGACGGTCGCGCAGATCGCCGCCGCGGCCCAGCTCTCGACGCGCACGTTCTTCCTGCACTTCGCGGCCAAGGAGGACGTGCTGCTGGCCAACAGCGTCCCCAGGGTGGAGCTGGGCGTCGCGGCGCTCGGCGACCGGCGGCCCGGCGAGACTCCGGGTGACGCGCTGCTCCGGGCGATCGGCGCGATGGTCGCCGACGCCTCCGCGAAGGACCTCCCGACCGGCCTGGCCGCCGCCCGCGCCCGGCTCGTGGCCACCGAGCCGGCGGTCCAGGCGCGGCTGCTGCAGCGCATGGCCACCGCCCAGACCGCCCTGGCCGACGCGCTCCACCACGCCTATCCGGACGAACTGGACCCCGTGGACGCGGCAGCCGTCGCCGGCGCGGCGATCGGCGCGGTCAGCGCCGCCGCGGTCGTCGCCCTGCGCCACGGCCTCCCCCCGGCACAGGTCCGCGAAGCCATGCTGAAAGCCCCGGCCACCGCCGCCACCCACCTGCCGAAGTGACGTCGGCTCGCGTGACTCCCGGGGTGCCGCCTTGTTCAACCCACAGTAATCAAATGGTAACGTAGAGCACATGCCATCGGCGCCGCACGAGGCCCTCCACCGCATCTTCCAGGAGGAACCCTCGCTCTTCTCCCGCACCCTCAAGGCGCTGGACATCCCGTTCCCCGAAGTCAGCTCGTTGTCGGTGGTCAACACCGACCTCACGGAGATCCTGCCGATCGAGCGACGCGTCGACACGTTGCTCCAGGTGAAGTCCGAGCTCGGCGAACACCTGGTCATCATCGAGTCACAGGGGAAGCGGGACCACGAGAAGCCTCCCGCCTGGGCCTACTACATCAGCTACCTGCATGCGAAGTTCCGGCGCGAGGTCGTGCTGATCGTCATCTGTCAGCACGCGTCCACCGCGCGATGGGCCCGGGGCCCGAAGTCGATCGGCCTTCCCGGCATGCCGACCATGACCATGTGGCCGATCGCCCTGGGCCCCGACAACGTCCCCGCCGTCGTCGATCCCGCCGTGGCGGCGGAGGACGTGGTCCTCGCCGTGTTCTCCGCGCTCGCGCACGCCCTCTCACGTAGCGTGAATGCCATACTGGAGGCGCTGGCACCAGCGCTGGACACCCTCGACGTCGATGATGCGGGTTTCCTCGCCGAGTTCATCGAAGTCGGCCTCGGCGACACCACAGCCCGGCAGCTCTGGAGGAAGATGATGTCCACCGGGACGTACCGTTACCAGTCCGAGTTCGCCCAGCAGTTGCGGGAGGAAGGGCGGGAGGAAGGGCGGGCGAAAGGGCGGGAGGAAGGGCAGGTCCGGGGGGAGACGAGGTCGATTCTGCTGCTGCTGGAGCGCAGGGGGGTGGCCGTGGACGAGGCGGCGCGGGCGCGGATCGAGGGGTGCGCCGAGGTGGCGCGGCTCGACACGTGGCTCGTCCGCGCGATGAGCGTCGCCACCGTCGACGAGCTCTTCGACTGACTAGAGGTCTTCGATGGCGAGGGCGGCCCGCAGGAGGGTGGCGTGGACCTCGTCCTGGGGGAGGTCCATGGTGTGCACGACGGCAGACTGCAGGGCGCCGAGCACGGCCCAGCCGCGCACGGTGGCGGCCTCGTCCGGGCGGGGGCCGACGAGCTTGAGGTAGATCTCGTCGCGGAAGGTCCTGACCGCCTCGCCCGTCGAGCCCGGAGGGGCGGCGTCGGCGGTGCCGAGGTCCTCCATGAAGAGCCGCATCACCGCCCGGTGCCGCACCATGAAGCCGGCCAGCGCCGTCACGAAAGCGCGGCGGTCGCCCGCGAAGTCGGCGCCCAGCAGGGCGATCATGTCCTCCGCCGCCGGGGCGATGAGCTCGGCGGCGAGCCTGTCCTTGGGGTGGAAGTGGTACGCGATCGCGGTCTTGGTCAGGCCCACGGCGGCGGCGATGTCGGCCAGGGAAGTGTTGGCGTAGCCGCGCTCGGCGAAGAGCTCGCGGGCGGCGGCCAGGATGCGGCTGCGGGTGTCGTCGGCTGTGGTCATCATCTCATTTCCGGGTTCGCGCAACCTTCCCCCTTTTATCGCCCTTTATCGTAGTGCTGTACGACCGTACAGGACGGGCGTTCGAGGCTGGGGGTCGCGATGGCGCGCTTTCTGGGCTGGCTCGGTGGCTGGTGCGCCCGGCACGGGAGGGCCGTTCTGGCCTTATGGGTGACGCTGGCCGTGGCCGCGATGGGCGGCAGCCTGGTGCTGGGCAGTCCCGTCAGCACCGAGGTGAGCATCCCCGGCACGGACGCCCAGCGCGCTCATGACCTGATGCGTGACGGTTTCGGGCCGGGGTTCCAGCCCGGCGGCACCGTACAGCTCATCGTCTACTCCCCGGACGGGCCGCTCATCGAGGAGCCGCGCAAGGGGGCCGTCGAGGACGCGGTCGCGAACATCCGCGAGCAGGAGCACGTCAAGGAGGCCGACTCGCCGTTCCGGCAGGGCGGCATCGCCTCGAACCTGCAGATCGGCGTCATCACCGTGCGGCTGGAGGGCCACGACAGCAGCAAGGTGGCCGAGAACACGCAGCGGATCTCCGCGGCCGCCGAGCCGGCCCGCGACGCGGGGCTGGAGGTCGTCGCGAACGACAGCTCGACGCCCGCCGACAAGGAGATCAAGACCGGGCCGAGCGAGATCATCGGCGTGATCTGCGCCCTGCTGGTGCTGATCTTCGCGTTCGGCACGCTCACGGCCGCGCTCGTGCCGATCTTCACCGCGCTGGTCAGCGTGGCCACGGGACTGGGCGTGATCGGGCTGCTCGGGCATGTCATGGACGTGCCGAAGCAGGCCGGGATCATGGCCACGATGATCGGCCTCGGCGTGGGCATCGACTACGCGCTGTTCCTGCTGTCGCGCTACCGCCGGCTGCTCGCCTCCGGACTGCCCGTCCAGCAGGCGGTGCGCGGGGCGGTGTCCAGCTCGGGCGGGGCGGTGGTGTTCGCGGGCGGCACGGTCGTCATCGCGCTCACCGCGCTCATGTTCGCCGGGTTCCCGCTGCTGGCCACGCTCGGCTGGATCACCGGCATCTCCGTCGTGATGGCCGTGCTCACCGCGATCACGCTCGTGCCGGCCCAGCTCGGCCTGCTGGGCCACGGGGTGAACGCGCTGAAGGTGCCGTTCCTCGGCCGCCGGCCGGAGTCGTCGGGGTGGACCGCGCTCGGCATGTGGGTGGCGCGGCGGCCGTGGCGGGTGCTCGTCGGCAGCGTGCTCGTGCTGGCCGCGCTCGCCGCGCCCGCTCTCTCGCTCAAGCTCGGGACGCTCGACGACGGGTACGGCGCGCACGGGTCGGAGCCGCGGCGGGCGTACGAGCTGATGTCGGTCGGGTTCGGGCCCGGCAGCACCGGGCCGTTGACCGTGGTGGCGAGCGGGCGGGGCGAGGTCACCGAGGCCGCCGCCGAACGCCTCGCCGACCGGATCGGGGACCTCGGCGGCGTCGCCCACGTGGCCGAGCCCAAGCTGAACGATGCCGGGCGGGCGGCCATGATCCAGGTCATCCCCGACTACCCGCCCAGCGACCCGCGCGCCGCCGACCTCGTACGCGAGATCAGGACGTTCGACGGCGACGGGCTGGAGGTGCACGTGGGAGGCGAGGTCGCCGCGCTCACCGACGCCGCCGACCGGCTGACCGAGCGCACCCCGCTCGTCATCGGCGTCGTCGTGCTGCTCAGCGCCCTGCTGTTGCTGCTGGCGTTCCGGGCGCCGGTGGTGGCGATCAAGGCGGCGCTGATGAACCTCATCTCGCTCGGGGCCGCGTTCGGCGCGCTGGCGGCGGTGTTCTCCTTCGGCGTGGGCAGCGGGCTGGTGGGCATGGACCCGCCCGTGAACGCCTCGTACGTGCAGGCGCTGTTCTTCTCGGTGCCGATCGAGAGTTACGTGCCGCTGATGCTGTTCGCGGTGCTGTTCGGGCTGTCGATGGACTACGAGGTCTTCCTGCTGACGGCGGTGCGGCAGGCGTACCTGAAGCACGGCGACAACGCCAGGGCGGTGGCCGAGGGGCTGGGGTCGACCGGGCGGGTCATCACGTCGGCGGCGCTGATCATGGTGGCGGTGTTCACCGCGTTCATCGCCTACCCCGACTCGATGGTGAAGACGTTCGGCGTCGGCCTGGCGGTGGCGATCGCCGTGGACGCCACGCTGATCAGAGGATTCCTGGTGCCGGCGACCATGGTGCTGCTGGGGCGGGCCAACTGGTGGTGCCCGCGCTGGCTGGACCGGCTGCTGCCCAACCTTTCGGTGGAGGGGCACGAGGAGGAGCCCGCGCCGCCGGTGCGGGCCGACCGGCCCAGGGTAGGCGCGGGGGCCTGACCTGGATTCTTACCGGTCGTGCCGGGTAGTCGCAGGTCACTGCGGGGGGCGCGTACGACTCACAGGAGGCTTCCTCGTAAGGTGAGGACGCGTATCGCACATAAGCTGGGAGAGTCCGTGTTGCACGAGAAACTGTCGTCGATCTATGACAACGTCCTGCGCCGTAACCCGGGGGAGATCGAGTTCCACCAGGCGGTGCGGGAGGTGCTGGAGAGCGTCGGCCCGGTTCTCGGCAAGCACCCCGAGTACGCCGAGTCGAAGATCATCGAGCGCATCTGCGAGCCCGAGCGGCAGATCATCTTCCGTGTGCCATGGGAGGACGACCGCGGCGAGGTCCACATCAACCGCGGCTTCCGGGTCGAGTTCAACAGCGCGCTCGGCCCGTACAAGGGTGGTCTGCGTTTCCACCCGTCGGTCTACCTCGGCATCGTGAAGTTCCTCGGGTTCGAGCAGATCTTCAAGAACAGCCTCACCGGTCTGCCCATCGGCGGCGGCAAGGGCGGCTCCGACTTCGACCCGAAGGGGCGCTCGGACCGTGAGGTGATGCGGTTCTGCCAGAGCTTCATGACCGAGCTCTACCGGCACATCGGCGAGTACACCGACGTGCCCGCGGGCGACATCGGCGTCGGCGGACGCGAGATCGGCTTCCTGTTCGGCCAGTACAAGCGCATCACCAACCGCTACGAGTCCGGCGTGATCACGGGCAAGGGCCTGGTGTACGGGGGAGCACAGGTACGCACCGAGGCCACCGGCTACGGGTGCGCGTTCTTCGTGGAGGAGATGCTCAAGTCGCGCGGCACGTCCTTCGACGGCAAGCGGGTCGTGGTGTCCGGCGCCGGCAACGTCGCCGTCTACACGATCGAGAAGGTCGAGCAGCTCGGCGGTGTGGTGGTGGCCTGCTCCGACTCCTCCGGTTACGTCGTCGACGAGAAGGGCATCGACCTCGACCTGCTCAAGCAGGTCAAGCAGGTGGAGCGCGGCCGGCTGGAGGCGTACGCGGCGCGCCGCGGCGACCACGTGACGTTCGTGCCGGGCGGCAGCGTGTGGGACGTGCCGTGCGAGGTGGCGATGCCGTCCGCCACCCAGAACGAGATCACCGGCCGTGACGCCGCCGTCATGGTCGAGAACGGTTGCGTCGCGGTGGGCGAGGGCGCCAACATGCCGACCACGCCCGAGGGCATCAAGGTGTTCCTGGAGGCGGGCGTCGCCTTCGGGCCGGGCAAGGCCGCCAACGCCGGCGGCGTCGCCACCAGCGCCCTGGAGATGCAGCAGAACGCCAGCCGCGACTCGTGGAGCTTCGAGTCCACCGAGCACCGGCTGCAGGAGATCATGAGCGACATCCACGACCGCTGCCTCGAGACCGCCGACGAGTACGGGATGCCCGGCAACTACGTGGCCGGTGCCAACATCGACGGGTTCCGCCGGGTGGCGGACGCGATGCTCGCGCTGGGGCTGATCTGAGGGTCTAGGTCGCGGGCAGGGCGGTGGCCAGCAGGATCACGCCGACGGACCCGACCAGCGACGTCACCGCCATGGCGCGGGCGAAACCGCGCCGTCCGGCGCCGGTGGCCCAGCCGTGCAGGGCCGCCGCCGCCATGACCGCGGCGAACAACGCCAGCTTGGCGGCCAGGATCCGGCCGTAGCCGGGCTCGGCGAGCGACTCCCAGGTGACGCCCTTGTGCCACGCGATGGCCACGCCGGTGCCGATCTGCAGGGGCAGGAACACCGCGCCGGTGAACATGCCGAACCGCCGCCCGACCGCGTTCATCACTTGGCCGCGCCGCTCCTCGTCCAGGATGCGGCGGGCCAGCGGCAGCACCACCAGCGAGACCGTGAGCTGCCCGCCGACCCACAGCGCGGCCGACAGCACGTGCAGGAAGCGCACCACCGCCCACCAGGTCACTCCACCACCACCTCCGCCGCCTCACGGTACTGTCCCCGGCGGGAAAGGGGACGGGCCCAAAGGCCGTGGCGGGCAGGACTAAAGTCCCCGCACGGCCCGTCCCGACCGCCGCCACGCGGTGAGCCCGCCCTCCAGCGGCCGGGCCCGGAAGCCGTGCCCGCGCAGCAGCTCGACCGCGCGCGGGGACACCACGCAGTAGGGGCCGCCGCAGTAGGCGATGATCTCCTTGCCGCCGGGCAGCTCGCCCAGGCGCTCCTCCAGCTCGCGCAGCGGCACCGACACCGCGCCCGGCACGTGTCCGGCGGCGAAGGCGCCGGGCGAGCGCACGTCGAGCACGAGAGTCTCCGGGTCCGCCAGCCTGGCGGCCAGCTCGTCCGCCGTCACCGTCTCGTACGAGCCCAGCAGGTCGGCCACCGCGTCCCGCAGGTCGGCCAGGCGGTCCTGGGCGAACCCCTGGAACGCGCCCAGGAACCGCGACACCCGCTCGTCGGCCAGCCGGTAGTAGACCCGGGTGCCCTCCTTCCTGGCGGTCACCAGCTGGGCGGCGCGCAACTGCTGGAGCTGGGCGGAGGTGTTCTTCAGCGGGACGCCCGCCTCCCGCGCCAGCTCCTCGACGGTGCGCTCCTGCTGGTCCAGCACGTCGAGCAGGCGCAGCCGCACCGGGCTGGCCAGCGCCTTGCCGATGCGGGCGAGCTGCTGGTAAACGGGCTCCTCGGGGAACATCAGACCATGTACTGGTCGTGGCGGCGGTACAGCTCGGTCCACTCCTCGGGGCTGAGCTGCCGCTCCTCGGCGGCGATGGCGGCCAGCGCCTCGAAGTACGCCTCGCGCGGGGCGCCGGGGGTGAAGAGGATCAGCATCGACGCGGGCTCGCCCGACTCGTTCCTGAAGCCGTGGATGCCGCCCTCGGGGACGAACAGGAAGTCGCCGGCGTTTCCGTCGGCCCATTCCTTGCCGTTGTAGAGCCGCACCGATCCGGACAGGACGTAGAACGACTCGGTGATGCTGCGGTGGAAGTGCGGCTGCGCGCCGCCGGGGCGCGGGCCCATCTCCCACCGGTACAGGCCGAACGCGCCGTTGGTGGACTCGCCGGTGCCCAGGTAGTGCACCTGCGTTCCGGGGTCCTTGCCGATCACCAGGTCCGGGCCCTGGGTGGTGCGTCGCAGCCGTCCGCTGGCCTCGCCGTTCTCGTCGAGGTAGCGCGCGTCTGGGTAGGACATGAGGGCTCCTCTCGTTTTCTAACGTTCTTTAGATTAACGGCTGACAGGTCGGTGCGGAAGGGGGGAACGGTGATCGACCGCCGTACGCGCGGCCGCAGGGGCCGCCGTCGCCGCGTACGGCGCGTCCGGACGAGGGCGCCGAGGGTCAGGCGCGGTGGCGGCCTCTGCGGGGTCCTCTGCGGCCCTCGGCGTTGCCGCGGATGTCCCGGGCGGCGGGCGCGCGGTCGGCTGAGCGTGGGGTGCCGGTCAGGGCGGGCTCGTACGTCCGTGTGGAGATCGGGCCTGCGGGCTCGTACGGGGCATTCTGGGACGCTGCGTGGGTGCGGGGGTGCTGGGTGCCGTGAGCCGGGTCGTGCGGGCGGTGGCGGCGGCCGCGGAGCGGGGCGTCCGGGACGAACGGCTCCAGGCGCTGGATGTCGACGGACTGCCGGTGGCGGCGGCCGCGCAGGGGTGTGTCCGCCGTGGGACGCTCCTCCGGGCGGACGCGGGACGGTGCGGCCGGGTGGTCGCGGCGGCGGCCGGGGTGGGCGTCGGCGGAGGCGAGAGGGAGGACCGGCTCCCCGCGGTCGGGGGCAGCGAGGGGGAGGACCGGCTCCTCGCGGATCGGGAACGGTCCGGACGCGCCGCCCAGGAGGTGGAAGGCGCTGTAGGGGTCGGGCAGCTCGTACAGCCCCGGCTCGCGCGGGATCTCGATCGGCCCCGTGTCGGTGATGAGCCGGCGGGTCGAGCCGTCGTCCTCCCAGACGAGCGTGATCGGCCGCTCGGGCGCGGGGACGGGCCGGCGCGGGCGGGAGAAGGCGTCGAACTCGCTGGTCGCCTCCGGGATGACGATCGGTTCGTGGGGGAACAGCGCCCGCAGGGACCTGAGCGCGGTGACCGGCTCCGCGACGTCGACCAGCGGCCGTGGCGCCTCCAGCTCCATCGGCTCCTGCAGCGGGCGTGAGGACGCGGTACGGGCCTGCTTGCGTGACTTGCGGCGGCGGTGGGAGCGGGACGCGGAGTCCTGCGCGACCGCCGCTCCGGCCGTGGCGGGCCGCAGCCGCAGCGTCTTGGCCTTGGCCACCGCCAGCACGGCGAGGGCGGCCACCAGCGCGGAGGTGAGCAGCGCGGGGGAGTCGACCGTGACGGACGGGGAGGTGGCGGAGGCGTCCGTGATGACGGGCAGCGGGCCGGTGGTGACGGCGCTGGTGTCGGCCGTGGTGGGCTTGGCGTGCTTGCCGGACTTCGGCGCGGGAGAGTCGGCGGCGCCGGGGACGGCCTTGGGGGCGGGCTCGGCCTTCTTCCCGGTGTCGGACTTCCCGGCCTTCGGCGGGGTCGCGTCCTTCTTCTTCTGTTCCTTTTCGGGGCGGGCGGCCGACGGGACCTTCTGCTGGCCGTCCAGCTCGACGTGCGGGACCACGATGGCGAGCCCGCTGCCGTCCTGCGTGCCGACCCCGGCCTTGGCCTCCATGGCCGCGGCCTCGTCCGCCGCCTTCTGGGCCGCCTCGGCGTCCAGCCGCTCCTTGATCTTCCACGGGTACCCGTAGCCGACGACCTTGCCGGTGTCACGCACCTTGCGCTTGGCGACCCCGCCGTCGATGTTGCCCTCGATGGTGTGGATGCGGCCGCCCGCGACCTTGGTCACCACACCGACGTGGTCGATCCGGGCGATGCTGTCGGAGCCGCCCCAGTCGAAGAAGACGAACGCGCCCGGCTCCGGCTTGGTGCCCCAGGCGTCCTGCTTCCTGAACCACTTGGCGTGCGCCACGGTCCAGGCGAACTGGCCCATCCACTCCTCGTACCCGAGCTTGGTCGCAGCCCAGCCCAGGAACATGTCGCACCACGGGGCGGAGCTGTAGTCGGCGTCGAACTCGATGTTCTCGCCGTACCAGTTGCCGAACTTGGTGTACGCACCGGACTTCTCCGAGTAGCCGAGCTGGCTCTCGAGAAGCTCGATGAACTTCCGCATCTCTGGGGTCATGGAAGTGCGGGGGCCAATCCTTCCAGGAGACCGGTTACGTACGAGCGACCAGGGGTACAGCGGGGAACCCCGGGACACTTGTGTCGAAACCGGATACCAGTAGTCATCCGTGATGAAGGAGGCTACCGTCACGGATGGCCAGGTCAAGCCTGCGTCAAGAAATCGTCACGAGATCCTCTGCTTCAACCGGCAGGTCAGCAGTCTTCCGGATGGAACGCCCCAAAGAGGATTTAATCCCAAAAGATCTATGTGACTACTTCGTTACGCCGTCGTGACCGTGCGGAGCGTGACGGATCTCATGGACCGTTCCCCGGCTCTAGAATGGAATTCGGTAGAATTCGTTCTAAGATGATGTCCCATGTCGATCGACGTGACGTCCGAAGCCACCCACGCGGCGCTCCTCGCCCTGGCCGCGCAGACCCGTGAGTTGATGGACGCGGTGCTCGCGACCGGCGCCGACGACGACGAACTGGCCGCCGTCACCGAGGAACTGCGCGCCATCACCGCCCGCCTCGACGCCGCCCGGCGGCCCCCGGTGGAGTTCGGCGAGCCCCGGTGGCTCCTGGGCAACGCCGCCGTCGGAGCCGCCAACCCGTTCGCGCCCCCGGTCGAGGTCGAGTACCCGCCCGGCGGCGGGGTCCGCGCCGAGCAGGTCTTCCGGCCGCTGCACGAGGGCCCGCCGGGGCTGGTGCACGGCGGGGTCAGCGCGATGGTCCTCGACCACCTGCTGGGCACGGCGGTCGGCGTGGCCGGGCGCGTCGGACTGACCGCCTCGCTCACCATGAGCTACCGCGCTCCCGTCCCGCTGGGGGTCCTCGTCGTGGCGACGGCGGAGTACACCCGGTCGGAGGGCCGCAAGTCCTGGGCGGAGGGCCGCATCGCCCTCCCCGACGGAACCGTCCTGGTGGAGGCCACCGGTCTCTTCATCACCCCGGGCTGGCTCCCGCAGGAGGCCTGACGGGGCGCAGGGCCGCCTGGCCGTCCGGTGTGGGAGTGGGCTGGGAGGGCGAGGCGCAGGCGGGGCCGTCCACGGCCACCTCGCTGATCTGCGGCCCGTTCGCCGCCGCGGGTTCCGTCATCGCCACCAGGGTCAGGTGGGCGCGGTGGCCGCACGCCACCTGGCCGAGGTCGCGGCGGGCCCGGCTGGTGTAGTCGGTGCCGCCGGACAGGGTGCGGCTCTCGCCGGCGACCTCGCGCGACACGCCGCCGTCGTCGCGCCGCAGGTATGACAGCCGCAGCCGGACGCTGCCGGGGCCGTCGGCGGTGACCCGGACCGAGCCCGTGGAACCGTCCCAGGACAGGATGCCGATCCCCGTCACAGCGGTGCTCCCGCGGGGCGGTGGGGAGGCGGGGGCTCTGGAGGTCGTGGGGGCGACGCTGGGCCGCGTGGTCGGATCGGGGCGCGGCCGGCCCGGGCTGTCCGAGGGAGGAGGGCCGGTGGGGCGCTGGTCGGAGGCACTCCGATCCGGGCCGGAGGCGGACGGGCCGGGGGACGCCGTGCCGGAAGGGTCCGCCGACGGCGGGCCGGGTGACGTCGTGCCGGATGAGTCCGGCGGCGGGTCCGTGGCGGGCGGGGGGACGTCCGCGGTGGTCTCCGGGGGCATCAGCGCCGTGGCCGGCCCCGGGGGTAACGTCCCGCCGGACGCCAGCAGCGAGATCGCCACCGCCACCACGGTGGCCACCGCCAGCCACAGATAGGGCGGCAGCGCGGGCAGCGGACGCGGGGCGGCGGCCCTGGGCGCGGGTTCGCGCTCGGTCCTGGCCAGCGGGAAGCGCAGCGCGAGCGCGGTCGCCGGCTCGGCCAGATGGCGGCGGCCCCGCTGCTCCCACTCCCTCCCGTAGCCGGCGACCGCGTCGCGTTCCAGCTCGGCCAGGAACTCCACGGCGGACGCGTACCGGAGAGCGGGGGCCTTGGCCAGCCCGTGCCGCAGCAGCCCGCGCAGCGCGTCCGGCACCACCTCCAGCGGCGGCGGCTCCACCAGGTGCTTGTCGCGCAGGGCCGCCAGGTCCTCGCCGCGGTACGGCGCGCGCCCCCTGACGGCCTCGAACAGCACGCACGCCGCCGCGTACAGGTCGGCGAGCGGGCCCGCCTCGCCCCGCGTCCACAACTCGGGAGCCATGTACGGCGGGCTGCCGGCGGGTATGCCGGGCTCCTCGGCGTGCGTCACGATGCCGAAGCCGGAGAGCTTGGCCGTCCCGTCGGCCTGCACGAGCAGGTTCTCCGGCCGCACGTCGCGGTGGGCCACGCCGCGCCCGTGCGCGGCCGCCAGCGCCTCCAGCGTGCTCTTGACCACGACGAGCGCCGCCTCCGGGCTGACCCGGACGTTCTCCCTGAGGATCTCCCGCAGCGACACCCCGTCGACGAGCTCCATCACGACCGCGGCCCGCCTGGGCGTCTCGACGTACTCGTACACCCTGACCACGTGAGGGTGGTCGATCTCCACCAGCTCGGCCGCGTCCCGCCGGTAGCGGGTCATGAAGTCGTCGTCCCTGCGCAGGGTCGCGTTGAGGTACTTGATCGCGACGTACGCGCCGGTCTCCTGGTACGTGGCCAGGAAGACCCGGCCGGTGCGCCCGCTGTCAAGCTGGCGTACATCGCGGTAACCAGGGACCACGTCCAACCCCTCCGGAACGGCAGCCGATCTGTTTCCGACCGTCTCACCGGAGGTCGCGATTGTCACGTGCGTGGACGGGTGGGGGGCCATCCCTCAATATCACAATATGTGCTGATAGAGTCACAGATTGTGACTAGACGAGTAGAAATCGGCTGGCCCACGCTGGGCACCGCCGTGATCGCCGAACTGGACGAACGGAACGCCGTCCTGGCCCAGAGCGTGTGGGACGCGTTGCCGTACCGGAGCCTGCAGGGGCATGCCCTGGTGGCAGGCCATCACCTCTACCACGTCGCCCCGGTCCACGGCCTGCTGCACGTGCAGGGCACGCACAAGGTGGACCGTCGCGAGGCGCCCGACGGCACGCTGTTCGCCTCCCGGCTGCAGCACCTCGGCATCAAGTACGGCGAGCTGACCGAACCGATGCCCGCCGTGCCCATCGGCCAGGTGCTCCCGGAGCACCTCGACACGCTGGTCGAGTCGGGACACGAGATCTGGGAGTCGGTCTACCGGACCAAGAAGGTCGTCATCGCCGAGGTCCGGCGGGCCGGCGAGCCGGGCGGCCACCGCCTGACCCGGCTGAGCGTCACCGACCCGCAGATCGACGCCCTCATCGGCGACGTGCACGCCGAGACCGAGCGCATCTGGCTGAGCCCGCCCGACGACCTGGCCGACATGCACGAGGGCCGCATCCCGTCCTGCGCGGGCAGCTTCGAGACGGTGCTCACCACGCTGGTGTTCGTCAACGGCGAGACCCGGCCGCTCGGCTACTCCTGCTTCACCGGGCTGGTCCGGGCCGCGTACGAGGAGATGCCTCTGGAGTCGCTGCGCCACATGGCGCAGCTGCTGGCCGCCACCCCCGCCGAGTTCCTCGGCTACTGCGGGCTCGGCAAGCTCCACGACTTCACCACGAGGGCGCTCGCCGGGCTGGACCGGATCGACAACCGCGACGACTTCGCCGCGCTCATGGCGCACCTGGCCCTGTACGTCAACTGCCTGGGCAGCTGGAACCTGCAGCTGTTCCCGTGGCAGCTCGGCGACCACCTGCGCCGCAAGGGATCACTCGAATGAGCGGCCGGGTCGTGGTCGTCGGCGGCGGCGTGATCGGCCTGTCCGTCGCCTACCACCTGGCCGAGGCCGGCGTCGGCACCGTGCTGCTGGAGCGCGGCACGCTCGGCTCAGGCGCGTCACGCGCCACGGCCGACGTGCTGCGGGCCTACTTCGCCGGCGACCCGGTCAGCTCCGCGCTGGCCGTGCGGAGCCTGGACGCCTACCGCGACTTCGCCACGCGGCCCGGCGCCCGGCTGCCGATGCGCCAGGTCGGCTACCTCGTGCTGTTCACCGACGCGGACCAGGTGGCGGCGTTCGAGGCAGACCTGCCCGCACAGCGGGCCGTCGGGGTGGACGTCGAGCTGATCGACGCCCGCCGGGCCAGGCGGCTCAACCCGCTGATCGGCGGCGACCTGCCGCTGCTGGCCGCCGCCTGGTCGCCGCAGGCGTACGTGTCCGACACCGCGGCCATCGTCGACGGCTACGCGCAGGGCGCCAGGATGGCCGGGGTGCGCATCCGCACCGGCTGCCCGGCGCTCGCGGTCCACGACGGCCGGGTCGAGACGCCCGGCGGCACGATCACGGCCGACGCCGTGGTGTGCGCCGCCGGCGCCTGGTCGGCGCCGCTGGCCAGGTCGGCCGGGGTCGATCTGCCGCTGCCCGAGCCGGTCACCCAGGAGCTGCTGGTCACCGACCCGCTGGAAGCGCTGCCCGAGCTCCCGATCACCCTGGACGCCGCCAGCCGGCTGCTGGTGCGGCTGCGCGGCGACCGGCTGCTGATCGGCATGGGCTACCCGGACAACGACAGGGCCGCCTGGCGCGCCGGGGTCGCCGCCCAGCTCGCGGTCACGTACCCGAGCCTGAGCGGGGTCCGGCTGCACACGGCGGTCACCGGCGCGCGCGACGCCAGCCCGGACAGGACCGCGTTCATCGGCCACCGGCCGGGGCCGCCCGCGTTCCTGTACGCGGCCGGGTTCTCCGGGCACGGGCTGTGCAACGCGCCCGCCGCCGGCGAACTGGTCCGCGACCTCTACCTGGGGCGCGAGCCGTGGCTCGACACGGCCACGCTCGCCGTCACGCGGGAAGGGGTGGGCTGAGCCGTGGACGCCACGACAGACGCCGATACGGGCGCCGATACGGGCGCGGGGGTCGAGTTCGTGCTCGACCCGGCCACCCTCGACGTGCACGCGGACTGCGAGCGGCTGCGGGAGCTGGGGCCGCTGGTCCGGGTGGAGATGGAGGGCGTGCGCGCCTGGGCCGCCACCCGGCACGCGACCCTGGCCGCGGTCCTCGCCCACCCGGACCTGTCCAGGGACATCGCCTACTGGGACCCGGCAGGCCGGGCCGCCGTCCGCGACGGCACCGCGGTGCGCCGGATCACCTTCGACACGTCCATGCTGAACGCCGAGGGGGAGGAGCACCGGCGGCTGCGCGGCCCGATGGCCCGCGTCTTTAACGCCCGCCGGGTCGAGGAGCTGCGGCCGTGGGTGGCCAGGCTGGCCGCGGAGCGGGTGGACCACCTGGCCACGCTGCCGCCGGGGCCGGTGGACCTGCGCGAGCAGTTCGCCTACCCGATACCCAGGGACGTCATCACCGAGCTGATGGGCATCCCGCCGGCCATGCGGGCCCGGGTGCACGAGCTGACCGACGTGGCCGCCGGCGTCGGCGACACGCCGGTGGACGTCACCGAGGCGAGGAAGGTCCTGTACGGGATGGTCGCCGAGATCATCGAGGGCCTGCGCCGCACGCCGGGGCCGGGCCTGATCAGCGCGCTCGTCCAGGAGGGCGAGCTGACCGGGAAGGAGCTGCTGGACACGGTCGAGCTGGTGTTCATCGCCGGGCACGTGACGACCGTCAACCTGCTCACCAACGGCGCCCGCGCCCTGCTGCGCGAGCCCGCCCAGCTCGCCCTCGCGCTCGGGGGCGAGCTGGCGTGGAGCGCCGTGGTGGAGGAGACCATGCGGTGGGACTCGCCGATCGCGCACTTCCCGATGCGGTACGCGGTCCGCGACCTGGAGATCGAGGGGGTACGGGTGCGCAAGGGGGAGGCGGTGGTCGCCTGCTTCGCCTCGGCCGGCCGCGACCCGGAGCGGTACGGGGCGCGGGCCTGCCGGTTCGACGCGGTGGCGGAGCAGCCCGGTCACCTGTCGTTCGGGCACGGCCGGCACTTCTGCCTGGGGGCGCCGCTGGCCAGGCTGGAGGGCGAGGTGGCGCTGGCCGCCCTGTTCGAGGCCTTCCCGGACATGCGGCTCGCCGGCCCCGACGCGGGCACCCGCCCGCTCGGATCCGTGCTGGGCAACAGCACGCGCAGCCTGCCGGTCCTGCTCGGCGAGCGCCACAACTGAGGAGAGCGGCCCGCTCAGCCCGCAACCGAGGACCGCCACCGGAAGAAGGGCGCCCGCTCCGCCACGGCGGAGCGGGCCGCCTCAGGCCAGGGCGGTGAGGAGTCCGATCGTCAGGGCGGTGCGTTCCGGGATGTGGCCGACGAGGACGTGCTCGTGCCGGGCGTGCGCGCCGTCGCCGACCGCGCCGATGCCGTCGAGCACCGGCCGGCCCAGCCCGGAGACGAAGTTGCCGTCGCTGGCGCCGCCCACCGCGGCCTCCTCCAGCGTCCAGCCCTGCCCGGCGGCCACCGCCTGGGCCTCCTTGAACAGGCGCTGCGACGGCGGGTTCGGCGTCATCGGCGGCCGGTTCCAGCCGCCGGTCACCGATACCGTCACCCGCGGGTCCGCGGCGTCGAGGCCGGCGAACAGCTCGTCGATCCTGGCCATCTCCGCGAAGTCGCTCACCCGTACGTCCACCCCGCACGTCGCCAGGCCGGCGGCCACGTTGCGGCCGGAGCCGCCGCTGATCAGGCCGACGTTCACGGTCGTGCCACGCTCAGGCGCGGCCCCGGCGGCGATGCGGGTGACCAGCTCGGCCAGCGCGTGGATGGCGCTCGCGCCCGCCGCCGGGTCGAGCCCCGCGTGCGCCTCCACACCGGTCACCGTCACGTCGAACAGGCCCACCCCCTTGCGCGACGTCTTCAGCGCGCCCCGCAGCGACGCCTCGAACACGAGGGTGGCCAGCATCCCCTCGCTCGCGGCCTCGATGCGCGGCCGTGACGCCAGGCTGCCGATCTCCTCGTCACCGTTGAACAGGAACCGCACGCCCGGATGCGGCAACCCCAGCGCACGCAGCCCGCGCACCGCCCAGATCGCCTGCACCAGCCCTGTCTTCATGTCGAACACGCCGGGCCCGGTCATCCGCCCGTCCTCGATCGAGAACGGCCAGGCCGCCAGCGTGCCCCCGGGCCATACCGTGTCGTAGTGGCCGAGCAGCAGCACCTCACCCGGCGCGGTGCCCGCGTACCGCAGCTCCAGCACGTCCCCGTACTGTCCGCCGTCGTGCAGGGTCTCGCCCGCGGGCGGGCCGAGCCGCTCGGCGGTCAGCTCGCGGACGGCGCGCAGCCCGCGGACGAGCGCGGGCTTGTCGTGGCTGGGGGTCTCCAGCTCGACCAGCGCCCTGATGTCGTCCAGCATCGCGGGCAGCGCCTGCCGGGACCACTCCTCGATCGACATGGGGTTCCTTCCTTCAGAGGTGAGACCATCCAAGCGTGAAAGTCACCATGCCCGGCATCACGGTCGCCGACCACGTGTTCACCGTCCCCCTCGACCACGCCGACCCCGGCGGCCGGACCATCCAGGTGTTCGCCCGGGAGATCCGCGACCCGGCCGTCACCGGCGACCTGCCGTGGGCGCTGTTCCTCCAGGGCGGCCCCGGCGGCAGCTCGCCCAGGCCCACCGGCCCCGGCCACTGGCGGCCGCTGCTGCGCACCCACCGCGTGCTCCTGCTCGACCAGCGCGGCACCGGCCGCAGCACCCCGGTCTCGCCCGTCGGCACGGACGAGGAACTGGCGGGTTACCTGCGGCACTTCCGCGCCGACGCGATCGTGGACGACTGCGAGCACATCAGGAAGGCGCTCGGCGTCGAGAAGTGGGAGACGTGGGGGCAGAGCTACGGCGGCTTCATCACCCTCACCTACCTGTCCAGGGCGCCGGAGGGGCTCAGGGCGTGCCACGTCACCGGCGGGCTGCCCGGCCTCGACGCCACCGCCGACGACGTCTACGCCCGCACCTACGAGCGGGTCCGCGCCAAGGTCCGCCGCCACCACCTCCGCTACCCCGGGGACGAGGCCGCGGCCCGCCGCGTCGCCGAGCACCTGGCCGGGGAGGAGGTGCTGCTGCCCGACGGCGACCGGCTGACCGTGGAGCGCTTCCGTACCCTCGGCATGAAGCTCGGCATGGGCGACGGCTCGGAGCGCCTCCACTGGCAGCTCGTGGAGGCCTGGGACGGCGACCGGCTCGCCGACCCGTTCCTGTACGAGGTCATGACGGAGACCGGGTTCGTCGGCAACCCGCTCTACGCCGTGCTGCAGGAGATCATCTACGCCCAGGGCGCCGCCACCCGCTGGGCGGCCGAGCGGTTGTTCCCCGCCGACTTCGGCACGTTCGGCATGTTCACCGGCGAGATGGTCTATCCCTGGATGTTCGACGCGATCCGGTCCCTGCGGCCGTTCAAGGGCGCCGCCGAGCTGCTCGCCGCCGCCGGCGACTGGCCGCCGCTCTACGACCTGGACCGGCTGGCCGCCAACGAGGTGCCGGTCGCCGCCGTCGTCTACCACGACGACATGTTCGTGGACGCCGGGCTGTCGCTGGAGACCGCCGGGAGGGTCGGCAACCTGCGCGTGTGGGTGACCAACGAGTTCGAGCACGACGGGTTCCGCGTCGCCGCGGATCAGATCGTGCCCCGGCTCATGCGGATGGTGATCGACCCCCGTTAGCCTCACGCAGCGGCAGCCGCACCTCGAACCAGGTCTCGCCCGGCACCGAACGCACCTTGATCTCGCCGCCGTGCCGCCCAGCCACGATCCGGTACGAGATGTCGAGCCCCAGCCCGGTGCCCTGGCCGACGGACTTGGTGGTGAAGAACGGCTCGAAGATCCGGTCCTTGATCTCCTCCGGCACGCCATGGCCGGTGTCGCCGATCTCCACGATCGCCTCGTCCTCGTCGTACGCGGTGCGGATGGTCAGCGTGCCCTCGTCGTCCATGGCGTCGAGGGCGTTGTGGATCAGGTTGGTCCACACCTGGTTGAGCTCGCCGCCGTAGCAGGGCACCGGCGGCAGCGTCCGGTCGTAGTCGGTGACCACGGTGATGCCCGGCGGCAGCTTGCCGCGGAAGATCGCGATCGTGCTGTCGAGCAGGCCGTGCAGGTCGAGCACCTGGAACGGGGCCCGGTCCATCTGGGAGTACTCCTTGGCCGAGCGGATCAGCGTGGTGATCCGCTCGGTGGCCTCGGTGACCTCGTTGAGCATCTGCGAGATCTCCACCGCCTCCGACAGCCAGCGCAGCGCCGCCGGCGCGTGCTCCGCGCCGGCCTCGCGCCGCACCTTGTCGAGGTGTTCGGTGCCGAACCCGGCGCTGACCAGGGCGGGAGCCAGGTCCCACGCGTCCTCGACGCCGAGCTCGTCCAGCGCGTCGCCCAGCTCGTCCTCGGCGTCGGAGATCTCCAGCGGGCTGCGGGAGGGCAGCTTGCCGACCGCCTCCATGCACGCCTCCTGCATCTCGATGAGCGCGCGCAGCCGCTCGGGCGGGATGCCGTTCTCGGCGAGCTGGGCCAGCTCCACCCGCGACGACCTGACCAGTGACCGCAGCTCGCTCACCGCGCGGACCGCGGCCGCCGCAGGGTTGTTCAGCTCGTGGGTGAGCCCGGCCGTGATGGTGCCGAGCGCGGTGAGCCGCTGCCGCCTGTCGATCATCTCGCGCTGCATGCGCCCGCCGGACTGCAGCCCGTCGAGCAGGTGCATCGCCATCGGGAACCACTCGGTCACGATGTAGGCGAACTTCTTGGCCGGGAGCACGAACAGCCGCGACGGCGCGGTGGCCCGCAGCGTGTGCTGGTAGGTCTGCGGCGCCCGGTCGCCCAGGTAGGCGGAGGTGGCGCCGCCGTAGACGCCGGGCTGCGAGGTGCGGGGCATGGCGACGGTGCCGGCGCTGACGGTCTCGGAGATCATCTGCACCTCGCCCTCCATCAGCACCACGAAGCAGTCGGCCGGCTCGCCCTGGCACACGACGTCCTCGTCCTGCTCGGCGGTCGTCATCCGGCCGCTGGTGGCGAGCTTGGTGAGCTGCTCGTCGGTCAGCCGCTCGAACAGGAAGAGCTTGCGCAGTTCGTCGATGTCGACTGTGTCTGTCACTGCTTCTCCAAATAGCGGTGTACGAGCGCGACGGCCATCGCGCCCTCCCCGACGGCGGAGGCCACCCTCTTGATCGACTCGGCGCGCACGTCACCGGCCGCGAGCACCCCCGGCACGTTCGTCTCCAGGAAGTAGGGCTGGCGGCGCAGCGTCCAGTTGCGCGGCCGCTGCCCGCCCTGCACCAGGTCGGGCCCGGTGAGCACGAACCCCTTCTCGTCACGCTCGACCGTGTCGTCCAGCCACGAGGTGTACGGCTGCGCGCCGATGAACACGAACAGCCACTGCGCGTCGACGACGCGCTCCTGGCCCCCGCTCGACAGGGTCAGGTGCTGCAGGTGCCCGTCGCCCTTGCCGCCGGTCACCCGCGTCTCCAGGTGGACCTCGATGTTGGGGACCGCCTGGATCTGCTCGATGAGGTAGTGGGACATGGACTTCTCCAGACCGTCACCTCTCACCAACAGATGCACGGTCCTGGCGAATCCCGACAGGTAGACGGCCGCCTGGCCGGCCGAGTTGGCGGCGCCCACGATGTAGACGTCCTGACCGCGGCACGACGGCGCCTCCGTCAGCGCCGCCCCGTAGAAGACGCCCCGGCCCACGAAGTCGTCCAGGCCGGGCGCGTCGAGGCGGCGGTAGGCGACGCCGGTGGCCAGGATGACCGCGTGCGCGGCGATCTCGCCGCCGTCCTCGAAGCCGACCACCCGCGCCTGCCCGCGCGGCTCCAGGCGGGTCACCCTGCGCGTGGTCAGCAGTTCGGCGCCGAACCGCAGCGCCTGCCTGCGGGCCCGGTCGGCGAGCTGCTGCCCGGACACCCCGTCGGGGAAGCCCAGGTAGTTCTCGATGCGCGAGCTCTGGCCCGCCTGCCCGCCCGAGGCGTGCGCCTCCACCAGCACCGTGCGCAGCCCTTCGGAGGCGCCGTAGACGGCCGCGCCCAGCCCGGCCGGGCCGCCGCCTACCACGATCAGGTCGTAGAAGTCGGTGGCCGGCGTGGTCGACAGGCCGACCGTCGAGGCCAGTGTGGACTGGTCGGGCGCCTGCAGCATCGACCCGTCGGCGGTGACCACCAGCGGCAGGTGGCAGTCGTCGCCGGCCGCCGCGACGAGCTGCGCGCCCTCCGGGTCCTCGGCCAGCATCCACTGGTAGGGCACGTGGTTGCGGGCGAGGAACTCACGCACCTTGTAGGACGGCCGGGACCAGCGGTCGCCCACCACCCGCAGCTCCGCCACCTCCACCCGGTCGGTGCGCTGCCAGGCGTCGAGCTGGCCGTCGATCACCGGGTAGAACTTCTCCTCGGGCGGGTCCCACGGCTTGAGCAGGTAGTGATCGAGGTCGACCACGTTGATCGCCTGGATCGCCGCGTCGGTGTCGGCGTAGGCCGTCAGCAGCACCCGCCGGGCGTACGGGTACATGTCCATCGCCGCTTCGAGGAACTCCACCCCGTTCATCTGCGGCATGCGGTAGTCGGCGAGGATGGCGCAGACCTCGTCACCCCGCAGCCGCATCTCACGGACCGCTTCCAGCCCCTGCACGGCCGTCTCGGCGCGGACGATCCTGTAGTGCTGCCCGTAACGGCGCCGGAGGTCGCGAGCGACGGCCCTCGACACCCCCGGGTCGTCGTCGACCGTCACGATGACCGGCTTGTCCATGCCCCTGCCTTCCATTTGTCCCCTATGTGCAGGATGCCTTCTTTCCCGCCCGTCGGGTCAAGCGATGACGCGGCTTTCGCCGCCGTCCACCAGCAGCGAGATCCCGTTGACGAACGAGGCGCGCTCGCTGGCGAGGAACGCCACCACGTCGCCGACCTCCTCGGCCCGGCCGACGCGCCCCAGCGGCACGTTCGCCCCCCGCTCCGCCAGCCCTTCCACGCCGCCGGACAGGTCACGCAGCCGGTCGGTGTCGATGGGCCCCGGCATCACGTTGTTGACCAGCACGCCGTCGCCGCCCACCTCGCGGGCGAGGGTGCGCACCATGCCGGCCACGGCCGAGCGGGTGGCGTTCGACAGGGCCAGCCCGTCGATGGCCTCCCTGGCCGACCTGCTGGTCACGGTGACGATCCGGCCCCAGCCGCGGGCGCGCATCTCCGGCAGCGCGGCCCGCATCAGCCGTACGGTGCCGAGCAGGTTGCGCTGCACCGCCACGTCCCATTCGGCCGCGGTCACGTCCACGAACCGGCCCGGGGGCGGCCCGCCCGCGTTGGCGACCAGGATGTCGATCGGCCCGAGGACGTCGCGCGTCTCGCGTACCAGCCGCTCGGCCGACTGCGGGTCCTCCACGTCGGCGAGCACGGCGTGCACCACCTTGCCGTACTCCTGCAGCTCCACCACCGCGTCGGCGAGGCGTTCCGGGTTGCGCGCGGCGACGCACACGTCACAGCCCTCCCGCGCGAGGCTCTTGGCGGCGGCGAGCCCGATGCCCGCGCTGCCGCCCGTGACGAGTGCGACCTTGCCTGAGATACCGAGATCCATGACTGGACTATAGAGCCGGACGGACTCTCACATCGGCGGGCGCACGCGGGTGAGTTTGTCCGGATTGAGCACTCCGTACATCGTGCGGACCCGGCCGTCGCGCACGTCCACCGCGAGCAGCTGCATGTGGTCGCCCAGCAGGCTCCAGAGCACGGGCTGGCCGTTGGCCGAGCCGATCGCGGCCCTGCCGTACGGGTAGCGCGTCCACAGCCCGGCCAGGAAGCGCACCACCTTGTCGCGGCCGACCACCGGGCGCAGCGCGGAGCGGACCTTGCCGCCGCCGTCGCCGTAGAACACCACGTCGTCGTGGAGCAGCTCCGCGAGCGCTTCCAGCTCGCCTTCCGCTGCCGCCGCGATGAACCGGTTGAACAGCTCGGCGTGCTCCTCCGGCGACGGCCGGAACCGGTCGCGCCCCTCGGCCAGCCGGCGGGTGGCGCGGTGGTGCAGCTGGCGCGCGTTCGCGACGGACACGCCGATGATCTCGCGGATCTGGTCGTACGGCAGCTCGAACGCCTCCCGCAGCACGAACACCGCGCGCTCCGGCGGCGACAGGCGCTCCATCATGTGCAGGGTCGCGAATGACACCGTGTCGCGCAGCTCGGCCGTGTCCATCGGCCCGGCGTCGCCGTCCGCGACCGGCTCGGGCAGCCACGGGCCGGCGTAGGCCTCCCGCTTCACCCGGGCCGAGCGCAACTGGTCGAGCGCCAGCCGCGACACCACGGTGATCAGGAACGCCCGCGGCTCCCGCACGTCCTCCCGGTCCGTCGCCGACCAGCGCAACCACGCGTCCTGGACCACGTCCTCGGCGTCCCACATGCTGCCCAGCAGGCGGTAGGCCAGCCCGATCAGCATGGGACGGTAGGCCTCGAAGTCGTCCACCGTCATGCCGCGCAGCGTACCCGTCAGGGACCGCCGCTCCTCCGCCGGGCGCATCCGCTTCGCCGGCGAGCGGAGCCGGATGTGGCGGGGCACCGGGTGGAAAACCCGCGGCGGGCGTGATGAGCTTGGCGGGTGGCACGCAATCTGATCCTGTCAGGAGGCCCGTTCCACGACTTCGACGCGACCTCGGCGGCGCTCGCCGAGGTGCTCGCGGAGGTGGGGGTCGAGTCGGAGGTCACCGAAGACATCGCCGGCGCGCTGAGCGAGCCGCCGGAGGTCCAGCTCATCACCGTCAACGCGCTGCGCTGGCAGATGGACCTCGACCGGTTCGCCGACCTGCGCGACCGGTGGCGCTTCACGCTCCCCGCCCAGGCCCGCACCACTCTGCTCGACCACCTGGAGCAGGGCGGCGGCCTGCTGTGCATGCACGCCGCGGCCATCTGCTTCGACGACTGGCAGGGCTGGCCGCGTGTCCTGGGAGGCTGCTGGGCCTGGCCCAAGTCCCACCACCCGCCGCTCGGCTGGACCGGCGTGCGCGTCCACGGCGGCCACCCGGTCGTGGAGGGCCTGCGCGACTTCGACGTCGTGGACGAGGTCTACAGCGACCTCGACCTGCTGCCCGACGTGCGGCCGCTGGCCTCGTCCAACGGCCAGCCGCTCATGTGGGCCCGCCCGGTCCGGCGCGGCCGGGTCTTCTACGACGCGCTCGGCCACGACACCCGCGCCTACGACAACGAGGTCCATCGGACACTGCTGCAACGTGCCGCGCTCTGGCTGCTGAAACGGCCGGTCACGGTCCGAGAGTCATGAACCCCATGGCTGAGCCAGGGGCTTGCAGCTCCTCGCCTCCGCTGGGTGCGGAAGATCAGGCCGCGTCCGGCTGCATGACGGCAGCCCAGCCAACGACGCCGCGCGAGGCGATGTTGCGGGCCGCGTTGACGTCGGCGTGCTCAGCGAAGCCGCACGACGTACAGGCGAAGGTTTCCTGGCTGGGCCGGTTGCGCCTGTCCACGCGCCCGCACGCCGAGCACCCTTGAGAGGTGTAGGCAGGGTTCACGTGAAGCAGGGCGACCCCGGCACGGGCCGCCTTGTAGGCGATGAAGCTCCCGAGTTGGTGGAAGCTCCACGAGTGCAGCGTGACCCGCTGGGGCTTGCGGAGCCGTACCCGGCCGCGGATCCCACTCAGGTCTTCGAGTGCGATTCCTCGCCCGGTGCGTGCAGCCTCGGTCACGATGCTTTTGGAGATGACGTGGTTGATGTCCCGCGCGAAGCGGGCTTCCGTGCGGAGGCGGCGCTTGAGCAGCCGCTTGGCGGATTTCGTTTGTTTGGCTTGGAGGCGACGGCGCAGGTCCCGGTTGCGGCGTCGGACTGCGTTCAGTGCCTTGCCGGAGTGGCGGACCGCGTCGGATGTGGTGGCGATGTTGGCGATCCCGAGGTCCACGCCGATGAACCCGTCCGGTTCGGTCAGGTCGGTGTCGGGGATGTCGCAGGTGGCGACGAGCAGCCATATGCCGTCCCGGCGGACCAGGTCGGACTCGCCCTTCCGGTAGGCGGCGAGCAGTCGCGCCTGTTCGTCGGAGCAGCCGAACCGGATGCCCTTCATCCGGCCATGGCTGGTCCAGATGGACACCGTCCGGCCCGCGATCTGCCACGACAGGCAGCGGTCGTCGAACGGCTGTGCCGCGTCCGGCCGAAATCCGATCGGCTTGGTGAGTGACTTACGCAGCTTCGCCTTCACCTGGGCGCACATCGTGGTGTAGGCGTCGGCGACCTTCTTGATGACGTGCTGGGCTGGTTGTGCCGACAGGCCCATGTCCTTCAGGTCGCCGTAGGTGTGCTTACGCAAATCGTAGTTCCGGAACATCTTGGTGTCCCACGCGAGGCGGGACACCTGGTTCGCGGCCTGGTTGCACAGGGCGAGCGTGCCCGCCAGCGCCGCCTCCTGGGCGGGTGTGGGGAATAGGCGCACCTGCACAACGAACTTCACGTCGTGAACTTTACCTTCGGAGATCGATGATCACTGCCCGAACGCCATTCCTCCCCAGAGCTGAAGCCCGGGGCTCCTGGCGAGAGTCTGCTGAAAACGTCACACCCGCCTGCGATCGTGGGCGGGTGAACCAACTCGTGGAACGCGTCGACGAACAGGACGATGTGCTCGGCGTGGCCGACCGCGCGGAGGCCGCCAGGCGGGGCTGGCTGCACCGCGTCGCCACCTCGATCTGCCGTGACGAGGAGGGCCGGATCCTCGTCTTCCGGCGCTCCGACCGTGCCGACCGCTTCCCCGGCTACTACGACGTGACGGTGGGCGGGGCCGTCACCCCAGGGGAGTCCTACGAGCAGGCGGCGGCCCGCGGGCTGGCCGAGCAGCTGGGCGCGCGGGTGCCGGTGCGGCCCGTGGTCAGGTTCCTGTGCCGGGGGGTGTCCGGCTCCTACTGGCTGGGGGTGCACGAGGCCGTCCTGGCGGGGGAGCCGCGGCCCGACCCCGAGCGGGTGCCGTGGCACGGGTGGATGAGCGAGGGCGAGCTGCGGCTGGCCGTCTGGCGCTGGCCGTTCACCCCCGACGGCCAGGACGCCTTCACCCGCTATCTCGCCCTAGCCCGCCGCTGACTCCTTCAGGAAGCCCGCGAGGGCCGCCGCCAGCTCGGCTGGCGCGTCCTCGGCCAGGTGGTGCCCGCCCTCCACGGCGTGGCCCCGCACGTCGTCCGCCCACGAGCGCCACACCCCGACCGGGTCGCCGTACAACTCCTCCATGTCGTCGCGGGTCGCCCAGAGCACCAGCACCGGGCAGCCGATCCTGCGGCCCGCCGCCCGGTCGGCGTCGTCGGCGGCGCGGTCCGGGCCGAGCCCGGCCCGGTAGTCCTCACACATCGCGTGCACGGTCGCGGGGTCGTGGATGGCGCGGCGATAGTCCTCGGACGCCTCCGCGCCCATCTGCTCGGGACCGGAGCCGTACCACGCGTCCGGGTCGGCGTTGATCACCCGCTCGGCGGGCTTGGCCGTCTGACCGAGGAAGAACCAGTGCCACCAGCGCGCCGCGAACTCCGCGTCGCAGCGGGCCAGCGCCTCGCCGATGGGGACCGCGTCCATGATCACCAGGTGCGTCACCGCGTCCGGGTGGTCGGCGGCCAGCCGGTGCGCCACGTAGGCGCCCCGGTCGTGGCCGGCCACGGCGAACCGGTCGTGGCCCAGCGCGCGCATGAGGGCGACCAGGTCCCGTGCCATGGCGCGCTTGGAGTAGGGCTCGTGGCCCGGAGTGGTCTGCGGCTTGGACGAGCGCCCGTACCCCCGCAGATCAGGACAGACCACCGTGTGGCGGGCGGCGAGCAGGGGAGCCGTCCGGTGCCAGGTGGCGTGCGTCCTGGGGTGGCCGTGCAGGAGCAGCAGCGGCGGCCCGTCGCCGCCGTGCCTGACGTACAGCTCCGCCTCGCCGGTGTCCACGCGGCTCTCCGCGAATCCGTCGAACATCCGGCCCGCTCTACCCGGCGGCGGGCCCGGGATGCGTCAGGGACAGCCCTGCCCGCCCGGCACGTGGCCGGACGCGTCCTCCAGCCGGGTCAGCACGATGCGCTGGAGCGCGTCGACGAACCGCTCGCGCTCGCCGGGTTCGAGGTCGGAGAGCAGGTCGTCCTCGACCGCCCTGATCTCGTCGGAGGCGGCCTCGCAGGCCTCGCGGCCGGCGTCGGTCGGGTCGACCAGCCGAGCCCGCCGGTCGCGCGGGTCGGGGCGGCGGCGCACCAGGGCCGACGACTCCAGTTCGTCCAGGATGGCCACCAGCTTCGTCTTGTCCACCGGCACGGCGGCGGCCAGCGCGAGCTGGGTGCGCGCCGGGCCGCTCACGACCTCGACCAGGACCGTGTAGCCCCACAGGCTCATGCCGTGGCGGGCGGCGATCCGCTCCTCGATGCCGTGCAGGCCGATCTTGAGCCGGGCGGCCAGCCAGTGCAGGTCTCGCCGGAGCGGGCTGCCCATCTGACCACACATACCGCAAAGCGTATCAGCGGCAAATAATTTGCCTTTGAGACGATTTATGATTGCATCTATCTCGTACGCCAACGAATCGGTCCGAACGAGAGGAGCAGGCATGGACACCGGCCTGCGAGAGCGCGTCGTCCTGGTGACCGGAGGGTCGTCCGGCATCGGCGCCGCCACCGCCGTGGCCTTCGCCCGTGAAGGCGCGAAGGTCGCGATCACGTACCGGAAGCGGGAAGAGGCGGCCCGCGCGGTCGCGGCGGCGATCACCGAGGCGGGCGGCGAGCCGTTCGTCACCCCGATGGACCTGGAGGACCTGCCGTCGGCGCGGCGCGCCGTGGACGCGGTGCTGGCGCGCTGGGGGCGGGTGGACGTGCTCGTGGCCAACGCCGTCCGCTGGGGCGGCGACGCGCCCGACCCGACGGTCCGGTTCGAGGACGTGCCGGTCGAGGAGTGGCTGGCCATGGTCGGCGCCAACCTGGTGGGCGCCGCGGCCGCCGTGCGGGGCGTGCTGCCCGGCATGCGCGCCCGCGGCTGGGGACGGATCGTGCTGATCTCCTCGGGTGTCGCGGAGGAGGGCCTGCCCGGTCCCGGTCCGTACGGGACCGCCAAGGCGGGGCTGCACGGGATGGCCCGCGCGCTGGCGTGGGAGGGCGGGCGCGACGGCATCCTGGTCAACGTGGTCGCGCCCGGCTTCACGCTGACCGAGAAGGCCTCCGGATTCCCCCGGAAGATCATCGACGAGCTGGCGGCCGGCGTGCCGACGCGGCGGCTGTCGGATCCGGAGGACGTGGCCAGGCTCGTGGTCTTCCTCGGCTCGGCGGCCAACGGCAACCTGACGGGCGAGCTGGTCCGCGAGGGGTCGTCGGCCGCCCGCGCGCCTCACGTGGCCTGATCGGGCCCTTCTGGCGTGAAGCGGCGGGCCGACTCCGACTCCTGGGCGAGGCGGCGCAGCGCCTCCAGCGCCCGCCCGTACAGGACCGTGCCGAGCACCAGCGCCTCGACGGCGGTGTCACGGTCGTCGCTCGCCGGGATGGCGTCGAGCTCCACCTCCCGCACCAGCCGCTCCGCCATCTCGGCATATTTGCGGATGTCGTCGCCCATGCCGAGCCGGCGCATCCTGGCCATGGTCTGGGTCAGTTCGTTCCTGCCCGGGGCCTCGGGGTTCACCTGCCAGCCGAGGTCGGCGATGAGCGCGTCCACCTCGGCCTTCGCGGCCTCCCACTCGGGCGTCGGCTCCGGGTCGACCTGGGGGCTCAGGGCGTAGTGTGCGGTGCCCAGCATGTGGTGGAAGGGCAGCGACTCGTCCTCGATCGCGGCCACCACCTTCTTGACGGCCGCGATCGGCAGCCTGCCGACCTCCACCATGGCCCTGATCAGGCGGAGCCTGCGCAGGTGGGACTCGTCGTATTCGGCGCGGGTGGCGGCCACCTGCTCGCCCTGGTGGAGCAGCCCCTCGCGCAGGTAGTACTTGATCGTGGGTATGGCGACGCCGGACCTGGCGCTCAGCTCGGACATCCGCATCTGTTGGATAGTAGCACTATCCATGCCGTGCCAGATGCCGGGCCGCTCCCAGTAGATCGTGCACCTCGGCCTGCCGGTTCCACAACAGCACGATCTCGATCGGCGGCACGTCCTCCGCGATCGGCACGAACGCCAGCGACTCCGGCACCGGCGTCCCTTCCCGCACACACAACGTGTATCCGGCGCCGTCGGCCACCATGGCGATCACCAGCTCGTGCGTCGAACCCGAAGCTCCCAGCCGGGGATGCAGCCGGCGCCGCACGAACGCCTCCAGGAACCGCCGCGCCCCCGCCACCGCCTCCGACTCCGGCATCACCAGCGGCTCCGCCGCCAGCGCGGCCAGCGGCAGCCGCCCCCGCGACGCGAGCCGATGGTCGCGGGGAAGCAGGGCGCGCACGGGGGAGCGATGCACGAGCATGCGCGCCACCCCACGCGGCAGCGAGCCCGGCGCGTACCCGAGCCCCGCCTGAAGCGTTCCATCCATCAGCGAGACGAGCTGCTCCGCCGTGCCCATCGGCGCGACCCGCAGCGGCGCGTCCGGCAGCGGCGACAGCAGCCGCGCCACCACGTCGCCCAGCCCGTCCGCCACCCCCAGCCGGGTGCACTGATCCGTGCGCCGCGCGGCCGCCACCGCCCGCTCGAACGCCGCCACCGCCACCGTCGCCTGCGCCAGGAACGCCTCCCCGGCCGCGGTGAGCCGGACCCCGCTGGAGGACCGGGTGAACAGCTCCACCCCGATCTCCTTCTCCAGCGTCCTGAGCTGCTCCGACAGCGTGGGCTGGGCGATGTGCAGGACGGCCGCGGCCCGGCGCAGACTCCCGGCGCGGGCGATCGTGATCGCGTACCTGATGTGCCGCAGATCCATCAGATCTTCCCGAGGGGACCGGCGCCTTCAGGCGACGGGGGAATCGGGAGCGGGAGGGCCGCCAAGGCCCGAGCGTGCCCTGACCTGCCAGGCCCGTGCATCACCGTTCTCCTTCCCGGGCTTTGTCGGCGCCAGCCGCTATCGTGGTGCTGTCGTTACCGAACGTGACGAGGGGTGGGGTGTGCGCAGGTCGTTCAAATTCCTGCTCCGCCCCACCACCAAGCAGACGGCAGCGCTGGCGGCGTGCCTGGAAGACCGCCGGCAGCTCTACAACGCCGCCCTGGAGCACCGCCGCACCGCCTACGCCAAAGCAGGAGTGAGCGTCCGCTACGGCGACCAGTCCGCCGAGCTGAAGCACATCCGGGGTGACGACATCGGCGGGCAGGGCCGCTGGTCGTTCTCCTCCCAGCAGGCCACGCTGCGACGCCTCGACAAGGCGTTCCGCGCATTCTTCGACCGCGTCAAGACGGGACGGACGCCGGGCTTCCCCCGGTTCAAGGGGCGCGGACGGTTCGACACGGCGCAGTGGCCGAAGGACGGCGACGGCTGCCGCTGGGACTCCCAGCCCGGGCACTCCACCGCGACCTACGTCCGGCTGCAGGGCATCGGACACGTCCGGGTGCATCAGCACCGCCCGGTCAAGGGCCGGGTGAAGACGATCGCGGTGAAGCGGGAAGGCAACCGCTGGTACGTGGTGCTGTCGTGTGACGACGTGCCCGCCGGACCGCTGCCCGCCACGGGCGCGGCGGCCGGGATCGACATGGGCGTGACCTCGCTCGTGACCACATCCGACGGGGAGCACGTCGCCAACCCGCGTCACCTGGCCGTCACCGCCGGACGCCTCGCGACGGCGCAGCGGGACCTCGCCCGCAAGAAGCGGGGCTCCCGGCGGCGGCATAAGGCCGTGGCCCGCGTCGCGGCGCTGCACGGCAAGGTCCGCCGTCAGCGCCTCGATCACGCGCACAAGGCCGCGCTCGTCCTGGTCCGCGCCTACGACGTGATCGTGCACGAGGACCTGCGGATCGCGAACATGACCCGGTCGGCGTCCGGCACGATCGAGGCTCCCGGCCGGAACGTCGCTCAGAAGGCCGGTCTCAACCGTTCGATTCTGGATGCGGGTTGGGGGGTGTTCCTGACGATCCTGTCGCATAAGGCTGAGAGCGCCGGTCGAGAGCTGATCGCGGTGAACCCCGCCGGCACCTCCCGCACGTGCTCGCGTTGCGGGCACGTGGCGAAGGAGAACCGCGTCACCCAGGCCGCGTTCGCTTGTACGGCGTGCGGGCATGCCGCGCACGCCGACATGAACGCGGCGGTCAACATCGTGAGGGCAGGGCTTGCCCTTCGCCAGGCTGCGGAAGCGGCTTAGCGAGAAGCCGCTCCCTTCAGGGGACGGAGGAGTCACCGGACACCTCGCCAGTCAGATGATCGCACCTCTGTCTTACAGAACCCGGCAGCGGGTGTGAAGACCCGGAGTCGATTGCGGAAGGGTGAAATGGTGCCTCGCTCGCCGACATGTAGGGGATGTCCTGACAATTCCTGGAGATGAGGGGGCCGACCATGGGGACCGCCCGTGGATGACGACCGGAGGCGCCGGTTCGAGGCCGTGTACCAGCAGACCTACGAGCAGATACTCGGCTACGCCGTACGGCGCTGCGCCACTCCCGAGGACGCCGCCGACGTGGTGGCCGAGACGTTCGCCACCGCCTGGCGGCGCGTCGACTCCCTGCCGCGCGGCGACGAGGCCAGGTTGTGGCTGTACGGGGTCGCCAGGAACGTGCTCGCCAACCACCGCCGGGGCCAGGCGCACCGGCAGTCGAGACTGGCGACGCTGACCGCCGACATCGCCGACGTCTACACCCGCTCACCGGAGGGCGCCGCCGAACGGGACGTGATCGCCCGGGCGTTCGCCGGCCTGCCCGACGCCGACCGTGAACTGCTGGCGCTGGTCGCCTGGGAAGGGCTGGACCACGGCCAGATCGCCACCGTCCTGGACATCTCCCGCAACGCCGTCCGGATCCGCCTGCACCGGGCACGCAAGCGCCTTTCCCAAGCGCTGGAAGACGACGGAATCACCGCCAACCGATTCGCCGTGGAGCCGACATGAACGAACTGCAAGGGCTCGCCCGCGTCCGTGACGAGGACCTGGCGGGCCGATCCACCGGGCCGGCGGCCCGAGCCCTCTTCGACGCGATCCTCACCGCCGAGCCTCCGTCCCCGGCGAGGACGCGCCGGCCGAGGCGCCGCCTGGTCCTCGGGCTCGCGGTCGCCGCCGCGTTCACGTCGGCCCTCGTCGTCGGCCCCACCCTGGTGGCCGGCCCGCACGGCGCGACCTCGTACGCCAACGCGGCGATGCACATCGAGCTGCGGGACGGCCTCTGGGTGGCCAGGGTGAAGGACCCGCACGCCGACTGGGCCCTGTACGAGGAGGCGTTCCGCGCGGTGGGGGTCGACGTGACGCTGGAGATCGTGCCGGCCGCACCCGACCGCGTGGGCGATCACCTCGGTGGGGGAAGGTCCGGAATGACGTCGGGAGGCCCCAACACCCTGGTCACCGGCATCGAGCCGGACGGCTGCCTGATCGGGGAGGAAGGCTGCCATCTGGTCATCAAGGTGGACGAGAACCTGAGCGGCCGCGCCTACATCAGGCTCGGCCGGGCGGCCAAGCCCGGTGAGGTGTACAAGTCGCACGGCACCGCCACCAAGGCGGGCGGGATGCTGAGCGGCTTCCGGGTGGACGAGCGGCCCGTGAGCGTGGTGCGGAAGGAAGCGGAGCGGCGCGGTCTCCAGGTGGTCTACCAGATCATCGAGCCGAACCCGGACGGCCAGGGATTCGGCCTCGATCCTGACGACCAGTCGCTTCCCGTCGGCGACGACTGGATCGTCTGGGACGCCGAACCGCACGCCGACGGCGTGGTCCGGCTCATCGTGTCCGAGGAACGCGTGCCCCTCAACCCCCTCTACGGCGGCCCCAAGCCCCGCGAACTGACGAGCGGCCGGTAACGCGCACAGCTATGCCCCTGGCTCTCAAGGCACTCGGAGTCGGGGGCTTTCCGCTGCGGCCGTAAGCATCTATTGTCCCGGCTCAGGACGGTGGCCGGACGGGACGAACTGCTCGGCCTGATGGAAATCCCCGTCATCCGCACCGCCTACCTTTCTTGGAAGGTGCCGGAAATCCAGGAACGGCCGTTCAGGAGCGTGATGTTCACAAGATGGAGCCGGCCGGTACTGGCCGGATTATGCTGCGCGACCCTGATGTCGTGCGGCTTCCTCGACCAGGACCGAGGTGAACCTCGGCACCGCTACTCCGACATCACGGAGTTCGGCCACGTCGTCGCCAACGCCTTCCGGATCACCCACCCCGAATATTCGCTGACGCGCGCCGACTGGGCATGGGAACGCGAGGAGGGCGAGATGGCCGTCGAACTGGGCATCGAGCCGCTCCTCGGCCCCGAAGTCGGCGCCTCCGCGAATTTCCTCATCCGCCAGGACAGCGACTCAGGACGCCTCTACTACACGGAACCCTATGGCCGCGCGCATCTGCAGGTCGAGAACGTTCTTCATGAACTCGACACGCTGCCTGACACCACCGCGTTGACCATGACGCTTCGCCGCCTCGGAAGGTCCGGAGCCGAGACCGTACCGGCGAAGAAGGAAGTCGACGAGGTGCTGAAAGAGATCGGCCGGACAAAGGATGTGACCGCGGTCGTCGAATGGAAGAAACCCATGACCGCTGAGGACGTCCGGAGCAGGAAACATCTGCATTTCGACAACGCGATTCTCGCGCCTCCCACTCGGCGCGACCCGATCGTCTACTGGGACTACAGCCCGAGGCCGTACTGCCAGAGCTGTCAGGGTAGCTCCGACAGGATGACGCAGAGCTTCGAGGCCTGGGTGAACCGCCTGGAGCCGTCTGACGAGCCGGCGCTGCGTCACTTCGGCTTGAGCCTCGACCGGCTCAGAAAGGCGGCCAGTGGAAAGTCGTACGGCTACATCGAGCAGGACGCGAACCCGGTTCTTCTGCGTAAGCTGCTGAAGCTGAACCATGTCAAGACCATGTACATCGTGCGGACCCGGGATCACTGCGAAGACGATGAACACGGCGAATGCGTTCCCGCCGCCTGGCCCAAGGACGACGACCAGCTTTACGGCTGAAGAAGGACTCGGGTGGCCTGTGAAACTTTCACCGTAATGTCGCAAATTTCGACCGGAAGCCCTGCCTCTCTTCCCAGGTGACCATGAACAGCGTTCCCAAGGACGCCCTTGAAGTGGCATTTAGCGGCTGACCGGATCGGCAGCATCGACGCGCCGTGCTGGACCGGCCTGCGACGCCCTCCTAATCTCCGGGCACCTGGCACTTCCGAAACGGAGAGGTGTGAATTGACCGTACGCTCGAAAGGACGTCGTCTGGCGGCGTCGATCGCCGCCGCCCTCGCGGCCCTGGCCGTCGCACTCCTGCCGATCAGCCCCGCACACGCGGCATACGGCCCGGACCAGCCAGTCTACGTGCAGCTCAACGCGACCGGCGGCTACGGGGCGCTGGCCCTGCTGGACGGCACGGTGGCGTTCGACGACGGGAACACGAAGTACCGCTACGCGCTGCGCCTGTGCTGGCAGAGCGCCTACCCCGCGCCCTACTTCCAGATCATCGTCAACGGCGCGAACTCGACATGGCCCGTGGAGTCCGGCACCACGACCGCTCCCGGGTGCCAGCGGGTCTTCCTGTACAACGCCGAGGTGCAGTTCGGCGGCACCGTGAGCAACGTCCGCTTCGACGTGACCGGAGGCTGGTTCAGCAGCAGCGGATACATGATGCGCACCAGGAGCAGCATCACGTACGACAACCCCTTCAACTGACCACCGCGTCCCCGGGCGCGCTATGACGCCGACAAGGGCGTCCCTGCTCATCGCCGGGACGCCCTTGATCTTGACGGACGCCTTTTCCAGGGTCTATTCATGAACGGCCTGATCCGGAAACCACTTTTGGTCCGGAGGTCGGAGCTTATGGCAAGGACCGGCTACAAGTCGTACGGCTGACAGGGATTGACGTGGAGATTGGAATTTCGCTGATTCTTCTGGCGATCGTGTTCGTGGTCATGCCTTTGGCAGTGCTGCTATGGCTCCTGTATCGGGCAGTTCGTCCCTCCGGCGGTCCTGGTGGGTGCCGTTCCGGAACGAGCCATGATCTCCCCACTCAGAGCAAGGAGAGATGACACTATGTGACTATGCGCCCATCCCGAGCGAGATCCTTCAACACCGCGGGCCCATGCGACCCCCAGCTCCACTACATGCTGCCGCCCACTCCGCGGCTTCCCGAGGCGCGAGCGCTGATCGAGATGGACCGGTACTTCGTGGTCCACGCGCCCCGGCAGACCGGTAAGACGACCGCGCTGGAAGCCCTGGCGTCCGAACTGACCGCCGAGGGCGACATCGCCGCCCTGATGTTCTCCTGCGAGCGTGCCAAGTCGGCCGGTGACGACTACGCGGCTGCGGAGGAGATCCTGCTGAAGTCCCTTCGCCAGGCCGCCGAGTGGTCGGGATGGCCGGAGGAGCTGCTGCCGCCGGATTCTTGCCCGCAGGCTCCGGCGGGCACCAGGTTCGATTCGGCGCTGACCGAGTGGTGCCGCCGCAGCCCGCGCCGGGTGGTGCTGCTCATGGACGAGATCGACGGCCTGCAGGGCAACAGCATGGTCAGCATTCTCAGTCAGCTCCGTGACGGCCACAACTCGCGGCCGAAAGGGCGTCCGTTCCCCGCGTCCGTGGTGCTGTGCGGGCTGCGCGACGTGCGTGACTACAAGGTCGCCTGCGGCGGCGACGCCGACCGGTCGAACCCGATCAGCCCGTTCAACATCGTCACCAAGTCCCTGCGCCTGGGCGACTTCACCGCCGGCCAGATCGGCGAGCTGTACGGTCAGCACACGGAGGCGACCGGGCAGGAGTTCACCGAGGACGCCGTGGGCAGGGTCTTCGAGCTGACGCAAGGACAGCCATGGCTGGTCAACGCCCTCGCCCACGAGATCATCATCGAGATGGGGGTGACCGGCGCCGTCACCGCCGGGCAGGTGGACGAGGCCAAGGAGCGGTTGATAAGGGCGCGCGCCACCCATCTCGACGCGCTGGTGGCCCGGCTGCACGAGCCCTGGGTCAAGCGGGTGATGGAGCCCGTGGTGGCCGGATCGTTCCCCGAGGTCGACCCCTCCTTCTCCGACGCGCTGTCGTACGTCCGCGACCTGGGCCTGGTCAAGCAGAAGCCCCCTCTGGAGGTGGCGAACCCGATCTACCGGGAGGTCGTCCTGCGGGTGCTGGGCGACCCGGCGGAACAGTACGTGATGGCCGATCCGCGCAGTTTCGTCATGCGAGACGGCCGTTTCGACCTGGAGCGCCTCCTGCGAGAGTTCGTCGTGTTCTGGCGCGAGCACGGCGAGGTGCTCATCCAGCAGGAGAACTACCACGAAGCCGCCTGTCAGATCATCCTCATGGCGTATCTGCACCGGCTGGTCAACGGCGGCGGCCAGCTCGACCGGGAGTACGCCGCAGGCACCAAACGTCTGGACGTGCTGGTCCGCTGGCCTTACGCCGGGCCGGATGGGGAGCGGCTGGTTCAGCGGGAGGCCCTGGAGCTGAAGGTCTGGAGGGCCGGCAAGGAAGACCCGCTGGCCGAGGGGCTCGCCCAGCTCGACGGCTACCTGGACCGCCTCAGCCTCACCACCGGCGTACTGGTGATCTTCGACCGGCGGCCCGAGGCCCCGCCGTGGAACCAACGAGGCGCGTTCGACCTCGCGACCACGCCATCCGGCCGCCAGGTCACGGTTCTCCGCGCATAGCGAAGTACGTGGCTCAGGCGGGCCCGGCTCTCTCCACAGACAACCGATGCGGTGTCTGGGTGGATTTATTCACCACTGATCGCGGCTGTATGACTACACGCTGAGGGCAATCTGGATAAGGAAATCCGAATTACCGATTACTCAGAAAATCTTGCCCGTTGGGTTTCGTTCGAGACCCCAAGAGGGTTACAGGTTTTATATCAATATTATTTGTGATCCATGTCATATTGATCATGGTGATCTTCCGTCTGATGATCAAGGTCGACAAGCCAAACTCACTCTCGATTGAGGTTGTTTGTGAACGAGTTAGGCAACAGACCCCGCATCATCAGCAAACCCAAACGGAGGCTCGCGGCCGCAACGGTGCTCACGGTGGCAGCATCGTTGCTGGTCGCAGGCCCGATCAGGCAGGCCGTGGCCGACCCCGAGCCACAGAGCGCGAAGGCAACAGGCCCCGCGGTCACCACGTTCCCGCGTCCAGAGGACCCGGACGCGGCCCTCCGCGCCGCGGTGGAGCAGGCACGGAAGGACAACAAGCCCGTCGCCGTCGAAAATGCCTTCACGGAGGCCTCCCGGACGTGGGCGTACCCGGACGGTCACCTGACCACCGAGTCCTACTCCGGCCCCACCCAGCTCAGGCAGGGCGACGGCTCGTGGGCGTGGATCGACCCGTCCCTGGTCGAGCAGAACGGCGTGCTCAGGCCCAAGCTGGCCAAGGCCAGAGTGCGCCTGTCCACGGGCGGGTCCGGCCCGTTCGCGACCATGATCCTCAGCAGGGACCGCTCGTTCGGTCTCTCCTGGCCCACGTCACTGCCCAAGCCGACCATCAAGGGCAACGTCGCGACCTATCCGGGCGTCGCAGGCCCGTCGGGGGACCTGGTCGTCACAGCGCTCGGAACCGGATTCCGGCACGACATCGTGCTGCGCGAGCGCCCCACCGGCCCGGTGGAGTTCCGCATCCCGGTGCAGACCAAGGGACTCGACCTCTCGGTGACCAAGGCCGGCGGGCTCAAGCTGAAAGGCGACAACGGCAAGAAGGTCGCCTCCGCCCCGGCACCGCTGATGTGGGACGCCGCCGCTGACGAGCCCACCGCGGCCAAGCCGGGCCGCCAGAAGAAGATCGAGACCAGCGTGGAGTCCAAGGACGGAGCCACCACGCTGGTGCTGAAGCCGGACGCGGCCTGGCTGGCCGACCCCACGACGCGGTACCCGGTCACCGTCGACCCCACCACCACACTGGGGATCACCCAGGAGACCGGCATCGTCTCCCCGAACGGCCAGCGTGTGGCGGGCACGGTGGGCAGGATGCAGTACTCCACCACCGAGCAGGCCACCCGCACCCTGATGGCCTTCGACACCGCCCCGATCACCGGGAAGCAGGTCACCAACGCCACCATGCAGCTGCAGCTGCGCGAGGACGTGTACAACTGCAGCGAGTTCCAAGGCATCGCGGCCCAGCGGATCACCGAGTCCTGGGTGGCCGACGACACCTACTGGAGCAACCAGCCCACCAGCACCGAAGAAGGCCGCGCCTCGATCGACCCGTGCGCGCTGCCCGGCACCAGCGGCGCGATCTGGAGCTGGAACCTGACCGCGATGACGCGGCTGTGGGCCACCGGCACGCCCAATCACGGCCTGCTGCTCAAGCTGACCCAGGAGACCTCGACCCCGCGTAACTACAGCGAGGACTTCTCGTTCTGGCCGCAGTTCTTCAACCAGGGCGTCCTGCCGAAGCTCAGCGTGGACTGGGTGCTGCCGCCGGCGATCCCCACCGTGACCGCCGAGTCCATCGACTCGATGGACGGCAACGACGCGATCGCCCGCAGCACCAACGTCAAGGTGACTTACAAGTCCAGCGTGCCCGAGGCGACGCCGCTGAACTACACGGTGACGGTCAACGACTCCACCATGGCCCCGCCGGCCGCCGAACTGCCCGCGGGTGAGGCCGCGTACTGGAAACTCGACGAGGCTTCCGGCACGGCCTTGACCGACTCCTCCGGCAACAACCGCAACGCCACCCTCAGCGGCGCGCACACGCGCACGCCGGGGCAGCTCGGACAGGCGGTGACGTTCACCGGAGGCCACGCCGCGACCAGCGGCCCGGTCATCAACACCAACCAGAGCTTCACGGCGAGCGCCTGGGTGCGCCTGGACAACAGCACGCAAGAGCAGAACGTGCTGTCCCAGATGGGCACCCATTTGCCCGGGTTCACGCTTTCCTACCAGACGTCCACGGCTCCGGAGTACGATCAGCGCTGGGTGCTGTCCATGATCAACCAGGACATCCCGGACAGTATCCACGAGACCGTCATCCAGTCGGAGCACCTTGCCAAGATCGGCGAGTGGACGCACGTGGCCGCCCAGTACGACAAGGACGCAGGCAAGATCCGCCTGTACGTGGACGGCGTGCTGGCCGGCGAGCGGGACCACACCGTCAGCTGGAACGCCCGGGGCGCCTTCGAGATCGGCCGCTCACGTCTTCTCGGCGGAAGCCTCAAGGGGTCGCTGGACGACATCCACGTCTACCAGCGGGCGCTCAGCGCGAACGAGCTCCGCGCCCTGGTCGGCGTGCCCGGCACCACCTCGCACAACAACATCCCGTCCGGGCAGGCGCTGGACAAGGTCTTCACGCTGGACAACCCGGCCAGCTTCAAGTTCGTGGTCAAGGCCTGCCGGGCCGGCATCAACCCGCCGTCGTGCAACGAGAGCCCTGCGTACCGCATCACCAGTGACGCTCCCGTGCTCCCGTCGGACACCGAGACCGGCATGGCCGACCCGACCCAGCCGATCCTGTCGGGCATGGTCAACAGGCCAGGGGGAGGCCCGGTCACGGCCAAGTACTACCTGTACGACAGCGCCGGCGCTCCCGTCGGCTCCGCGCCATTGGGCAGCCGTACCGTAAGCGGCGGCGAACGCGCCTCCTTCCAGATCCCAGCCAACACAGTGCAGCCCGGCAGCACCTACAAGTGGCAGATGACCGCCTGCGTAACCGCCCCGCAAAGCGAGGAACCGCCGCCCGATCCTGACCCCGACCCGACACCTACTCCCGACCCGACGCCCACTCCCGATCCCACGCCGACACCGACTCCGACGCCCACACCGTCAGGTCTGGTCGCCGCCTACGGAATGAACGAAGGCAGCGGCACCACCGTCAACGACGTGACGGGCACCAACCACGGCACTGCCACTGACACCTCGTGGGTCACCGGCAAGTACGGCAAGGGTCTGTCCTTCGATGGTCTCTTCGGCCTCGTCACCGTCGACCACAACGCCTCGCTCCGACTCGGCTCCAACATGACGCTCTCGGCCTGGGTCAAGCCGTCCAGCGTTGACGACTGGTACGCCGTCATGGGCAAGGATTACGAGACACTCGACGACCTCTCCTACGCCCTGTACGCCTCCGACGGCTTCACTCCTCTCGGCTGGTTGACAACCCAGGGCCAGTCCAAGGAGGTGGCCGGCACCAGCCCGCTCCAGGTGAACACCTGGAGCCACCTCGCCGTCACCTACAACGGCACCAGGGCACGCCTCTACCTCAACGGCAATCAAATCGGTGACGAGCCCGTCTCCGGAGCCATTCAGGACGACGGCGGCGACTTCCACATCGGCGGGAACACCATCTACGGCGAGTTCTTCGACGGCGTCATCGACGAAGTCCGCGTCTACAACCGCGCCCAGACGGCCGCCGAAATCACGGCCGATATGAACACCCCGCTTGCCGGAACAGCTAGCGCGGGCAGTACACAAAAGGCGACGGCCGGCGCGCCAACAGTCAACGAGTCTGGATCGGGCAGCGAGGTCTGTACGTCCAAGACCGCTCTGGTCACCTTCACCACGCCTGGTACACCGCCACCACCCCCAGTTGAGGACGTCCGCAGCCTGACGTTGAGTAAGGACAACTTCGTCATCAAGAGCGCTAAAACCGATCCTGCTGCATGTGGTGGGTCACCTTGCATGGTGGCGGACTCGACCATCATGCGGATTGGTGGCACAGGAGTAGAGAAGACCGCAGTATTCATTGGGTTTAAGTTAGATGAGCTCCCCAATGGTGCAGGCGTGTCGGATGGCGTCCTTCGCCTTGGTGCACCAACTTGCCCATCTGGTACTTGCCCGTCGGATGGCGTAATCACTGCGACGCCCCTGAAGACTCCGGTGACTAGCGAGAGCAAGGGATCTGAGTTAGTGGCCGACGTTGACACTAGCGTTGTGCCGTACATGCTGCCCGTGAGTGACCCGCAATCTGATATCGCTGGTAGCGAGTATCAATGGCTTATGCTCACCTCTAACAAGGATGAGTTCATCACGTTTGCAGATGAGGCGGCTAGTAGCCAGCCGGAGCTGGCCCTCACGTATATCCCGGCGAGGCCGCCTGGGAAGGTGCTCAACCTGACCGTCCAGGCAGGTGATGCAAGCGTCATCGCGAGCTGGGGACTTCCCGAGAACAATGGGAGTCTCGCGCTATCGGATGGCTATGATATCGAGGTCAGCGATAGTAGCGGCCAACTCGTGAAGAATATCCAAGCAAAGGATCCCTTTGTCTCTGTCGATGGCTTGTCCAACGGGGAAGCATATACAGTCAGAGTGCGCGCAAAGTCAGTATTCGGAGCGAGCGACTGGGAGACTATTTCGGTCACTCCCGAGGCGGTTCCCCGCCCACCAGCGGTAAGGTGTACCCTCGAAGATTTTTCGTCAATTCAGAAAGATTCCGCAACAGCGGAATCGGGTGCACAGGACTACGTTGAACGGGTCAAACGGTATTATCAGGCGCAGGACGTTGTCCTAGAGAATCGGGCAGAAACGATTTGGGACGCGCCGGGGGTAACCTTCGATGCCCCGAGTACAGCCAAGCTCTCGCTCTTGAATGAGCAACTCATCAATGAACGTAAGAGTCTGGCGCAAACCCATCATGTCAGAACGAATTCAAATGTCACGCTGAAGAACGTGTCCGTCCATATCGACGACGCGACAGGTGCAGTGCGCGTTCTCGCTGAGGTGGAACGGACGTGGACACCTCAAGCTACCTCAACCGAGGACGCTGCCGCTTTGGCTGCGGCTAACGCAGATACTCCGGGCCAAGTCGAACCCGACCCATCCACTATTTCAATTCATGTCTTCGACCGCTGCGGAAACATGTCAGAAATTCAGGCACCAAACCCCGCATATGAGGACGCGTCCGACGCGAGCGACAGTTGCTCGCCGGAAGATCCTTGCGCTGCTGGTGGTGCGGCTGTACCGAAGTCAACTGCATGCATCTCCTATGTATTCATGGAGTACTGCGAGAAGACGGACAGACTCGTTAAGGGGTGGGAGCTTCACACCGTGATGAGGTCGTACTGGGACGAGAAACCGGTAGCAGGGGGCGGCCTTCCCTACAACCAGAGATGGAACATCACCGCCTATCAGGACTATGTGCGAATCTATCCGATACGTCCTACGAGTAAGACGGACGGCAAGGATAGTCCGTTCGGGCGAGCTCTCTACAAGCATGCGAGAATCTCTAAACTCGGTTCCGCATGTTTCGTTAACCGCGAGACCACGAATGAAGCAAATATCGGTGCGAGTATGTCCATTCAGCCTCTTCAAGCAGGCGTTAGTGTAGGACTTAAGCTCGACCAAGCCGTCGGCGAGAAATGCTCCAAATTCAGCGCAAAGCATGATAAGCGACCCGCCGAGGCGAAAATCGATGATCGCTTCACTGATATAGAAGTTGAATGTCAGGCCGGCTGGCTTGATAGATGTGATATCACCCGCTACAGGCACACGCTGCAGTCGGAGGCGTATCTGAACTTCAAGTATAAAGTGAGGGAAGACCCGAAAACCAAAGAGCCTATATATGAGGAGTATTATGAGAAGATTCGACACACGTTGCGTTGTAAGATAGGTAGAGGGCAGGAGGCGCCACTTAAACCGCCGAGGCATATTCCTTATGCCTGTACAAGGAGTAGCACCAAGGGGCTGTGAGTTTCCGATTGATGCGAATCGGGCTCGTAGTTGCGAGGGTGAAGTGAAGGGGTCTTTGTGACCCGAAGCTTGCACTTGGGGTCACCATTAAAGTGGCCTCAAGTGCTGGTTTTTCTCATGCAAAGCTTTCCTCTATGAGTTAAAGTGAAAAGTGGTGCCGGCCGCTTCATATTGGCTTGCGGTCTGGGTCGCGTTCATGTCGTCTTGCCGAGGGACAGTGACGTGCTCGGGCGGTCTGGACAGGCGACTGCTGCGGTTGGGTCAGGTGGGAGGTGTGGCCTTTATGCTCCAGGCGCTACTGATACATCGGTAAGCCGACGGTCTCAGCAGGGCTGATGCTGTCCTTCGGTCGAGTGTCTTGCCTCGCTCATCTGGGGATGGAGGCACTCTTTCGCCTCCTGTTGATACTGTGAGATGATCTAGCTGTGAAAATTCCAACTGAAGATCAAAATGCTTCCGGAGAGAAGGCCCGAGAGGCTGTTGGGATGCTTCGTATGGTCGGCACAGCCTTACTGCTCACGAACGGTGGTTTGGCCATAGCCGCACTCGTCTTCGCTGATTGGGAGCCGCCGTTCCAAGTCTTGCTTCTTTTCATCTGCGCAGCGGCTATCGGGATCGGTCTACGGATCGAAGCCGCCATGCGTGATCGTCGCTGACTACAAATGAGGAGGCCATCGCCGCCTGGCGGCAGGAAGGTGTGGCCGGCTGTAAAGCCAGCGGCGGACCTGGGCGCCCACATCTGCGTCGAGGACGAAGCGGGCCAGGGACTAAGGCCGCCGAAAGGACGCACCTGGGCACAGCGCGGCGCCCCGGCGGACGGTCATGATGCGGCAGGGGCAGCGGCCGGATCAACATCGGCGGCGTGGACTGCTACTGGCCTGGGCACCACCCGCACCTGATGTACAAGCCGCTCATCTATCACGGGCGCAAGGACTAGCCCAAGAGCTCAGCCTGGAGCAACTGCCGCGACCTGATCACGGTGGGTCCACCAGCAGTTCCGCACGCCGCTGGTGCGGTGCTGGGACAACCTGAATGCGCACCCGTTCGCCGGCTGGTCGGCTGCGCCGAGGCCAACGCTGACTGGTTGCGCGTCTACCGGCTCCGGGCCTACGCCTCCGAGCTGAAGACTGCGGAAGGCGGGTGGTCGCTGATGCACTGCGCCATGGCCGACTTCGTGTCACCGGCCTGACCACACTCGTCCGGATCATCAAGCGAAAGCTCAAGAAGATCCAAAACCGGCCCCATCTGATCGATGGCTGCCTCGCTCAGGCCGGACTCATCATCGAGGAGACCACCGTGACCACATGGCCGTCTCCATAAATTCAACCTGTGTAGCCTGAGTGTGCGGTGGCCACCGCCGCGCACTCCCATAGAGGGAGACGTCATGACCGGTGCCGGCATTCTGCGGAGAAGCGCGGCCCGTCGCGCTGACGCTCTTGTTCCTGACCGGCTGTGAGTCCGACGGGCGCGACGTCCAGGTGGGCGAGGGGCGCGAGCACTTCTATGTCGTCGCCAGGAACGGGATCTCCGTCGCGAATCCCGAGTTTCGCTTCGCCAATGTGTCGTGGCCGGGACGACCTGCCGACGAGCATTCCGTCCGGGTGGCGGCGGAGCCGCAGTGGGCCCCGCGCCAGGGGGGAGAGTTATTCCGTTCAATCGTTCGACATCTACCGCAACGTTCGTGGCAGCACCCTGATCTCTCCCGCCGGGACGTCCGATATCCACAAGCCGGTGTTCCCCGATACCCGCATGCGCCGGGTACTGCGCCGCCTCGGCGCGGAGAAGCAGCCGGACGACAGCGCCGGCCTGCTCGACCACCTGGGCAACGGTGTCGCCGTGACAGCCGTCGTCGAACTGCGCACCCCGATGACCTCCGAACAGTACGAGAGCGCTTACGGACTCCGTGGGGACAACATTCTCATCTCTTCCGGGCCGACTGGCGACGTCCCTCTGTACTGGGACAGGACCCCGGCATGCGAGCAGCGGCGGGTGGCGCGCAACTGTGAGGACCTGGCCCTTTTCGAGGAGTTCCGCGCGTGGGTCGCCCTGCTCCGCTCGGCCGACCAGAGCGTCCTGTCCGCTGTGGGGCTTCAACTGCCGAACCTGCAGGAGGCCGCCGCACGTGGCCGCATCGTCGGGTACGTCGACGACAACACCGCTCCGAGCGAGCTGGGCCTGCTCCTCGACGACAAGCGGGTCCGCGCCGTCCACATCATCGACGCCCGGCTCAACTGCGAGTCCTCCGCCAGCATGGTGTGCGAGCCGGCTGTGTGGTGACCGGGGTCCCTGGACGTATGCCATCTCGCCCGGTCCGGAGCCGGACCGGGCGTCATGTCAGTTGCGGGACAAGCAGGCGGTGAGCGGGTGCTCCGGCCGGTCCAGCCAGATCCGCTGCCCGTCCGGCCCGACCGTCATGCCGAACCGGTCGTAGCCGGGCTCACCCCAGCTCACCCACCGGAAGTAGGCGTCGGTGACCTCCTCCCAGACGGGCCGGTCGCCGACCTGGAACACCTGGTACTCCTCCGAGTCCGGACGCCAGATCGCCACCGCCCAGGACTCGGGGTCGCGCGGGTCACTGACCCAGATGCGGTGGCACTCGCCGTCCTCGTCAGGATTGTCGCTGTCGTGGGCGGTGAGCCCGGTCATGGCGCCGATGGCGAGGTCGGCGCCGGCGGGGGCGCAGACGATCGTGCGGGGGTCGACGCGGGTGGTGAGATGGTGCTTGTTCTCGGTCTCGTGGAGTTGCCGGGCGGGCACGGATCGCTGGGAGCGCATCATCATGTACGAGGCGAAGTCGGGGAAGCGGCCGTGTGCCACGCCGGATGGGGTGACGACGAGGCGGAGCTGGAAGTCGGTCTGGAAACGCGGCGAGTATGGAGCGACCAGCACGGCTCCCGGCCGGGCCTGCGTGATCCAGGTGTACGGGACCGTACGGATGCCGCAGGTGACGTGGACGCGGTCGAACGGTCCCCGTGCGGCGCAGCCTTCCGCGCCGTCGCCGACGATCAGGTGGGGCTGGAACGCGGCCGCGCTCAGGTTCTTGGCGGCCTGTTCGGCGACGACGGGGTCCACCTCGATGGAGGTCACATTGGTCTCGCCGACCATGTGGCAGAGGAGGGCGGCGGTCCAGCCGGTGCCCGTCCCGATCTCCAGCACCCGGGTTCCCGGTTCGGGGTCGAGCAGTTCCAGGAACATGGCGACGATGCCGGGAGCGGAGCACGACGACGTGTAGTCGCCGGAGCCGGTTCTGATGTCTGTCGCGCCGTCGTCCAGCTGCGTGACGATGGAGTTGTCGGAATAGACCGCGTCCCACCAGTCTTCGGGATCGGCTTCACGGTCGATGATCCGTACGGGCTCGTCAGGCGGGCACGTCAGAGCAACGGACGGGATGAACAGATGCCGCGGCACCGCCCGCATCGCGTCAGCGATCCGCTTGTCAAGCGGGCCGATCTCTTGGAGCAGCGCCTCGGCCGGGTCGACTGCACTGATCACTTTTTCTTCCCGTCCTGCTCGTCGCGCCTGGCGTGTCTGCCGGTGGCGGCTTTGTGGGAATCCGGGTTGGGCTTCTCCGAGTTGTTTGAGTCGTCCTTCTTTGGCTTGCCTGCGTGCTTCCCGCCCATGGCGTGATCTCCTCCCGTGGTCTTGGTGACTCCAGGTGATCGCAAGGTTACGACAGGGTGCAGAAACGCGCATTGGTCAAGAATTTTTATTTGCACCGCTTGACTGGGGGCATCGGTGGGCATAATTATCACCGCATGGAGCTCCTTGGCCGGATCAGGACCGAGCGGCATGAGATGCCCGACGCGCTGCGCAAGGTGGCCGACGCCATCCTGGAGAACCCCGCCGCGGCCGCCCGCCTGACCATCGTCGATCTCGCCGAGCGCAGCGGCACCTCGACCGCCACCATCACCCGGTTCTGCCGGGCCCTCGGCTTCGGCGGGTACGCGGAGCTGCGGGTCGCCGTGGCCACCGAGACGGGACGGGTCAACCAGCAGACCTGGCAGACCGACATCGGCCAGGAGATCCTGCCCGGCGACACCCTGGAGAAGGTGCTGGGCGTGGTGTCGGGCAACGACATCCGGCTCATCCAGGAGACGGGCGACCAGCTCGACCTGGCCGTGGTGGAGAAGGTGGCGCAGGCCGTCGCGCGGGCCGGGCGGGTGCTGCTGTTCGGCGTGTCGAGCAGCGCGGCCGTGGCCAGCGAGATGGAGTACCGGCTGCAGCGCATCCGCATCCCCACCTGGAGCAGGTCCGACGCGCACAGCGCGCTCACCGACGCGGCGCTGCTCGGGCAGGGCGACGTGGCGATCGGCATCTCCCACAGCGGCCGGACGCGCGAGGCGATCGAGGTGCTGGCCGAGGCCGGCAGCCACGGCGCGATCACCGTGGCCGTGACGTCGAACCCGCGCTCGCCGCTGGCCGAGGTGGCCGAGCTGGTGCTGACCACCGCCAGCAGGGAGACGACGTTCCGGTCCGACGGGTTCGCCGCGATCCACTCACAGCTGCTCGTGCTGGACGTGGTCTACGTGTCGGTCGCGCAGCGTACGTACGAGCGGACCAAGCAGGCCTTCGACGTGACGGTCAGGGCCGTGGCGGGGCACCGCCTCTCGGAAGGTGATTCATGACGATAAATCCGGAAAAATTCGCCGACCATATCGCCGACCTCGTTGAACGGATCCCCGACGACCCCGCCATCCAGAAAGCCGCCGACCTCTTCGTCAAGGCGTTGACCAGCGGCGGCGTCATCCACGCCTTCGGCTCAGGCCACTCCGAGGCCGTCGCCATGGAGATCGCCGGCCGGGCCGGCGGCCTCGTCCCCACCAACCGCCTCGCGCTCAGGGACATCGTCCTGTACGGGAACGCCCCCCGGGAGACGCTCGACCGCTACGACCTCGAACGCGACCCGGCCGTCGCCCGCACCATCCTCGACCTGGCCCCGGTCGAACGAGAGGACCTCTTCGTCGTCATCTCCAACTCCGGCGTCAACGGCGTCGTGGTCGAGCTGGCGACGCTGGTCAAGGAGCGCGGCCACGACCTGGTCGCCATCACCTCGCAGGCCCACAGCGGCGCGGTCGCCTCCCGTCACCCCTCGGGCCGCAAGCTCACCGACCTCGCCGACGTCGTGCTCGACAACCGGGCGCCGTACGGGGACGCGGTGCTGCCGCTGCCCGGCGGCGGCGCCACCGGCGCGGTCTCCACCATCACCTCCGCGCTCATCGCCCAGCTCGTCGTGGCGCGGACCGTGCGCGACCTGCTGGAGGCGGGGCAGGCGCCGCCCGTCTACCTGTCCGCCAACGTGCCCGGGGGCGACGAGCACAACCTCAAGCTCGAAGCGCTGTACGAGGGCCGCCTGCGCCGCGGCACCTGACGCGCTGCCGAAACCCGCACGATCTCGGGGGACCGTTCGACATCGGGGGACCGCACACCAAGGAGAACCCCACCCATGTCACGAAATGTCGGAAAAATCCTGCTGTCCTTAACCCTCCCCCTCGCCCTCCTCATCACCACCCTCGTGGCCTCCCCGGCGGGCGCCGCCCAGTCGGTACGCCTCCAGTACCGCACCAGCGCCCCCGGCGCGACCACCGCCCAGGCCGAGCCCTGGCTCCAGCTGATCAACGACGGCACCACCACGATCCCGCTGAACCAGGTCAAGATCCGCTACTACCTCACCGGCACCGAGACCTACCGCTTCGCCTGCTCCTGGGCCGTGGTCGGATGCTCGACCGTGACGGGACACTTCGTCGACCAGGAGGGCCCGGCCCAGTACCTGGAGGTGGGCTTCACCTCGGGCACCCTGGCCCCCGGCGCGAGCACCCGCGACCTGCAGCTCCGCTTCTACCGCGCAGACTGGCAGACGTTCACCCAGAGCGACGACTACTCCTACGGCCCCCAGACCTCCTACACCGACTGGGACAAGGTCACCGTGTACGTCGGCGGCACCCTGGCCTGGGGCACCCCCTCGGGCAGCGACCCCGGCCCGACGCCCACGCCGACGGACCCGCCGCCCGGCCCCGGCGGCGTGCTGTTCGACGACTTCTCGTACACGAACTCGTCCGACCCGCGACTGGCCCAGCGCGGCTGGACCGTGCGCTCCAGCTCCGGCGGGCCGGGCGTGCCCGGGGCCACCTGGTCGCCGTCGGCGATCACGTTCCCCGGCGGGCTGCTGACGCTCGACTCGCGCACCGACGGCACCGCCGGCGGGACCGTGCACACCGAGCTGTCGACGGCCGGCCGGAAGTTCTTCGAGGGCACGTACGCGGCCAGGGTGCGCTTCAGCGACGCCCCGACCAGCGGCCCGGACGGCGAGCACGTCGTGCAGACGTTCTTCACCATCACCCCGCTCCGCTTCAACCTCGACCCCGACTACGGCGAGCTGGACTTCGAGTATCTGCCGAACGGCGGCTGGGGCGAGCCCTCGAACATCCTCTACGCCACGAGCTGGGAGACCTACCAGGGTGAGCCGTGGCAGGCGGTGAACACCCACACCGAGGAGCGCGCGAGCTTCGCCGGCTGGCACGACCTGGTGATCCAGGTGTCGGGCGGGCGGATCAAGTACTACGTGGACGGCCGCCTGTTCGCCGACCACGGCGGGATCCACTACCCCGAGACACCCATGTGGATCATGTTCAACCAGTGGTTCATCGACCTCCAGGCCGCCACCGGCACCCGCACCTACCGCCAGCAGGTCGACTGGGTCTACCACGCCAGGAACGAGGTCGTCTCGCCCGCCGGCGTGCTGAGCCGGGTCGGCGACCTGCGCGCCGAGGGCACCTCGTTCCGCGACACCGTCCCCAACTCCTGAGAGAGCGCGATGAAGCACCGACTCACCGCCGCGGTGGCGGCCCTGGCCCTGGCCGCGGCGGCGTGCGGCTCGGACGCCGGGACCGGCGCGGCGCCCGAGAGCAGCGGCCCCGCCAAGCTGACCGTCTGGATCATGGACGGCAGCGTCACGCAGGACCTGCTCAAGACGTTCGAGACCGGCTACGAGGCCGACCGTCCTGAGGTGGACCTGGACATCCAGATCCAGGCCTGGGACGGCATCGGCGAGCGGGTGACGGCCGCGCTGGCCAGCACCGACGCGCCGGACGTGATCGAGGTCGGCAACACCCAGGTCGCCCAGTACGCGGCCAGCGGCGGCGTCACCGACCTCACCGGCAAGGTCGCCGACCTCAGGGGCGAGGACTGGCTGCCCGGCCTGGCCCAGCCGGGGAACATCGACGGCAAGCAGTACGGGATCCCCTGGTACGCGGCGAACCGGGTGGTGGTCTACCACAAGGACCTGTTCGCGAAGGCCGACGTGCAGCCGCCGAAAACCCGTGATGAATGGCTGGAAATCACGAAAAAGCTGAATCAAGGGGGTGATCAGGGCATCTACCTGACCGGGCAGACCTGGTACGCGCTGGCCGGCTTCATCTGGGACGAGGGCGGCGACCTCGCCGTCCAGGAGGGCGGCCGGTGGAAGGGCGCGCTCGACACCCCGCAGGCCCTCGCCGGCATGGAGTTCTACCAGCGCCTCCAGGCCCTCGGCAAGGGCCCCAAGGACGCCGACGAGGCCAACCCGCCGCAGCACGAGGTGTTCGCCCAGGGCAAGGTCGCGCAGATCATCGCGGTGCCCGGCATCGTCGCCCGCGTCCTGGAGGTCGAGCCGGACCTCAAGGACAAGATCGGATATTTCCCGATCCCGGGGAAGACGCCCGACAAGCCCGGCTCGGTGTTCACCGGCGGCTCCGACCTGATCGTCCCGGTCGCCTCCCAGCACCAGGAGGAGGCGTACGAGGTCGTCAAGGCGCTGGCCGGGGAGGAGTTCCAGACCGACCTGGCCAAGGCCATGAGCTTCGTGCCGAACCGCACCTCGCTCGCCGGCGTGCTCTCCGGCGACGAGGGCACCGCCGCCATGGCCACCGGCGCCGCCCACGGCCGGGCCACCCCCAACACCCCCAACTGGGCCGCCGTCGAGGCCACCTCGGTCATCAAGCAGTACATGACCGCGGTGCTCACCGGCGCAGACCCCGCGACGGAGGCGAGGAAGACGTCGGAGTCCGTCACGGCCACCCTCAACAGCGGGTCCTGAGTGCGCGGCCGTCCCTTCTGGCCCTACCTGCTCATCGCGCCCACGGTGGCCGGTGGGGCCTTCCTCCTGCTCTACCCGGTCGCCAAGGCGGCGGTGATCTCCCTCCAGCACTTCCGCATGGGCGAGCTGATCAAGGGCGGGGCCGCCTTCATCGGCTTCGGCAACTACGCGGAGCTGCTGTCCGGGGACGAGTTCTGGGCGGTGCTGCTGCGCACCGTCTGGTGGACCGCGGTGAACGTGGTGCTCATCGTGGTCCTGTCGACCGCCGTCGCGCTGCTGCTCGTACGGCTGCGGCGCGGCATGCGGCTGGCCCTGATGAGCGCGCTGGCGCTGGCCTGGGCCACCCCGATCATCGCGGCCACCACCGTCTTCCAGTGGCTGTTCCAGTCGGAGCTGGGCGTGGTCAACTGGCTGCTGGTCACGCTCGGCCTCGACTCCTTCCGCGGCTACACCTGGTTCGCCGACGGCGACGCCACCTTCGCGGTGCTCGTCGTGCTGGTGGTCTGGCAGTCGGTGCCGTTCGCGGCGCTCACCCTCTACGCCGGGCTGACCACCATTCCCGCCGAGCTGTACGAGTCCGCGCGGATCGACGGCGGCACCGGGTGGCAGATCTTCTGGCAGGTCACGCTGCCGATGCTGCGCACGCTCTTCGCCCTGATCGTCTCGCTGGAGGTGATCTGGGTGGCCAAGTGCTTCCCGCAGATCTGGGTGCTCACCCAGGCGGGCCGGGCGACGCCACGACCACCCTGCCGGTGTACGCGTTCAAGATCGCCAGGGTGCTGCACCGGTACGACCTCGGCTCGGCGGTCGCCATGCTCACCGTGCTGATCCTGGTCGTGGCCCTGATCAGCAACCTGCGACGGATGGTCAGATCATGAGAAGGCTCGCCCTGAACGCCGTCGCGCTGGCCGTGCTGGTGGTGACGATCTTCCCGGTCTACTGGATGTACCTGACGGCGTTCAAGCCGACCCGGGACATCCAGGCGGCCACCCCCACCTTCTGGCCCTCCTCGCCGACGCTCGACCACTTCGTCACGGCCGTGAACGCGCCGGGGTTCTGGACCTTCTGGCGCAACAGCCTGCTGGTGACGGTGGCGGCCGTGCTGCTGGCGCTGGTGGTGGCGATGGCGGCGGCGTTCGCGGCGACGCGGATGCGGTGGCGGGGCCGCGGCGCGTTCGTGGTCATGGTGTTCGCCGCGCAGATGGCGCCGTGGGAGGCGCTGCTGGTGCCGGTGTTCATCATCGCCAGGGACACCGACCTGCTGGACTCGCTGGCCATGCTGACGGGGGTGTACTTCATGATCACCCTGCCGTTCACCATCGTCACGCTCCGCGGCTTCCTCGCCGCGATCCCGCCGGAGCTGGAGGAGGCGGCGCAGGTGGACGGGTGCTCGCGGCTGGTGGCGTTCCGGCGGGTGACGTTCCCGCTGCTGGCGCCGGGGCTGATGGCGACGTCGCTGTTCGGGTTCATCACGGCGTGGAACGAGTTCGCGTTCGTGAACGTGCTCATCATCAAGGACCAGGACAAACGCACGCTGCCGGTCTGGCTGTCGTCCTTCCGCGACGTCTTCGGCACGGACTGGGGAGCGACGATGGCGGCGGCGGGCCTCTTCGCCCTGCCGGTCCTGCTGCTCTTCCTCTTCCTGCAACGCCGCGTCGGCACGGGCATGACCGCGGGCGCCGTCAAAGGCTGACGCGCCGCGGGCTCAGGCGGGGGAGGTGAACGCGGCGTGGGCCTCCTTCGCGCGGTCCTCCGGCAGGTGGTCGCGGGCCGCCAGCCAGGCCGCCGCGCCCGCCGCGTCGCCCGCCGTGCGGACCTGCTCGCCGGCCAGCAGGTCGAGGACGTGCTCGCGTACGGGGCCGTCGTTGGTGAGGACGCTCCCGGCGAGCACCACGGGGCCCGAGACGTGGATTCTCCGTACGGTGGAGGCCAGGTGTTCGGCGGCCCGCCGGGTGATCGCCAGCGCGGCCGGGTCGCCGTCGGCGGCGGCGCGGCTCACGAGCGGGGCGAGCTCGGCCAGGCGCATGTGGTCGCCCTGGATCAGGCGGACGAACCGGTCGTCGGTCTCGCGCGCCGTGGCGCCTCGCCAGTCGCCGAGGAAGTGGGTCACCACCAGGTCGGCCAGCCCGCCCGGCCCGTCCGCGGCCGGGGCGTCGAAGGCGGCGGCGGTGTGCTGGGCGGCGGCGCGGCCGATCCAGAAGCCGGAGCCCTTGTCGCCCAGCAGCCAGCCGAGCCCGTCGGCGATCCGGTGCAGGCGGTAGGACCTGATGGCCGACGCCACCGCTCCGGTGCCCGAGAGCAGGAGCGAGCCGTCGGGGGCGGGGGTGCCCGCGGTGTAGGCGATCTCGACGTCGCCCGTCAGCCGGGGCCCGGACGGGATGCCCAGGTCGGCCCAGGCCTTGGCCAGGCCGGGCGCCATCTGCTCGACGTGCCCGGCCACCCCGGCGAGCGAGGCCACCACCCGGGAGCCGTCGTGGCCGGAGAGGGCCTCGCGCAGCGCGCCGGTGATGGCGGCCACCGCCTTGCCCAGCCCGTGCGCGGTCGGGTTGCCCGCGCCCGCTCGCGCGTACCCGACCCGGGCGCCGTCGAGGGTGTGGACCGCCACCCGGGTGGCGGTGGCACCGGCGTCGATCCCGACCACGAGCGAAATAGTCACGATCAGATTGTGGGTCTTGACGTGACCGGTAAGCAAGAATAATTTTCGCCGAAAGGCCGGATGTTCGGAAGGAATGTTCGTGACTCCAGGTGCCCTGGGCCGCATCGAGACCGAGCTCCCCGCTCTGCCCGAGGCGTTGCGCAGGGTCGGCGAGGCGATTCTCGAGGACCCGGCCGAGGCCGCGCGCTCGACCATCATCGCGCTGGCCGAGCGGGCCGGCAGCTCGCCCGCGACCGTGACGCGCTTCTGCCGGGCGTTCGGCTTCTCCGGCTATGCCGAGCTGCGGGTGGCGCTGGCCACCGAGACCGGCAGGGCCGCGCAGGCCGGCTGGGGCGCGGGCGTGGGCCACGAGATCGGCCCCGACGACCCGATCGACGCCGCCATCGAGGTCATGGCCGCCGCCGACACCCGGCTCATCCAGGACACCGCCGCCCAGCTCGATCCCGAGGTGGTCTCGAAGGTCGCCGACGCCGTGGTGGCCGCCCGCCGGGTGCTCCTGGTCGGGGTCTCCACCAGCGGCAACGTGGCGACCATGCTGGAGGGCCGGCTGCGCCGCATCGGCATCCCGTGCTGGAGCGCGTACGACGCGCACGTCGCCCTGTCCGAGGCGGCGCTGCTGCGTGGCGGCGACGTGGCCATCGGCATCAGCCACCGAGGCCGCACCCGCGAGGTGATGGAGTCGCTGGCCGAGGCCGGGAGCCACGGCGCGCTGACCGTGGCCGTCACCTCGTTCGCCCGCTCGCCGCTCGCGGAGCTGGCCGACCTGGTGCTGACCACCGCCAGCAGGGAGACGACGTTCCGGCTCGGCGGGCTGGCCGCCGTGCACTCCCAGCTCTTCGTGCTGGACGCGGTGTACGTGGCGGTCGCGCAGCGGACGTACGAGCGCACCAACGAGGCGTTCGAGCTGACGATCACTGCTGTCGAGAGTCACCGGGTGGAGAGAGGCTGAATGACGTACGCAACCGTGGCACTGGAGCTGGCCCGTCAGGTCGCGGAGAGCCAGGCGGAGCCGGTCGGGCGGGCCGCCGAGGCGCTGGTCGCCGGGCTTCGCGCGGGCGGTGTGGTAAACGCTTTCGGTTCCGGCCACTCCGAGGCCATCGCCATGGAGATCGCCGGGCGCGCGGGCGGGCTGGTGCCGAGCAACGGGCTCTCGCCCAGGGACCTCGTCCTGTACGGGGGAGAGCCGCCCGGCGTGCTCACCTCCGAGCTGGAGCGCGACCCGGCGATCGCGCACCGGATCTACGAGCTGGCGCCCGTGGACCCGCGCGACGTGTTCGTGCTGATCTCCAGCTCCGGCGTGAACGGCGCGGTGGTCGAGCTCGCCACGATCGTCAAGGAGCGCGGACACCCGCTCATCGCGATCACCTCGGTCAGGCACAGCGTCCAGATGACCTCACGGCACCCGTCGGGCGGCAAGCTGCTCGACCTGGCCGACGTGGTCCTCGACAACGGCGCCCCGTACGGTGACGCGGTGCTGGAGCTGCCGGGCGGGGGAACCTACGGCGCGGTCTCCACGATCACCTCGGCGCTGCTCGCGCAGCTGATGGTCACCCAGACGGTCGAGCGGCTGGTGGCGCTCGGCGAGACGCCGCCCGTCTACCTGTCGGCCAACGTGGCCGGCGGCGACGAGCACAACAGAGCCCTGGAGAGCCGGTACGCAGGGCGCATCCGACGTTGAGCCAGACAAGTCAGGAGTAGTACCTATGGCGAACACCCCCCACATCACCCGGCGCGGCCTTCTCCGCGCCGCGGCGCTGGTCCCCGTGGCCGGCGCGCTCGCCGCCTGCGCCACCCCGCAGACCCAGGCGCCGGCCTCGTCGGCGGCCCCGGCGGCCACCAGCGCGGCCAACCCTCTCGGCGTCGACGCCAAGAAGCCGCTGGAGGTGTGGATCTTCGACGGCGGCTTCGGCAACGCCTACGCCACCGACATCCACCAGCCGCTGTTCAAGACCAAGTACCCCGACGCCGAGATCAAGCACAACGTCACCAAGGAGATCACCAAGGTCCTGCAGCCGCGGTTCGCCGGCGGCAACCCGCCCGACGTGATCGACAACTCCGGCGCGAACGCCATGGACATGGGCGCGCTCGCCCAGGACGGCCAGCTCCAGGACCTCGCCCCGCTGCTGGACGCGCCGAGCTGGGACGACCCGAACGTCAAGGTCAAGGACACCTTGGACCCGGCCGTCGTCGAGTTCGGCACCTACGACGGCAAGTTCCACGTGCTCGGCTACGTCAACTACATCCACGGCATCTGGTACTCGCAGAAGACCTTCAGGGACAACGGCTGGACCGTGCCGAAGACCTGGGACGAGTTCATCGCCCTCTGCGAGACGATCAAGAAGGCCGGCAAGATGGCGCCGTTCACGTACGCGGGCAAGCACCCGCAGTACCTGTACGAGCCGCTCCTCACCATGGCCGCGAAGATCGGCGGCAACGAGGTGCTGGTCAACATCGACAACCTGGAGGACGGCGCCTGGTCCGCCGAGCCGGTGCGGCAGGCGGCCGAAGCCTGGGCCGAGGTCGGCGCCAAGTACCTGATGCAGGGCACGGCCGGCCTCGACCACGTGCAGACCCAGACGGCGCAGAACAAGAACGAGGTCGCCATGCTGCCGTGCGGCTCGTGGCTGGAGAACGAGCAGAAGACCACCACGCCCGAGGGCTTCGAGTACGGCATGTTCCCCATCCCCGACTTCACCGCCTCCGACAAGATGCCGTACGGCACCCTGCACACCCAGCCGGGCGAGTCGTTCATCGTGCCGTCGCGGGGCGCCAACCCGCAGGGCGGCATGGAGTACCTGCGGGCGATGCTGTCGAAGAAGGCGGCCGGCGACTTCAGCGAGCTCGTCAGCACCGTCTCCGTGGTGAAGGGCGCGGGCGAGGGCCGCGACCTGTCGCCGGGCGCCAAGAGCGCGACCGAGGCGCTCGCCGCCGCCGGCGCCAACACCGTCTACTACCGCTGGCGCAGCTGGTACGGCCAGCTGCACGACGAGGCCGTGGCCGCCACCGGCCAGCTCATGACCGGCGGCGTCACGCCCGAGAAGTACGTGGAGCGGCTGCAGAAGAAGGCGGACGAGCTGAAGGCCGACTCCTCGATCAAGAAGTACAAGCGCTGATGTTCAACACGTACCGCCGGGGCCTGTTCATCCTGTCCTTCCTGGCGGCGCCCGTCACGCTCTACCTGGTCTACGTGATCTCGCCGTACATGCAGGCGTTCTACATCGCGATGACCGACTGGCGGGGGGTGACCGCCACACCGAACTTCATCGGGTTCGACAACTTCATCCGGTTGTTCTCCGACGGCATCTTCTGGAAGGCGGTCACCCACAACGCGGCGCTGCTCGTGCTGCTGCCGCTGCTGACGATCGTCATCGCCCTGTTCTTCGCGTTCCTGCTCAACGTGGGACGCGAGGGGCAGGGCGTGGCGGGCGTGGCCGGGTCCAGGTTCTACCGGGTGGTGTTCTTCTTCCCGCAGGTGCTCGCCGTGACGGTGGTCGCGGTGCTGTTCCAGCAGGTGTTCAGGCCCGACGACAGCGGCATGCTGAACGCGCCGCTGATGGCGATCGGGATGGACCCCGTCGGCTTCCTGTCGGATCCGGACATCGCGTTCTGGTCCGTCCTGGGCGTCATGGTGTGGCAGGCGGTCGGCTTCTACGTGGTGCTGTTCTCGGCCGGGCTGGCGTCGATCCCGCGCGACATGTTCGAGGCGGCCCAGATCGACGGGGCCGGCCGGTTCAGCCTGTTCTTCCGCGTCACGCTGCCGCTGCTCTGGGACACCGTGCAGGTCGCCTGGGTCTACCTGGGCATCCTGGCGCTGGACGTGTTCGCGATCGTGTGGGTGATGACCGACCAGCACGGCGGGCCCGACTTCTCCACCACCGTGATGGCCACCGAGATCTACCGCAACGCGTTCCAGTACTTCCGCTTCGGCTACGCCTCGGCGCTGGGCGTCGTGATGTTCTTCTTCACCATCGGCTTCGCGATCCTGTCGCTGCGCCTGTCCCGCCGCGAACGAATCGAGTACTGACGACAATGACCACGACATCATGGACGGTCGCGAACTCGCGCCGTCTCGCCCGCCGCGAACGCCGCAGGCGGCTCGGGCCGCTGTCGATCCTCACCCACATCGCCCTCCTGGTGTGGACGGTGCTGACCGTGGTGCCGATCCTGTGGACGTTCCTCGCCTCGGTGAAGAGCGAGGAGGAGATCTTCGGCGACGCCTGGTCGCTCCCCGCCGCCCTGCAGTGGGACAACTTCGCCCGCGCCTGGGAACAGGCACAGATCGGGCAGTACATGCTCAACAGCGTCGTCGTCGTGTCGTTCAGCACGTTCGGCACCATGCTGGTCGGGTCGATGGCCGCCTACGTGCTGGCCCGCTACCCGTTCCGCGGCAACCGGGCCGTCTACCTGCTGTTCGTGTCGGGGCTGGCCTTCCCGGTCTACCTGGCGCTGACGCCGCTGTTCTTCGTGGTGCAGAACATGGGGAACGTCCCGCTGGTCGGCCCGTTCATCGGGCTGAACACGCACGCCGGGCTGGTGCTGGTGTACATCGCGTACTCGATGCCCTTCACCGTGTTCTTCCTGTCGGCGTTCTTCCGTACGCTGCCCACCGCGGTCGCGGAGGCGGCCAGGGTCGACGGGGCCTCGCACACCCGCGTGTTCTTCCAGATCATGCTGCCGATGGCCAAGCCGGGGCTGGTGAGCATCACCATCTTCAACGTGCTCGGCCAGTGGAACCAGTACCAGCTCCCGCTGGTGCTGCTGCAGGAGCGCGACAAGTGGGTGCTCACCCAGGGCATCGCCGACATCTCGACCGCGGCGGGCTACGACCAGGACTGGGCGGCCCTGTTCGCCGCGCTGACTCTGGCCATCCTGCCGATGCTGGTGGTCTACACGGTCTTCCAGCGCCAGATCCAGGCCGGGCTCACGGCGGGGGCACTCAAATAACCAATCATGAATATGGCTCGCGTGCACGAGGTGGTGGCCCTACGCTTCAGGATGTGATCGGCGACATCCGCGCGTTGCTGGCCCGCCACCTCCCCGGCTACGAGGTGCACACCGCTGTGCCCAGCGGTGACGGCCTGGACAACACCGTGCATCTGGTCAACGGCGAGCTCATCGTCCGCGCCCGCGTCTCGGACCCGGGCTCCGTCCGGCGCGAGGTCGCCCTCCTGGCCGTGGTCAAGGACCTGGTCGCGGTGCGGGTGCCGGAGGTGCTGTTCGCCGACGAGCGGGCGGGCGTCATCGCCTACCACGCGCTGCCGGGGCTGCCCCTCGACCAGCACCCCGTGCCCGACCCGAAGCGGCTGGCCGAGCCGCTCGGCGGCCTGCTCAGCGCGCTGCACGCCGCCCCGGTCGAGCGGATGCGCGAGCTGGCGCCGCCCGACCTCTACCCGGCGCCGACCCTGCTGCACGACGCCCAGCTCGACTACCGCGACGTCGAGCGGCACGTCCCGGCCGAGCAGCGGCCCCTGGTGGAGCGGTTCCTCGCCGCCGAGCCGCCGCCGGAGCCGAGCACGCTCCGCTTCTGCCACAACGACCTCGGCGCCGAGCACCTCCTGGCCGACGCCGCGACCAGCACGCTGACCGGCGTCATCGACTGGACCGACGCCGCCGTCACCGACCCGGCCCACGACTTCGCCAAGATCTTGCGTGACCTCGGGCCGGAGGTGCTCGACCTGGTCCTGGCCTCGTACGACGGGCCCTTCGACGGCGAGGACCGGCGGCGGGCGCTGTTCTACGCCCGCTGCGCCCTCATCGAGGACCTCGCCTACGGCCTCAGCACCGGCCCGGCCCGCTACGCCGAGGCCGCCCTGGCCCACCTGGAGTGGACCTTCACCGGCTGAGCTCGGCGCGCAGCCCCGCCGCCGCCGCGACCACGTTCGCCAGCGACGCCTCCACCTCCTCGTAGGTACGGGTCTTCAGCCCGCAGTCCGGGTTCACCCAGACCCGCCCGGCCGGCAGCACCGCCAGCGTCCGCCGCAGCAGGCCCTCGACCTCGGCCGCGTCCGGCACCCGCGGCGAGTGGATGTCGTACACGCCCGGCCCCAGCCCGCGCCCGAACGACCCGACCGCGTCCAGGATCCGCGCCCCCGACCGGGCCGACTCGATCGTGGTCACGTCCGCGTCCAGCCCGTCGATCGCGGCCAGGATCTGGTCGGCGTTCGAGTAGCACAGGTGGGTGTGGATCTGCGTGCGGTCGCCCGCGCCGGAGGTCGCCCTGCGGTACGCGGCCACCGCCCACTCCAGGTAGCCGGCCTGCGCCGACCGGCGCAGCGGCAGCAGCTCGCGCAGCGCCGGCTCGTCCACCTGGATGATCGGCACGCCGGCCGCCTCCAGGTCGCGCACCTCCTCCCGCACCGCGTCCGCCACCTGGCGCACCACCTCACGCAGCGGCAGGTCGTCCCGGACGAACGACCAGGCCACGATCGTCACCGGGCCGGTGAGCATCCCCTTGACCGGCCGGTCCGTGAGCGACCCCGCGTACGCGGCCCACCGCACGGTGATCGGCTCCGGCCGCGACACGTCGCCGTGCAGGATGGGCGGCCTGGTGCAGCGCGACCCGTACGACTGGACCCAGCCGTTCGCGGTGACCGCGAAGCCTTCGAGGTGCTCGGCGAAGTACTGCACCATGTCGTTGCGCTCGGGCTCGCCGTGCACCAGCACGTCCAGGCCGAGGCGCTCCTGCAGCCGGATCACCCGCTCGACCTCGGCCCGCACCCGGCCCTCGTACTCCTCCGCGTCGAGCGTCCCCGCCGCCACGCCCGCCCGCGCCGCCCGCAGCTCACCCGTCTGCGGGAACGACCCGATGGTGGTCACCGGCAGCAGCGGCAGCTTGAGCCGCTCCGCCTGCGCCCGCGCCCGCACCTCGTACGCACTCCGCCCCGCGCCCACGCTCACATCCGCCGCGCCCGCCCGGTGTGCCCGCGCGTCGTCACCGTCGCCCTCCACCGGCGGGGTCGTACGGGAGAGGGCCACGACCTCGGAGACCTTCTGTTCGGCGAAGGCGAGGCGGCCCCGGAGCGCCGGGTCGAGGCCGGGCTCGGCGGTGACATCGTACGGGACGTGCAGCAGCGAGCACGACGTGCTGACGGTCACCTGGTCCGCGTGCTCGCGCACCGCCGCCAGGGCGCGCGCCGCCCGCGACGGCGACGTCCGCCACACGTCCCGCCCCGACACCACGCCGGCCACCACCGTCTTGCCCGCCAGCGCGGCCAGCCCGTCGGCGCCGCCGCGGACCAGGTCCACCCCGACGGCCTCCACCGGGGTCGCCGCCAGCACCGGCAGCGCCTCCCCGAGATGCCCGAAGTACGAGGCCACGAACAGCCCTGGCCGGGCCGCCACGTTCCCCAGCCGCTCGTAGGCGGTCCGCACCGCCGCCAGCTCGGCCCGCGACCGGTCCGCCACCAGCGCCGGCTCGTCGAGCTGCACCCATGCCACGCCCTCGGCCGCCAGCGCCCCGAGCAGCTCCTCGTAGCAGGCGAGCACGTCGTCCAGCCGCGCCAGCGCCGCCTCGGGATCCGCCGACAGCAGCAGGAACGTCACCGGCCCGACCACCACCGGCCGCGTCTCGTACCCCAGCGCCCGCGCCTCCCGCACCTCGCCCAGCGGCTTGGCCGCGTCCAGCTTGAAGGCCGTCTCCGGGCCGATCTCCGGCACGATGTAGTGGTAGTTCGTGTCGAACCACTTCGTCATCCGCAGCGGCGCCAGCCCGTCGGCGCCGCGCGCCATCGCGAAGTACGGGTCCGCCGCCTCCCGGTAGCGCTCCGGCACCGCGCCCAGCAGCACGGCCGTGTCGAGCACCTGGTCGTAGAGGGAGAACGTGTTCGACGGCAGCCCTTCCAGGCCCAGCTCGGCCAGCCTGCGCCAGGTCGACGCCCGGATCGCGGCGCCGGCCGCCTCCAGCTCGTCACGGGTGGCGCGGCCGTCCCAGTACGACTCCAGGGCGCGCTTCAACTCCCTGCGCGGGCCGATCCGCGGGTATCCGAGCACGGTGGACTGGGGGAAAGCGGGCATCGAGGCTCCTCAAGACGATCGTGGACGTCCGGGCATCGTGCACGGCTCCGGCCGCCTCGTGCATCATCTATTCGTGACGCTTATGGCCAGGGAGATCCAGTGCTTCGCCCGGGTGGCGGCGCGGCTGAGCTTCTCCCGTGCCGCCGCCGACCTGGGCATGTCCCAGCCGGCCGTCAGCCAGGCCGTGGCCCGGCTCGAACGCGCCACCGGCGTCCGCCTCTTCGAGCGCAGCGCCCGTACGGTGCGGCTCACGGCGGCCGGGGCGGCGCTGCTGCCGTACGCCGAGCAGGTCCTGGAGTCGGCGGCGGCCTTCACGGCGGAGGCGTCCCGGCTGGCCCGGCCGGTCATTCACCTGGCTTATCCACCGCTCGCCGGCCCGCTGGCCGCCCGCATCGCCCGGCGCATGGCCGGCCGCACTCCACCGGTGGCGGTCGAACTGCACGCGGCGGGCCGCGCCGCCGCCGCGGCCGCCCTGGACGCGGGCGAGGTGTCGGCCGCCATCCTGGCCACCCCGGCCCCGGCCCGCTTCACCACCGCCGCCCGCTTCCACGTGACCGTCGACCACCTCGCCGTCCCGCCCACCCACCCCCTGGCGGCCCGCGCCCCCGAGCCCCACCTCACAAGACCGTCCCGCACACCCCGTACGACGACGCCGGACACCCTCCGTCCAGCGGAGGCCCGCCCGACGGTTTCCGGAGGGGGAGAGGTACCTCCGGCGTCGCCCGGACCGGGGAATGTGCGACCGGTCGCGCGCCCGGAGTCCGGAAGGGGCGAGGTGCGGCCGGCGGAGCTTGCCGGGCTGGTGGTGCTGACGCCCGGTGGACGGCGGTGGGCGGGGTTGCCGGGGCATCCGCGCATGGTGCGCGACGACGACTTCGGGGCCGCGCTCGACCTGGTGGCCGCCGGGGCGGGGGTGCTGCCGATCCCGCACCTGCTGGTGCGGAGCGTGCGGCGCGACGACGTCGTGTTCGTGCCGCTGGAGGGCGCCGACCTCCAGATCACGTACGCGCTGGCCTGGTCCAGGGAGCGGGTCACGAACGAGCTGCTGGCGCTCGTCCAGGCGATGCAGGACGCGCTGTGGACCAGATGAGCTACGTGATGTTCTTCAGTGCCTCCCGGCGGCTCAGCCCCGAGATGCCCTTGGCCCGTACGTAACGCACCACCTCGTCCGGGTTCGTCTTGGCGTACTCGCGCAGCGCCCACCCGATCGCCTTGCGTGCGAAGAAGTCGTTGTCGGACAGGCTCGGCTCGATGCACGCGTACAGCAGGGCGGTGTCCGTGCGGGCCTTGAACCGGTTCTGGCACAGGATCGCCGTGCGCCGCTTCCACAGGTCGCCGGCGTGCGCCCACTCCAGCATGAGCGGCCGCATCGTCTCGGGGAAGGCGGTCAGCAACCCGCCGACGCGGTGCGTGGCCAGCTCGTCCACCAGATCCCACCAGGCGCCGGTGACGATCATCTCCTCGTACATCGGGACCGTGTAGAGGGTCTGGAAGTCGCGGTAGAGGCGGAAGCCGGTCAGCTCGATCGCGGCGTAGCGCTCCTCGCGGAACTCGGCCTCGCGCCACAGCCGCAGCACCGCCCGCCGCCACTCTGGCGCCGTCTCCAGGGGGTGGTCGGCGAACACCTGTCTGAGCGCGGCCCGCCGCGGCCCGGCCTGGACGCCGAGGAACGGCATCGCCGACTTCATGTAGGCCCGCATGGCGGCAGCCTTGCCGGGCTCCGCCGCCTTGCGCAAGGCCAGCCGCACCTCGTCGGTCAGGCTCATGCCCGCTGCGAGGTCCGCTCGCCGGTGGCCAGGCCGTCGAACAGGACGGTGACGAAGTGTTCGGCCAGCGCGGCCGTGTCGAGCCTGCCGTCGGGGCGGAACCAGCGCACCGCCACCCAGATCGTGTCGCGGATCATCCGGTAGGTCAGCTTCGGGTCGACGTCGTCGCGGAGCTGCCCGGCCGCCTGGCCGGCCCTGATCTGCGTCACCCAGATCTGCTCGACCTCCTCCTCAGCCTTGACCAGGTAGTTGAAGCGCTCGAACTGACGCAGGTAGTTCCAGTCGTTCTGCATCACGGTGATCGCGGCGCGGTGCGGCTCCAGCGTGCCGAACCCGATGCGGACCATCTCCGTCAGCACCGCGAGCGGGTCGTCGCCGCCCGCGACGGCGGCGCGGTAGCGGGCGGTGACGTCGTCGAGGAAGGTGGACAGCACCTCGTCGACGATCGCCTCTTTCGAGTCGAAGTGGTGGTAGAGGCTGCCCGAGAGGATGCCCGCCTCCTGGGCGATCTGCCGGACGGTCGTGGCCTGGAATCCCTTGGCGGCGAAGAGCTCCGCGGCGAGTCTGACGAGATGTTCGCGGCGCTCGGACGCCGCCCCGGAGGAGGCGGCGCCGGCACGCTTCGCCTGGGTGGCGGTGTCGCCGGAGTTCTTTCGCGTTGTCACGGACACCATTATGCGCCCTCGACCAAGCGCTTGGTGAACAGTTGATTCCACCGCTCCCAGCCATTATCCAGCGCTTCCGGGCCACCATGAACACACGGCAAACCCGTTCACTATCGGCGTCGCGTCGGGGTTCGCTGCCCGACGGCGTGATCCTCCGGACCGGACCACCCCACCAGCGCGGCCCCTCCGGCGGCGGGCGCGGTTCGTTTCCGGCCCTGGCGGCGACCAAGAGATGCGGGGCGGCGGCGGGACTTCTAGGTGGAAGGGCGCTCGCGGGGTGACGGTGGCCAACTTCGTCATCACGGGGGACGGGGTGACGTTCGGGAACGCCTCTAGCAAATAAGAAACTTTCCTATTAGATTGCGGTTCATGCCTCCGAGCCGCGATCTCCTCCGCATGACCGACGCCGTCCTCCTGCCGGGTTTCGCGGGGCACACGCCGCCCGAGTGGCTGCGCCGCAGACTCGCCGACGGGCTGGCCGGGGTGGTGCTGTTCTCCCGCAACATCGCCGATCCCGAGCAGGTGGCCCGCCTCACGGAGGCCCTGCGCGCCGAGAACCCGCACGTGCTGGTCGGCACCGACGAGGAGACCGGCGAGGTGACCAGGCTGGAGGTCGCCACGGGCAGCAGCCGCCCCGGCGGTTACGCGCTCGGCGTCGTGGACGACCCCGCCCTGACCGAGGAGCTCGCCCGCGACCTGGGGCTGGATCTCGCGGCCGTCGGGATCGGCATCGACTTCGCGCCCTCCGCCGACGTGAACTCCAACCCCCGCAACCCCGTCATCGGGCTGCGTGCCTTCGGCGCCGACCCCGAGCTGGTCGCCCGGCACACCCGGGCGTTCATCCGCGGCCTGCAGTCCGCCGGCGTCGCGGCCTGCGCCAAGCACTTCCCCGGGCACGGGGACGCCTCGGTCGACTCCCACCACGGCGTGCCGGTCGTCGCGGACGGCGGCATTGAGCAGGCCTTGCGGCCGTTCCGCGCGGCCATCGCCGAGGGCGTGCGGGCCGTCATGACCGGGCACCTGCTCGTGCCCTCGTACGACCCGCACCTGCCCGCCACGCTCAGCCCCAAGGTCCTCACCGGCCTGCTGCGCGAGGAGCTCGGCTTCGACGGGGTGATCGTCACCGACGGGATCGAGATGACCTCCGTCTCCGGTCCGTACGGCATCGGCGGTGCCGCCGCCCGCGCCCTCGCCGCCGGCGCGGACGCCATCTGCGTCGGCGGCGAAAGCTACGACGAGGCCACCATCGACGCGATGCGCGACGCCATCCTCACCGCGGTGACCGAAGGGCTGCTGCCCGAGGAGAGACTGGCCGACGCCGCCCGCAGGGTCCGCGAGCTGGCCCTCTGGACCACCTCCCCGGGCAGCACAGACGGCGGGAGCAGCGCAGGTGGCGCGGAGGGCTTGAGGCGCGCGGAGGACGCGGAGCTCCCTAGCCGCACGGGCGGCGCTGGCGGTATGGGCGGCACCGGGTGGGGCGGGGGTGGGATCGGGTTGGTGGCCGCGCGGCGGGCGCTGCGCGTCACGCGCCGGGCCAGCCCGCCGGTGCTGCCGCTGACCGACGCCCCGCACGTCGTGGAGCTCGCCCCCGAGACGCACATGGCCATCGACAAGGCCACTCCATGGGGCGTGGCCGCGCCGCTCGCCGAGCTGCTGCCGGGCACCACCGCGACCCGGTTCGCCGCCGGCGAGGCAACCGGGGTCGCGATCGAGGACCTGCTCGCCCGAATCACCGGCCGCGGGCTCGTGCTCGTGGTCCGCGACGCACACCGGCACCCGTGGCAGGCCGAGGCGCTGCGTCACCTGCTCAGCGCCCGCCCGGACGCGGTGGTGGTGGAGATGGGCCTGCCGCACCGCGCCGACCTCGGCGCCGTCCACATCGCCACCTACGGCGCCGCCCGCGCCTGCGGCCAGGCCGCCGCAGAGGTAATCGCCGGCACGCCCATCACCTGAGGGCCACGCGGAGAGGCGGCGGCGGCGCGGGTCACCTTGAGGGCTGAGCGGGCCGGGGAGAGGTGAAGGCACGCCCATCACCTGAGGGCTGAGCGGGCGGCGGGGGAGAGGCGGAGGCGCTGCGGGGGTGCTGTCAGGTAAGCGTCGAGGGTGGGGAGGGGGAGTTCGTCGGCCGCCCGCTCGAAACGGGTCAGCCAGATGAACACGTTCTCGCCCTCCCGTACGGGAAGCGCCGGGAAGGTGTTGGCCGCGGGCTCGGTCTCGAAGCAGGCGAGAGGCGGCGCCCCGGCTGACACCAGGGCGGGCGCCACCTGGGAGGCGAAGTACGCCGCGAACCCGTCCTCGACGTGGCAGATCGTGGCCACGTACAGGGAAGAGGGGAGAGCGGTGGCGCCCACCGGCGGGCGCGGGCCGGTGGGGGCGAGGGGGCGCGGCCAGGACCAGGCGGGGGTGTCGGGCGCGCAGACGGGGCGGAGCAGGAGGACGTCGTCGGAGTCCAGCATGGTGGCGTTGGCCGCGTCGCGGTTCGCCTTCCAGGCGGGCCCCGAGTAAAAGGCGGTCAGCGCTGCCTTGCGTGCCTCCATGTCAGGAAATGAGCGGATCCAGGGGTACTGGTCGGGGTCGTCGGGATTGCGGAAGTGGCCGACGATCCGCATCCCCGCCTCTTCCTGCGTCTCGACGAACTCCCGCTCGAACAGGTCGATGAGCACGTCACGGGCGCCGGGCACCATGGTGTAGCGGCGAAGCTCGTAGATCATGCGGTGACGCTAGGCCCGGGACACTGACGTCTTCCGTCAGGGATAGCGCAGAACAATCTTCTGATCACCATATGCTGTTGATTGGCTACCCAGGGTTATACGATCGCTTTGGCTTTGACCCCCCCGGGTCAAGGCAGGTCAATGAGGGCGTTCGCCTGCCCTCACACGACGAAGGAGCTGAAGTGATCAAGAAGCTGTGCGCCACGGGCTTCGTGGTGGCGACAGCGGTCGGCGTCACGGTGCTGGCCGCACCGGCGCACGCCGACAGCTGGACCGACAACTGGAGCACCAACACCTCGTCGTCACAGTCGGGCAACACGTTCTCCCGCGTCGGCTCGGCCAACCACGGCTGGGGCCGGTCGGTCAACGTCAACAACCTCAACGGCTACGCCATCACGGCGGCCAACGGCAGCACCGCCATCACCTACATCTTCTTCTGATCCGAAGGGACCACCAAGAAATGATCAAGAAGCTCGCGCTCATCGGGTTCACCGCCGCCGGCCTCGCCCTCATGGCCGTCCCCGCTCACGCCGACACCCGGATCGACAACGACAGCCGCAACAGCGAGTCGTCGCAGACGGGCAACAACTTCAGCAACATCGGCACGAGCAACCGCGGCGGTTCGGCCGCGACCAACGTGACCAACATCAACGGCAACGCGGTCGTGGCGACCAACCGCAGCTGGGCCCGCGTGGCCGTCGACGTCGACTAGCAGGTGGAGGCGCCCGCGCTGCCCGGGGGCGCGGGCGCTACCATCTCCGGATGGTTCTGTGTGCTTACGTCACCTTCGACGACCCGGATGGCCACGATGACGAGCGCGACCTCGTCCTGGCCGCCTGGCGCGATGCCGGCCTCGAAGGCCGGACCGAGCGCTGGGACGACCCGGAGGCCGACTGGAGCGCCTACGACGCCGTCGTCGTCCGATCCGTCTGGGACTACTGCGACCGCAGGGCCGAGTTCCTGGCCTGGACCCGGCGCGTGGAGCGCGTCGCCCGGCTGCTCAACCCGGCCGCCGTCCTGGAGTCCAACACCGACAAGACCTACCTGCGCGACCTCGGCCTGCCGATCGTGCCCACCCACTGGTCCTCCCGCGACCTGCCGGACCACCGGGAGTACGTCGTCAAGCCCACGGTCTCGGCGAGCGCCCGCGACACGATCAGGACCTCCGACCGCGCCGAGGCGACGGCCTTCGCCGCCGCGCTCGAGGCCGCCGGCCGCACCCCCATGGTCCAGCCCTACCTCGACATGGTCGAGGCGGAGGGCGAGACCTCGCTGCTCTACTTCAACCGTCGCTTCAGCCACGCCGTCCGCCGCTCGCCCATGCTGGCCCCCGGCATGACGGGCGTCGACAACATCCGGGCGCAGCCGCGCACACCGGCCCCGGACCAGGTCGAACTCGCCGAGAAGGTGCTCGCCGCCATCCCACAGCCCCTTCTGTACGCCAGGATCGACCTGGTCCGGCTACCCGGCGGCGCCCCTGCCCTGATCGAGCTGGAGCTGACCGAGCCGTACCTCTACCTGCGCCAGGTCCCCGGCTCCGCCGCCGCGTTCGCCACGGCGCTGCGCGAGCTGCTCTAGGCCGTGATTCCGCCGTCCACCGGGATGACGGTCCCGGTCAGGTAGGCGCCGGCGCGCGAGGCCAGGAAGATCGCCGCCCCGGCCATGTCGTCGGGCCGCCCGATGCGGCCGAGCGGCACGTTCGAGGCGATGGAGGCCCGGGTCGACGGGTCGTCCAGCGCGAAGGCCATCATCTTGGAGTCGAACGGGCCGGGGGCGATCGCGTTCACGGTGATGTGCTCCGGGGCCAGCTGCCGGGCCAGGTGCCGGGTCAGCATGTGCACGGCCGCCTTGGTGGAGGAGTAGGCGTACGTCTCCATCACCGGCACCCTGATGCCGTCGACCGAACCGACGTTGATCACCCGTGCCGGGTCGTCCTCGCCCGCCGCCTCGCGCAACCGCGGCAGCAGGCGCTGGACGAGCGTGAAGGCGCCCTTGACGTTGATGTTCCAGAGCTTGTCGAAGGCGTGCCCGGGATACTCCTCCAGCGGCGCGCCCCAGGTCGCGCCCGCGTTGTTGATGAGCACGTGCAGCGGCCCCGAGACCGCCGACACCAGCGCGTCCACCCCCTCGGGCGTGGACAGGTCGGCGACCACGGCCGTGCAGCCGAGGTCGGCGGCGGTCCGCTCCACCTCGGCGGCCTTGCGCGCGGAGATGACGACCTTCGCGCCGGCCGCCGTGAACCCGGCCGCGATCATGCGTCCGATACCCCGGGAGCCGCCGGTGACGACGACTGTCTTGCCTTCCACCGAGAACAGAGTCATGTTCCGGAAGCATGCCATACCGACCGGTTGGTCGCCATCCCCCGTCAGACGCCCGGGAGGCGGCCGTTCCTGAACAGGTCCACGAACCGCTGGTGATCCTCCCTGGCCTGGGCCCCGTACCGGTGCGCGAACTCCACCAGCATCCCGATGAATCCGGCGCGATCGTCCCCGACCACGCCCACGATCGCCTCCTCCGTGGAGAAGGTGACCAGGTCGTGGGCGGACTCGTCGTCGGCCACCGCGTGCATGCGCGCCACCGCCCGGCCCAGGTCGAGCATGATCGCGTGCAGCTCCTCCGGCTCGTTCACGTCGTCCCAGTCCAGATCGGCCGAGTACGGTGACACCTCGGCGACGAGCTGTCCGGCGCCGCCCAGGGTGGTGTAGCCGAGCCACGGGTCCGCGTACGCCTGCAGCGCGCGCTGCGACTCCGCCGTCCGGTGCCCCTGGTGGCGGAAGTAGCGGGTCACCTTCTCGTCGGTGATGTGGCGCGCCACCGCCGGCACCTGGGCCTGCTTCATGTAGAGGATCACGTCGTTCTCCAGTGCCTGCGAGCGCCCCTCCAGCAGCAGGTTGTACGAGGGCAGCCCGGCCGAGCCGATGCCCACGCCGGTACGCAGCGCGATGTCCTTGATCACGTGCTCCACCGGGTTCGACGGGGTGGGCAGCGTGGTCAGGTAGTCCTCGAACGCCGACCGGACCGCCTGCCGGGTCGTGTCGGCGACCGGCTCGCGGCCTTCCATGAACGCGAAGCGCCGCTCGTAGTCGTCGATGACCGTCTCGATCTCCAGCATCGCCACCCGGGTGCGCAGCCGGGCCGTCTGCAGCACCCGGTGCAGCACTCCCGAGGTGGTGTCCAGGGTGAGCGAGCCGACGGCGTCGTCGCCGCCCCGCGCGATCGCGGCCAGCTCGGTGAGGTAGGCGCCGCCGAAGTCGCCGACGAGCCGCCCGATGGCCTCGTCCGACAGCGCCTTGGCGTACCCCAGGAGCGCCACGCTGGCCGCGAACCGCTTGAGGTCCCAGGTGTACGGGCCGACGTACGCCTCGTCGAAGTCGTTGACGTTGAACACCAGGACGCCCGAGGCGTTCATGTACGTGCCGAAGTTCTCCGCGTGCAGATCGCCGTGGATCCACACGCGGCTGGTCGCCGGGTCGAGGTACGCCTCGTCCGCGTACCCGGAGGTGAGGTCCGCGTAGAACAGGCAGGCGCTGCCCCGGTAGAACGCGAACGGGGAGGCCGCCATCTTCCGGAACTTGCGCCGGAACGCGGCCGGGTCGCGCTTGATCGATTCGCCGAACTCCGCCATCAGGACATCGAGCAGGAAGGTGGAGCGTGAACTCATACCCCGGACGGTAGATCGCCCGGCCCTTCCCGCCTAGACAGGCTCGGGTAGCGCGCGCCTTCCCGTGATGGTGAGACCGGTCGCGAGGACGGCCAGGAGCACCACCTGGACGCTGCCCGTGACCAGAAGATCGCCGTACATATCCGCCATGTCCAGGAGCCGGACCGCCATCAGCAGCGCCGCGACCATGCCCAGGGCGAGCCGCCAGTGCGCCGCCGGCCGGCGGATCGCGCCGGCCGCCACGCCCGCCACCAGGGCGAGCACGCCCAGCCCGATCGGATCCGTCCAGGGGTACGACCACGACCACGTGGGATCCCGGGGCAGCAGGGCGAGGGAGGCCGCGAACACCGCCACGGTGAGCGGCAGCACCGCCTGCCACCACGGCCGCGTCACCGGAAGGACGTCGCGGTGGTAGGCGAGCAGCAGCGCGATCACCGGGACCACGGTGAGGACGAGCCACGAGGCTGTCTGCGACGCGGGCTGCGCGGAGTCCGAGGCCTGGAAGGCGACGGTTCCGGTGACCGGCAGCAGGGCGAGGACCGCGGCGCCCTTGGCCGTCGGCAGGTGCCCGCGTACGAGCGCGAGGAACGCCACGACCCAGCAGCAGGCCTCCGCCGCGGCCAGGAAGAAGAGAGGCTCCGCCACCCCGCCGGCCGCGGTGACGACGGACAGCGCGGCCTGGAACCCCAGGCCGAGCAGTGCCACCAGCCGTACGGCCTCGCCCCGGGCGAACGCCCGCGGCGCCGAGTCCTGGCCTCCGAGCCGCAGCCGCAGGGCGAGCGCGAGCACGCTGCCCACCTCGCCCCACCCGGGGCGCGGGTTGTCCGCGCTGGAGACATCGCCGGCCGCCTCCAGGAACGCGGCCACCATCTCGCTCTCACGCTCGCGCCGGTAGTCCTCGGGCAGCAGGCGCAGCACGGATCGGTAGCGCCGTTCCAACAACTCGCTCACCCGGCACCTCCCAGGTGAGGCGTGCCGGCGATCCGGATGGCGAGGCCGCCGGCCGGGCGGGCGCGCAGGCGGGAGTTCGCGGCCTCGGCGTTGGCGGCCAGGCGGGCGGCCTCCTCACGGAGGACGGTGGCGCCCTCGTCGGTCAGCCGGTAGTAGCGCCGCAGCCGGCCCTGCCGGACCTCCTCGCGGTCGAGCGCGATCAGGCCCTGCGCCGCGAGCCGGTCGAGCACCCCGTACAGGCTCCCGATCTTGAGCTGGACGCGGCCGCCGGAGATGCGCTCGACCTCCTGGACGATGCCGTAGCCGTGCAGCGGCCCGTCCACCAGCGCCGTGAGCGCGAGGAACATGGGCTCCGTGACGTTCATGCCCCCAACATATCTTGGCCGTCAAGATATGGGGTTGAAGCCGCCATAGGAGCGGTTGTAGAACACCAGCGGGCCGCCGTCGGCGTGGGTGTCGAGCTGCAGCACACGGGCCACCACGATGACGTGGTCCCCTGCGGGATGCTCGGCGTCTATCCGGCAGTCGATCCAGGCCAGCGCGCCATCGAGCACCGGGTTCCCGCCGGGCGACTCCCTCCAGGTCAGGCCCGCGAACTTGTCTCCGCCGCGGGTGGCCATCTGGGCACAGACGGCCCGCTGGTGTTCGGCCAGGATGTTCAGGGTGATCACCTTGGCCGCCCGTAACCGGGGCCAGCTCGTGCTGCTGTACGCCACGCAGAACGCGACGAGCGGCGGGTCGAGCGACACCGAGGTGAACGAGTTGGCCGCGAGGCCGTGGGGCCGACCCTCGCGGTCGAGCGCCGTGATGGCGACCACGCCGGTGGCGAACCGGCCGAGGACCCCGCGGAACGTCTCGGGGTCCACGGGGTCGCTCGCGGCCGGGCGCGGCCTGCACAGCAGGGAGGCGAGCCGCCGCTCCTGGGTGAGTAGCTCACGGGTCTGCGCCATGGCCGCCTCCCTGACTCTTACCAAGCGCTTGCTTGGTAAGCTAGGCGTCCCGCTCCCGCTCGTCAAGGGGGTGTCGAGGTCCTTATTACGGTCAGCGCCGAATCCCCCGGACGGTCAGTCCTCGGATAGGGAAACCTGGCCGCGTGGGCAGGCGAGAAAAGCGTCACCCGCCCCGCGCCGAACCGTCACCGTGCCGCGGGGACACAAAGCCGGGACGCGGCGCCTGCGGGCTGGACGGCGGGAAGGGGAAGGCCTCCGAAGGAGGAACGCGCGCCCTGGCGGGCGTGGGGGACCCGCCAGGACGCGCTTCCTGCCCCGTGAGCGGCGGCGCCAGGACTCCGGCGAGGGATGGAGTCCTGAACCGCGTGGTCGCACACGGAGTTGGTGGGGGAGTGACCCTCTCGCGAGGACTCCGGGTGTTGGTCTAGCTGCGGCGATGCCACTTTCCCTGTCGGGCCGCACTGCTCCGGGACGCAGGCGGGGGCGCTTCCCTCGCGTGGGCGAGGGGCCCGTCTTCGCACCGGACGTTCGGCTCGGCTGACAGGGAAGGCGCGGAACTGCCGGGCTGGACGCACTGGCTGATGTGGAGGAACCCGTGGCGAGGCAACTCGTAACGCAGTAAACGTGTTGCTTCGCAAGGGTCCCGCCAGGGCACGTACGGCATACCCGCGCGGTCCGGCATCACCGGCCCTCACCCCCTCACCGGCCTTTCGATGGATTTGTACCAACGAATGGATGATGCGGCTGCGGATGCCGTCCGGTCAAGGGGGAGATGGTCTGCTAGAACCAGATCGTCTAAATTGTTGGAACAAAAGGGGTGAAAGTGGCAAGGTCGGTGCTGTATCAGCAGGTGGCTTCGGAGCTGAGAAGGGCCATCTACTCCGGCGTACTCGGCCCCGGAGCACAGCTGCCGACAGAGGCGCAACTCATGGAAGACCATGGGGTGAGCCGCAACACCGTCCGATTGGCCCTCGGGGAACTCGTGAATGAAGGGCTCGTAACGCGTACGCCACGGCGCGGCACGGTGGTCAGGGATCGCAGGCCGCTGCTCATCTACCCGCAGCGCGAGCTGGAGCCGCAGCCTTCTGGAGAGCTGCGCGAGGCCTTCGCCTTCGCCGTCACGCAGGAAGGCCGCGAGCCCAGCCAGTACATAGAGGTTCTGACCGTATCTCCGGTGGAGGAGATCGCCAGCAGGCTGGAACTGTCCGACGGGGAGCTCGCCGTGGTACGGCGGCGCCTGCGGTTCGTGGACGGCCAGCCCTACAACACCAACGACTCCTACTTCCCGCGGAAGCTGGTGGCCGACTCGGCGATCGCCCGGCCGGGCGACATCGAGAGAGGCGCCAACCGCGTGCTGGAGGAGCTGGGGCACGAGCAGGTGCGCGTGGTGGACGACATCTGGGCGCGGATGCCCAATCAGGAGGAGGCTGAGCGGCTCCAGCTGGAGCTCGGCACGCCGGTCATGGTCTATGTGCGCGTGGGCTACGACCGTTACGAACTGCCGGTGCGCGTCGCGGTGTCGGTGCTGCCTGCCGACAAACATCTGATCAGATACGAGCTCGACCGCCGCTGACAGAGCTCGGTTGGGGGTGATCCCGCCGGCCGCGGTACCAGCGAGCCTGCCGTCTCGCTGGACGCGGGGAGCCGTAATGCTCCCCTTGTAGCGATTTATCCGTATATATCGGGCTATCGGATATATCGGGCCATAGGCCACCATTTGGGATTCGTATCCCATCCATCGATCACTTTGCGTATTCGTACGCGCGCGTATCGCAATGAAAGGTGAATCATGCGCACGAACACCCTCCTGCACCCGCTCACCCTCCGGCGGGCGGAGCCCGTCGACCTCCGGGGGGTTCTCGACCTCCTCGCCGACACGGCCGGCTGGCTGCACTCGCGGGGCGTCCGCCAGTGGCCCCGCGAAGGATTCGGCCCGGACCGTATCCTGCCGTTGATCGAGGAGCGCGTGCTGTTCCTGCTCGACGACGAGCTGCGCGCGCTCGACCCCGACGGGCCGGCGCCGCTCGTCGCCACCATCGCCCTCGACGGGCACGCCGATCCGGAGTTCTGGACCGAGGCCGACGACCCCGGCGCCGCCCTGTACGTGCACAAGCTCGCCGTGGCGCGGCCCTGGTCGGGGAGCGGCCTGGGAGACGCCCTGCTGGACTGGGCGGGCGCCACCGCGTACGGGTCGGGACTGCCGTGGCTGCGGCTGGACTGCGCCAAGCGCAACGAAGGGCTCCAGAGCTACTACCGGCGCCGCGGCTTCCGTCACGTGCGCACGGTGGACCTGCCGCATCGCGCGTCGGGCGCGCTGTTCCAGCGCAGGGCCGCCGACCCGGCGATCACGGCCTTCCGCGACCTCACGGCGCCGGAACTGATCGTCGCCTGACTCCGGATCCGTTCCGCGTGGCCGGCGATGTTCACGTTCACAGCATGGCCGGTCCGGCCGGTGGCTGACAGGGAGTGCGGGCCGTCGCCCGCGCTCCCCGGGTGTCCGGCGCATGCCGGCCCGCCAGGAGGATTTCCCCACCTCGGCGGGCAAATCAGGGCAGAGCTGCCTATACCCTCTCCAGCATGACGGGATCCCTGCTGGAGGTCATCGCGCTCGGCGTGCGTGACGCCGTGGCGGCTGAACAAGGTGGCGCCGACCGCCTGGAGGTCGTCACCGGGATGGCGGAGGGCGGGCTCACTCCGGCGCCCGAGACGGTCGCGGCCATCGCAGCCGAGTGCCCGCTGCCGCAGATGGTGATGCTCCGCTGCGACGGCGGGTTCGTCGCGGACGGCGACGTGCTGGAAAGGCTGCGCGCCGACGCCCGCGAGCTGGCGCAGGCGGGCGCGGCCGGGTTCGTCTTCGGGTTCCTGGACGAGGCGGGAGCCGTGGACCTGGCGGCCACCGAGGCGCTCATCCACGCGGTGTCCCCGCTGCCCTGGACGTTCCACCGGGCGGTCGACCACGCGGCCGACACACAGGCCTCCTGGCGGGCCGTCCGCCTGCTGCCCAACCTCGCCACGGTGCTGACGGCGGGCTCGCCGCACGGCGTGGGGGACGGGCTGCCCGTGCTCAAGGGCCGCGCCGACGCCGGCGACGGCTCCATCATCATGGCCGGCGGCGGTCTCAGGCCCCGGCACGTGGCGGACCTGCTGGACTACGGCGTACGCGCCTTCCACGTCGGCTCGGCGGTCCGGCGGAGCTGGACGGACCCGGTGGACGCGCAGCTGGTCCGCCGCTGGCGCTCGCTCGTCGAACGCGACTAGCCGGTCAGGGCAGGGCCGCGTCGGCCCGGCGCAGGGCCGCCACCAGCGTCTTGACGGTCGCCGGCTCGTCCATCACGCCGCCCCCGGCCGCGCGCCGCTCCTCCCAGGCGCGCACCCGCTCCCGGTAGGCGTCGTAACGCGCCAGATGGAAGGCGTAGACGGTGGCGAACCGGCTCACCAGATGCGACGGATGCATGTCCCACCCCTGGTGGAACCCGTGCGCCAGGGAGTGACGCACCAGTGCCGCGTGCCGCCGCCACAGCGCCCGCACGTCGGCGGCCGAGCCGGAGGCGGGGGAGGCGGCCAGCGAACCGTCCGACAGCTCCACCCCGGTGCCCGCGAACGCCGTCTGCGTCACGTGCCGCGCGTGGTCGCAGGCCGGATGGTCGAGCCGCTGCTCGTGCGGCGGCAGCCCGAGCGCGGCGGTGTAGTCGAACACCCCGAAGTGCGCCGCCGACAGCCGCCCGCCCAGCTCGCCGGCCAGCTCGGCGCGCAGGAACCGCACGGTCTGCGGCGCCTCCACCTGGATCTCGAACCGCAGCGGGGAGAGCCCCAGCGCCCGCTCCAGCCGCTCCAGGAACGCGACGAACTGCCCGAGGTACGCCTCCATCAGCACCTTGGGGAAGGTCACCACGAAACCGTCCGGCAGCTCGCCGAGCCGCTCGACGATCCCGGTGACGAACCCGTCGAGCGTCCGCACGGACCGCTCCGGGTCCCCGTCGGCGAACGACTTCACCCGAGGCCCCCACCGGCGCGGCAGCGTGCCCGCCGCGCGCATCGCGGCCAGCGCCTCGACCGCCTGCTCGACGTGGCCGTCCTCCTCGTCCGGGCGCACGCCGTACCCGTCCTCGAAGTCCACCCGCAGGTCCTCGACCGGCTCGCCGGCGAGCTTGCGCAGCATCCGATCGTGCACGGCGGCCGACAGCTCCGCCGGCACGTCGAACACCTCGGCCAGCTCGGCGGGCGTGGCCAGGTGCGCCTTGGCCAGCGCCAGCGCCTCGTCGCCCCACGCCGCCACGGTGCCGGCGCCGAACCGGTCGGCGGGCACGTACACGGTGTGCACGGGCTGCCAGCCGGGCTCGGCCGCGGGGTAGCGCTCCTGCTGCAGCCGGTAGACCTCGGGGAAGCCGGGCACGCCTGACGGGACGGTGGTACGCATGCGTTCCTCTCAGGGACGGCAGGCCCGCAGCATCGCCTCCAGGCCGGTCAGCTTGACCCGCTCGCCGCGGCCCAGCGACTTGGCCAGCTCGGCCTCGGCCGACTCGATCGCCAGCCATTCCTCGTACGTCACCGGGTGCACCCCGCGCTCGGACAGCAGCGCGTCGAGCGGCCTGAGGTCGCGCGGCGCCTGCCCCGAGAGGTCGGACAGCAACGTGCGGACGGTCTCGGCGGCGTCGGACTTGTTCGTGCCGATCACGCCGGTCGGGCCGCGCTTGAGCCAGCCGGCGACGTACTCGCGCTCGCGCACCCGCCCCGCCGCGTTCGGCACGGTCATCGTCTTCTCCGAGAACGGCACCCCGGGCAGCGGGACGCTCTGGTAGCCGACCGAGCGCAGCACCATGCCGACCGGCAGCGTCTCGTACTCGCCGGTGCCGACCACGCGGCCCTCCGGCGACAGGATCGTGCGCTCCAGCTTGAGCCCCTCGACCCGCTCGGTGCCCAGGATCTCCACCGGACGCAGCCAGAACCGCACGTCCAGGCGGCGCGGCCGGCCGGCCGGGCTGCGCTCCGACCACGAGCGCAGCACCTCGATGTTGCCCCGGATCTGGCGGGGGAAGTCGGCGCCGAGCACGACGGCCTCATCGGGGCGCACGCACACGTCGGCGTTGGCGAGCTCGCCCAGCTCGCGCAGCTCCTTCAGGGTGAACTTGGCGTGCTCGGGCCCGCGGCGGCCGATCATGTGGATGGCCTTGACCTGGCTGCTCTCCAGCCGCTCCAGCACCTCGTGGGGCACGTCGGTGGCGCTCAGCTCCTCGGAGGTCTTGGCCAGGATCCGCACCACGTCGACGGCCACGTTGCCGACGCCGATCACCGCCACCTCGGGGCTGTCGAGCGTGAACCGCGACGGGTCCACGTCGGGATGGCCGCAGTACCAGTTCACGAAGTCGGTGGCGGCGACACTGCCCGGCAGGTCCTCGCCGGGGATGCCCAGCCGCCGGTCCACCATCGCGCCGGTGCAGTAGACGACCGCGTCGTAGCAGGCCAGCAGGTCCTCGACGGTCACGTGCTCGCCCAGCGTGACGCCGCCGAGGAAGCGCACCTCGGGCTGCTCCAGCACCTTGCGCAGGTAGTTGGCGATCGACTTGATCGACGTGTGGTCGGGCGCGACGCCGTACCTGACCAGGCCGTACGGGGTCGGCAGCCGTTCGAGGACGTCCACCTCCACGGCTCCGCCGGACTGCTTGATCAAGGCCTCCGCCGTGTAGATCCCAGCAGGACCGGATCCGATGACCGCCACGCGCAACGTCACGCTGCCTCCCTCGTTCCGGAGATTGTGTACCAGTGGGCACACGCCCCACCAGGTGCAACCTGCCGGTGTGATCGATTTATCCCCGATCGTCCGTACGGATGAACCCCCGCCCTTCGTGCATACCGCCCGAACGTGACGTCTGTCGATATCCGCCTATCTCGGCCTATGTCCGCAGCCGCCCGGCCCCGCACTTCTGACCCACCCGCCCCTTGCGGAAACGCGTCCACGCCGATCACAGTGTTGCTCGTGAGGCGAAAGCACGCGCTGCGACGGACGAAGGACGGCACGCCGCCCGCCGCGGCCGACCTGCCGGCCGGCGGCGCGGTGCACTACGAGGCGTTCGGCCGGGTCATGGCCGCGCTCGCGACCGAGGCCGACTTCATCGAATCCTGCCGCGACCTGACCTGGTGGCGCGGCGCCGACCCGAGCTGGCACGTCGAGTGGCGCGACGGCCCGTTCGCCGCCGAGGTGGCGGCCCTGCTCTCCGACCGCATGCCCGGCCTGGTCACGACGGGCACGAGCGGCGACTCCTGCGCCGTGCTCGACGTCATGGGCGTCCGCTTCGAGCTGCGCGCCATCGACCCGATGGGCCGGGCACGAGTGCGCGCCCGCCCCGGCCTCTGGCGCCTGGCCGAGGCGCTCGACACCACCCGCCGCACCAACACCCGCCATCCGTGGGAAGAACTCCTGGGCGGCTGACGTTACTTCCGGTTAACCGAAATTTGCCTTTCTTGTACGGTCACATAATGTGGAACTGGTCGTCCGCGGCGTCTGCCTGAGGAGGGATGACCTGAGTATTGAGATGAAGACAAGCACGATCGACCACGACTACTTTCTCGAATTCGACCGTCGTCAGCGACGCATCGAGATCCACTTGGTGGTGGCCTTCTTCGCCGGACTGGCCGTCGGCCTCGTCGGCATGCTCGGCGCCGGCCGGATCCCCGGTTGGGCGGGCCAGGTCTACGACCCCTACGCCTATCTGGCCCTGACGGTCGCCGTCGGCGCCACCGCCTCCGGCTTCGGCTGGGCGCTGCTGACCACGTTCCTGGCCGCGGTGTCGACCGTGGTGGCCACCATGGGCGGCGGCGCCCTGCGCGGAGATCTCGACGTCACCCTTCTCGGCGGCACGCCGGCCGGGCTGCACTGGACGTTCGCCCTGCTCGTCGGGCTCGGGCTGCTGGCCTACGCGACCCGCAGGGACGACCGGTGGGGCGATCTCGCGGCCGGGGTGATCGGCGCCGCCGTGGTGACCGACGTCGTGGACCGGGCGACGCCCGGGTTCATCGCCGCCGAGCCGTACTTCTGGCCGTTGCCCGCCCTGCCGGTGGGGGCCCTGGCGGCCGCCGCCGTGCTCCTGCTGCGCCGCACGGGGCCGGCCAGGGCGCGCGCTCTCGCGCTGGCCGCCGTCATCGCCGGGCTGTTCGCCATGGGGCTGACCGTCCTGCCCGGGGGATAAGCCCGCGCGTACGCCTCCTCGGAATCGATAGCCTGTAATCCTTCAAGCCGGTTTCGAGCAAGGAGTAGCCGTGTTGCTGCGCATGTCGTCGTTGTTTCTTCGCACCCTGCGGGACGACCCGGCAGACGCGGAAGTGCCGAGCCACAAGCTCCTCGTTCGCGCCGGATACGTCCGCCGGGTAGCGCCCGGAATCTACTCGTGGCTGCCCCTCGGCAAGATGGTGCTGGAGAACATCGCCCGCGTCGTCCGCGAGGAGATGAACCGGATGGGCGCCCAGGAGGTGCTCTTCCCCGCGCTGCTGCCCCGCGAATACTACGAGGCCACCGGCCGCTGGACCGAGTACGGCGACACGCTCTTCCGGCTGCACGACCGCAAGGGCGCCGACTACCTGCTCGGGCCCACCCACGAGGAGCTCTTCACCGACATGGTCAAGGGCGAATACTCCTCCTACAAGGACTACCCGGTCACGCTCTACCAGATCCAGACCAAATACCGCGACGAGGCCAGGCCCCGGGCGGGCATCCTGCGCGGCCGCGAGTTCCTCATGAAGGACTCCTACTCCTTCGACCTCGACGACGACGGACTCAAGCACTCCTACGAGCAGCACCGCGAGACCTACATCCGCACCTTCGACCGGCTCGGCATCCGCTACAAGATCGTGTTCGCCACGTCGGGCGCGATGGGCGGGTCGGCCTCGGAGGAGTTCCTGGCGCCCACGCCCACCGGCGAGGACACGTTCGTGGCCTGCCACTCGTGCGGCTACGCGGCCAACGCCGAGGCCGTCACCACTCCCGCGCCGCCCGCCCGCGCCCTCGACGGGCTGCCCGCCCTGCGCGTCATGGACACCCCCGACACCCCGACCATCGAGTCGCTGGTCTCGCACGTCAACGAGCACCACGGTCTGTCGATCACCGCCGCCGAGACGCTCAAGAACGTCGTCGTCAAGGTGTCCACGCCCGGCTCCGACAAGGTCGAGACCCTGGTCATCGGCGTGCCCGGCGACCGCGAGGTCGACTTCAAGCGACTGGAGGCCGCGCTCGCCCCCGGCGAGCCCGCCATCTTCGAGGCCGACGACTTCGCCAGGCACCCCGGCCTGGTCCGCGGCTACATCGGTCCGCAGGTGCTGCGCGAGCTCGGCATCCGCTACCTCGTCGACCCCCGGGTCGTCACAGGCACCGCCTGGGTGACCGGCGCCAACGAGCCGGGCAAGCACGCCGCCGACGTCGTCGCGGGCCGCGACTTCGAGCCCGACGGCACCGTCGAGGCGGCCGAGGTGCGCGCCGGCGACCCCTGCCCCCGCTGCGGCTCGGCGCTCTCCATCGACCGGGGCATCGAGATCGGCCACATCTTCCAGCTCGGCCGCAAGTACGCCGACGCCGCCGGGCTCGACGCGCTCGGCCCCGACGGCAAGCCGGTCCGCGTCACCATGGGCTCCTACGGCATCGGCGTCTCCCGCGCGGTGGCGGTCATAGCCGAGCAGGCCCACGACGAGCTCGGCCTGGTCTGGCCGCGCGAGGTCGCCCCCGCCGACGTGCACATCGTCGGCACCGGCAAGGACCGCCAGGTCGAGGCCGCCCTGGAGCTGGCCGCTGAGCTGGAGTCGCGCGGCCTGCGGGTGCTCGTCGACGACCGGCTCCAGGTGTCGCCCGGCGTCAAGTTCAAGGACGCCGAGCTGCTGGGCGTCCCGACGATCGTGGTGATCGGCCGCGGCCTGGCCCAGGGTGTGGCCGAGCTGCGCGACCGGGTGACCGGCGAGAAGCAGGAGATCCCACTCGCGGAGGCCGCCGACCGGGTCGTCGCCGCCTGCGCATCCTGACAATCCCGGCGAAACACCGCCCCGGTTTGACGGGGCGGTGGGGGGCTGTAAGTCTCGACCCGGTGAAGCCACACGTCGAACTGAAAGACTTCTGGGAGCGACGCCTGCAGTCCGACTGGACCGAGAGCGGCGTCGGCTACAAGGCCCTCGGCAGGGCGTTCAACATCTGGATGTACCGAGTCCGCGCCGAGGGCTTCCGCCGCGAGGTCGCCGCCCTGGGTCTCGACCTGCCCAAGTCCCGGGTCCTCGACATCGGGTCGGGCACCGGCTTCTACGTCCGCCAGTGGCGGGCGCTGGGTGCCGAGTCCATCACGGGCAGCGACCTCACCGAGGCGGCCGTCGACCGCCTGCGCGGCCGCTTCCCCCGCGACGCGTTCCTGCGGCTCGACATCGCCGACCCCGGCGACGCACTCGAAGACGCCTCCTACGACGTCGTGTCGGCGATGGACATGCTCTTCCACATCACCGACGACACGCGCTACCGCGCCGCCCTGACCAACATCGGCAGGGCGGTCAAGCCCGGCGGCGTCTTCGTGCTGTCGGAGAACTTCCTGCACCGGCCCGAGCAGCGCTCCGACTACCAGGTCAACCACACGCTGCCGTGGATCACCGCGGCCCTCGACGAGGCCGGGTTCGAGGTGCTGCGCCGCGTCCCCATGCTCGTCCTGATGAACGCCCAGGTGGACGCCAACCCCGTCTGGCGCAAGCTGTGGGGCGGCTTCCTGCGCGCGGTCACGCTGACCGAGATCACGGGCTGGCTGGCCGGCGCCCTGCTGCATCCGCTCGAACGCCGCCTGGTCCGGGTGCTCCGCGAGAGCCCGACCACCGAGCTCATGATCTGCCGCCGCCGCTGACCTCTTCGGGAGGGTCGCCGCCTCGCCCGGAAGCGAGGCGGCGACGCGTCAGCGCTCGCGGGCGGTCCTCATGCCCGCCTCCTGAAGGCCAGCACGCCCATGGCCGCGAACCAGGCGTGCACCTCGACGATCCCCAGCCGCTGCACCAGCCCGGCCACCCCCTGCTCGGCCCCGTCGGCCGTGGGCTGGAAGGTCAGGAAGAACAGCACGAGCAGCACCAGCGTCAGCGGGCTGCCCACGAGCAGCCACGTGCCGAACCGGCGCAGGCCGGGCATCCGGCGGAAGTACCTCCCCGCCACCAGGAAGCCGATCACCGGCGTGCCGATGGCCAGCAGGTAGCCGAGCGTGTGCGGCATCATCTCCTCAAGGGTGAAGATCCCGCAGAGGATCTGGCCCACGCCGCTCAGCCCGAGCAGCACCACGCAGGCCAGACGGCCGGGCCCCGCGAAAATGCGGAAGACGCCGGCCACACCGGCGACCAGCATCAGCCCGGTGACGACGAACGCGGTGTTCATGAAGGGCCCGGTGACGCCCATGCCGAGCCCGCTGACGGGCTGGCTGATGGGCGAGTATCCGGTGAACCGGTGGCCGAAGAGCGTGTAGCCCGGGCTGACCAGGCCGAGCACGACCCAGGACAGCGCGAACAGCGCGGGCCCGGCGACGGCCCCCAGGGCCATCCATCGAGCGGTTAACGGGTAAGCGGGACGGAACATGACAGAACTCCTCCAGTGATCGACGTGCCCCACGGGGAGGAATCCCGGTTACCCTTGCGGTTGCCGACCTCGTGCACCGGGTTCCGTTCCCGCGGGATCTGCATACGAGGCCGACCCCGGTCGCGGTGTTCCCGCACCGCACCGGGGTCCTGCCCCTCGGGCCTGCCGTGGCGGCAGTCCGTTGAGCGGGGTCAGCCCGGCGGACCACCCCCGTCGGCGCTCCAGGCGGCATGCGCCCGCGCCCACTGAGGGCCCCAGCCGGTCTCGGGGTCCGTGATCCGCCGGACGAACCGTTCGACGAACGCCGTCTCGGCCTCCAGGAGCGCGAGCCGATACTCCTCCTCGACGACGAACAGCTCCGGCATGCCCGCGCCCACCGTGTCCTCGATCAGGGCGGTGATCTCCGCGCGCTGCGCGGCGAGCCGTTCCAGCCGCCTGCGCAGCAGCTCCACGACCTGGTCCGGCGGCAGCGCCCCGATCAGCGACAGCGCGGCCACGAACCCCGGATACTCGTGCTTCGGCTGCTCCACCAGCTCGCTGAGCCAGTCACGCAGCTCCCGCCGCCCTTCGTCGGTGAGCCCGTACACGGTCCGCTCCGGCAACTGTCCCTGCCGGCTCGTGCCGACCTCGACGATGAGCCCGGCGCGGGCCAGCTGACCGACGACCATGTAGAGCGAGCCGTGGTTGTACTTGATGCTGCGGGCGTCCCCGTGCTCGCGCAGGGTCCGGCCGAGCTCGTACGGGTGCATGGGACGCCGGCTCAGGTAGGACAGGACGGCCAGCGCCAGCAGGTTTCCCACTTTGCGCTTCCCCGCCATCACGCCTCCTGTAGTCAGGATCAACTATCCGGCGTCGGCTAGTCGATGTCAACTACTTCGCGGAGCGCTCCAAGGGAGCGGACTACGCTGCCGAAGGTCAGCCGCCGGGAGTCGGGGTGGCGGACGGGGCGGGAGCGGCGGGCGCGGACATGCCCGGGAAGGCCGTGGTGACGCCCCGGTGGAACGAGTGGGCCCGGACCACCGCCTCCTGCACGGCCACCGCCGCGTAGCGCCGCAGCGCGGTGTCCTTGGCCGCCACCAGCTCCAGATAGGACGCGGTGAGCCCGGTCTCGACGTGGGCCGCGAGCCGGGAGGCCGCCGCAGCGCTCGACGGGACGGACGGCAGCGCGTAGGAGGCCTGGGCCTCGCTGGGCTGCCCGCCGCGGGCGGTGATGAGGCGGCGCAACTGGTCGCGGCGGTCGCGGTGCGCGTCGAAGGCGCGGGTGAGGCGGGTGCGCAGGGAGCCGGTGGTGCGGGCGCCCATCAGGCCGTACGCGAAGACCGCGGCGTGCTCGGCCGAGAGCGCCTTGCGGAGCTTCTCGACGTCTCCAGGATCGCCGTGGGCGCCGGCGGCAGGCGGCCGGGGCGGCTTGACGACGGAGGCGGCGTGCAGGGCCTCGCAGGCGCCGATGCTCGCCACCAGCTGGGCCAGGGCGGGCGCCACACCCGCGAGCTGGGCGGGCCGCCGCGTCGCCGCCTCGCGCTCCAGCGCCCGCAGCCGCGACAGCGTCATCTTGGGCGCGGCCGTGGTGGTGGGGGAGACCGACGCCGTGGCCGACGCCGTGGCCGACGGGCTGGCGGCCGGGCTGGGGGACTGCGCGGGAGGCCGGGCGGTCAGCCCGGGGAAGCGCCGCCGCAGCTCGGCCAGGTGGGCGAGGTGGCGGTCGCGATAGGCGGTGAGCTTGCCGCCGTCGGCGATCAGCGCCGAGTAGAGCGCGATCGTCCGCTCCTTGTCGGCGATGAGGACGCGGGCCAGCGCCTGCTCGGGGGTGTCGCGTACCGGCTGGGGGTCGGGCGGCGCGCTGCAGCCCGCGAGCAACGCCACGACGGCCCCGCCCGCCAGCAGGGCTCGCCTGGAGAGGTGAGGCTGGCGCACGAGCAGGACCTTTCACTGTTGCGGACCGCAGAGAGCATCGTACGGGCTGGCACCCCCGCACGCGGTCAGGCGCGGCGTGTGCGGGGATCACGGTGAGCGGGGTGAGTGACGCTCTGCGCAGGCCGCCGAACAGATAGGGTGTCAACTGTCGTCGCTGGCCGAGCGGGCCGGCGACGCTGAGCCAGTGGCGAGGTCCGCCCGGCTGTGACTCGACAATAGGGGAGGTCGATATGGGCAGCGCGTCACCCCGCGACCACCTGATGAAGCTCCTGGAGCCCGTGGTCGTCGCTGAGGGCCTCGACCTGGAGGACGTGACGGTCACCAAGGCCGGCAAGCGGCGGCTGCTCCGTGTGGTCGTCGACCGTGACGGCGGCGTGAGCCTCGACGACGTGGCCGACGTGAGCCAGGCCGTCTCGGCGGCCCTCGACGAGGACGACGCGATGGGCGCCGCTCCCTACACGCTCGAGGTGTCCTCGCCCGGGGTCGACCGTCCGCTGACCGAGCCGCGCCACTGGAGGCGCGCCGCCAAGCGGCTGGTCAAGGCGGAGATGCGAGACGGCGGCCTCATCGAGGGCAGGGTGTTGTCAGCCGACGACGCCGGAGTCGACCTCGAGGTCGACGGCGCCGCTCGCAGGCTCGACTATCAAGACCTGGCCCGCGGGCGGGTGCAGGTGGAGTTTCGCCGCATCGACGACGTCGACGGCGACGAGGGCTAGGGGGAGCCTCGTGGACATCGACATGAGCGTCCTGCGCAGCCTGGAGCGGGAGAAGGACATCTCCTTCGACCTGGTCGTCAAGGCCATCGAAGACGCGCTGCTGATCGCCTACTTCCGCACCGAGGGAGCCGGCGCCAAGGCGCGCGCCGAGCTCGACAAGGCGACCGGCCACGTCACGATCTGGGCGGCCGAGCTCGACGAGGACGGCGAGATCGCGCGCGAGTACGACGACACTCCGGGCAACTTCAGCCGGATCGCGGCCACCACCGCCAAGCAGGTCATCCTGCAGCAGCTGCGCGACGCCGAGGACGAGATCAACTTCGGCGAGTTCGCCAGCCGCGAGGGCGAGCTGGTCTCCGGCGTGATCCAGCAGGGCAAGGATCCGCGGGTGGTGCTGGTCGACCTCGGCAAGATCGAGGCCGTGCTGCCCGCCCACGAGCAGGTGCCGGGCGAGGAATACACCCACGGCGAGCGCATCCGCGCCTACGTGGTGCAGGTGAAGAAGGGCCACAAGGGCCCGTCGGTCACGCTCTCGCGCACCCACCCGGGCCTGGTGAAGAAGCTGTTCGCGCTGGAGGTGCCGGAGATCGCCGACGGCACCGTCGAGATCGCCGCGGTGGCGCGCGAGGCCGGCCACCGCACCAAGATCGCCGTACGGTCGCGCAAGCCCGGCGTCAACGCCAAGGGCGCCTGCATCGGCCCGATGGGCTCGCGGGTGCGCAACGTGATGACCGAGCTGCACGGCGAGAAGATCGACATCATCGACTGGTCCGAGGACCCTGGTGAGTTCGTCGGGAATGCCCTGTCGCCCGCCCGTGTTTCCCATGTCGAGGTTCTCGATCTCGACGGACGGGTGGCCCGGGTCATCGTGCCCGACTACCAGCTCTCGCTGGCCATCGGCAAGGAAGGGCAGAATGCCCGGCTTGCCGCGCGGCTGACAGGCTGGCGGATCGACATCCGTCCCGACACCCAGGCAGAGGATGCCGCCGGTTCCGTAGATGCGTCGACACGGTAATCTGGAATATGGTTGCCACGCGGCCCCACAGCGCACCTGTGTGGGCTGCAGGGTTCGCACGGACAAGTCCGAGCTGCTCCGACTGGTGCTGGTCGAGGACCAGGTGGTCCCCGACCAGCGAGGACAGCTTCCTGGCAGGGGTGCATCGCTGCACCCGTCCATGAACTGTCTGGAGCTCGCCGAGCGTCGCCGGGCGTTCCCGCGCGCGTTTCGCGTGCCGGGGCCGCTCGACGTCTCGCGCGTGCGGGCACACCTGAAGGAGAACCACGAAATGTCATGTAGGACGCCGAGTTGATGGGGCGGAGTCAGATTGCTATGAGCGCCTGATGAGCACGCGGCGATGAAGACGTCAAGGTAGCGACGGTCCGGACGGCACAGCCAGCCTCCCGGGCCGAGTTAGGGAGTGCAGTGGCGAAGGTCCGGGTATACGAGCTCGCTAAGGAGTTCGGCGTAGAGAGCAAGGTCGTCATGGCCAAGCTCCAGGAGATGGGGGAGTTCGTCCGTTCGGCGTCCTCCACCATCGAAGCGCCGGTGGTCCGCAGGCTCACCGAAGCTCTGGGTGCGTCGAAGGGCGCGCCCTCGAGGGGCGGTTCGCCGTCCCGCAAACCGCAGCCGCCGAAGGCTGCCCCCCGGCCGGCGGACAGCCAGGCCGGAAACGGCGCCCCTCAGGCGTCGGTCCCCTCATCACCTCCGCGTCCCGGGCCCAAGCCCGGTCCGCGTCCCGGCCCGGCAGGCGGCACGCCTCGCCCGCCGGTGCCGATGCCTCAGCAGCAGCAGCCACCGCAGCCGCAGCAGCAGCCGCGACAGGAGCCCGAGGCCGCCCGCGGCGAGGCGCCCAGCGCCCCGCAGGCCCGGTTCGACACCGGCCAGCAGCGGCCTACGCCCGGCCCGCGTCCCGGTCCCGCGGCCCGTCCCGGCCCCAAGCCGGGTCCGGCCCCGCGTCCCGGCGCCGGCCGTGAGGGTGGCGGCGCCGCGCAGGCTCCGCGCCCCGGCGGCGCGCCGTCGGACCGCGGCCCGCGTCCCGGCCCCAAGCCGGGCCCGCGCGGCCCGCGTCCAGGCAACAACCCGTTCTCGTCCAACGCGAGCGGCATGGGCCAGGCGCGCCCGCGTCCCGGTGGCAACCGTGACGGGGCGGGCGCGGGCCCGCGCGACCGTCGCGACGGTCCGCCGCGTGACGGCGCCGCTCCGCGCCCGCCGCAGGGTCGCGGCGGCGACAGGCCCACGCCCGGTCCGCGTCCCGGCCCGCCCGGTGCGGCCGGTCCGCGTCCGGGTCCCGGCGCCGGTGGCCCGCGTCCCGGTCCTGGTGCGGGTGGCCCGCGTCCGGGTGGCCCGCGTCCCAACCCGATGATGATGCCGCAGGGCCGTCCGTCCGGCCCCGGTGGCGGCGGTGGCCGTCCCGGTGGTCCCGGCGGCGGCGGTGGCGGCCGTCCGGGTGGCGGTGGCCGTCCGGGTGGCGGTGGCGGTCGTCCCGGTGGCGGCGGCGGTTTCGCCGGTCGCCCGGGTGGCGGCGGTCAGCGCACGGGCACCGGCGGTCCCGGCGGCGGCGGCGGTTTCGCCGGCCGTCCCGGCGGTGGTGGCCGTGGTCGCGGTGGCGGCACGGCGGGCGCCTTCGGGCGTCCCGGTGGCCGTCCGGCCCGTGGCCGCAAGTCCAAGCGCCAGAGGCGCCAGGAGTTCGACAACATGTCGGCACCGGCGATCGGTGGCGTGCAGGTCGCTCGCGGCAACGGCGCGACGATCCGGCTGCCGCGCGGCGCCTCGCTGTCCGACTTCGCCGACCGCATCGGGGCCAACCCCGCCTCGCTGGTGCAGATCATGCTGCACCTCGGCGAGATGGTGACGGCCACGCAGTCGGTCAACGAGGAGACGCTGCAGCTGCTCGGCGCCGAGCTGGACTACAACATCCAGGTCGTCAGCCCCGAGGAGGAGGACCGCGAGCTTCTCGAGGCCTTCGACATCGAGTTCGGCGAGAACGAGGGCGACGAGGCCGACCTGGCCGCGCGGCCGCCGGTCGTGACCGTCATGGGTCACGTCGACCACGGTAAGACCAAGCTGCTCGACGCCATCCGCAAGACCAACACGGCGGCGCGCGAGGCGGGTGGCATCACCCAGCACATCGGCGCCTACCAGGTCACCACCGAGCACGAAGGCCAGGAGCGCAAGGTCACCTTCATCGACACCCCGGGTCACGAGGCGTTCACCGCCATGCGTGCCCGAGGCGCGAAGTCCACGGACATCGCGGTGCTGGTGGTCGCGGCCGACGACGGTGTCAAGCCGCAGACGATCGAGGCGCTCAACCACGCCCAGGCGGCCGACGTGCCGATCGTGGTCGCGGTCAACAAGGTCGACAAGGAGGGCGCCGACCCGAGCAAGGTCAGGGCCCAGCTCACCGAGTACGGCCTGGTGGCCGAGGAGTACGGCGGCTCGACGCTGTTCGTCGACATCTCCGCGCTCAAGGGTCAGGGCATCGAGAACCTCCTCGAGGCCATCCTGCTGACCGCGGACGCCGAGCTCGACCTGCGCGCCAACCCGACGATGGACGCTCAGGGCATCGCGATCGAGGCCTACCTCGACAAGGGCCGCGGCCCGGTGGCGACGGTCCTGGTCCAGCGCGGCACGCTCCGCGTCGGCGACTCGATCGTCTGTGGCGAGGCCTACGGCCGCGTCCGGGCGATGCTCGACGACACCGGCGAGCCGGTGGAGGAGGCCACCCCGTCGCGTCCCGTCCTGGTGATGGGTCTGACGGCGGTGCCGAGCGCGGGTGACAACTTCATCGTGGTCACCGACGACCGGATGGCCCGGCAGATCGCCCAGCAGCGCGCGGCGCGCAAGCGCAGCGCCGACATGGCGAAGTCGAGCCGCCGCCTCACCCTCGAGGAGCTGTTCAGCGACCTCGAGAAGGGCCGCGTCGACGAGCTCAAGCTCATCATCAAGGGTGACGTGTCCGGTTCGGTGGAGGCGCTGGAAGACGCGCTGCTCAAGATCGACGTCGGCGACGAGGTCAGGCTCCGTGTCCTGCACCGCGCCGTCGGTGCGATCACCGAGTACGACGTCAACCTCGCCGTCGCCGACGACAACGCGGTCATCATCGGCTTCAACGTGCGCCCCGAGCCTCGGGCGCGCGACCTGGCCGAGCGCGAGGGCGTCGACATCCGCTACTACTCGATCATCTACCAGGCGATCGAGGAGATCGAGGCGGCGCTCAAGGGCATGCTCAAGCCCGAGTTCGAAGAGGTCCAGATGGGCACGGCGGAGGTCCGCGAGGTCTTCAAGGTGCCGAAGATCGGCAACGTCGCCGGTTCGCTGGTCCGTTCGGGCGTGATCACCCGCAACAGCAAGGCCAGGCTGATCCGCGACGGCGTCGTCATCGCGGACAACCTGACCGTCTCGTCGCTGCGCCGGTTCAAGGATGACGCGACCGAGGTCCGTGAGGGCTTCGAGTGCGGCATCGGCGTCGGCTACAACGACATCAGGATCGACGACGTCATCGAGACGTTCGAGATGCGGGAGAAGCCGCGGGCCTGATCCGTGGCCGGGCGCCCGGCGGGCCATCCGCCGGGCGCCTTCCGCGCGTCCGGGCCGGTCTCCGCCGCACCGGCCCGGCGTGCGCTCGACACCAGTGCAAGCGGCGGTTGCCAACGATGTATGTGGGTGCCCTGACCCTGGACATCCTGCTCGGCGACGTGCACTCGCTGAAGCAGAAGCGATCCGTCGTGCGTCCCCTGGTCGCCGAGCTGCACCGGCGCTTTCCCGCCGTGGCCGTGGCCGAGGTCGGCCATCTCGACCTGCACAGGCGGGCCGAGGTCGGCGTCGCGGTGATCTCCGCCTCCGCGGGTAACTGCAAAGAGGTGATGGACGCCTGCGAGCGGCTGGTGGCCTTCCGCCCCGAGATCGAGCTCCTGTCCGCCAGGCAGCGGCTCTACAACGACGATGACTGAACGAAAGCACGACCGCTCGTCGTGCGTGAGGGGGAGCGAACATGGTGGATGCAGCACGAGCACGCAAGCTCGCCGACCGCATCCAGCAGATCGTCGCCGAGATGCTGGAGCGCCGGATCAAGGACCCGCGTCTGGGCTTCGTCACCGTGACGGACACGCGGATCACCGCCGACCTGCGCGAGGCGACGGTCTTCTACACAGTGTTCGGCTCCGACGCCGAGCGCGCCGACAGCGCGGCCGCCCTGGAGAGCGCCAAGGGCGTCATCAGGTCCGAGGTGGGCCGTCAGACAGGTGTGCGCTTCACCCCGACGCTGACGTTCAAGCACGACCCGCTGCCCGACAGCGCCCGCCAGCTCGACGACCTGATCTCGGCGGCGCGCGCGCGTGACGCCGAGGTGGCGAAGCGGGCGCAGAGCGCCTCCTACGCCGGCGAGTCCGACCCCTACCGCAAGCCGGAAGAGGACGAGCAGGACGGGCCTTCGGCGCTGTGACCCCCGACGTGCGCGACAGACCGGGCCGTCCGGCCAGGAGCGGTTCCGTCACGGTGTCCGAGGACGCCTGGGAACGGGCGGTCGGTCTCATCTCCGAGGCCGACGAGGTCGCGCTGGCCTGCCACATCTCGCCGGACGGCGACGCGCTCGGCTCGATGCTCGCCGTCGGGTTCGTGCTGCGCTCGATGGGCAAGCGGGTGGCCGCCTCCTTCGGTGACCACGACTTCACCGTGCCGCGCCTGCTCCGCTTCCTGCCGGGGCAGGACATGCTGGTGCCCCCCGACCGCTACCCGGCCGAGCCCGACCTCATGATCACCTTCGACTCGCCGTCGATCGCCCGGCTGGGGCTGCTGGAGGGCAGCGTCCGCCGGGCCCGCACGCTCATCGTGGTCGACCACCACCCGTCCAACGAGGGTTTCGGCACCGTCGACCTCATCGACGCCCGGGCGGCGGCCACCGCGATGCTCGCCGAGCAGCTCATCTACCGGCTCGGCGGCTCGCTCGACCGCGACATCGCCACCTGCCTGTACGCGGGGCTGGTCACCGACACCGGCTCGTTCCGCCACTCCTCGACCAGCCCGGCCGCACACCAGATGGCAGCCCGGCTGGTGGCCACCGGCCTGCACACCGACGAGATCGCCAGGGAGCTGTGGGACCGCGCCCCCTTCGGCTATCTCAAGGTGCTGGCCGCGGCGCTCGGCCGGGTGACGCTCGACGACGGCCTGGTGTGGACCTACGTGACGCGGGTCGACCGGGCCGCGTACGGGCTCCCGTACACCGAGCTCGAAGGCATCATCGACGTGGTGCGGCGCACCGACGAGGCCGACGTGGCGGCGGTGCTCAAGGAGGACGACCAGGGCGCCTGGCAGGTGTCGACCCGTTCCAAGGGCCGCATCGACGTGGCGCACGTGTGCGCCGCGCTGGGCGGCGGCGGCCACCACAACGCGGCCGGTTTCACCTCGTACGACAGCCCCGAGGCCACGATGGCGAAGTTCAGGGCCCTGCTGAGAGAGGCGTGATGGCCGAAAGCGGCTTGATCATCGTCGACAAACCCGCCGGTTGGACGTCCCACGACGTGGTGGCCAGGCTGCGCCGCCTGGCGGGCACCCGCCGGGTCGGGCACGCCGGCACGCTCGACCCGATGGCGACCGGCGTGCTCGTGGTCGGCGTGGAGAAGGCGACCAGGCTGCTCGGTCACCTGGCGCTGACCGAGAAGGTGTACGAGGCCACGATCCGGCTGGGTGTGGGCACGAACACCGACGACGCCGAGGGCGAGGTCACCTCGACCGCTTCGGCCGCGGACGTGGCCGAGGAGGCGATCCGGGCGGGCGTGGCCGCGCTCACCGGTGAGATCATGCAGGTCCCGCCCCAGGTCAGCGCCATCAAGGTCGACGGCAAGCGGGCCTACAAGCTGGCCCGCGCCGGCGAGGGGGTCGAGCTGGCCGCCCGGCCGGTGACCGTGCACGAGTTCGCGGTCACCGAGGTCCGCCGGCAGCCGGACTTGGTCGACGTCGACGCCACCGTGCGCTGCTCGTCCGGCACCTACATCAGGGCGCTGGCCCGCGACCTCGGCGGCGCGCTCGGCGTCGGCGGGCACCTGACGGCGCTGCGCCGCACCCGCGTCGGCCCGTACGGGCTCGACCAGGCCAGGACTCTCGACCAGCTCGCCGAGAAGTGCGAGATCCTGCCGATCGGCGAGGCGGTGGCGGCGGCGTTCCCGCGCAGGGACGTGAGCCTGGAGGAGGCCAGGGTGGTCATGCACGGCGGGCGGCTGCCCGCGGCCGGTCTGGGCAAGGGCCCGATCGGCATGTTCGGCCCCGACGGCGAGCTGCTGGCGTTGGTGGAGGAGCAGGGCCGGATGGCCAAGCCGCTGGCGGTCTTCGTCTCCGCCTAGACGGGCTTGCGCGCCACCATGATGTCGCGCACGATCGCCTGGTCGACCCAGTGTTCGAAGTCGGGGTAGGCGACCACGTCGAGGCCGGCACCGGTGAGGATGGCGGCCAGCTCGTCCCGGCCGCCCCCGTAGGTGTTCCAGGAGACGCCCAGAGCGCCGCCGGGCCTCAGCAGCTCGGCCCAGACCGGCGTGGCCTGCTCCAGCAGCTCCAGCGGGCTGCGCGACAGCCCGCCGCCGCCCTTGCTGCCGTGCTGCACCCCGTAGGGGGCGTCGGTGACGACGGCGTGGAACGAGCCGGGCTTGAAGAACTCCCGGGCGCGCAGGGTGTCGGCGTTGACCACGGTGACCTTCTGGGTGTCGCCCGCCTTGTAGGCCTCCTTGGTGGTGCCGAACACCACGTCCAGCCGCCGCCCGGCCAGCGCCCGCTGCCGGCGCACCGGCACGGTCTCGGCGGTGTGCTTGAGCCGCTTGTTCTTCAGCCAGGTGCGCAGGAAGCCGGAGTAGGCCTCGAAGTCCTTGCCGTCGTGGTCGAGCCCGTAGGCGTCGTAGCCGTACATGAGCGCCTGGTTGAGGGTGGTGCCGCGGCCGCACAGCGGGTCGAACACGGAGAGCGCGCCGCCGAGCGGGAAGTCGGAGGCCAGCACGGTGACGTTGAGCAGCAGCTTGGTGAAGTGCTCGTTGGTCTTGCCGGCGTACTTCTGGATCGTGATCAGGTCGCTGCTCAGCCGGTCGAGCGGGTTGAGCTCCACCGGACGCAGCAGCTCGCCCTCCACCCCGAACAGGGCGTAGACCGACGACAGGTTGGACAGCAGCGCGACGTCCGGGCCGGAGAGCGGCTCCGCCGTCTCGAACGTGACGTAGGGCAGCCCGCCGATGCGGGTCTCCTCGATGGCCCGCACGCCGGCCGCCAGCCCGCGCTCGGCGAAGACGTCCAGCTCGGCGCGGGTGAGGCGGGGCGCGCTGTCGGCGTAGACCCGGTTGAAGGCAGGCAGGATCAGCAGCGCGTATCGAGGCATGCAGCGGATCGTACCGCCCTCGGTTGCGAGGTACGGGCCCGCGCATGGCAGGCTTGGAGGGTTGATCCTGGGATGAGCGAATGGGGCCGGGTGTGCGTGAATCGGAGAGGTCAGTCGTCACGATCGGCGTGTTCGACGGCGTGCATCGCGGTCATCGGCAGGTGGTCCGGCGGGCCGTCGAGGTCGCCCGCGAGCGTGGCCTGCGCACGGTCGCGCTGACCTTCGAGCCGCCGCCCGAGGAGGTCGTGCGGCCCGGCTACCGGCCGCTGCGCCTGGTCAGCGCCAAGCGCAGGTCCGAGCTGCTGCGCGAGCTGGGCGTGGACGAGGTGGTCGTGCTGCCTTTCACGCTGGAGACGGCCGAGCTGAGCCCGGCGGAGTTCGCGCAGGGCGTGCTCGCCGACCGGCTGCGGGCGGGGGCGGTCGTGGTGGGGGCGGACTTCACGTTCGGCCACCAGGCCGCGGGTGACGTCGAGACGCTGCGCGCGTTGGGCGAGAAGTACGATTTCACGGCCGAGGGGGTGCCGCTGGTCCAGGGCGTCTCCTCGACGCTGATCCGCGAGCGGCTGGTGGCGGGCGACGTCGCCGGCGCCGCCGCCGACCTGGGCAGGCCGCACCGCGTCGAGGGGGTGGTGGTGCGCGGCTACCAGCGGGGGCGCCAGCTGGGCTTCCCGACCGCCAACGTCGAGTCGCCGCCGCAGACCGCGATCCCCGCCGACGGGGTCTACGCGGGCTGGCTGGAATGCGTGCCGGTGGCCAACCTGCCCGCGCTCTACGAGGGGGAGCGCTGGCCGGCCGCGATCTCGGTCGGCACCAACCCGACGTTCGAGGGGGTGCCGCGCACGGTCGAGGCGTACGCGCTCGACCGCGACGACCTGGAGCTGTACGGGGTGCACGTGGCGGTCGACTTCGCCGCCAGGCTGCGGGGCAACACCCGGTTCGACTCGATCGAGGAGCTCGTCGACCAGATCCACGCCGACGTCGACCAGGCCCGCCGCCTCACGTCCTGACCCGCAGCCCCTCCAGCAGCCCCGACAGCGCGGCCAGCGTGTCGTCCAGGTCGCCGGGGCCGGCCTCCGACTGGGCCAGCCACAGCACCGCCTCGTTCATCGCCCCCGACAGCAGGCGGGTGAGCGGGGCGACCGGCCGGGCCGTGATCGTGCCCGACCCGGCGAGCGCCGTCAGCGCCTCGGCCAGGTGGCGGGCGGAGGCGGCCTCGTCCATCGCCCGCCACTCGTTCCAGCCGAGCACGGCGGGGCCGTCGATGAGCATGATCCGCTGCACGTCCGGGTGGGCGGCGGCCCGCACGAACGCGGCGCACCCCGCCTTGAGCTGATCCCACGGGTCGGGTTCGGCGTCGGCCTCGGCCGCCACCCTGGCCCCCACCTCCTGCTGCACCTCCTCCAGCACGGCGCGGAACAGCGCCGCCTTGCCGTCGAAGTGGTGGTAGAGCGCGCCCTTGGTCACTCCCGCCTCGCGCACGATCTCGGCCAGTCCCACCGCGGCGTAGCCCCTGCCCGCGAAGAGCCGCCTGCCCACCGCCACGAGCGTGCGCCTGGTCTCCTCGCGTTGTTCGGCTCGGGTCCTCGTCATCGCGCGCCTCCAGTTGACATACCGACGGTATGCGAAATAGCGTACCTTGACATACCGTTGGTATGTGAAATGGAGGCATTCATGGAGCTCACCAGCTTCTATCCGGTGATCTGCACCGACAAGGTGGCCGAATCGCGTGACTTCTACGTGGGGCTGTTCGGGTTCGAGGTCACCTTCGAAGCCGACTGGTACGTCAGCCTGAGGCGCGGCGCGTACGAGCTGGCCCTGCTCGACCACGCGCACCCCACGCTGCCCGAGGCGTACCGCAACAGGGCGGCGGGGCTGCTGCTCAACTTCGAGGTCGGCGACGCGGACGCCGAGTGGGAGCGGCTCGTCACGGGCGCGGGGCTGAGGGCCGAGCTGCCGCTGCGCAGCGAGGACTTCGGCCAGCGGCACTTCATCGTGGCCGACCCCAACGGGGTGCTCATCGACGTCATCCAGCCCATCGAGCCCACTGGAGAGTACGCGGCCCAGTACGTCTAGAGAGCTTGAGCGCGGCATCCGCTCCGTGGTGGTAACCTTACATGTCGGCTCTGTGACGGCGGCGCCGCGCGCTGCCCTAAGGCCTTCCTGCGGCGACTGTAGGCACGCACGGTCGTTCGCACATTCGCATCCGCGCGTGCCCGTAGCTCAAAGGAGAGCCGTGTCTCTCGACACCGCTGCCAAGAAGTCCATCATCGCCGAGTACGCGACGACCGATGGTGACACCGGGTCGCCCGAGGTGCAGATCGCGCTGCTGAGCAAGCGCATCAGCGAGCTGACCGAGCACCTCAAGACCCACAAGCACGACCACCACAGCCGTCGGGGTCTGCTGCTCCTCGTGGGCCGCCGTCGCCGTCTGCTGAAGTACCTGCAGAAGGTCGACATCGCGCGTTACCGTGCGCTGATCGAGCGGCTCGGCCTGCGCCGATAGCATGGAAAGGGAGCGGCGGACTCGCCGCTCCCTTCTCATATGGGTCCGGCGAGTCCTGCGGCCGAGAGCCGCCCGCCTGACGTACAACTGAATATCCGAGACACTGAGAGCCCCCGCGTCCGCTCAGCACCACGCGACCCGCGACGCCTGCGGGCCGGTCCTCGGTAGTGGCTTCCGGTAACCAGACCGGGCGCTTCGATCGAAGACCGGCGCTGCACCTACTGACGGGAAGTCCGCCACAGCCTTTCACCGGACACGACGGTGGGGAGGCGCATTCCCGTCAAGCACGAGGGTGCCGGTGAAAAGGGCGCGGGAGACCGACTGACCAAGGAGGTCCCCCGTGGAGGGTGTCCACACCGCTGAAGCCGTCATCGACAACGGCTCGTTCGGCACACGCACGATCCGGTTCGAGACCGGACGCCTCGCGCGGCAGGCGGCCGGCAGTGCCGTCGCCTATCTCGACAACGACACGATGGTGCTGTCCGCGACCACCGCGTCCAAGCAGCCGAGGGAGAACCTCGACTTCTTCCCGCTCACCGTGGACGTCGAGGAGCGCATGTACGCCGCGGGCCGCATCCCCGGCTCGTTCTTCCGCCGTGAGGGCCGTCCGTCCGAGGACGCCATCCTCACCTGCCGGCTGATCGACCGGCCGCTGCGCCCGTCGTTCGTCAAGGGCCTGCGCAACGAGATCCAGGTGGTCGCCACCATCCTGGCGCTCAACCCCGAGCACCTCTACGACGTGGTGGCGATCAACGCCGCCTCGCTGTCGACCCAGCTCGCCGGCCTGCCGTTCTCCGGCCCGATCGGCGGCGTCCGCGTCGCCCTCATCGAGGGCCAGTGGGTGGCCTTCCCGACCCACCACGAGCTGGAGCGGGCCACGTTCGACATGGTCGTGGCCGGGCGGGTGCTCGCCGACGGCGACGTCGCCATCATGATGGTGGAGGCCGAGTCCACCCGCGACACGCTCAAGCTGGTCGCCGAGGGCGCGGTCGCGCCCACCGAGGAGACCGTGGCCGAGGGCCTGGAGGCCGCCAAGCCGTTCATCAAGGTGCTGTGCGAGGCGCAGGGCCGGATCGCGCAGGTCGCCGCCAAGGAGACCGCCGAGTATCCGCTGTTCCTCGACTACCAGGACGACGTCCTGGCCGCCGTGGAGTCCGCGGTGAAGAACGAGCTCGCCGCCGCGCTCACCATCGCCGCCAAGCAGGAGCGCGAGAACGAGCTCGACAGGGTCAAGGCGCTGGCCGCGGAGAAGCTGCTGCCCGAGTTCGAGGGTCGCGAGAAGGAGATCTCCGCCGCCTTCCGCTCGTTGATGAAGAAGCTCATGCGCGAGCGCGTCATCAAGGAGGGCACGCGCATCGACGGCCGCGGCACCAAGGACATCCGCGCCCTGTCGGCCGAGGTCCACGTGGTGCCCCGGGTGCACGGCTCGGCCCTGTTCGAGCGCGGCGAGACCCAGATCATGGGCATCACCACGCTCAACATGCTGCGCATGGAGCAGGTCATCGACACGCTCAATCCCGAGCGGACCAAGCGCTACATGCACAACTACAACTTCCCGCCTTACTCCACCGGTGAGACCGGCCGGGTGGGCTCGCCCAAGCGCCGCGAGATCGGCCACGGCGCGCTCGCCGAGCGGGCGCTGATCCCGGTCCTGCCGTCGCGCGAGGAGTTCCCCTACGCGATCCGCCAGGTCTCCGAGGCGCTCGGCTCCAACGGCTCGACCTCGATGGGCTCGGTCTGCGCCTCCACGATGGCGCTGCTCGACGCCGGTGTGCCGCTCAAGGAGATGGTCGCGGGCATCGCGATGGGCCTCATCGGCGAGGGCGACACCTACGTCACCCTGACCGACATCCTCGGCGCCGAGGACGCCATGGGCGACATGGACTTCAAGGTCGCCGGCACCAGGGACGTCATCACCGCCCTGCAGCTCGACACGAAGCTCGACGGCATCCCCGCCTCGGTCCTGGCCGGCGCGCTCAAGCAGGCCAAGGGCGCCAGGCTGGCGATCCTGGAGGTGATGCAGGAGGCCATCGACTCCCCGGCGGAGATGAACCCGACGGCACCGCGCATCATCACCATCAAGGTCCCGGTCGACAAGATCGGCGAGGTCATCGGCCCGAAGGGCAAGATGATCAACCAGATCCAGGACGACACCGGCGCCGAGATCACCATCGAGGACGACGGCACGATCTACATCGGCGCCACCGACGGCCCGTCGGCCGAGGCCGCGCGGTCGGCGATCAACGCGATCGCCAACCCGCACATGCCGGAGGTCGGCGAGCGCTACCTGGGCACGGTCGTGAAGATCGCCGCCTTCGGCGCGTTCGTCTCGCTCATGCCCGGCAAGGACGGCCTGCTGCACGTCTCCCAGATCCGCAAGCTGCACGGCGGCAAGCGCATCGAGAACGTCGAGGACGTCATGAGCGTCGGCGAGAAGGTCCAGGTGGAGATCGCCGAGATCGACCAGCGGGGCAAGCTGTCGCTGGTGCCCGTCGAGGTCATCGAGAAGGAGGCCGCCGAGAAGGAGGCCAGGGGCGACTCCGGCCAGCCCGAGGACTCGGCGTCCGACGGCGGCGACAAGGCCGACCGCCCGCGCCGCACCCGCACCCGGGTCCGCGCCCGCGGCGCCGGCTCCGAGGGCGACGACCGCAACTCGTGACGGTGACAATCAGCACCGGCGCCAAGGTGACGGGGCCGGCCAGGGAGGTCGCGTGACCACCACCACGCTGCACGCCGGCCGCGACGGGGCCGGGGTGGTCAAGCGCACCACCCTCCCCGGCGGGCTGCGCGTGGTGACCGAGACCATGCCGACCGTGCGCAGTGTCGCGGTCGGCATGTGGGTCGGCATCGGCTCGCGCGACGAGGCCCCCGAGCACATGGGGGCCACCCACTTCCTCGAACACCTGCTGTTCAAGGGCACGCCCACGAGGGACGCCATGGAGATCTCGGCGTCCATCGAGGGCATCGGCGGCGAGATCAACGCCTTCACCGCCAAGGAGTACACCTGCTACTACGCGCGGGTGCTCGACGAGGACCTGCCGATCGCGGTGGACGTCCTCGCCGACGTGGTGACCAGCTCGCTCGTGGACCCCGAGGACGTCGAGTCCGAGCGTGGCGTGATCCTGGAGGAGATCGCCATGCACGACGACGACCCGTCCGACGTGGTGCACGAGCAGTTCGCCGCGGCGCTCTACGGCGACTCGCCGATAGGCCGGCCGATCCTCGGCACGGTCGAGTCCATCAACACCCTCGGACGCGACCGGATCGCCGAGTACTACCGCCGCTACTACCAGCCGCCGCGCACCGTCGTCTCCGTGGCGGGGAACATCCGCCACGAGGAGGTCGTGGAGCTGGTGGCGCGGGCATACGAGCGGGCGGGCGTCCTCGCGGGCCCCGCCGCCTCGGCCCCGCCGCGCACCAGCGGCCCCGGCGCGGAGTCCCGCTCTGGCGTGCGCGTGCTCGACCGGCCGACCGAGCAGGCCAACCTGGTGCTCGGCACGACCGGCATCGCCCGCACCGACGAGCGGCGGTTCGCGCTCGGCGTGCTCAACGCCGCGCTCGGCGGCGGCATGTCGTCGCGGCTCTTCCAGGAGATCAGGGAGAAGCGCGGCCTGGCCTACTCCGTCTACAGCTACACCTCCGCCTACGCCGACACGGGCCAGTTCGGCATCTACGTCGGCTGCCTGCCCTCCAAGATCGACGACGTGCTCAAGATCTGCCGGGACGAGGTGTCCAGGGTCGTGGCCGACGGCCTGACCGAGGAGGAGATCGTCCGGGGCAAGGGCCAGATGCGCGGCGGTCTCGTGCTCGGCCTGGAAGACACCGGCTCGCGCATGTCCCGCATCGGCAAGAACGAGCTGGTGTACGACGAGCTGCTGTCGGTCGACGAGGTGCTGGCCCGCATCGAGGCGGTGACCGCCAGGGAGCTCTCCGAGATCGCCGCGGACGTGCTCAACCGGCCGCTCACGCTCGCCGTGATCGGCCCGTACGGTGACAAGGACTTCTCTCACGCCATCACCTGACCCTCCGGTATAGGGTTGACCCTGTGATCAAGGTAGGTGTGCTCGGCGCCCGCGGCCGCGTGGGCGTCGAGGTGTGCAAGGCGGTCGAGGCGGCGTCCGATCTGGAGCTGGTGGCCGCCGTCGACAAGGACGACCCGATCGAGGGCCTCGAAGGCGCCGAGGTGGTCGTCGACTTCACCCATCCCGGCGTGGTGATGGACAACCTGGAGTGGGCGATCGCGCACGGCATCCACCCCGTGGTCGGCACCACCGGGTTCGACGCCGAGCGGCTCGACACCGTGCGGGGCTGGCTGGCGAGCTCACCGGGCACCAACTGCCTGATCGCCCCCAACTTCGGCATCGCGGCCGTGCTCATGATGCACTTCGCCCAGCGGGCCGCCCGTCACTTCGAGTCCGTCGAGATCGTCGAGCTCCACCACCCCAACAAGGCCGACGCCCCTTCGGGCACCGCCCGGCGCACCGCCGAGCTGGTGGCCCAGGCCCGCGCCGAGGCCGGGGTGGGGCCGATGCCCGACGCCACCAGCTCCGAGCTCGACGGGGCGCGCGGCGCCGACGTCGACGGCGTCCGCGTCCACGCCGTCCGGCTGTCAGGGCTCATCGCCCACCAGGAAGTGCTGCTCGGCGGCGGCGGCGAGACCCTCACCATCCGTCACGACACGATGAACCGCGCCGCCTTCACCCCCGGCGTGCTGCTCGGGGTGCGGCGGGTCGGTGAGCTTCCCGGGCTGACCGTGGGCCTGGAGCGCCTGCTCGACCTCTGAGAAACGGGCCGTGCCCACCACCTCGGGCGAGGTCGGCGGGCACGGTCGAGGAGAGGGTCCCGGCGCCGCACAGCCGAGCCTACGATCATCAACCCTAATATCCGGAGGCGCCGGCCCCGGCACACGTGAGACCGTGTCGGCATGGTGCGATGGGCTGACGCCGGCGATCTTCCCGGCCTGGTCGCGGTGGAGGTCGCCGCCGACGGGCTGTTCGAGCAGGTGGGCATCACGTTCCCGCCCGGCACGACGATGATCGAGGAAGTGCGCGACCCGTCCTCGGTGCTGGTCGAGGGCGACCCGCCGGCCGGCTTCGCGCTTCTCGCCCGGGTCGACGGCAACCTCCACCTGGAGCAGCTCGCCGTCCACCCCGGCCGGATGCGGCAGGGCATCGGCGGGCGGCTGGTCGAGGCGATGCTGGATCACGCCCGCGCCTCCGGTGCGCCGGCGGTGACGCTGACGACGTTCAGGGACGTGCCGTGGAACGCGCCGTGGTACGAGCGCCACGGATTCAAGGTCTGGCCCGAGCCGTCGTGGGGGCCGGAGCTGCGCGAGCTGGTGCGGCGGGAGCGCGAGCTGGGCATCGAGGTCGCCCCGCGGGTGGTCATGGGGCTTTTCCTCAGCTGAGGGGCGCTGTCACGCCGCCGCCGGGTCAATCAGCGGGAGACGGGCGGCTGCCGGGGTTCCGGGTGGCGGGCGGGTCGCCGAAGTGGGGTGGAAGCGGAGGCTGGCCGGTGACCGCCTCCACGATGTCCGCGGCCACCTGGTGCACCTTCACGTTGCGCCGCTGGGAGCTGCGGCGCAGGATGTCGAAGGCGGCGGGGGCGGTGCACTGCCGCCGGGCCATGACGATGCCGAGCGCCTGGTCGATGATCGCCCGTGTGGTGAGGGCCTCGCGGAGCTGGGTGATGACCTCGTTCAGCCGGGCCGCCCGCAGCACGGCCTGGAACAGCACCTCGGCCTGCCCTGCCGTCACGGTGACGGCCGTCCGGGTCTCGGCGGGGAAGCCGCCGGCCCGCTCCGAGTAGAGGTTGATCGTGCCCTGGACGTGGCAGTCGAAGGCCAGCGGCTGCGCGTACACGCTTCGCACGCCGTGGGCGGCGAGCTCGGCCGCCGGGCCGGTCCAGCGCGGTTCGGACACCAGGTCGTCGGACCAGACGGCCTCGCCGCTCTTGATCGCGTCCAGGCACGGGCCCGCGCCGATGCTGAACTGCAGGGTGTCCAGGGCCACCGCGCCGGGCTCGGAGAACGCCACGGTGTAGGGGCCGCCGTCCCCGAGCAGGGCGACGCTGGTCAGTGTTTCGCCGGGTATGGCACGGGTCGTGACCGTGAGGATCTCGCGTAGCGGCTGCTCGAACTCTGCGGTCATGGTGAGGGTGCTCAGCGGGTCCAACGCCTTTTCCTCGGGTCTGCGAAGCCTCCGGACCAGTCATGAGGAACCTAGCCCCCGGCAGCCCGGCAGAGTAGTCAATCCCACAAATTGCAGTATTTACTCGTGCTTGTCATGGGCTGCCCCTGATGGAGAAAGCGTAACGTCCGAAGGTCAGAGAGAGACGGCCAGACCGATCGTCAGGAGCGCCCCGTACGCCATCTGCAGCTTGCCGGTCTGCTGCAGGGCTCCGATCAGCGCGGGGCCCACCGCGCCTGCGAGGACCGTACGGACCGGTGAGATCGCCAGCGGCGCCGCGAGCACCGCGAGCGCCGCCGCGGGCGCGAGCGGGACCATCGCCAGCGCGACCGCGAACGGCACGACCAGACAGGCCGCGTAGAGCGTACGGGTGCGCGGCGCGCCCAGCACGACCGCCAGCGTCCGCTTGCCCGACTCGCCGTCGGTGCCGACGTCGCGCAGGTTGTTGACCACCAGCATCGAGCACGACAGGAGCCCGACCGGGACCGACGCCGCCAGCGCCGCCCACGACAGCTGCTCGGTCTGTACGAACGCGGTGCCGACCACCGGCACCACGCCGAAGAACACGAACACGGCCGCCTCGCCCAGCGCGCGGTAGCCGTACGGGCGGCTGCCGCCGGTGTAGAACCAGGCGGCGGCGATCGCGGCGGCGCCCACCAGCAGCACCCACCACGCCCGCGTGACCACGACCAGGACCAGCCCGAGCACCGCCGCGGCGGCGAAGCAGCCCAGCGCCGCCGTCAGCACCTGGCGCGGGGTGGCGGCCCGCGAGCCCACCAGCCGCATCGGCCCGACCCGCTGGTCGTCGGTGCCGCGGATGCCGTCGCTGTAGTCGTTGGCGTAGTTGACGCCGATCTGCAGCAGCAGCGCCACGAGCAGTGCCAGCACCGCGCGCCACCAGCTGAAGCCGCCCTCGCCGATCGCCACGCCGGTGCCGGCCATGACCGGCACGATCGCGTTGGGCAGCGTGCGAGGACGGGCTCCCGCGAGCCATTGAGCAGGAGTTGCCATTCGGGAGAGACCTCTAGCTGATGTCGGTGGTGAGCCTGACCATGCGGATCGGGCGCCCCATGTCGAGCACCCGCTCGGCCATGTCTTCGCCCCAGCCCGCCGACTCCAGGAAACCGAGCACCGGATAGTTGTCGGCGAACACCCAGGTGGCGATCTGCCGGTAGCCGTCCTCACGAAGATAGTCGACGGTGGCGTTGAGCAGGCGGCTGCCGTGGCCGCGCCGCACGAAGTCGGGGTCGACCAGCAGCGTCAGCATCTCGGCCACCTCGGTGGGGTCGAGGTCCGGGTCCTCGGCGGGGGAGTGGGAGGCCAGGCCCACCACCCGTTCGCCGCCGCGCGGTGTCATCGGCATGTTGGCGCCCCCCACACCCAGCGCGGGGAAGCCCTCCGTGTCGAGGATGGTCTCCACCGCCACCAGCACGCGGTGCCGGGACGTGGGCGGGGCGGCGATCGCCTCGTCCCACTGGCGCAGCCACATCTTCTCGGCCGCCGGGCCTGTCATCTGCTCGAGTGGACCCTCGGGCAGGAACTCCCGGTAGCCGTAGCGCCAGGCGCGCACCTGCACATTCGCCACCTGGAGCACATCCTCGCGCCGGGCCGCCCGGACGCCTACGTCTGCCATCTCGGCCCGCTCCTTCGCCTGCTGTTCATGCCACAAGGCACGAGTTACACCGTATCGGTGTTTGACCCTGGGCGAGGACGCGAACCCTGCTTCCTCGCCCGGTATGCCCGCGTTTTAGTGCGGTTACCGCAGACCCGCATGGAACACCATGATCGGGAACGGTTCCTGGAGGAGTCGATGAACGCCCACTGACACGTCTCCTCGGCGCACACCTTCAGCCGGTCCCAGGAACCGCCGATCACCCCCGTCGCGATCACGGCCAGCCCGGCCGTCACCCCGCCGCCGATCGGCGCCAGCTCCGGCCGCCGCCCCACGGTCACCCGTAACGGCAGCAGCGGCAGCTCCACCGGCTCAGGGCCGCGCCGCAGCGCCTCCCTGAGCCCTTCCCGCAGCGCCACCGCCAGCGCGAGATCGTCGTCGCCGGCCCGGTCACCCGGACCGGCGAGCGCCCGCTCCCGCAGCCACAGGGCGAGCTCGGAGGGGGTGCCCAGGTCGTCGGCGTCGGCCTCGACGTCGTAGGTGTTCACGAAATCGCGCACCAACTCGGCCGACGCCACCATGGGAACACTCTACTCGCTTCGTGATCTTCTATGTCCTCGACGGCATCCCACCGATTCCGCCCGGCCGTCAGGCGGGCGGCAGCGCGCCGGCGAGCCGCCGGACGCCCTCGGCCAGCTCCGCCACGTTGGCCGCCGCGATGTGCGTCACCCGGAGGTGCGGGCCGGGCGGCTCCGCGGGGAAGTACATCCGGCCCGCGCTCACCAGCACCCCGTCCCGCTTGGCCGCCTCCACCAGCGCCCGCTCGTCGGTCTGCGCGGGCAGCCGCAGCCACAGGTGCATCCCCCCGATCGGCAGCACGTACGGCTCCGCCCACGGCATCCAGGCGGCCAGTGCCGCGGCGAGCGCGTCGCGGCGGGTGGCGATCTCGGCGTGCACCGAGGCCAGGTGCCGCCGCCAGGCCGGCGACCCGACGAACTCCAGCGCCGCCTCCTGCAACGGCCGCGCGGGGAAGAACGACTCCACGAGCTGGCCGGCCCGCAGCCGGTGGGCCGCCGGGCCGCGCGCGACCATCGCCGCCAGCCGCATGCTCGGCGAGAGGATCTTGGTGAGCGAGTGGATGTGCACCACGGTCCCGTGCGTGTCCATGGAGACCAGGGACGGCGGCGCCTGCCGGGTCAGCCACCGGGCGTAGTCGTCCTCGATCACGAACGCGCCGGCCGCCCTGGCCACCTCCAGCACCTGGCGGCGGCGTTCGAGGGTGAGGGTGGCGCCGGTGGGGTTCTGCAGCGTCGGCTGGCACAGGAACACCCGCGCCCCCGTAACCGCGAACGCCTCCGCCAGCAGGTCGGGCCGCACGCCGTCACGGTCCACCGGCACCGCCGTGGCGCGCAGCCCGGCCGCCTTGGCCGCGGCCAGCGCACCCGGGTAGGTCGGGGTCTCCACCAGCACCTGGGTACCCGGCGCGGCCAGGGCGCGGAAGGCGTGGCTGAGCGCCGCCTGCCCGCCGCTGACGATCAGAGCGTCCGCGGCCGTCACGTCACCGCCCGCCTGGGACGCGAACCACCGGCGCAGCTCGTCCACCCCGTTCAGCGGCGGCATCCCCCAGACGCCCGGCCTGCGCATCGCCCGGGTGGCCGCCGCCGCGAGCTGCTTGTCGGGCCGCAGCCCCGGGGGCAGATAGCCGCCGGTCAGCGGCACCACCCCCTCGGGGGCGCGGGCGAGCAGCGCCGTCATGGGGTCGTCGTCCACCACCCGGTCGCCGAGCGCCACCGTCTGCCACGAGAGGTCGGCGGCGTCCCGTACCGGCTCCCGCCGCGGTGCCACGAACGCCCCGCTGCCCGGCTTCGTGATCACCTTTCCCTCGGCGGCGAGCTGCCCCAGCGCCCGCGACACCGTCACGGGGCTCACCGCGTGCCGCCGCATGATCTCCCTGCTGGACGGCAGCCGATCGCCCGGCCGCAGCCGGGTGATCTCGTCCCGCAGCATCGCGGCGATCTGCGCGATACTGCTATCGTTCTCCATGAGAGATAAGAATAGCGCTACTGTCCCGAGGGGGATAGCGATCCCGGGCCGCGCGGCCCCGGGCGGGGGCACCTGGCTCGCCTTCCTCGGCGTGCTCGCCTTCTCCGGGTCCTTCCCCGCCACCGTCTACGCCATGGAGGGCTTCGACCCCTGGCTCGTCGCGATCGGCCGGGCCGCCATCGCCGGGATCGTGGCGCTCGTGTGCCTCAGAGCCGCCCGGCTGCCCCTGCTGCCGCCGCGCCCGCACTGGCGCGCGTACGGGCTCATCTCCCTCGGCGTGGTCTTCGGCTTCCCCGTCTTCAGCGGCCTGGCCCTGGACCTCGGCGCGAGCACCGCGCACGCCGCCGTCGTCATCGGGCTGCTCCCCGCCGCGACCGCCGTCTGCGCCGTCCTGCGGGCCGGCGAACGGCCCCGGCCGGTGTTCTGGGCGGCCTGCGTGGCGGGCGCGCTCGCCATCACCGCCTTCACCCTGACCCGCGGCGAGACCACGGCCGCCTGGGCGGACCTCCTCCTGGTCGGCGCCCTGCTGTCGGCGGCCGTCGGCTACACCGAAGGCGGGCGGCTCGCCAGGCACACGCCCGGCTGGCAGGTCATCTCGTACGCGCTGGTCCTGTCACTCCCGATCACCGTTCCCGTCAGCGCCGTCCTGGCCGCCGCCACGCCGGTCGCGCCCACGCCCGCCGCCCTCGCGGGCTTCGCGTACGTGGGGCTGATCTCCATGTTCCTCGGCTTCTTCCCCTGGTACGCGGGCCTGGCCAGGGGCGGCATCGCCCGCGCCGGTCAGACGCAGCTGACCCAGCCGCTGCTGACGCTCGTGTGGGCGTGGTTCCTGATGGGCGAGAGGTACGGGGCGGCCACCGTGGCGGCGGCACTGGCGGTGCTCGTGTGCGTGGCCATCACCCAGCGCGCCCGTACTTGAAAGCCGTGACACCGCGCCGCAGGATGGGAGAGGAGGTGTCACACATGGCGGACCTCACGATCCCCGAAGGCGGCTTCTGGCCGGCGCCGGAGATCCCGCAACCCAACATCTACCCGATGGAATGGCGGGTCGAGACCGAGAAGCTCGCGGCGATATACGAGAAGTCCAAGCGCCTGGTCTGGAACCCGGCCGACCTTCCGTGGGACGACCTCGACCCGGCCGACTTCACCCGTGAGCAGCGGCTCGGCATCATGTACTGGTTCGCCGTGCTCGCCAACTTCGACGCCTCGGGCCCGGCCGTGTTCGCCCGGGCCACCATCCAGGCGTTCGAGAAGCACGAGGAGGACCCGGTCAGGAAGTGCTTCTTCTCGATCACCCGTGACGAGATGAACCACGAGGAGTGCTGCCAGCGCACCATCGCCCGCCTCTGGCCCGGCGGCCCGCTCGACTGGGAACCGGCCGACGACCTGGAGAGAGCCGCCCACAACAACATCGGCTGGCTCTACCACAACGGCGGCCGCTACTGGACCGGCTACAGCTCGGCCGTCGGCCGCTACTCGCTCCCGGTGCTCTTCACCAGCTTCATGATGGGCGAGATGGCCGCCTCCACGTTGTTCCGCGGCATGGCGTCGGGCACGCGGCATCCCGTGTTCGACGAGATGTTCAAGCGCATCGGGCGCGACGAGTCGCGTCACCTCCAGATCTGCATGACGATCCTGGAGAACGAGTGGCCCGGGCTCGACGACCAGACCCGCGGCCTCATCACCCGCCAGTTGCGCGCCGGGTTCGTGTTCCTGTCGATGATCCTCTGGGAGCCGCCGGAGGGCTTCTGGGAGCTGCCGCCCTACTTCCTGGCCAACCACCGCGTGCTCATGGACCACGCCCGCGACGCCGGCCTGGGCCTGCTCACGTACGAGGAACAGGCGGAGAACTGGCGGGTGGCCATGGCGAGGATCCGTGCCATCGTCGAACGCTGGGGCGTCGCCTTCCCCGCGATCCCCGAGCTCGACCTGGAAGGCGTGGCGGTGGACATCATCGACCCGCAGGACATCATCCCGGTATTCTGACCGGTCCGTTGTGGCTTGTTCACGCCGCTGGGTTCATGCGGCTGGGTTCATGTGGGGCGGGGTCATGTGGGGACGGAAGAACGGCCTGCGCGTCGTCGAGCTCGGCCTGCCCGGCGAGATGCGCACCACGCTGACCGACCTGGTGCTGGCCGGCGCCAAACGCGCGACGGCCGGGCTGCTGGAGCTCGACTACGAGCGTGAGGGCGAGGAACTGGAGCACGTGGGGGAGCGGCTCGCGCTCGTCGGCGACTCCGGGGACCAGGTGGCCACCCTGGAGGTGACCGAGGTGCGGCTGATGCCGTTCGCCGAGGTGCCCTGGGAGTTCGCCCAGGCGGAGGGTGAGGGCTTCCGGGACATCGGCCACTGGCGCGAGGCGCATCGTGACTACTGGCGCGAGGAAGGCTACGAGGTGGACGACTCGACCACGGTGGTCTGCCTGTCATTCCGCGTGGTGGGCCAGCGCTCCTCAGGCGAGACGTAGGTCCCGCGGTAGGGCACCGTGAAGACCCACCCCAGCTCGCGGAGGTGAGCGGCAACCGCTCGGGCCGTCACTTTCGCCACGCCGTAATGCCTCATCAGCCACTTCTCGCTGGGGATCGAGCGGTTCGGCCGGAGCTCTCCGTTACAGATGCGTTCGGCGATGTCCGCCGCGATCTGCCGGGAGATGGGAACGGTCCTGCGCTGCCGAGCGACGTCGGGAGGGCCGACGAAGGTGCCTTCGCCCTGCACCGTGTAGGCCAGCCCGCGATCGCGCAGTTCCCTGGCCACTCGGCGTGCGGTGGTCCTGGCAATCGCGAAGCCGGTTTCCATGGCGGCCTCGCTGGGCACCGGATCGCCGTCGCGAAGCTCCCCGCTGCGGATGCGGGCCTCGATGATGTCAGCCACCTGCGCGTATAGGGGGACAGGGCCCTCACGATCGAGCACCCGTCAAGTCTAGGCGGACCCACGACCAGTCGAATCAGTGTTCGGGCCAGGAATCCCGAGGGGACACGTAGCTGCCCCGTTGCGGGACTGTGTAGATCCATCCTTGCTCGCGGAGGAGCGCCATGGCTCTGCGTACGGTTTCGCGGGCGCACTCGTACTGCTGGAGCAGCGTGGTCTCAGCCGGGATCGGGCGCCGGGGAGCGTACCGGCCGGCTTTGATCTGGTCGACGAGATCGCCGGCGATCTGGCGGTACAGCGGTGCCTTGCGCGGCTTGCGTGGTGCTTCGTCCGGGGCGCCGACGAATGTGCCCTCGCCCTGGACCGTGTAGATGAGGCCTTCCTCGCGGAGAATGTGGATGGCCCGCCGGGCGGTGGTACGGGCGACGCCGAACTCGTGCTGGATGTCGGCCTCGCTCGGCACCGGATGGCCGGAGGTCAGACCGGAGACCCGCTGCCGGAGGATTTCCGCGATCTGCAGGTAGAGATGGGTGTCTCCATCATAGTCGAGCACGTACAAAAAGATAGGCGAAGGCGGACGAGGCCTGACATAACGCTCCACCCAGTAAGGCCAAATAAAATGTCCCCCTCCCTGAAGAAGACAACTAGACGTATAGTGCCGACATGGTGGATCCTCAATCTCGCGAGGCGCGTGTCGACTGCGTGGGCAAGCACGTCTACCAGGTGGTGGGTGGCTACGGCTCGATCGACTGGCTTCCCGCGGTGCCGCGCACCGAGCGGGTGAAGGTGCGCGACTACACGTGCGACTGCCGGCCCATCGTCTACGAGCTGTGTCAGGCGGGAGGGCTGCGGTTCATCAGGCGGATCAGCAGGCTGAACGGGGGGCTGGTGGTGGAGGAGTCGCGGTGGTCCACCTCGGCGGTCATCGACACCCTCTGGGGAGAGCTGCTGCGCGGCGAAGCCCGCTGACCTCGAACTCCCGGCAGGTGTCATCCCAGCTCCTTGCACCTGCCGGGTCCAACTCATGGGCCACGGCGAAGAACAGATCGATCTGCTCGTTGAGCGGTGAGGGAACCCTGTCGGCGCGAGGCGTGTACGCCGAGCTCTCCTCGTTGAGCGCGCGGGCGCGCTGCTCCTTCATCGGGCGCGCTGCCTCCTACTTGTGGCGGTTCTCGGCGCCGGGCTGCCACCCGGCGCCGAGAACCAGAGGAGGGGACCGGAGCCCCGCGCGACACCGGACAGAAACCGCGCGGGTTGAGCCCTGCCGGCCGGTCACCCTGGTGATCGGCCGACAGATTGGCTCGCTGCCGGGTGACATGCCCGTCCGGCACTCTCGTCCACGATACGGATTGCCTTCGACCGCAGTGAGAATGCCCGGCAGCGGTGAACATGGCCCCGCGCCCTCCGGGGGACACGGAACCACGCACGGGTGAAGGCCGATGACGTCCAAACGGCCGTCCCGCGAGAATGAGGATGCCATGCCTTTCCCTGGCCCGGCTGGGCTTCCGCGCTTTCATAGGGATCATGCGGTTTAGGGTCGCGAGCGACTGGTCTCCGTTGTGCGCGGAATTTCCCGTGGTAAATGTGTGGGGACGCAACCGAATGTCGCCTCATACGTGGACGCGCCGCCAAGCGGAGTCCGTGACGATGAGGTGATCGAGGAACCGCAGGCCCACCGTCTCGGCGGCTTCCGCGAGGCGGCGCGTCGCCACCACGTCGGCTTCGCTGGGATCCAGCGACCCGCTCGGGTGGTTGTGCGCCAACCCGAACAGCGCACCGCCGGACCTGAGCACCGCTGCGACGATCTCGCGGACCGGCACCGTCGTATGGTCCGTGCCGCCCTCGGTCATCACCGTCCGGCGCAGCACCGCGCCGCGGACGTCGCACACGACCACCACCAGCCGCTCGTGCGCGTGCCCGCGCAGCAGGGGCGCGGCCACCGCCGCCAGATCCGCCGTGCAGGTGACCCTGGCCCGCTCTGGCTCCGCGTCCGCACGCCGGATCAGATGGAACGCCGCCGCCACGCGCGCCGCCTTGGCCGGTCCCACCCCCGGCACGGCGAGCAGCCTATGCGGCTCCGACCGGACCAGAGCGTCCAGGTCTCCGCAGTGCGCGATCACCCGCGCGGCCAGATCCATCGCGCTCGCCCCCCGGAACCCGGACCCGAGCAGCACCGCCAGCAACTCCCGATCGGCCAGCGCCGCCGCCCCGCTCTCCATCAGCCGCTCCCGTGGCCGTTCGCGCCTCGGCAGATCTTTGACCCGCATGCCCCACCTCCGGGAATGGTTGTATCAACGCCTACCGACAACCTTTGACCTGCGCTTACACGGCTCATCCCGATGCCCGAAAGGCCCCCATCGCGCCTGCAGAAGGCGAGATGGACGGGTTGTTCTGCCGCTTGGCAGGCCGGCGTCAGGCGTCTGGCCGACGACGGCCGAGGCCACGTCGTCGGGGAGGGTTCTGGGGCCGGCTCCTTCTCGCGCGTCTCCGCGAGGACGCCGGTCACGGTTCGTCAGTCGCGCCGTCGGGGACGGTCCTGGGGCCGGTTCCTTCTCACGCGTCTCTTCGAGGACGCCGGCCATGGGTCGTACGGCGAAGTCACCAGGTCCCGGGGGCGAAGGGACGATGACTGAGGAGGCCCCCCGGAGCTTGTGGCGACTCCGGGTCCGGCGTCAGACGGGCATGCTGTAGACCATGCGGAACCGGTCGCCCGGCAGGATGATGTCGCTGGTCTCCACCGGACGGTCGCCGGCCCAGTGGGTGCGTTCGACGTGGAGGACGTGCACGCCGACCGGCAGGTCGAGGGCCTCGCTCTCGCTGGGACGAGGCGCCCGGGTGTGGATGCTCTCCACGACTTCGGTGATCTTCACGCCGTGCGCGTACATCCTCGCGACCAGGCTGCGCCGCTCCTCCTCCGAGTGGGGCGCGAACTCCAGCGGCTCGTACGCCGTCGCCAGTTGCAACGGCCGGCCGTCGCCGCGGAAGACATAGTGGGTGCGCGTCACGGTCGTCGATTCGTCGACCCGCAGCCGTCTGGCGAGGTCGGGGCCTGCTTCTGCCGGCTCGCTGTGCCAGTCCCAGGTCACCCGCCAGCCCTGCGACTGCAGGTCCGCCGCGAAAGGGGTGGGGCGATCGAGGAACCGCCACCGGTGCAGCGGGGTGAGCTCGGATCGTTCTCTCACATAGTGGCCGGAACCGATGCGGCCGATGATGAGCCCCTCGCTGGCCAGAACGCGGAGAGCGTGGCGGGCGGCGGTCTCGCCGACCTGGTACTTGCGGGTCAGCTGGGCCCGTGACGGGATGAGCGCGCCAGGAGGAAGGGTGCCGTCATGGATCTGTCGCCGGATGTCTTCGACGACACGCAAGTAGACCGGATCTGAGGTGGCCACTAGTCCATCCCTGGAGGTTCGTGTGAGGCGTTGCCCCATGTTGCCGTATTCGGCAGGTAACCGACCGTCATCGATGACTGCTGGAGCCCCAACTTTGCGATAGCGGAAAATTATCGGAGAAACCCTGTAACGCCGGTGTAAGGGGTGCCGATTCTCCGGTAGAGGTCGTCGATGTGTGTACCCCCGAGCACATATCGGCGGCCTCTTCCTATGTGGCCCTCCGGGCCACCTCTTGTCCGGGTGAGTTTGCCAGCCGGTGGGCCGTGCGAAGCCGCCTGCCGGGCCCGGGGTGAATGGCGCTGGCGCGGACGACCTCTCGCTGGATGTCCTGGCCGACTGCCGATTGGGTCAACCAGCACGGTCCGATCGTTGACCTCGCCTGTGACCGCGACCGATCCCCGGCTCCCGGGTGGCTGGAGACGCCGCGCCGCGGGTAGGTAGGCGTTGACGGTGAGGCCGCGGAGGCCGGGCGTGCACGGGAATGCCGGAGGACGGGGTGACAAAAGGCGGCTCCAGGCAGGCAAAACGGGGTGGCGGCGTCCAATGGATTTCGGAATCCGGGTAGCGTTCGCACTATGGCATCGCCAACAGGAACCTCCGACGCGCCCTTCGGCCGCATGCTGACCGCCATGGTCACGCCGTTCACGTCTGATGGCGCGGTCGACTACCAGGCGGCGCGGCGGCTCGCCACCTATCTGGTGGACGAGCAGCACAACGACGGCCTGATCGTCAGCGGGACGACCGGCGAATCCCCCACCACCTCCGACGAGGAGAAGGCCCGCCTGCTCAGCACGGTCCTCGAGGCCGTCGGCGACCGGGCGACCGTGGTGGCCGGGGCCGGCACCAATGACACCCGCCACAGCGTCGAGCTCGCGCGGCAGGCCGCGCGCGAAGGCGCTCACGGCCTCCTCGTGGTGACCCCTTACTACAGCAAGCCTCCCCAGGAGGGTTTGTACCGGCACTTCACCGCCGTGGCCGACGCCACGGAACTCCCGGTCATGCTCTATGACATTCCGGGGCGCAGTGGGGTGCCGATCAAGACGACGACGCTGATCAGGCTGGCTCAGCACGACCGCATCGTCGCCGTCAAGGACGCCAAGGGCGACCTCTTCGGCGGCAGCCAGGTGATGATCGCCACCGATCTCGTCTTCTACTCCGGCGACGACCTGCTCAACCTGGCCTGGCTCTCGCTCGGCGCGGCGGGCTTCGTCAGCGTGATCGGGCACGTGGTGGGCGCCCAGCTCGCCCGCATGATCCAGCTCCATCGCAACGGCGATGTCGAGCAGGCGCGCGCGATCCACCGCCAGGTGGCGCCCGTGGTCGAAGGGATCATGATGAGCGCGGGCGGCGCGATCATGACGAAGGCCGCACTGGACATGGTCGGCATGCCGGTCGGGCCCGTGCGCCTGCCGCTCGTGCCCGCGACGGAAAAGCAAATCGCCGAGCTGCGTGCTTGCCTGGTGGCCGGCGGGGTGAAGTTGGCAGATATCTAGAAACGGGGAGGAATTGCGAGTTTTGAGAACGCGATTTGACCATGGGGGCCGGGCATGAGCCATCCGCATCCTGATCTCGGCCCTCCTCCGGCGCTGCCTGAAGGCGGCCTGCGCATCGTCGCGCTGGGCGGGCTGGGTGAGATCGGCAGAAACATGGCGGTCTTCGAGTACGACGGCCGGCTGCTGATCGTCGACTGCGGGGTGCTCTTCCCCGAGCCCGAACAGCCGGGTGTCGACCTGATCCTGCCCGACTTCGACTACATCAGGGACCGGCTCGACCAGATCGAGGCCATCGTCCTGACACACGCCCACGAGGATCACATCGGGGCGGTGCCCTACCTGCTGCGCGAGCGGCGGGACATTCCCCTCGTCGGCTCCAAGCTCACCTTGGCGCTGATCGAGGCGAAGCTCACCGAACACCGGATCCAGCCGGTGAAGAACCAGGTGGTGGAGGGTGAGCGGCGCACGCTGGGGCCGTTCGACTGCGAGTTTCTGGCGGTCAACCACTCCATCCCGGATGCTCTGGCGGTGGCGATCAGGACGCCCGCCGGCATCGTGCTCCACACCGGTGACTTCCGGATGGACCAGTTGCCGAGCGACGGCAGGCTCACCGACCTGGGCGGGTTCGCCCGGCTCGGCACCGAGGGCGTCGACCTGCTGATGTCCGACTCGACGAACGCCGAAGTGCCGGGGTTCGTCACCAGTGAGCGGGAGATCGGCCCGGTCATCGACGAGGTCATCCGTACCTCCGAACAGCGTGTGATCGTGGCGAGCTTCGCCTCGCACGTCCACCGCATCCAGCAGGTCATCGACGCCGCGGCCAAGCACGGCCGCAAGGTCGCGCTCGTCGGCCGCTCGATGGTGCGCAACATGGGGGTCGCCCGCGACCTGGGCTACCTCAATGTGCCGCCGGACCTCGTCGTCGACTCCCGCGACATCGAGCAGTGGCCGCCGCAGGACGTCGTGCTGATCTGCACCGGCTCTCAGGGCGAGCCGATGGCGGCTCTGTCGAGGATGGCGAACCGCGACCATCCCATCCGCATCACCGAGGGCGACACGGTCCTGCTCGCGTCGTCGCTGGTGCCGGGTAACGAGACCGCGGTCAACAAGGTGATCAACGGGCTCTCCCGGTGGGGCGCCCGCGTCGTGCACAAGGGCAACGCCAAGGTGCACGTCTCCGGTCACGCGGCAGCCGGCGAGCTGCTCTACGTGCTGAACCTGACCCGGCCCTCCAACTTCATGCCGGTTCACGGAGAGTGGCGGCACCTGCGGGCACACGCCAAGCTGGCCTCGCTCACCGGCGTGCCCGAGGACCACATCGTGATCGCCGAGGACGGCGTCGTCGTCGACCTCGTCGACGGCCGCGCCAAGATCGTCGGCGCAGTGCACGCCGGTTACGTGTACGTGGACGGCTCGTCGGTCGGCGAGATCACGGACGTGTCGCTGAAGGACCGCAGGATCCTGGGCGACGAGGGGTTCATCTCCGTCGTCGTCGTGGTCGACTCGAGCACCGGCAAGCTCACCGCCGGGCCTGAGATCCACGCGCGCGGCTCGGGCATCGACCCGGCGCAGTTCGAGGAGTTCATCCCGCAGATCGAGAGGGCTCTCCAGGACAAGGCCGCCGACGGGGTGGTCGACATGCAGGAGATCCGTCGTGTGGTGCGCCGCACGGTGGGGCGCTGGGTGAGCGACACCTACCGCCGCCGCCCGATGATCATCCCTGTGGTGGTCGAGGTCTGAGCAACGCACCGGTACGGCAGGCACACCCGCCTGCCGTACCGGCGGGACGAAGGGTGTGTTGATCTTCGTGCTGAGAAGGCGTTCCCAGCCTTGATCGAAGTACATAAGGATCTTCACGTCTTGTCTCGCCACGTTAGGTGAGCTTGAGGGATGGGCCTGTGGCCGGGCAAGCTCCCCTGCAGGGTTGCCGCCAGCGCGTTCAGCGCCGCGGGTGGTACGGGTTCGCAAGTGGACAATCATCAGGTCCGCTCCGGCCTCGGCGAACGCGCGTGCGGCTGCGGCCGAGTCCCCGTCGTGGTGCACCTGGCTGTCGGACGGGTCCCGCGCTGAGTCCGCGCGGCGTCTATGGGTCCCCGTTACGCATCGGCACGGTGTTGATGGGGCCCGTCCTGCGTCGGCATGGTGGTGATGGGTTCTGTCCGAGATCCGCGCGGCGTCGATGGATCCCGTTCGGCGTCGGCACGGTGGTGATGGGTCCTGTCCGGCGTCCGCGCGGCGTTGATAGGTCCCGTCCCGCGTCGGTGCGGAGCCGACGGAGCATGTCATGTGCGCGGCGGAACTGCTCGATGGTGCCAATGTTGAAGTCCAGGGCTGGGCATGGCGTGGTGATCCGCAGTGTGCGCTTCTCGCCGCTGCTTCCGATGCCGATAGGCGGATGAGGCCGTTGCGTCGGCGCGCTCGCTGCGGGCGCCGATGAGCCGGAATCGCTCGCCGTGCATTGTGGCGGGCTCCTGCCGCAGCAGTCTGATCATCACCTGGCAGGCCTCCTTCAGACGATCGCTACGCTGCCAGCGAGCGGACCGGGCTGAGGCCTGCCCACGGCTGGCATATGGCGATGCTGTGTTGTCAAGCGTCTCTCCGTTGCAGCAGCCACAGGCCCGCGAGCACGGGGAGCACCGCGTAACAGGCCAGGAGAACGGCTGCCATCGGCGGCGGCAGCGAGGTGCCGTAGAGGCCCGGGGTGGTCAGGTCACCACTGATCTGGCGGGCAAGGGCGCTGATCATCACCGAGCCGAGCCACTCGTTCCACGGTCCGGGGAGGTTGCCCACGATCATGGGGATGACGTAGACGAGCCCTACCAGCAGCGTGATCCCGCCTGCGGTGGAGCGCAGGATCGCTCCCAGGCCGAGCCCCAGTAGCGCGAACACCGGCACGGTCAGACTGAGGGCGACCAGCAGCGGCAGCTTGCCGGAGAACGGCGCCTGGTAGAGGCCGGAGAAGCGATCGCCGATGACCCAGCGGCACACGAGGTGCGTGCCGAAGACCACCACCGGCCCTGTCACCAGCCCGATCACGCCGACGACCGCAGCCTTGGCCGTCAGCACCGGCCAGCGCCGGGGGACCACGGTCAAGCTGGTCCTGATCAGCCCGGTCGCGTACTCCGAGGTCATGGCCAGCACGCCGAGGATGCCGAGGCTGAGCTGGGGAACGATCAGCACGACCTCCTCCAGCTCCGCGATGCGGGCCCTGGCCTGCTGAGCCGGAGACGCGCTGTCGTACATGCCGACCGCCATCTGCGCTATGCCGAAACCGAGCAGGACCCCGCCGAGGGCCAGCAGGATGGCGAGCCGGCTCGAACGTACGGAGTGGAGCTTGAGCCACTCGGCCGGCAGGACGTGTCTCATGGTCTGCCCGCCCGGTGTCCGGCGCTGCTCGCGGTGAGCGCGAGATAGGCGTCCTCCAGGGAGGGATAGCGAGCGGTGAGCTCCTCGACCGTGGCCTCCGCGATCAGCTTGCCCCTGCTCACGATGACGATGCGGTCGGCGGTCAGCGCCATCTCGCTCATCAGATGGCTGGAGAGCAGGATCGTCCTGCCTTGGGTGGCCAGCGAGCGCATCAGGTCGCGGATCCAGCGGACGCCGTCGGGATCGAGCCCGTTGACCGGCTCGTCGAAGATCAGCACACCGGGGTCGCCGAGCAGTGCCGCGGCGATGCCGAGGCGCTGCTTCATGCCGAGCGAGAAGCCGCCCACATGCTTGCGGGCGACGCCGTCGAGGCCGACGCGCTCCAGCAGCTCGGTCACACGCCGAGGGCCGATGCCGTTGGTGCGGGCCAGGCAGAGGAGATGGTCGCGGGCGCTCCGGCCTCCGTGGACGGCGCCGGCGTCGAGCAGGGCGCCGACCTCGCGCATGGGTGTGAGGAAAGTGGTGTAACGCTTGCCGTTGACCAGCACCTTGCCCGAGGTGGGGGCATCGAGGCCGAGGATCAGCCGCATGGTCGTCGACTTACCCGCGCCGTTGGGGCCGAGGAAACCGGTGACGTGCCCCGGGCGCGCGGTGAACGACAGGTCGTCGACGGCGAGCGTCGAGCCGTAGCGTTTCGTGAGGTGCTTGAGTTCGATCACACCGTAAAGGGTGCGGCACGGAGGGGCTTCGTCACATCGGACCACGGTTCGAACCTCAAAGTCAGACCCTGGTCTGACGTGCGGAATCGGGGTCGGGGGCTACCGTCGTTCGCGTGAACGAGTCGCACCGCCTCTTCGTCGGGCCACTGGGGCGCTCCCAGCTGATCGCGCTGGATCTGGTCGCCGCGCTGGCCTTCGTGTTGGTCGCCCTGACGGCGACGGTCAACGCCGCGGGGATCCCGCCGTGGGCCAGGCTGGCCATCCCGCTGGGTCTGGGGCTGCCGTTGGCCCTGAGGAGAGTGTGGCCGCTGCCGGTCTTCCTCTTCACGTTGGTGCTGGCCGTCACGGCGGTGGTGAGCGGGGCGTTCAGCTTCGCGTACGTGTCGCCGGCTTACGCGCTCTACCTGGTGGCGGTGGCGGAAGACCGCGGCAGCTGGCTGCCCACCTCGACGATCGGGGTGCTCGCCCTGCTGACCGGGGTCGGGCTGGTGATGGTGGGCGGTGTGCCTCACCCCGAGGGGCCCGCATGGCTGCTGGGCGTCGACGAGGCGTTGTTCGGCATCGCCGCCCTCGGCGGCGCCTGGACGGTCGGCCGAGCCGTGCGCGAACGGCGGATGTACGCGACGCGCCATGCCGAGCGCCTGGCCGAGCAGGCCGTGGCCGAGGAGCGGCTGCGCATCGCCCGGGAGCTGCACGACGTGGTGACGCACAACGTGGGGCTGATCGCGGTCAAGGCGGGAGTGGCCAACCACGTCCTCGCCACGAAGCCGGAGGAGGCTCACGACGCGCTGCGGGTGATCGAGACCGCCAGCAGGAACGCGCTGGTCGAGATGCGTCACCTGTTGGGGGTGCTGCGTTCTTCGGAGAGCCCGGCCCGCGGTCCTGCGCCGGGGCTCCGCGGGTTGGCTGGTCTGGCCGAGCAGGCCCGACAGGCTGGAGTGGACGTGGAGCTCGACGTCAGCATGGCGCGAGGTCAAGGTGGTCCGGAGATGCGGGAGAGCGCGACGGGCGGCATGTTCCGCGAGGCGCAGCAGACGAGGGCTGGCGAGACGTCGGGTCTGGCGGCGGGTCAGGCGGAGAGAGGGACAGGCCTCAGCACGCAGAGTGGATCAAGCTCCACGAGGAAAAGTGGATCAAGCTTCGGTACGCAGGATGATTCGAGCGTCGCTACGCAGGGTGTTTCGAGCTTCGGTACGCGGGATGGTTCGAGTTTCGCTACTCAGGATGGAGCAAGTTTCACGAAAGAGAGCGGATCAAGATTCACCACGCAGGGTGGATCACGTTTCACTACGGAGGGCGGATCACGCATCACTGCGCAGGGCCAATCGGGTCCTGCGGCGGCAAGTGGATCAGGTGCCAGAACGGAAAGTGGAGCGGGTCTCGCGACGGAGGAAGGAGATGACGGAGCGTCCACGCGGGACATGTCTTCTGGGGAGGAGGCGTCCGTGTACGGGAGGAGGTCCATGACGGGCAGGCAGTCCGCCGAGAAGGTGGGGGTTGCGGAGGGGGGAGCACCTGCTCAGCCTGTGCGGGGAAGGCTGCCTGAAGGGGTGGAGCTTTCCGTGTACCGGATCGTTCAGGAGGCGCTCACCAACGTGGTCAAGCATGCCGCGCCTGCGCGGTGCCGGGTGTCCGTGGTCGACGATGGGCGGGCGGTGCGGATCGAGGTCAGCGACGACGGGCCCGGTCATCGCACGATGACCGGCCGGGGGCCTGGTCACGGGCTGATTGGGATGAGGGAGCGGGTCATGATGTACGGCGGGACGTTCGAGGCGGGCGGAATGATCGGTCAAGGCTTCCGGGTCTCGGCCAGCCTCCCCTACGGGAGTGATTCATGATCCGGGTGCTGATCGCTGATGATCAGGCGCTGCTCCGGGGCAGCTTCAAGGTGCTGGTGGACTCCGAGCCCGATCTGGAGGTGGTGGGGGAGGCGTCGACGGGTGTGGAGGCCGTGGCCGTGACCGAGCGGGAGCGGCCCGACGTCGTGCTCATGGACGTGCGTATGCCCGAGATGGACGGCATCGAGGCGACAAGACTGATCGGGAAGGGCTCGCGGGTCCTCATCGTGACCATGTTCGACCTGGACGCGTACGTGTACGACGCGCTGCGGGCCGGGGCGAGCGGGTTCCTGCTCAAGGACACGCCACCGGCTGACCTGCTCGCCGCGATCAGGGTGGTGGCCAGAGGAGAGGCGCTGCTGGCTCCGACGGTCACGCGGCGGCTGATCGAGGAGTTCGCGCGGACGCCCGCGACGCCTCAGGTGCGTGGGCTGGAGGGGGTGACCGAGCGGGAACGGGAGGTGCTGACTCTGATCGCCCGCGGGCTGTCCAATGTGGAGATCACTCGGCATCTGCAGCTCAGTCTGGCGACGGTCAAAACCCATATCACTCGGTTACTGGCCAAACTCGATGCTCGTGACCGGGCGCAACTGGTGATCGTGGCATACGAGAGCGGGCTGGTCTCGGTGCCTCGATGACGGCCGTGGCCTCCGTGTGACGGCCGTGGCCTTCGTATGTCGGCCTTGGTGTGGCTTGCCGCGGCGATGTCGTCCGTTCCTGACGGTCGGCTATGGAGCTTGACGAGGGGGATGAGGTGGAGGCGTGTTGGGATGCGGTGGGAACTCAGCGGCCTGCCATCGGGTGTGGGCTCCGCCGAAAGGGCCGTGGTGATGGGCTACTGCTTGGAGGAGCCAATGGGCGGTGTCCTCGGCTTGCCGGATGATCTCGCTCGGGTAGCCGAGTGTCAGCTGGTGTTCGGCAAACTCGTCCTCGTCGTCGAGGAAGAGGCGGCCGTCGCGCATCCTGACGACATCCAGGTCCAGGTCGAGCATGGTGACCTGGCCGTCACGCCATTCGGGGACGGTGGTGACGTCGACGTACACCTCGATGCGGTGGGGCGGTGAGTTGAACGTGGCGGTCCACCAGGATGAGCGTGGGAAGAGCATCAGGGAGTCGTGGGGCCAGGTGACCTTCGGGCCTTCGCCTTTGCGGGCGACGGTTCCGCTGGGCACCGCGACCCAGGAGCCGTGTTCGTCCTCGCCGAGGAGCGTGCCGGGGTGATGCCAGTGCAACGCGCCGCCGTACTTCCTGTAGACGATCTCGATGTCACCCAACGCCCGTGCCTTTCCGCCGGATGCGGCGTTTTTGAGGGGGTTCGTGGTGGTGTCGGCTTTCGTACCGAGGGAGATGGGCAGGGTGCGGCGGCCGGTGTCGGGACGCCTGCTGATGCTTACGTGCTCATGATGCCAAAGCAGTCTGTGGGCGGACGAGACCCGGGATGGTCTTTCGCGGGTCTCGTCAGGGGGATGCCGCGGCAGTGGGGCGTGGAGGTGCGACACCCAGCGGCGCCGTGCTCACTGGGTGTCGCGTTCCGTTGGGTGTCGTGTCTCGGCTGGCGTCGGCTCCGTTGGGTGTCGTGTCTCGGCTGGCGTCGGCTCCGTTGGGTGTCGTGTCTCGGCTGGCGTCGGCTCCGTTGGGTGACGTGCTTCGGCTGGCGTCAGCTCCGTTGCGTGCCGTGACTCCACTTGGTGTCGCGCCTCCTCCAGGCGGGACCTCGCTCCGAGTGGGACCCTGCTCCGAATGGGGCCTTGCTTCGGGTGGGGCCGCGCTTCACATCCGACCGTGGTCCACATCCGACCGTGCTCCACATCCGACCGTGCTCCACGTTGGACCCTGCTCCACGAGGACTCTGCTCCGGTGTGACGGGTGCGGGCGCTTCGCGTCGCGAGTCGTCGCTGCCGGGTGTGGTGGATGCTGGGCGTGTCGGGCTATAGGCGGGTCAGTTCGAGGGCTTGGGCCATGGCGGTCAGACGTTGTGGGCTTGCCAAGCCTGCGTGGTACAGGTGGAACTCCGATGCGCCTGCCTTGGCGTAGGTGGTGAGGAGTTCGGCAAGTGTCTCCGGGTGGGCGGGGCGCGGGGGGAGGGCGAGGACGTACGCGCCGACCCGTTGGCCGGGGGTGCGCAGTTCGGTGAGGTGGGAGAGGCGGGCGGCGTCCGTGGCAGGGGCGCCCCAGCAGTTGCCCACCAGGACGTCGGCACCCGGGTCGCCGGTGGGGAGGGCGGCGAAGGGGCCCGTCGCCCAAGGGTCGGGGTTGGCGTGCAAGGTGATCGGGATGTCAGGGGCGATCTCGCGGGCGGCGGTGATCAGGTGGTGGCGGAGGGAGGCCGAGAGCTCCACGCGGACGGCCCGTACCTCGTCCGCGAGCGGGCCGAGGGCTGCGTCCACGAGGCTCTTCGGGGCGTCGTGGGGCGGAGGTTCGGTGGGGATGCCGATGGCGTTGCGGACTCGGGTCCTGGTGTCGGTGGGGTAGCGGGGGGCGCAGGAGGCGCAGAAGCAGAGGGACATCAGGTCCGGGTCGTAGCCGGCGCCCGAGGTCTTCTCGTGGACGCCCTGGTGGGCGAAGCCCATGGGGCCGCAGCCCTCCAGGATGAGGCCGTCGGGGCGGCCCGCCACCAGCACCTCGCGCACCAGCCGTTCGCAGTACTCGGCGACGTCGGGGGCCGACGGGCAGAGCGCGTACGGGTAAGGGTCGCCGAAGGCGTTGCGTACGACGAGGTGGGGGAAGGCAGTGCCGAGTTGGGCGTTGTGGGTGAGCACGGTCCAGGCGTGCACGCGCAGGCCGGCCGCGCGCAGGGCCGACTGGGCCAGGAGGTACGCGTCGGGGGTGGTCCAGGTGGGGGTGGCGGGGGTGAGCCGGCCCCAGGCTTTAGGGCGTACGGGAAGGTAGAAGGCGGAGTGGGGGACGTCGAGGACGCGGTGCGCGGGGTGGAAGGGGGTGGCCGCGCGGGTGGAGTGGTAGGAGGCGGCGAGGGCGACGGTCGTCACGCCGAGTGCGGCGATGCGCTCGGCGGCGGCGGGGTCCCCGACGACGTCCCAGGGGTAGACGTAGGCGACGTTCACCACCGCGGCCTCCTCGCGGTGAAGTCGGGCTGGAAGCGCCGCATGTACGTGGTGTCGTCGCGGGCGGTGACGCCGCACTTCCGATACTGCTCGTGCATGACGGCCAGCGCGTCGCGGTCGAGTTCGACGCCCAGACCGGTGCCGGAGGGCACCGGGACGGCGCCGCCTTCGAAGCGGAGCGCGCCGGGCGCGACCACGTCCTGGCCGTCCTGCCAGGGGGTGTGCGTGTCGCAGGCGTGGGTGAGGTTGGGGGTGGCGGCGGCCAGGTGGGTCATGGCGGCGAGACTGATGCCGAGATGGGAGTTGGAGTGCATCGACAGTTCGAGCCCGAAGGTGCCGCAGAGCGCGGCGACCTGGGCCGAGCGCTGCAGGCCGCCCCAGTAATGGTGGTCGAGCAGGAGCACGCCGATGGCGCCGGCGGCGATGGCCTCGGGCAGGTGCTCCGGGGTGACGACGCACATGTTGGTGGCCAGCGGCATCGGCACCCTGGCCGCGACCTCCGCCATGCCGGGGATGTCCGGCGTGGGGTCCTCCAGATACTCCAGCGCGCCCTCCAACTCCCGGCCCACCCGGACGGAGGTGTCGACGCTCCAGGCGGCGTTCGGGTCCAGGCGCAACGGCACGCCGGGGAACGCCTCGTGCAGCGCCCTGATCGCCTCGATCTCCTCGTCGGGCGGGAAGACACCGCCCTTGAGCTTGATCGAGGTGAAGCCGTGCTCCTTGATGAACAGCGCCGCCTGCTCGACGATCCCGGCCGGGTCGAGCGCCTCGCCGAACCTGTCCGGCTCCTGGCCGGGGTGACCCGCCCACTTGTAGAAGAGATAGGCGCTGTACGGGACGGCGTCGCGGACCCGGCCCCCGAGCAGGTCGACCACGGGGACCCCGGCGGCCTTGCCGCGGATGTCCAGGCAGGCGACCTCGAACGGGGAGAAGACCCGGTCGATGCTCTTCTCCTTGGTGGCCACGCCGGTCAGCCCGTGCAGGTCGCTGACGGCGTCGCCGACGGTGGCCGCGACGCGCGCGTACATCTGGTTGGTGTGGTGCACGTCCAGGCCGACCAGCGCCTGCGCGCACTCGCGTACCTTGGACAGGTGTCCCAGGTCGCCGTACGTCTCGCCGAGACCGGTCAGGCCCTCGTCGGTCACCAGCTCGACGATCGTGCGCAGCGCCCAGGGTTCGTGCACTCCGGCGGCGTTCAGGAGGGGCGGATCCTTGAAGGCGACAGGGGTGACGTGGATCTGCCTGATGATCATATGATCGCCGTCCATGTATGTGAACAGGGGCCAGGTTTGTGGACAGAATGCGGCAACTGTAAGAATCGAGCTGAGAAGGTGTCAAGACTCCGAAGGGCCATTCGATGATCTACGGATACGACCCCAGGACCGGTGAGCCCGTGGGCGCCGGCGTGGCCGAGACCGACCGAGCCGGGGTCGACCTGGTGGTCTCCGCCGCCGTGGCAGCGGGCCAGGCGTGGCGGGCGACCCCGGCGGAAGACCGCGCGGTGGCGCTGGAGGCCGTCGCGGACGCGCTGGACGCGCACGCCGACGAGCTGTGGCGGCTCGCCGACGAGGAGACGGCGCTCGGCGAGGCACGGCTGCGCGGAGAGGTGGGCCGCACCACGGGCCAGTTCAGGTTCTTCGCCCGGGTGATCAGGGACGGCGGCTACCTCGACGCGATCATCGATCACGCCGAGCCGCCGCGGCCGGACGTGCGGCGCGTGAAGCGGCCGCTGCCCGGCGTGGTGGCGGTGTTCGCGGCCAGCAACTTCCCCTTCGCGTTCTCGGTGGCCGGCGGCGACACCGCCTCCGCGCTGGCGGCCGGCTGCCCGGTGGTGGTCAAGGCGCATCCCGGTCATCCCGGCACCTCCGAGCGGGTGGCCAAGCTGGTACGCGACGCGCTCCCGTACCCTGACCTGCTGGGTCTGGTGCACGGCCTCGACGCCGGCGCCGACCTGGTGCGGCACCCGGCGGTGGTCGCGGCGGGGTTCACCGGGTCCGTCGCGGGGGGCAAGGCGATCCAGCGACTCATCGACGAGCGCGAGGTGCCGATCCCGTTCTTCGGCGAGCTGGGCAGCGTGAACCCCGTCGTGGTGCTGCCGTCGGCGTCCGCGCAGCAGGTCGCCACCGGCTTCGCCGCCTCGCTGACCCAGGGGGTGGGGCAGTTCTGCACCAACCCGGGGCTGATGTTCGTGCCCGAGGGCGACGAGCTGCGCAAGGCGCTGGCCGAGGCCGTCGAGGGCACCAGCGGCGGGCCGATGCTGGCCGAGCGGATCCGCGAGGGCTACCTGGGCGGTCTGGACCGGCTCGGGCAGCTGGAGCTGCTGGCCGAGGGCTCGCCGGGGGAGGGCGGCTGGTCGGTGACGCCCAAGGTGTTCACCACCGATCTCGACACCTTCGCCGAGAAGCTGCCCGGCATCGGTGAGGAGTGCTTCGGGCCGGCCTCGATCGTGGTCACCTACCGTGAGGTCGGCGACCTGCCGCCGGTGCTGGAACGGCTGGAGGGCTCGCTCACCGCCACCGTGCACGCCGCCGACGCCGGTGAGGCGGAGCCGCTGGTCGACGTGCTCGGCCGGAAGGCCGGGCGGCTGATCTGGAACGGCTGGCCCACCGGCGTGGCCGTCACCTGGGCCATGCATCACGGCGGCCCCTGGCCGGCCACGACCACGGCGACCACCTCGGTCGGCGCCACGGCCATCGACCGCTGGCTGGAGCCCACGGCCTACCAAGACTGGCCCGAGGCGCTGCTGCCTGACGAGCTGAAGGACGACAACCCCCTGGGAATCCCCCGCCGCGTGGACGGCGTAGTCGGACGGTAGAACGGCGGCCCAGGCGGGCGCCGCGGTCGCAGGGAGGCTCGGTCCTCCCGGCGGCCCCGGATGTGCGACGTGTCCGCCGGTCAGGAGCCGGCTACCCCCACCGCGGGAGGGCATGACCCTCCCGCGGTGGGGGATGGGTCAGGCGCCGATGATCTCCATGCCGGCGGCGATGATCTTCTCCAGCTCCGCCACGTGCTCCGGTGCAGGATCGACCAGGGGCGGCCGGACCCCGCCCACGTCCAGCCCGCGCAGTCGTACGCCGGCCTTGACCAGCGAGACCGCGTACCCCGGGACCTGGTCGCGCAGCTCCACCAGGGGCTTGTAGAAACCCGTCAGCAGGCGGCGGGTCAGCTCCTCGTCGCCGGAGGTGATCGCCCGGTAGAAGGCCAGCGCGACCTCCGGGGCGAACGCGAAGGCGGCGCTGGAGTAGAGGTTCACCCCCAGCCCTCGGTAGGCGGGCACGGTCAGCTCGGCCGTCGGCAGCCCGTTGAAGAACGTGAAGTCCGGCCCCGCCGACTCGCGCACGGTCAGGATGATGCGCTGGAGCAGGTCGAGGTCGCCCAGCCCGTCCTTGAACCCGATCACCTCCGGCATCCGCGCCAGCTCGGCGACGGCGGCGGGGGAGAAGCGGGCGTTGTTGCGCTGGTAGATGATGACGGGCAGCCCGCCCGCCAGGGCGACGTCGCGCACGTAGTCGACCAGGCCTTCCGGCGGCGCGCTGACCAGGTACGGGGGCATGATGAGCAGCCCGTCGGCGCCCTCCGCGGCGGCCGTGCGGGCCAGCGTCCTGGCTTCGGGGAGCGTGCCGCCAGCGCCCGCGAAGACGGGCACCCGCCCGCCCGCGGCGGCCACGGACGCCCGCACCGTGGTGGTGTAGTCGCCGGGGCCGAGGGCGTTGAACTCACCCGTCCCGCACGCGGTGAACACCCCTCCCGCTCCCGCCGTTACCCCGGCGTCGACGTGCCGGCCGAGCGTCTCCCCGGCCACCTCGCCGTCGGGACCGAACGGGGTCACCGGGAAGAACAGAACGCCTTCTAGCCGCATCAGCGCCTCCTTTTACCGGATGCCCTCTCGCCGGAGAGTGGCAGCCAGCTTGTGGGTGTGTGTGATCACCGCTTCGATGACCCGCTCGATCTGGGCGGGCGGCAGGTCTGCCGGCATCGAGCAGCTGATCGCGTCGGTGGCCGGGATCCGGTAGTCGACCGTGACGGCCACGCAGGCCACGCCCGACGTGCCCTGCTCGCGTTCGTACGCCCAGCCCCGGGTGCGGACCTGGTCGAGCTCGCCGGTCAGCTTGCCCAGGTCGGTGATCGTGTGGTCGGTGATGCCGGGCAGCGGGTCGGGGAGCAGGGCCTTGACCTCGTCGTCGGTGAGCTGGGCGAGCAGCACCTGGCCGAGCGCGGTCACGTGGGCGGGCAGCCGCCTGCCCACCCGGGGGATGATGTGGTGGGCGTCGCGGGATTCGCGGGTGGCCAGATAGAGGACGTGCGCCTCGTCCCTGCGGGCGAAGTGGGCGGTCTGCCCGGTCTCCTCCCTGAGGTCCTCCAGCGTCGCCTGGGCGAACGGCAGCGCCGGGTCCTTGTCCAGATAGGCGGTCCCGGTCAGCAGCGCGTGCGGGCCGATGCCGAAGGCCGACCGGGCGGCGTCGGTCTCCACCCAGTTGAGCTCCACCAGCGTGCGCATCAGCGCGTGCAGGCTGCTGCGCGGGAACCCGGTGAGCTGTTGCACCTCCGACAGCGTCAGCGTGCCCGGGGCGGCGGCGAGGGCCTCCAGGATGCGTACGGTCCGCTCGGCGGACTTGACCAGCTGCGGCTCCATGATCGTCCCATCTCGACTGCGACTTATGGGTGTCAGGATATGGGATGTCGTCCAGATACATGGACACAGGTCACCCCTTCACCGCCCCACTCGTCAGACCGCGCATGAACTGCCGCTGGAAGGCGAGGAACGCGATGATCGACGGCAGCAGCGCCAGCAGCGTGGCCGCCAGCAGCACGCCGATGCCCACCTCCTCGTCGGAGCGGAGCGAGCGCAGCGCGATGGGCAGCGTCCACATGCTCGACTCGGGCGCCACGATGAGCGGCAGCAGGTACTGGTCCCAGATCATGGTGAAGCCGAAGACGCCGATCACGCCGAGCGCGGGCCGGCACAACGGCAGGATGACGGTGAAGAACGTGCGCAGCTCGCCCGCCCCGTCGATGCGCGCGGCCTCCTCCAGCTCGACCGGCACCTCCTTCATGAACTCCGTCATGACCAGGATCGAGAAGCCCCAGGCGCCGACCGGCAGGATCATGCCCGCGTACGTGCCGATCAGGTTGAGGTTCAGCAGCGGCATGTCGGCCAGCACGAGGGAGAGCGGGATCGCGATGATCTCCTCGGGCATCATCATCGTGGCCAGCATGATCAGCATGACCACGCCCATGCCGCGGAACTTCTTGCGCGCGAGCGAGTAGGCGGCGAACACGCTCACGATCATCTGCAGCAGCAGCCCGAACCCGACCACCACGAAGGAGTTGAACAGATAGAGATAGACGTTGCGGTCGGCGGCGTGCACGAAGTTGTCGAACGTGAACTCGTCCGGCCACCAGGTGAAGGAGGTCGGGTCGAGCGTCTTGTTGAAGGCGCTGATCAGCAGCCCGAGCAGCGGCCCGGTGAACACCACCACCATGCCCGAGTAGAGCAGGATCTTGCCCGCGGTGGCGAACGGCCCGCGCCGCGACTCCAGCCCCAGCGCGCTGTCGAACCTCATCATGCCGCCTGCCTCCTGCGCATGAGCTGGACCAGTATGGTGAGCACGAGCGTGGCCGCGAAGAGCACGATCCCGCCCGCCGAGGCGATGCCCAGCTCGCCGGTCTGGAAGCCGAGCTTGTAGATGAGCGTCATCAGCACCTCGGACGAGCCGTTCGGCCCGCCGTTGGTGAGCACGTACACCTCGACGAACACGCGCAGGCCGCGGATGGCGGCGAGCGTGAACAGGATCCAGAACACCGGCCGCAGCGCGGGCAGCGTGATGTGCCGCAGCCGCCTCCAGGTGGACGCGCCGTCCACCGCCGCGGCCTCGTACAGCGTGCGGTCGATGCCGACCAGCCCGGCCAGGAAGATCATCATGTCGTACGGGGTGCCGCGCCAGATGTTCATGACCATGATCGACAGCAGCGAGGAGTCCTCGTCGGCCAGGAAGGGCTGCGGGGCGATCCCCACCCAGCCGAGGATCATGTTGAGCGTGCCGGTGTCGCCCGGGTGGTACATGATCCGCCACACCTCGGCGACGGCCGCCATGGTGACCACGACCGGCAGGAAGGCCGCGGTCCTGACGAACCACAGATACCTGGCCGGCCCCTCGATCAGGAGCGCGAGGCCCAGCCCGAACACGATCGAGCCGGCCGTGGTGCCCAGCGCCAGCACCAGGCTGTGCCAGATCGCCGAGCGGAAGGCGTCGTCGGTGAGAATGGTCGCGTAGTTGTCCAGCCCGACCCAGGTGCTGTCGATGTAGCGGATCTCCTGGAGGCTCATCGTCAGCCCGGTGAACATCGGGATGAACTTGAAGTACAGGAACAGCAGCAGGGCGGGCGCCAGGAAGGCCCAGGCGACCAGCGGCCCCCGCCAGCGCGCCCGGCGGGGCGGCTGGCCGGGGGCGGCGGCCCGCGGTGGCGGCGCCGTGGTCAGCGTCGGGGTCATGATGCCTTTTGACTCTGCAGTTCCTGGGTCAGCTTGGTGTTGAGCGCGTCCATCTCCGCCTTGACGTCCTTGGCGCAGTCGGCCCACACCGTGTTGATCGAGTCGGCGGAGGTCTGCCGGATCGGCGCCCAGTTCGGCACCGGGTGGGCGTATACGGCGTCGGCGTAGGCGTCCTGGAACACCTGCCAGCGCGGGTCCTGGCGCTCGGCGGCCATGTCGACCTCGGAGCTGACCGGCAGGCGGACGATGGCGCCGTTGGCGTCCTTGTTCATGCCGATCCGCTGGCCTTCGGCGGAGATGGCGAACTCGGCGAACTTCTTCTGGCCCTCGGTGTTGCCCGATCCGGCCATCAGGTAGACGTTCTCGCCCTCGCCCAGTGTGCCGGGGCCGCCCGACGGGCCCTTGGGCACCGGGTAGACCTCGATCTTGTCGGTGCCGATGCTGTCCACGAACCGGGCGAGCACGTACGGGCCGGTCAGGTAGATGCCGCCCTGGCCCTTCTCGAACACCTCGTGGGTGACCGTGGTGTCGTTGCTGACCGCGCCCGGGTTGACGGTCTTGGTCTTGCAGAACTGGTCCTGGAGGAACTGCACCGCCTCGACGGCCTTGGGGTCGCTCATGGCGGAGGTGAACGTGCCGGAACCTGACGGGGAGACGAAGTCGCCGCCGTTGCCGTAGATGAACGAGGAGGCGTACCAGGACGCGTAGCCGCGCTTGGTGCTCGCCGGGATGACGAAGCCGGCGGTGTCGTTCTCGCCGTTGCCGTCGGGGTCCTTCTCGGTGAAGGCGGTGGCCAGCGCGGCGAGGTCCTCCCAGGTCTGGGGGATCTCCATGCCGACCTTCTCGCGCCAGTCCTTGCGGGCGATGATGGCGAAGGCCTGCGCGGAGAACGGGGCCGCCCAGGTCTTGCCGTCGCTCGCGGTGGCGGCCTTCCAGGCGAGGTCGGAGACCTTGTCGCCGCCCGCCAGGGAGGCCCGGTCGACCTCGGTCAGCCAGCCCTGGGTCTGCATGTTGCCGATCTGGGCGGTGTCGTTGATGACGATGTCGGGCAGATCGCGCTGCGCCGCCTGCTGCTGCAGCTTGGTCTCGAAGTCGTCGAAGAGGGCGACCACCTTGGTCTGGATCCCGCTGGCCTTGGTGAACGCCTCGGCGAGGCGCTGCGCTGTCTTGGCCGACTCCGAATCGGGCGCCTGCCTGATCCAGATCTCCAGCGCGTCGTCCGTGCTTGAGCCTGTTCCCCCGGAGCCGCAGCCTGTCAGCGTAACGGCCAGGGTCGTGGCCAGCGCGACCCCGAGCAGACGACGTGACATAAGACCGCCTCCTGTTCACATATGTGACAAGTGTCGTGGATGTGGGCGAGTCTTGAAGAAAGTAACCAGTGACACACATCACGGTCAATATTCAAGAATGTGAATCTGGGCCAGTGTTGTGTACAACGGGGGAATGCGCATTCTCATGACCGGCGCCGCAGGGAAAGTCGGCACGCTGCTCCGTCCCCGTCTCGCCCGTGACGGCCGGACGCTGCGCCTGTCGGACCTGGCGCCGCTCGAAACCGGACCCGGCGAGGAGCTGGCCGTGGCCGACCTCACCGACGAGCTGGCCATGGCCGCCGCGATGCGGGACGTCGACGCGGTGCTCCACCTCGGCGGCCAGAGCCGCGAGCATCCGTGGGCCGACATCGTGCGGGCCAACATGGACGGCACCTACGTGCTCATGGAGGCCGCCCGCGCGGCGGGGGTCGGGCACGTGGTGCTGATGAGCAGTCACCACGCCGCCGGCTTCCACACCCGGCCGCCCTCCGGCGGGGAGCTGGCCGACTACGCCTTCCCTCGCCCCGACACGTACTACGGCGTGAGCAAGCTCGTGATGGAGGGGCTCGGCAGCCTCTACCACGACAGGTTCGGCATGCACGTGACCGCCATCAGGCTCGGCACCTGCAACGAGCGCTCCGCCGACACCCGCGGCCTGGCCACCTGGATCTCGCCGGACGACCTGGCCCGGCTGGTGGAGGCCGCGCTGACGGCGACCGGCTTCCACGTCGTGTGGGGCGTCTCCGACAACGCCCGCAGGTGGTGGTCGCTGAAGGAGGCGGAGGCCATCGGGTACGAGTCGCGCGACAGCTCCGAGTCGTACGCCGCGGGGATCATCGCCGAGCAGGGCGAGCCGGACCTGAGCGACCCGTTGCACGACCGGGTCGGCGGGGTCTTCACCTTGAAGGAGCTCGGCGGCTCCTGGTGACCGTTTCTGCTCGATAGCCGCCCCGACCGATCAGGTCAGGGCGGCTGTCGGCATGCCCGGACTCTTTCGCCGCGAAGTGCAACCGGTTGTAGTGGAGGTGGGTCAGAGCGAAAATGTTAAGAACGCGTATCCACCCTCATCTCCCCTCTGAGCAGGCACTATTCAGTTGGCGATATATCGGTAACGGCTTTGTAACACCTGCAAAGGGTTGACGAAACTTTTCGCCTCCTTATAGGAATGCGCTATCCGATCCCGCCGTGCCGGGCAGGGCCTGGAAGAGGGATGTATGTCCGAATCAATCTCTGTCACCCCGGAGCGACCCCCCGCCGCCCCGCGGGAGGCCGCTCGACCCCCGGGGCGTCGCCGCCGGACGACCTATGCGAACGTCCACAGGCGCCGGGAGGCCCGCACCGCGTACGTCTTCCTCGCGCCGTGGTTCGTCGGCCTGTTCCTGATCACCGTGGGGCCGATCCTGGCCTCGCTGTACCTGTCGTTCACCGACTACAGCCTGCTGGAAGAGGCCCAGTGGGTGGGCTGGGACAACTACTCGAAGCTGTTCTTCGAGGACACCCGGTTCATCCAGTCGCTCAAGGTCACCACCATCTACGTGGTCGTGTCGGTGCCCATGCAGCTCGCCTTCGCGCTGGCGCTGGCGCTCGCGCTCGACCGGGGCCTGCGCGGGCTGTCGTTCTACCGCTCCATCTACTACCTGCCCTCGCTGCTGGGCGGGAGTGTGGCCATCGCCATCCTGTGGCGGAAGATCTTCGGCACCGACGGCCTGGTCAACGCCGTCCTCGCGATCTTCGACATCGAGGGGCCCGGCTGGGTGTCCGACCCGGACACCGCCCTCGGCACGCTGATCCTCCTGCACGTGTGGACGTTCGGCGCGCCCATGGTGATCTTCCTCGCCGGACTCCGGCAGATCCCGCAGAGCTACTACGAGGCGGCCGCGGTCGACGGGGCCACCAAGCTCCGCCAGTTCCGCTCGATCACGCTGCCGCTGCTCACGCCGATCATCTTCTTCAACCTCGTACTCGAAGTCATCAAGTCCTTCCAGTCGTTCACGCAGTCGTTCATCGTCAGCGGCGGCAGCGGAGGACCGGTCGACTCCACGCTCTTCTACACGCTCTACCTCTACCTGAAGGGCTTCAAGAGCTACGAGATGGGCTACGCGGCCGCCATGGCGTGGGTCCTCCTGCTCCTCATCGCCGGACTGACCGGCGTGAACTTCCTCGCGTCGAAGTATTGGGTCTTCTATGGCGACACGAAGTAACCGGGTGCCGTTCCTGTTCCGCCCGCTCCCGCGGGGCAGCCGGCTGCTCAAGCACGCGTTGCTGATCGGCTTCGGCCTGATCATGCTCTATCCGCTGCTGTGGATGATCTCCAGCTCGCTGAAGCCGGAGGACCTCATCTTCCGCGAGCCCGGCCTGTGGCCCAGCGCGGTCACGCTGGACAACTACAGCGACGGCTGGACGGCGCTCAAGCACAGCTTCGGCTACTACCTGTGGAACTCGGCCGTCATCACGGGACTGTCCGTGGCGGCCAACCTGGTCGCCTGCTCCCTGGCCGCCTACGCCTTCGCCCGGCTGAACTTCCCCCTGAAGAAGGTGTGGTTCGCCATCATGCTGGGCTCGATCATGCTGCCCTACCACGTGACCGTCGTGCCGCAGTACATCGTGTTCGCCAACATGGACTGGATCAACACGATCTGGCCGCTGGTGGTGCCCAAGTTCCTGGCCACGGACGCGTTCTTCATCTTCCTGATGGTGCAGTTCATCCGGACGCTGCCACGGGAGCTGGACGAGGCCGCGGCCATCGACGGGGCGGGCTACTGGCGGATCTTCCTGCAGGTCATCCTGCCGCTGTGCATGCCGGCGCTGGCGACGACCGGCATCTTCACCTTCATCTGGACGTGGAACGACTTCTTCAGCCAGAACCTGTACCTCACCAACTCCGACAACCTCACGGTGGCCGTGGCGCTGCGGCAGTTCCTGGACTCCAGCGGAGAGTCGTCCTGGGGTCCGATGTTCGCGATGTCCATCGTGTCGCTCGGGCCGATCTTCGGGTTCTTCCTGGCGGGACAGAAGTACCTGATCCGCGGGATGGCGACCACTGGCCTGAAGTAGTTCCTCTTCACCCCCTGTAACCCCAAGAGGAGGTAGAGCTGTGAAACTCGGCTCTCGTAAGACGATGTGGGTCGCCGCGCTGTCGGCGGCCATGCTGACCGCGGCCGCCTGCGGCAGCGGCGACGGCGGCGAAGGAGGAGGCGGCGGTGGCGACGGCGGCAAGGTGTCGATCACCTTCGCCTACTGGGGCAGCGACGCCCGGCAGAAGCTGACCGACCAGGCCATCCAGAAGTTCGAGGAGAAGAACCCGACGATCGACGTCGAGGGCGACTTCTCCAACTGGGACAGCTACTACGAGAAGCTCGCCACCAAGGTCGCCGCCAACGACGCGCCTGACGTGCTGAGCATCGAGATCCGCGGCCTCAGCGAGTACGCCGGGCGCGGCGCGCTGATGGACCTGGCCGGCAAGCTGCCCACCGCGGACCTCGACCAGCAGGTCCTGTCGAGCGGCCAGATCGACGGCAAGCAGTACGCCATCCCGACCGGCGTCAACGCCTTCTCCATGCTGGCCAACCCGGCCGCGCTGGAGAAGGCCAAGAAGGAGCTGCCGGACGACACCACGTGGACCTGGGACCAGTGGGCCGCGCTGGCCCAGGAGATCTCGGCCACGGGCGCCGCCACCGGCGCCGAGTACAACTTCAACCCCGCCTGGCTGCAGATCTACGCGGCCCAGCGCGGCGAGAAGTTCTACGACGGCACCAAGATCGGCATGTCCGTCGACACGCTGAAGTCCTGGTGGGCCATCCACCAGAAGCTCATCGAGACCAAGGGCTCGCCCGACGCCGCCAAGAGCGAGGAGATCGGCGACACCGGTCCCGAGCAGTCGCTGCTCGGCACCAACGAGGGCGCCATGGGCATGTGGTGGAGCAACCAGCTCAACGCCCTGACGAAGTCGTCCGGCCAGGACATGACGCTGCTGCGGATGCCGAAGCTGGAGGGCGCCACGACCAGCGGCATGTTCCTGCAGCCCGCCATGTTCTACGCCGCCTCGGCCAAGACGGAGAAGGCGGACGCCGCGGGCAAGTTCATCGACTTCCTGGTCAACGACCCCGACGCGGCCGGCATCCTGCTGAGCGACCGCGGCCTGCCCACCAACTCCAAGGTGCTCGCCGCCGTCAAGGACAAGCTGCCGCCCGCCGACCAGAAGACCCTGGCCTTCATCGACGAGGTCAAGAGCGAGCTGAGCCCGATCGAGGCGCCGCCGAAGGGCGCGCTGGAGATGGAGGACATCCTGGAGCGCGCCAGCGAGGAGGTCGTGTTCGGCAGGGCCACTCCGGACGCCGCCGCGGCGAAGTTCCTGGAGGAGGCGAACGCCGCCATCGCCGGCTGACCAGCCGGCGACCGGCCGGGGGCGCACCGCCCCCGGCCGCCCACCGCGACTCGGGGAGAGAGCACTTGAGCACCAGGTACGCCTTCGTCGGCCTCGGGCACCGCGCGCAGATGTACGTCGACGCGCTGCTGGGCGACTGGCAGGACACCGGGACCATCGTCGGCCTGTGCGACGTCAACACCACGCGCATGGCCTACTACGCCGAACGGATCGGCCGCCCGGTGCCGTGCTTCGCGCCGCGGGAGTACGGCAAGATGCTGGAGCTGGCCGACGCCGTCGTGGTGTGCACGGTCGACGCCACCCACGCCGAGTACGTCGTCGCCGCGCTCGACGCCGGCCTCGACGTCATCGTGGAGAAGCCGCTCACGGTCGACGCCGAGAGCTGCGCGGCCATCGCCGAGGCGGCCGAGCGCAACCCGGGCCGGCTGGTCGTCACCTTCAACTACCGCTACTCGCCGCGCAACTCGGCGGTGCGGAAGCTGATCGGCGAGGGCGCCATCGGCGACGTCACCTCGGTGCACTTCGAGTGGGCGCTCGACACCATCCACGGCGCCGACTACTTCCGCCGCTGGCACCGCGAGCGCGCCCACTCCGGCGGGCTGCTCGTGCACAAGTCCACCCACCACTTCGACCTGGTCAACTGGTGGCTCGGCTCGGCGGCCGAGCTGGTCTTCGCGCAGACCGACCTGCGCTTCTACGGCCAGGCCCGGCCGCGCGGGCCGCGCCCGGCACGCGGGCAGGGCGCCCCGGGTCTGGGCAGCGACCCGTACATCCTGGACATCTCCCAGGACGAGCGCCTCAAGCAGCTCTACCTGGACGCCGAGCACGAGGACGGCTACATCCGCGACCAGGACGTGTTCGCGCCCGGCGTGACGATCGACGACACCATGTCGGTGCTCGTCCGCTACGCCAACCGGGCGATCCTCACCTACTCGCTGACCGCGCACGCGCCGTTCGAGGGGTACCGGGTGGCGTTCAACGGCACCGAGGGGCGGATCGAGCTGGAGGTGTGCGAACGGTCCTGGACCCCGCCGCACGCCGCCGTCGACCCGAGCGCGGCGAGCAAGGAGCACGCGGCCGGCTCCTGGGAACGGCTCATCCTGCACCGGCACTGGCAGGAGCCCGAGGAGGTGCCGATCGAGCAGGGCGCCGGCGGCCACGGCGGCGGTGACCGGCTGCTGCTCGACGACGTCTTCCGCGGCCCCGGCGACGACCCGCTCGCCCGTCCCGCGGGATACCGGGACGGCATCCGCAGCGTCCTGGTGGGCGTCGCGGCCAATCGTTCAGCCACCACCGGCCGCCCCGTCCGCCTCACCGCCGACGGCACCCGCCTCGCCGGCGCCTGATCCGTACGAAGAGGAGATGCGTCTGACTCCTCACAGTGCTTTCTCGTACGAGTCATGAGAGGTGAGATGCGGCATCTAGGGGAGTTCGCCGGGCTTGTGGAGGTGGCGGGAAGGCAAGGGGAGCTGTTCCCGGACGCGCCCGCCGGGCCGGAGCTGCGGGCCGCCGCGCGCGAAGCCATCGGCACGCTCGACCTGACGGCGGGGGACGTACGGGTGGAGCGCACCTGGACGGCGGACGGGCTGGACGGCGAGGAGCTGTCCTGGGACGTCGGCTACGGCCCGCGCACCCGGGCCTACCTGCTCAGGCCGCACGGTCACCGGGGCGCGCTGCCCGGCGTGGTGGCCCTGCACTGCCACGCGGGCATGAAGTGGGCGGGCAAGGAGAAGATCGCCGACGGTCCCGAGCCGCCCACCCCCGAGGTGCGGCGGCTGCGCGGCGAGCTGTACGGCGGCCGGGCGTTCGCCTCCGAGCTGGCCAGGCGCGGCTTCGCGGTGCTGGCGCACGACGTGACCGGGTGGGGGAGCCGCCGGTTCCCGCTCACGGACATGCCTGACCGGGTGACGGCCCTGGCCCCGGACGCCGGGCTGTCGGAGGCCGACCGCTACGACGTGGCGGCGGGCCACCACGAGCACGTCCTGGAGAAGTACTGCAGACTGCTGGGCACCTCGTTCGCGGGCGTGGTGGCGGGCGAGGACCTGGCCGCGGCGGCGTACCTGCGGGGCAGGCCGGACATCGGGCCGGTCGGCTGCGCCGGCCTGTCGGGCGGCGGCCTGCGGGCCGCCCTGCTGGGCGCCTTCGACCCGGGCGTGCGCGCGGTCGTGGTCGCCGCGATGACCTCGTCCTACGCCGACCTGCTCGACGGGTACGTGGCCTCGCACACCTGGATGCTCTTCCCGCCCGGCCTGTCGCGGGTCTGCGACTGGCCCGCGCTGGTCGCGTCCGGAGCGCCGCGACCGCTGCTGGCGCTGTACGCGGGCGACGACCAGCTGTTCCCCGAGCGGGGGATGCGCCGCGCCCACGAGGCCATCGCCCGCCGCTACCCCGACGGCGGCTACGAGGGCCGGTTCTTCGACGCCCCGCACGCCTTCGACGTCCCGATGCAGGAGCACGCCTTCACCTGGCTGGCCGCCGAACTGCGCCCTGAACCCCGCTGAAAACACGACCCGTACGACCCCGACCCGTACGACCCGCACGGCACGGCGGCGCGGGCCCGGCGTGGCACCGCGCCGGGCCCGCGGGTCAGCGGCCCGTGGCCAGCTCGGCCGCCTCCTCGCGCGACAGGCGCCCGTCGACGACCACGACCGACACCTTCCTGTCGAGCCGGGCGTCGAACGACAGGGGGGTGTCCCAGGCCAGCGCGGTGCCGACGCCCGGATACTCGGCCACCCGCACGAACCACGGGTCGGCGTCCTGCGCGAACAGCAGCGTCCACGCCTCCGACGACAGCGCCAGCCACGGCGCCCGCGAGCCGTGCACCCGCTCCTCGCCCTCGGCCGCCGCCGTGAACACGCGCAACCCGGGCGAGCCCGCCGGCGCGCGCCAGAAGAACCCGCCGTAGCCGGCGCCCGCCCGCCCCTTCGTGGCCGAGCTGCGCACCGTCAGCGGCGCCCCGGTCAGGTTGTGCAGGGTGAAGCCGAACTCCAGGACCCACCCACGCGCCGCTGGACGGGCCCGTACGGTGCGTTCCTCGCGAACCAGGGCGTCTTCCCCCGGCCGCAGCCACGAGAGCGTCTCGGTGAAACCGGCGGCGTCGCGCTCGGTGAAGGCCAGGTGCCGCTGGACGCCGTGGTCGTCGAGCCAGGTCGGCCCCTGGTCGCGGACGTAGGTGCGCCCGCCCCAGAAGTTGCGCCCGCCCAGGTCCGTCACCGCGAGCCCGGCCCCGAGGTGGTGCGGGTGGTCGGCGGGACGGACCTCGGTCACCACGGTGCCGCCGAGCGTGCGCACCGGGTGCAGGTAGGGGCGGGGCGCCGCGGTCAGCGGCAGGTCGGGGCTGGTCACGTACTCGGCGACGGGAGAGCCGCCCACCACGAGCGGCGTCGCCCAGCTCAGGCCCAGCTCGGAGAAGAGCGCCAGCTCCGAGGCGCACCTGTCGACGACGGACGCGATGCCCGGCAGCACCCGGCCCTCGCCGGACAGGTCCTGGTGGTCGTCGGCGATCGGCAGCGGGTCGGGCGCGACCCTGATCGCCTCCATCACCTCCATGAACCCGCCCGTGCGCTGGATCGGCACCAGCAGCGGGACGCCGGACCGCACGTGCTCGACGAGGTTGACCAGCAGGTCGGTGCGGTCGAAGCGCTGGACGGGCCCGTCGTCCACCTGGACCTCGTCCATCGTGTAGACGAACCGGATCCGCCCCTTCTCGCCGTGGACGAGCACGTACGGCTCGTCCCGCTCGGCCGCGCAGAGCGTGACCGCGGCCACCAGCGGGGTGCCGCCGGCGAGCGTGACGCGGACGGCGGAGGTGTCGTCGGACTCGATCCCGTTGGCGTGGAAGAGCTCGGTCTCCACCGAGGCCACCGCGCCGCGCTCGTCGGCCCCGGCCACCGCCAGCGCGGTGGCCAGCGCGTGCGCGAACGGGTTCGTCAGCGCGCCGTCCACCACGTCCACGCCGTCGAGCACCCGCCTGCCCGCCCACGGGCTGCGGGTGAAGTACGCGGCGGGGCGCGGCCACGAGCCGCCCACGCCGATGCCGGTGACGCGGCCGATCGCGCCGCCCGCGATCAGCTCGCGCACCGCGGGCACCGCCGCGGAACCGAGGCTCTGGAACCCGACCTGGCAGGCCAGCCCCGCCTTGGCGGCGGCCCGCTCCATCCGGTCGAAGTCCGCCAGCGTGGCCGCCGTCGGCTTCTCCACCAGGACGTGCGCGCCCGCCTCCAGCGCGGCCAGCGCCAGCTCGGCGTGCGTCGGGATGGGCGTGGCCAGGATCGCGATCCGGGCGCCGGTCCGCTCGATCAGGCCGGGCAGGTCGGCGGAGATCTCGGGGGAGCCGAGACCCGCCAGGCTCTCCGGCGGGACCGGCCGCACGTCGCAGACCCCGGCCAGCTCGACCAGCCCGGTCAGCCGGCGCAGCCGGTCGAGATAGTTGGAGCCGAAGCCCTGGGCTCCGGCGAGCACGACACGCATGTCACCTCCAGCGGAGGCCGAGGCCCCGGTGCTCGCCGGCGCGCAGCTCCGCGCCGTCCACCCGGACAGGGTACGGCTCGGCGAGCAGCCCCAGCGCGGCGAACGAGGCGTCCTCGACGTCCTCGGCCATGGACGGCAGCGGCAGCGAGAGCGCCAGCTGCCCCGACAGGTCCGGCAGCAGGTGCGGGTAGACCGGCACGTCGAAGGCGCGGGCCAGCTCGGCGATGCGCAGGAACGGGGTGATGCCGCCGACCCTCACCACGTTCGGCTGCACGACGTCGCAGGCCCCGGCGGCCAGCAGGTCGCGGAAGCCGTAGACCGTGTAGACGTTCTCGCCGACCGCGATCGGCACGTGCGCCGACCGGCGCAGCTCCACGTGCGCCGCCACGTCGTCGGCCGGCAGCGGCTCCTCCAGCCAGTGCAGGCCGTACGGGGCCAGCGCGTCGGCGGCGCGCCGGGCGGTGTGCAGGTCCCAGCGCTGGTTGGCGTCCACCATCAGCAGTGTGTCCGGGCCGATCACCTCGCGGACGGCGGCCACCCGCGCCACGTCCTCGCGCACGTCCGGCCGGCCGACCTTGATCTTGACGGCGGGGTAGCCGGCGGCCTTCCACCGGCCCGCCTGCGCCACCAGCTCGTCCAGCGGGTAGTGCAGGTTCACCCCGCTCCCGTACACCGGGACGGACTCCCTGCGCCGGCCCAGCACGTCCACCAGGCCGCGCTCGCCGCAGCGCAGGTCCCACAGCGCCAGGTCGACCCCGGCCAGCGCGATCGTGGTGATCCCGCCGGGCCCGGCCTCGCGCAGGTGCCGCCAGAGCCGGTCCCACACCACCTCGGGGTGCGGGTCCAGGCCGATCAGCGCGTCGCGGATGTCGTGCTCCAGCAGCGCCCGCACCGCGTGCGCGCCGATCTGCGGAGTCCAGGAGAACCCGGTGCCCACTCGCCCGTCGGCGAGCGTCACCTCGACGACCAGGACGTGGTTGGCGGGCACGTCGGGCCCCCACGGACGGCGCAGCGCGACCGTGCGCGGGGTGACCGTGAGGTCGCGGATCACGGCGTGCCGATCAGCGAGCGTCCGTGCTTGATCAGCGACTCCAGCTCGGCCACGTCCTCGGGCGCGGCGTCGACCAGCGGCGGCCGGACCGGCCCCACGTCCAGGCCGCCCAGCCGCACCCCGGCCTTGACCAGTGCGACCGCGTACCCGGGCACCTTCGAGCGCAGCCGGACGAGCGGCTCGTAGAACTCGGTCAGCAGCCGGTGCTCGCCGTTCAGGTACGCGGTCGCGATGTCGGGCGCGAAGGCGAAGACCGCCGAGGAGTACAGCTCGACGCCGAGGCCCCGGTAGGCGCCCATGGTCAGCTCGGCCGTCGGCAGGCCGTTGAAGAACGTGAAGCCGTCGCCCACCTCCTTGCGCACGGCCAGCATCGAGCGCTGGATGAGGTCGATGTCGCCCAGGCCGTCCTTCAGCCCGACCACGCCGGGCACCCGGGCCAGCTCGACCACCTGCTCGGGGGTGAGCACCACCGAGCCGCGCTGGTAGATGATCACCGGCAGGATCGCCGCGATCTCCCGCACGTACGCGACGAACCCGTCCGAGGTGCCCTTGGCCAGGTAGGGCGGCATCAGCAGCAGGCCGTCCGCGCCCGCCTCGCGCGCCGCTCCGGCCTGCGCGAGCGCGGCGCCGAGCGGCCCGCCCGCGCCGGCGAACACCGGCGCCCGGCCGGCCGCCGTCTCGACGGCGACCCGGACGACGGCGGCGTGCTCGGCCTCCGACAGGGAGGAGAACTCGCCGGTGCCGCACGCCGCGAACACTCCGCCAGGTCCGTGGTCGAGCCCCCGTCCGATGTGCTCGGCCAGCACCTCCTCGGCGAGCTTGCCTGACAGGGTGAAGGGGGTGATGGGGAAGAAGAGGACTCCGCTGAGGTTCATCAGATCTCCAGTTCGGTGCGCCAGCTGCGCTTGGCGGTCCAGCCGAGCATGCGCTCGGCCTTGGCCGAGGTGAACGCGGGAAGGGTGTCGGTGAGCGCGGGCGCGTGCTCGCTCGTGCCGGGCATCACGGCGGGGAGCAGCTCCGCGAGGGGGCGGCGGGCCAGCGCGTCGGCCGCGCCGGCGAAGAACACCTCGCCGCTGGGCAGGCCGGGCAGCCGCTCGATGAGGGTGGCGATCATGTCGGAGGCGTCCCTGGCGTCGATGTAGTTGAACAGCGAGACACCGGCGATCTCCGGCAGGTCCAGGCGCTCCAGGATCGTGTGGCCCGACTGGGTGGGCGCCCCCGCCCACTCCTCGGGCGCCACCACGAAGCACGGCCGCACCGCCGCGAACCGCGTCCGCGAGCTGCGCGCGAACGACGCCATCGTCTGCTCGGCGACCACTTTGGACAGGTTGTAGGCGTTCCACGGCGACGTCGGGTGGTCCTCGTCGATCGGCAGATAGCTCGGAGCCCAGCCGGAAGGCGACCCGTAACCGATCACCGTGGGACTGCTGGCCACCACTACCCGGCCCACGCCCGCGTTGCTCGCCGCCTCGCACACGTTGAACGCAAGTTGCGTGTTGGTGCGGAAGATCACGCCCTCGGTCCGGCTGAACGGGGTCGCGATGGCCGCCAGGTGGACCACGACGTCGGGCCGGAACCGCGCCATCACGTCGTACGCCTCGCCCAGGTCGGTGAGGTCGGCCGGGAGGGTGGCCGCCGCGCCGTCCGGGGTGCCGGCGGTGACGTCGACGCCGATCACTTCGTGACCCGCCTGCGCCAGCGAGGTGACCAGGCTTCGCCCCAGCCTTCCGGCGCTGCCCGTCACCAGTGTTCGTGTCATCGCTCGTTCACCCTTCCGCAGGGGTCATTACCGCAACCGGTTGCAAAAAGTATTGAGGTGCCGTCGGCAGAACGTCAAGCCGACTCGTCTCAGCCTGCGGTGTCGCCGCTGGCCTCATGCGCGGTAGCATGAGTTTTCGGCGCTCGGCCCTCGCGAAAGAGGCCCGTTGACAGCGATACAAGCGCTTGCATTAATGTACTTGGCATGCTCGGAGGCCCAGCGTGGCGGTGACCATTCGTGACGTGGCGGAGGCATCAGGCGTACACGTCTCCACGGTGTCGCGCGCCTTCTCCGCCCCCCATCTGGTCAACCCAGTCACGCGCACCCGCGTGCTCGCCGTCGCCGAGGATCTCGGCTACCGGCCCAACCGGGCCGCCCGCGCGCTGACCACGGGGCGCACCCACAACATCGGCCTGATCGTGGCCGACATCGCCAACCCGTTCTTCCCGCCGCTCATCAAAGCGGCCCAGGCGCAGGCCAGGCTCCGCGACTACCACGTGTTCGTGGCCGACACCGACGAGGACCCGCAGGTCGAGGAGGAGCTGATCCAGACCCTCACCAAGCAGGTCGACGGCGTGCTGCTGTGCAGCCCCCGGCTGACCAACAAGACGATCGAGCGGCTGCGCGAAGAGGTGCCGTTCGTCGTGGTGAACCGCAGGGTCAAAGGCATGCCGACGGTGCTCATGGACGTCGGCCGCGGGGTCAGGCTCGCCGTCGAGCACCTCACCGGCCTCGGCCACCGCAGGCTCGCCCTGGTGACCGGGCCCAGCGGGTCGTGGACCAGCAAGGAGATGCAGGCGGCCGCCGCCGCCATGAGCGAGGCCGACGTCACCTTCCTCGGCCCCAACCCGCCCACCGAGCTCGGCGGCCTGGCCGCCGTCACCGACGTGATCGCCTCCGGCGCCACCGGGGTGCTCGCCTACAACGACCTGGTCGCCATAGGCTTGATCGAAGGGCTGGCCGAGCGGGGGGTCGACGTGCCCGGGGAGATCAGCGTGATCGGCGTCGACGACATCGTGCCCGGCCGTCTGAGCCGCCCCAAGCTGACCACCATCGCGATGCCCACCGCCGCCGCCGGCCGCATCGCTGTCGACCTGCTGCTCGGCTCGGTCGACTCCGAGGCCACCAGCGGCGTCACCGTGCTGGAGACGAGCCTGATCGTCCGCGAATCTACGGGAGAGGCCCACACATGAACTTCGGAACGCTGCCCTCGGGGGAGCGCGTCGAGCGCCACGAACTGACCTCGGGGCGCCTGCGCGCGGCGGTGCTCTCGTACGGGGCCATCCTGCAAACGCTTGAGGTCGACGGCGTCAACGTGGTGCTCGGCCTGCCGACCCTGGACGACTACCTGACCCGCAGCCGCTACTTCGGCGCCGTGGTCGGCCGCTACGGCAACCGCATCGCGGGCGGCCGCTTCACGCTCGACGGCGTCGAGTACCACCTGCCCGTCAACAACGGGCCCAACAGCCTCCACGGCGGCACCGAGGGCTTCGACAGCAAGGTCTGGACGATCCGCGACGTCACCGGCTCGGCCATCACGCTCGCGCTCGTCAGCCCCGACGGCGACCAGGGCTACCCCGGCACGCTCACCGCCTCCGTCACCTACACGCTCGACGGCGACGCGCTGCGCATCGACTACACCACCGAGACCGACGCGCCCACCGTGGTCAACCTGACCAACCACTCCTACTTCAACCTGGCCGGCGGCGGCGACGTGCTCGGCCACGTGGTCCGCATGGCGGCCGACCACTACCTGCCCGTCGACGGCGACAAGATCCCCACCGGCGAGGCGGCCCCGGTCAAGGGCACCGTGTTCGACTTCACCACCCCCCACGCGATCGGCGAGCGCTTCGACGGCGCCTACGACCACTGCTTCGTCCTGAACGGCGACATCACCGTGACCGAGCCGGGCAGCGGACGCACCATGGAGGTCACCACCACCGAGCCCGGCGTCCAGTTCTACGCGGGCGGCATGCTCGACGGCGACGCCACTCCATACGGCCCGCACGCCGGGTTCTGCCTGGAGACGCAGCACTTCCCCGACTCGCCCAACCAGCCGGCGTTCCCCTCGACCGTGCTGCGCCCCGGCGAGGTCCGCGCCTCCACCACCACCTACCGCTTCCCGGGTTGATCAGGGGAGAGCCGGCGTAGCCCGCAGCACCAGCAGCGCCACGTCGTCCCTCGACGGGGCGCCGGCGAAGGAGTGGACCGCCTGCCGCACCCGCTCGGCGACGGCGTGGGCGCTCAGCCCGGTGCAGCCCGACAGCAGCCTGGACAGCCCGTCGTCGTCGTCGAGCAGCCGCTTGCCGTCGCGCCGCTCGGTCACCCCGTCGGTGACGCACAGCAGCACCTCCTCGGGCGCGAGCTCGAATGACTCCACGAAGAACCGCACGCCGTGCTCGACGCCGAGCAGCAGCTGCGGCGAGGCCACCTGCTCCACCTCGCCGTCGGTGTGCAGCAGCAGCGGCGGCACGTGCCCGGCCGAGGCGATCGTGCACCGCGCCCCGCCCTGCGGCAGCGGCGTCAGCTCCCCGCACAGCAGGCTGAGAAACCGGCCCTCCTCGTCCTCCTCCAGCAGCGTCCGGTTGAGCCGGTCCAGGATGTCGGCCACGGTGTAGTTCTCCTTCGCGAGCAGCCGCACGGCGTGCCTGGCGAGCCCGGTGACGGCGGCCGCCTCCGGCCCGCTGCCGCAGACGTCGCCGAGGGCGAAGCACCAGTGGTCGGCCACGGTGAACAGGTCGTAGAAGTCGCCGCCGACGTGCGCGCCCTCCTCGGCCGGCTCGTACACGACCGCGGACTCCAGGCCGGGCATCGGCGCCATCCGCACCGGCAGCAGGTTGCGCTGCAGCGCCTTGGAGGTGGTGGCCTGGCGGGTGTAGAGCATCGCGGTGTGCAGGTTGAGCGCGATCAGGCGGCACAGGTCGGCCAGCAGCTCGGCCAGCTCCAGCGGCAGCGTCGGCTCGCTCCGGCCGATCACCAGCGCGCCGTGGGCCCTGCCCTGGGTCAGCAGCGGGAACGACAGCACGTTCCCGCGGCCGACCGGCCAGGTGACCTCGCTCAGCGGCGTGCGCGGGAGGGCGGGCAGCGACGTGCGCAGCTCGGCGTTGTGCCGCTCCTCCCGGTGCCACACGTGCGCCAGCCGCGTCATGCCCGCCAGGTCGGTCAGGTAGACCGCCGCCCAGGTGGCGATCTTGGGCACCACGAGCTGCGCGGCCAGCGCCGCGAGCAGCTCCTCGTCGTGCACGCCCGCGAGCAGCTCGCCCGCCTCGGCGAGGAACGACAGCCGACCCCGGTGCGCCCGGTCCTGCTCGGCCAGCCGCTCCCGCTGCACGGTGCCGGCCACCTGGTCGGCGATGTGCCGCAGGCTCGCGGCCAGGTCCTGGTCGAACCGCCCCGGCTCGGCGGCGGTCACCGCCAGGTGGCCGATCACCTCGCCCGCCACCACCAGCGGCGCGCACGCCAGCGACCTGGCCCGCAGCCGCTGGGCCAGCTCGACGTCGGCGGCGAGCAGGTCGTCCACGACCGCCGGCGCGCGCCGGTCGGGGGCGAACACGCCCGCCGCGACCACGCCCACCAGCCCCGCCGCCTCACCCGCCCCCGCCGCCACCCCGAACCTGTTGCCGGAGTCGGCGCGCAGCAGCACGTACGCGGCGTCGCCGGCGCTGGAAAGCTGGACGATCCGCGCGATCGTGTCGAGCAGCTCGGCGAGCGGGCGGTCGCGGTCGAGCAGGTCCTTGATGCGCCGGCCGGCCTCCCGCCTGGCGGGTGAGGGCGGCGAGGCCAGCACGAACCCGTGGTCGCCGCCCACCACCATCCAGATCGCCCTCCGGTGCTCCGGCCTGCCCCCGGTGCGCAGGTGGGAGACGTAGACGGGGACCAGCCGCCCGTCGCGGTGGCGCATCCGCGACTCCCCGCGCCAGCGGCCCAGCGCGAGCGCGTCGGACAGGGCCGGCGCGTCGGGGCCGTGACCGTCCCAGTCGACCAGGTCCTCCAGCGGCCGGCCCGCCGCCTGCCGCGCCGTCCAGCCGAGCAGGGCCTCGGCGTCGGCGTTCCACGAGATCACCCGCCCACCCGCGTCGGCGACCAGCACCGCCACCCGCAGCGCGTCCACGGGCTCGCGCGGCGCCGGGATCGAGGGCGGGCACGGCTCCTGGGCGTCGGCGAGCTCCATCCGCACCCAGACCCGCTTCGCGCTCCTGGTGTACGTGACGCCCCAGGCGTCGGCGAGCATGCCCGCCAGCGCCAGGCCACGCCCGGAGGTGGCCATCTCCTCGGCGGGAGGCGGCACGTCCAGGACGGTCCGGCCGGGCTGCTGGTCGTCGACCTCGATCTCGAGTTTGGGCGGCACCGCCTCGGCGTCCAACCGGCAGGTCAGCTCGACGCCGGTGCCGGCGTGCACCACCGCGTTGGTGACGAGTTCGCTGGTCAGCAGCACGGCGTCCTCCGCCAGATGGCTCAGGCTCCACTCGCCGAGCACCTGGCGGACGAACCGTCGCGCCGCCGCCGGGGCATGGGGAGTGCCGTCGAAGGAGGTGCTCGACACCCGGGTCGTCTCCACTGTGCGTCCTAGAACATCACTCGATGTGGCAGTTCGGTCACTCTCAGGGTGGCAGACCGGGAGCCCGCGCTCCCTCCACTTGGGAAGAAGGCCGAGGTTGGTCACCAGCCGGCTGGCGCCGGGGAAGTCTTTCGACACGATCCGGCGGTGGCCCGGCGCGTCCCGGTGCTTTCTCGGGGGTATCCGACGTACCTTTGGCAACATGGCCACCCGTACGCCGAAAAGCGCATCGAAGGGTCCGGCGAAGCGGTCGCCCTCGTCTCGTTCGACCCCCGCGAAACGGGGCGCCGCGTCCACGGGGCGGCCCAGGGCGAAGGGGGCGGGGCCGGCCCGTAAACCCCCGATGACCCATCAGGACCCGATCAGCTGGGTCTTCACCATGATCGGCAAGCTGGTCGTCGGCCTGTGGATGCTGCTCGCCAACGGCATCGGCAGCACCGCCCGCGCCCTGGGCAAGAACGCCAGGGAGCTCGACCCGGTCCACCGCCGCGACGGCGTGGGGCTGGCGGTCCTCGCCGGCGCCATCGTGCTGGCGGCGATGACCTGGCGCGACACCAGGAGCGGCGTCTCCGAGGTCGTCCACACCGTCGTGCACGCCGTGTTCGGCTCGCTGGCGTGGGCGCTGCCGCTGCTGTTCGGCCTGCTGGCCTGGCGTTACCTGCGCCACCCCGACCAGAACGCCGACACCGGCCGGATGGTGATCGGGTGGAGCGCGCTGCTCGTCGGCGTCCTCGGGGTGATCCACGTCGCCAACGGCACCCCTTATCCCGCGGGCGACGCGAACAACACGATGGAGAAGGTGTCGCAGGCGGGCGGCATGATCGGGTTCATCGTGTCGGCGCCGCCGATGAGCATCCTGCCGCCGTGGATCACGATCCCGCTGCTGCTGATCCTGTCGGGGTTCGGCGTGCTGGTGATCACGGCCACACCCGTCCACCGCATCCCGGAGCGGCTGGCCGAGCTGCGCCACATGCTCTTCGAGCGCCAGACGCCGGAGGGCAGGCCCGCGCCGCAGCCGAAGAAGCGCGGGCGGCCGAAGAAGCCCGCCGCCGAGGGCGAGGAGTCGGTCAAACCGTACGACACGCCCGTCCTGTCGGAGAAGGAGAAGCGCGAGGACCACTCGCCGGAGATCGTCCCGGGGCTCATGGACGAGGAGGAGCCGCCGCCGGCGCCGGTCAAGCAGCCGGAGCCGCCGCAGCCCACCCCGGCGCCGCGCAAGGTCGAGCAGCTCGTGCTCTCCCCGCAGGCGGGCCCGTACCAACTGCCTGACCTGCAGCATCTCAAGCAGGGCACCGCGCCCAAGCCGCAGACCAAGGCCAACACGGTCGTGGTGAACGCGCTGACCAGCGTGCTGGAGCAGTTCACCATCGACGCCCAGGTGATCGGGTTCACCCGAGGGCCGACCGTGACCCGCTACGAGATCGAGCTGGGGCCCGCGGTGAAGGTGGAGAAGGTCACCGCGCTGACCAAGAACATCGCCTATGCCGTTAAATCGGCCGATGTTCGGATCCTGTCCCCGATCCCCGGCAAGTCGGCGATCGGGGTGGAGATCCCGAACGCCGACAAGGACCTGGTCGCGCTCGGCGACGTGCTCCGCGCCCAGGTGGCGCAGGCCGACCACCACCCGATGATCGTCGGGCTGGGCAAGGACGTCGAGGGCCGCACGATCGTGGCCAACCTGGCCAAGATGCCCCACCTGCTCATCGCCGGCGCCACCGGCGCGGGCAAGTCCGTCTGCGTCAACGGGCTGATCACCTCGATCCTCATGCGCGCCACCCCCGACGAGGTGCGCATGGTGCTCGTCGACCCCAAGCGGGTCGAGCTGAGCGTGTACGAGGGCATCCCCCACCTGATCACCCCGATCATCACCAACCCGAAGAAGGCCGCCGAGGCCCTCGAATGGGTGGTGGGCGAGATGGACCGCCGCTACGACGACCTGGCGGCCAGCGGGTTCCGCCACATCGACGAGTTCAACAAGGCGGTGCGGGCCGGCAAGCTCGTGCCGCAGCCCGGCAGCGAACGCGTCTACCAGCCCTATCCGTACCTGCTGGTGATCGTGGACGAGCTGGCCGACCTGATGATGGTGGCGCCGCGCGACGTGGAGGACTCCATCGTCCGCATCACCCAGCTCGCCCGCGCGGCGGGCATCCACCTGGTCATCGCCACCCAGCGGCCGAGCGTGGACGTCGTCACCGGCCTGATCAAGGCCAACGTGCCGTCCCGGCTGGCGTTCGCGGTGTCCTCGCTGACCGACTCGCGGGTCATCCTCGACCAGCCGGGCGCCGACAAGCTGGTCGGCCAGGGTGACGCGTTGTTCCTGCCGATGGGGGCAAGCAAGCCGATCCGGATCCAGAACGCGTTCGTCTCCGAGAAGGAGATCGCCGAGATCGTCAACCACTGCAAGCAGCAGATGCAGGTGGAGTACCGCAATGACGTGACCGTCGCGGCCGGCGCCAAGAAGGAGATCGACGAGGACATCGGCGACGACCTCGACCTGCTCATCCAGGCCGCCGAGCTGATCGTCACCACCCAGTTCGGCTCGACCTCGATGCTGCAGCGCAAGCTGCGCGTCGGCTTCGCGAAGGCCGGGCGGCTGATGGACCTGCTGGAGAGCCGCGAAGTGGTCGGTCCCAGCGAGGGTTCCAAGGCTCGCGAGGTGCTGGTGAAACCAGATGATCTGCCCGGATTGCTAGCCGACCTGCGTGGCGAATGACCCCAATGGCCACTTCCCTGCCACTTACTGCTTGAATAGGAGCAACTACGCTCCGTCGTGGGGAGGCGGTTGTCGTGCAGGAGCAGAGCATCGGAGCCATATTGGCGGCGGCTCGGCAGTCTTCGGGGTTGACTGTCGAGCAGCTGAGCAAGATCACGCGTATCCGAGAGGCGATCATCAACGCGCTCGAGCGTGACGAGTTCGCCGAGTCCGGAAGCGATTTCTACATCAGGGGGCACGTCAAGACCATCGCGGCTGCCGTGGGGCTCGATCCCGAGGCCGTGGTGCACCACTACGACCAGCTGCACGGCGGTGCGCCGCAGCCGGTGCGGGCGGCGGCGGTGTTCCAGGCCGACCGCATCATCAAGATGTCCGAGCGGCGGGGGCCCGGCTGGGCCCCGGCGCTCGCGGTCGCGCTGTCCGTGGTGGTCGTGTTCGGCGTGGTCAAGGTCCTGGGCGGCGCGTCCGACCAGGTCCGCACCGCCCGCGGGGAGCGGCCGGCGGCCACCGTGCCGCCGAACTCGCCGTTCACCGAGGGGCCGTCCGCCGTGGCCATGGCGGGCAAGAACACGGTCGAGGTCACGGTCGAGGCGAAGCGGCGGGCCCGCATGACGGTGCGCGACGCCAAGGGACGCCGGCTGTTCGACGGCAGCCTCAAGGCGGGCAGCAGCGCCACCTGGCGGGCGCAGAGCCGGATCGACTTCGAGGTGGGTGACGCCGGAGCCGTGTCGGTGCAGGTCAACGGCAAGAACCTGGGAGCTGTGGGGGAGCGGGGGGAGAAGGTGCGCCGGTCGTTCGGCCCGGGGAAACCACCAGCTCGGTAACCCCTGCATCGTGTGGTGGCCAACTGCCGATACCGTAGTGTCACCATGTCATCCCGCCGAACCGCATCGCTGATCACGCTGGGCTGCGCCCGCAACGAGGTCGACTCCGAGGAGCTGGCCGCGCGACTCGAGGCTGCCGGTTGGCAGCTCGACGACGACGACCCGGATGTCGTCGTGGTCAACACGTGCGGCTTCATCGAGTCGGCGAAGAAGGACTCGATCGACACCCTGCTGGCCGCCGCAGACTCGGGGGCCAAGGTGGTCGCCGCGGGCTGCATGGCCGAGCGCTACGGCAACGAGCTCGCCGACGCGCTGCCCGAGGCCAGCGCGGTCATCTCCTTCGACGACTACACCGACATCGGCGGGCGTCTCGACGACGTGCTCGCCGGGCGCGCGCTCACGCCGCACACGCCGCGTGACCGCCGCCTCCTGCTGCCCATCACGCCGGTCGACCGGGCCGCCGCCCCCCGCGGCGCCATCCCCGGCCACGGCGACCTGCCCGACGGGCTGGCGCCCGCGAGCGGCCCGCGGGTGCTGCGCAAGCGGCTCGACGAGAGCCCGGTGGCCTCGCTCAAGCTCGCCTCGGGCTGCGACCGGCGCTGCACGTTCTGCGCCATCCCGGCCTTCCGCGGCGCCTATGTGTCCCGCCACCCCGACGAGCTGGTGGCCGAGGCCGACTGGCTGTCCCACCGCGGCGTGCGCGAGCTCGTGCTGGTGAGCGAGAACTCCACGTCCTACGGCAAGGATCTGGGCGACCTGCGGGCGCTGGAGAAGCTGCTGCCGAGGCTGGCGGCCGTCGAGGGCGTCTCCCGGGTGCGGGCTAGCTACCTCCAGCCGGCCGAGCTGCGGCCGGGGCTGATCGACGTGATCGCCGGCACCGACGGCGTCGCCGCCTACTTCGACCTGTCCTTCCAGCACGCCAGCGGCGGGGTGCTGCGGCGGATGCGCCGCTTCGGCGATCCCGAGCGCTTCCTCGGCCTGCTGGAGAGCATCCGCGAGCGGGCGCCGGAGGCGGGAGTGCGCTCCAACTTCATCGTCGGCTTCCCCGGCGAGACCGAGGAGGAGTTCGGCGAGCTCGTCTCCTTCCTGGAGGCGGCCAGGCTCGACGTCATCGGCGTGTTCGGCTATTCCGACGAAGACGGCACCGAAGCCGCGGGCTTCGACGGCAAGCTGGCCCAGGAGGTCGTCGACGAGCGCGTGCGGGTGCTCACCGAGCTGGCCGAGGAGCTGACGGCGCAGCGCGCCGAGGACCGGATCGGCACCGAGGTCGACGTGCTCATCGACGAGGACCTCGGCGACGGCGGCTACGAGGGCAGGGCCGCCCACCAGGGTCCCGAGGTCGACGGATCGGTCACCGTCCAGGGCATCGGCCTGGTGCCGGGCGAGCTCGTCCGCGCCATGGTCGTCGACGCCGAGGGCGTCGACCTCATCGCTCGGATCAAGGCCGCCGGTCCATGACCAGAGACGAGCGCCGCGCGGTGAGTCCGTGGAACATCGCCAACGTCCTCACGGTCCTGCGGCTGGCGCTCGTCCCGTTCTTCGTCGTCTGCCTGTTCCTGCCGGGCATGGGCTGGCGGCTGGCCGCGCTGGCGGTCTTCGCGGTGGCGTCGTTCACCGATCATCTCGACGGTGAGCTGGCCAGGCGCTACGGCCTCATCACCGACTTCGGCAAGATCGCCGACCCGATCGCCGACAAGGCGCTGACCGGGGCCGCGCTGGTGTGCCTGTCGCTGCTGGGCGAGCTGCCGTGGTGGGTCACGATCGTGATCCTCGGCCGTGAGCTGGGCATCACGCTGCTCCGGCTGGTGCTGATCAGGCTGGCGGTCATCCCGGCGAGTTACGGCGGCAAGGTCAAGACCGTCCTGCAGATCGCCGCCATCGCGCTCTACCTGGTGCCGTGGGTGCCGGAGGTGCTGCGGGAGACGGTGATGGGGGCGGCGCTCGTGGTCACGGTGGCGACGGGGGTCGATTACGTGTTCCGCGCGATCAGGTTGCGCGGGATGGCGAGGCGTGCGCGCGGGGAGTGAGGATCATGGCCGAGGTCACGCAGGTGCTGGAGTCGCTGGCGAGCCAGGAGGCCACTGTCGCCGTGGCCGAGTCGCTCACCGGCGGGCTCATCGGGGCGACGTTCACGCTGGTGCCGGGGTCGTCCCGGGTCTTCAAGGGCGGGGTGATCTCCTATGCCACCGACCTGAAGCAACGGCTGCTGGGCGTGCCGGGGGATCTGCTGCGCCGCGAGGGGGCGGTGCATCCGGAGGTCGCCGCGGCGATGGCGGCCGGGGTGGCGCGCTTGTGCGAGGCCACGTACGGGATGGCGGTCACGGGCGTGGCAGGGCCGGAGCCGCAGGACGGCCAGCCGGTCGGCACGGTCTTCGCGGCGGTGAGCGGACCGGGCGGACAGGTGTGGGGCCGACGGTTGAGCCTTAAGGGGTCGCGTGAACGTATCAGGGTAGAGACGATGGACGAGGCTATTGATCTACTAGCAAGTGTGCTTAAGGACAACAAAGGGGAACATTCCGGATGATTACCGTGTTACGTCCCCAGCGAACATGCGAAGCACGGTCTGACGCGGTGTCGGTCGATGCGGGTACGGTGGAGCTGTGAGTGAGGTCCGTGAGCCAACTGCAAGCAGCGAGCGCCCGGCAGGCGGGCCTGATGAGTCACGAGCGGCGGGCCAGGGGCGGAGACGCCCGGCAATGACGGCGAGGAGTATGTACGAAGCGAAGAAGAAAGACGGGCGGCACGACTCGATCGCGCGGAGCGTGGTGAAGCCATCCACTCCGGGGAGGGAGCGACAGATGATTTTGCTGCGTCAGCTGCTCGGAGACGTGCTGAGGCGGTTGCGCGTGCGGCAGGGACGCACACTCCGAGAGGTGTCCACGCTGGCGCGCGTCTCACTCGGCTACCTGTCCGAGGTGGAGCGGGGCCAGAAAGAGGCGTCCTCCGAGCTGCTCGCGTCGATCTGCGGCGCGCTCGGGGTTCCGCTCTCGCAGGTCCTGCGTGAGGTCTCCGATCAGTTCGCGCTGGCGGAGCTTCAGGCCGCTCCCGTGCTGGCCGACGCGCCCGAGCACGAGCGCATCGCGGTTCCCGACTCGGTCCCAGGATCGATTTCCGACACCGTCTTCCCCGAAGTCAAGGACATGGTGGCTGCCTAGCCCGGCTGACAGCCGCCGCACCACATGATGAGCCGCTCCTGCGGTCCTGTCCCCATCTCGCCACGGCTGATGCGGGTCCCGCAGCGGCGACAGGGTCTTCCCGCCCTGCCGTAGACCCAGGTCTGATGCGCCGGGCGGCGGTCTCCCGTGGTCACCGTGCCCGCGTGATGCCTGTTGGCCGCCAGCAGCCTCTGAGCCAGTGTGACGAGCCCTTCCAGGTCCCCGACGTCCCCGACCCTCCGCCACGGCCATACGCCGCGCAGGAAAAGCGTCTCCGCGCGGTAGATCGTGCCGATCCCGGCCAGGTTGCGCTGGTCGAGCAGCGCCTCGCCGATGGTCATGTCCGGGTCCCGGCTCAGCCGCCGCACGGCCTCGGCCGGATCCCAGTCGTCGCCCAGCAGGTCGGGGCCCAGATGCCCGACGACCTTGCCCTCGTCGGCCGTCCTCAGCAGGTCCACCATCCCCAGCCGTATGCCGACCGCCTGCCACTGCCGGTTGGCCAGGATCAGCCGCACCCGGTCGCCCCCGGGGACGCTCCGGCCGGCCGGGGCGACCTGCCAGCTGCCGTCCATCCGCAGGTGGGTGTGCACGGTGAGCCCGCCCTCGACCCGGGTGAGCAGGTGCTTGCCCCGTGACACGGTCTCCAGCACGGTCCGGCCGGTGAGGTCGGCGGTGGCGTGGCGCGGCACCCGGAACTCCGACCGGGTCAGCACCTGACCGTCGAGCGCCCCCCGCAGCCGCGCGGCGGTGCGGTAGACGGCATCACCTTCGGGCATGCGTCCAGTCTAGGAAGCCTGGACGGCCCGGCGGTCGACTTCCTCGCCGAGCTGGCCGGACCGGGTGCGGCCGTATCGCGCTGCCGCTCAGCAGGCGGGGCGTCCGCGTCCACGGCATCGAGCTTCGTCGTCGAGGTCTACGTTCCCGAGCTGCGACGGCTCCCGCCCGGCCAGACCGTGCACCCGTTCACCGTGACCCCGGAGCACCTGGGTTTCGAGGAGTACGACCTCGCGTCCCGGATCGCGGTCTCCCACCACTACTGGGTGGTGGACGGGCGGCTCGAGACCTACTCCTCGCGCCATCGCCACGTCTGGCCGGGCGCGGCGTGACGGCCGCTCAGCGGGCGGCGGCCTCGACCCACTCGTCGACCAGGTCGGCGAGCTGGTGCAGGGCTTCGTCGACGCGCTCTCGTTCGCCGGTGGTGAGGACGTCGAGCTGCAGGCCCGTGTAGGCGGAGTTGACCAGGGTCGAGATGCGCAGCGCGTCGCGTTCGGGGACGCCGCGATCGCGGAGCAGCGACGCCACGAACGCCGACCGGTCCGCCAGCAGTTCCGGCACCAGACCCGTGAGCCGGCCGCCCGCCGCCAGCCCTTCGATCTCGTGGATCAGCCGGGCGATCGGCAGGTTGTCCTCCCTCAGCTGGAACTCCCAGGTGCGGCGGACGATCGTGCCGACGCTGTCGGAGCCGTCCCAGCCGGGCAGCGAGCGCAGCCAGGCCCGGTGGCGCTCGTCCAGACGTCGCATGGTGGCCGACAGCAGCTCTTCCTTGTCCTCGAAGTGGTGGGTCAGCACGCGGGTGGACTTGCCCAGGTGCTCGGCCAGCGGCCGCATGGACAGCGTCGAGAGGCCGCGCTCCGCCAGGTAGTCGACGATGCGGTCGAGGAGTTCATCCCGGCGGGCGGGATCGGCGGTCCTGGCCATCGGATAATCCCTTTGACGTCATTGAGGTGACGACTGTTACCTTACCTCGGTAACAACTGTTGCCTTAATTTTGGGGTTCCCATGTCCAAACGAGTGCCCGCCTGGCTGGCGGCACTGACGTTCACCATGTTCACCTTCGCCACCGACGACTACGTGATCGCCGGGGTGCTGCCCGCGCTCTCCCGCGACCTCGGGGTCAGCGAGGCGGTGGGCGGGCAACTGGTGACCGGCTTCTCGCTGGCGTTCGCGCTGACCGCGCCGGTGGCGTCCGTGGTGACCGCCTCATGGCCGCGGCGCGGGCTGATGACCGGGGCGCTGCTGCTGTTCGTCGCCGCCAACGGGGCGGCGGCGCTGGTCACGTCCTACCCCGTGCTGATGGGGCTGCGGGTGCTGGCGGCGGTGGCCGCGGCGGCCGTCGTGCCCGCCGCGTACGCCATCACCGCCTCCCAGGCCCCGGCCGGGAGGCAGGGGCGCTACCTGGCGCTGGTCATGGGCGGGCTGACCGGGTCGCTGATGCTGGGCGTGCCCATCGGCACCTGGGTGGGCGGCGCGTTCGGCTGGCGGGCCACGTTCGTGCTCGCCGCGCTGCTCGGCCTGGTGTCGCTCGTGGCCGTGCGCCGGACGCTGCCGCACGTGGCGCCGGAACCGGCCGAGGGCTCGCTGCGGGATCGGCTGGCGCCGCTGGCCCGGCCCCAGGTGGTCGCCGGACTGCTGGGGATCGTGGCGATCGTGCTCGGCAGCATGATGGTGATGACGTACCTGGCCCCGTTCCTGCGGGAGCTGGCGGGGGCCGGGCCCGTCGAGGTCGGCTGGGTGTTCGTGCTGGCGGGGGCGGCCGGGTTCGCGGGCGGGCAGCTCGGCGGGCGCGCCGGCGACCGGTGGGGGGCCGACCGGGCGCTCATCGCGGGGATCTGCGGGTTCGGCGCCGTCATGGCCGCGTTCACGGTCGTGTGGGGGCTGCGGCCGCTCGCCCTGCTCGCCCTCCTGCCGCTGCTCGTGCTCTGGGCGGGGGTGTCGTGGTGGATCCCGCCGCCCGCCCAGGTCCGCCTGCTGGCCCTGGCCGGTCCCGCCGGGCCGCAGGCGCTGGCGCTCAACAGCAGCGCGGTGTACGTGGGCGTGTCCGGCGGGGGCGCGCTGGGCGGTGTCGTGCTGGAGTGGCACGGGCCGGGCCTGCTCCCGGCGGCCGCGGCCCTGGTGGAGGTCGTCGCCCTGGTGCTCTTCTGGCAGGCGGCCCGGCTGGGCCGACCGGCGGTCACCAGCACGGTCAGCCGTACGGGGACCTGAGCGGGGTATCTGTACGGGGCCTCCGACGGCGGCGCCGCGGGCCGGTCAGTCCCAGGCGGCGGGGTCGGCGGCGAGCTGGCTGACGCGGTCGGGCAGGCGGCCGGAGGCGACGTGCTCCAGCGTGACCTCTTCGAGGATGCCGCGCTCGGTCGCCCGCAGCGCGATCCACACCTGCTGCAGCGACTCGGCCGGGCCCCGGTAGCCGACGTGCTCGGGCCGCTCGCCCCGCACGTTGGCCAGCGGGCCGTCGACGGCCCTGATGACGTCGGCGAGCGAGATGTCGGCCGGCGGGCGGGCCAGCACATAGCCGCCCTCGGGACCGCGCTGGCCGCGGACCAGGCCGGCGCGGCGCATCTGCAGGAGGATGTTCTCCAAGTACTTGGGCGGCATGTCCTGCTCCTTGGCGAGCTCGCCCACGGTGGTGGGGCCGGCACCGGCCGCGGCGAGTTCGGCGGCGGCGCGGAGGGCGTAGTCGACGCGAGCAGAAAGGCGCATGTTATCGATTATCCCTGTTGGTCAACACTGGTTAGACGCAAGGTGGCCACCACGGGCAGATGATCAGAGAACGGTACCCGCGGCGCCTCGGCGGATACGGCGGTCAGCCCGTCGCTGATCAGCACGTGGTCGATCCGCTCCGTGGGGGCGTCGGCGGGCGAGGTGGGCGGGTCGCCGAGCGCGAGCAGCGGGTCCGACAGCCCGGCCCCCTCCAGCACCCGCATCTCCGGGTCACCGGGCCGGATGTTCAGGTCCCCGGCCAGGATCACCGGCCTCATCGGGCTGTTGCCCACCCGCGAGCGCGGGCCCGCCTCGGCGGCGTCCCTCCCGGCGGCCAGGGCCCTGACCATGGCGGCGACCTCGGGCGCCTGCCCGGCCGGGGCCTGCAGGTGGGTGTTCACGATGCCGAGCTCGTCGGGCCCGACGCCCAGCACGATGGCCTGGGCCTGGGCGCCGGTCGGGTAGTCGTGCCCGCCCAGCCGATGGGAGTGGATGCCGCGTACGACCAGGTTGGTGAGCAGGGCGTCGCCCCACACGTTGTCGGCGGCCGGGGCGAAGTAGTAGCGCATGCCCAGGCCGCGGGCGATCCTCGCCAGGTCGTCGTGGCCGCCGTTGAGCAGCCAGCCCCGGTCCACCTCGCTGAGCAGCACCACGTCCGGCTTCTGGGCGGCGGTCCAGGCGGCGATGTCGTCCAGAGACAGCCGTCCGTCCAGGCCGAACCCCATCCGGATGTTGTAGGCGACCAGCTTGATCGTGTCTCCGCCCAGGGGGCGGTTCGCGGGCGGGGGCCGCCAGCTCGTGGCCGCGACGAGCACCATGAGCGCCCCCGCCACCGCCACGGCCGGCCACACCCGCCGCCGCACCCGCGGACCCAGCGGCCGGGGCCGCCCCGGCCATACGGCCACGACCGCCGCCAGCACCGCTACCGTGACCGGCCAGACCTGGTTGGGTATGCCCAGGTCCAGGTCGTACGAGGCGTAGTAGCCGAAGGTCGCCACCAGGAACACCAGCCCGCCGCCGAGCACCGCGACCCCCTGCCGCCCGCCCGCCGGCCGTTGCGCCGAGGCGGCGAGCACCGGGCCCGTCCACAGCAGCACCATGGCGCCGCTCAGCCCCAGCCCCGTGGACCCGGACGACGGGAGCAGCAGCAACACCGTGAAGCACACCAGCAGCACGGCCGCGGCGGCGTCGAAGGCGGGGGAGTGCGACACCCGCGACGCCAGCACCGTCGCCGCGACCAGCGCCGCCACCTGAAGGAGCGCGTCCCAGCCGATCACGCTCGGCCCGACGGCCGCCTTCGCGTAGCCGGTGGCCGCCATCCCGGCGAGCAGCAGCACCGGCCCGACCAGGAACCAGGTCCCGGCAGGCGCGAGCCCGCCGTCGCCACCCGCCCGGGCTGAGGTGTCACCAGCCGGGTCGGCGCCTCCCGCGCGGGCTGGGGTGTCAGCATCCGTGCGGGCCGGGTCGGCGCCCGCTGTACGGGTCAGCACCAGGAACGCGGCGCACAGCCCCAGCACCGCCGCCCACGCCAGGAGCCCGGGTCGCCACATCAGGTCCACCCCGTCGAGCAGCAGGTGGCCGAGCACCGAGCAGGCCACTCCGCCGATGATCCCCGCGGGCGCCGCCGCCCGGGTCGTCGTCCGCGCGCATCCGTACAGGAAGACCAGGCCGGCGCTCACCCCGGCCGAGGCCACGTACAGCTGCGAGACGCCGGCCTGCAGGAGCACGCGGGCCAGCACCAGCGCGACCGCCCCGCCCAGCACGGCCCAGCGCGGCTTCAGCCGCAGCGCCAGGAACGGGAGCACGAACCAGGCGGCCGCGTAGAGGCCCATCAGCTCCGGAGCCGTCGACCCGGCCCGCCCGAACAGCGTGATCAACGACGGGAGGAACACCCGCAGCACGTCGAGGAAGAGGACGACGCCGATCGCCAGGAGAGCGACCTGGTGGCGGAGGGAGAGCATGAGCAATCCTCGCGTTCACCTGCATCGATAAGCAAGGGTGGGAGCGCTAAACTTGCAACAACCTTTTCGATTGTGACGGTGGGATTCAGCGTGGAGCGACGGCCTGGTGTGCCCAGACTGCTCAGGGAGATCAACGACCGGGCCGCTCTGGAGCTGCTGCTGGCCTCCGGGCCGATGACCCGCGGCCAGATCGGCGAGCTGACCGGCCTGTCCAAGGTGACCGCCTCCCAGACGCTGGCCCGGCTGGAGGAACGCGGGCTGGTCGAGGTGGTCGGCGCGCAGGCCGGGGGGCGCGGCCCCAACGCGGCGCTCTACTCCGTCATCCCCTCCAGCGCCTACGTGGCCGGGCTGGAAGTCGGTCCCGGGCTGATCTCCACGGCGGTCGCCGACATCCACGGCCGCACGATCTCCCAGGTCACCGTCGATCCCGACAGCCACCCCGACCCGGTCGCCGCCGTGCACGACGCGATCACCAAGGCCTGCCGGAGCGCCAAGGTCGGCCTGGGCAGGCTGCGCGGCGTCGTCATCGGCACTCCCGGCGTGGTCGACCCGCGCAGCGGCGACGTGCGCTTCTCCTTCGACCTGCCGGGCTGGCACGAAGGCATCCACGAGGCCCTGGCGGGCGACCTCAAGCGCGAGGTGACGATCGAGAACGACGTCAACCTCGCCGCCATCGCCGAGCGGGCCGACGGCGCCGCGCGGGGCATCGACGACTTCGTGCTGCTGTGGTCCAGCCGCGGCCTGGGCATGGCGGTGATGCTCGGCGGCCGGCTCCACCGCGGCCGCTCGGGCAGCGCGGGCGAGATCGGCTACCTGCCCGTGCCGGGCGTGCCGCTGCCCGAGGACATCCGCACCGCGCCGGGACGGCTGCCGTCGCTGGCGGGCGGCCTGCAGTCGCTGGTCAGCGCGGAGGCGGTGGCGGAGCTGGCGCAGGGGTACGGGTTCGCGGCCGACAGCGCCGGCCAGTGCGTCCAGGTGGCGGTGGCGGCCGGGGCCGAGGGCGAGCCCCTGCTCGACGAGATAGCCCGCAGGCTCGCCCTGGGCGTGGCGGCCGTCTGCGTGATCCTCGATCCCGGCCTGGTGGTGCTGGCGGGGGAGGTCGGTCACGCCGGGGGAGAGGCGCTCACCTCGCGGGTGGAGGAGGCGGTGGCCCGCGTCTGCCCGGTCCGCCCGCAGGTGGTCACCACCGCCGTCACCGACCCGAACCCGGTGCTGCGCGGCGCCGTGCTCGCCGCGCTCGACCAGGCCCGCCAGGAGCTCCTCACGTCCTGACCGGCGGCCGGTCGCTCAGGTCCCGGCGAGCAGTTCCGCCGCGGCCTGCGCGTTCGCCCTGGCCGCACCGTACGTGGCGAGGTAGGCGGCCGTGTCCGGGCGCCAGACCGGCAGTCCCATCTCGACCACCGTCGCGTCCGGCCGGGCGGCCACCAGCGCGGAGACCAGCGCACGGCTGTCCGGGTGGCGGTGCGCGTCCCTGACCACCACGACCAGCGACCGGTCCGCGGCCTTGGCCAGCAGCGCAGTCACGTCGGCCGAGCCGGGGGCGAGCCGCAGGACCTCCGCCTCCGGCAGCCAGCGCCCGAGCCCCCACGGCACGTCGCCCACGGCGATGGTCGGCGGCGTGTCCACCTCCACCACCAGCGGCTGCGACAGCGGCGCCGGCTCGCCGGCCAGCCGCACGGCGCGGCGGGCGGCGCGCAGCCCGACCCCGTTCCGCTCGGGCGGGGTGCGCCCCGGCGCGCCGAACCAGGCACGCAGCGCCTCCACCCGGGCCGCCGCCTCCTCCAGCCTGGCCGGCGGCAGCGTTCCCTCGTCCACGGCGGCCACGATCGCGTCGATCACCTCGCGCACCTCGTCGTGGCCGGGTATCGGCCCGAGGCAGAGCAGGTCGGCGCCGGCGGCCAGCGAACGCACCGCGCCGCCTGCCAGTCCGACGCTCCTGGTGATCGCGTGCATGTCGAGCGCGTCGGAGATCACCACGCCGTCGTAGCCGAGCTCGCCCCGCAGCAGGCCGGTGAGCGCGGCGGGTGACAGCGTCGCGGGCGTGCCGCCGGTCAGCGCGGGCACGGACACGTGCGCCGTCATGATCGACTTGGTGCCCGCTTCGATGGCCGCGCGGAACGGCGCCAGCTCCCGCTCGCGCAGCACCTCCGGGGTGACGTCCACGACCGGGATGGCCAGGTGCGAGTCGACGCGGGTGGCGCCGTGGCCGGGGAAGTGCTTGACGCAGGCCGCGACCCCCGCCGCCTGCAGGCCCTCGACGGCGGCCACCGTGTGCCGGGCGACCAGTCCGGGCTCGTCGCCGAACGCCCGGGTGCCGATGACAGGGTTGTCCGCCTCGGAGTTCACGTCGGCGTCCGGCGCCATGTCCAGGTTGATCCCGCACGCGGCCAGTTCCGCGCCGATCGCCCGGTAGACCTGCCGGGTCAGCTCGGCGTCGTCCACCGCGCCGAGCGCCGCGTTCCCCGGGTACGGGCTGCCCTCGTGGTAGGCCAGCCGGGTGACGTCGCCGCCCTCCTCGTCCAGCGAGACGACCGGCTCGCCGCCCGCTTCCCGCAGCGCCGCGGTGAGCGCGGCGGGCGGCTCGTGGCCGTCGACGTTGAAGCCGAAGAGCGTGACGCCGCCCAGCCCTCGCTCCAGCTCGCGCAGCACCCAGCCCGGCGGTGTGGTGCCCTGGAAGGCGACGAGCAACGTACCGGCCGCGAGGCGGCGCAGCCCCCGATCACTACGACTCATGGCTCCTCATCAGATGGAAAACGGGCAGCCTCGGATACGGGGAGGCGCCCGTGGTGTCGATCAGCCCTTGACGGCGCCGGCCATGAGGCCGGTCACCATGCGGCGCTGCACGATCATGAAGAAGATGACGACCGGGATGGTCATCATCGTGGAGCTGGCCATGATGGCGCCCCAGTCCGTGCCCTTGTGGCCGAAGAAGTACTGCAGGGCCACGGGCATGGTGTAGCCGGTGGACTCGCTCATCAGCACCAGCGCGAAGATGAGCTCGTTCCACGCGGTGATGAAGGAGAAGATGCTGGTCGCCACCAGGCCCGGCGCGACCAGCGGGAAGAGCACCCGCCAGAACGTGACGAACCTGGACGCCCCGTCGATCCAGGCCGCCTCCTCCAGCGACTTCGGCACCGCGGCCACGAACGTGCGCAGCATCCAGATGCCGAAGGGCAGTGTCAGCCCCACGTTGACCAGGATCAGGCCGGCGAGGTGGTCGTACAGGCCGAGGGTCTTGACCTGCAGGAACAGCGGGATGAGCAGCGCCTCGGCCGGGATCATCTGCGCGATCAGCAGCAGGAACAGGAAGCCGGTGCGGCCCTTGAACCGGAACCGGGCCACCGCCGTCGCCGCCAGCAGCGAGAAGACCGCCCCGATGAGCACGGTGCCGAGCGCCACGACCGCGCTGTTGCCCATGTAGACCCAGATCGAGTTGCCCGCCACGCCCTCGGTCAGCACCCGGTGCAGGTGTTCGAAGGTGAAATGGGTGGGGAACGGAATGAACTCGGTGGTGAAGATCTGGTCGTTGGCCTTGAAGGCGGTCGACACCATCCAGTAGACGGGGAAGACCGCGAACAGGAACACCAGGAGGGCCGTGGCGTTCAGTGCCACCTTGCCCAGGCGCTTCCTGGCCAGCGGGCTCATCACAACTCCTCCTGCTTGACCAGTTGCCGGATGTACACGGCGGTGACGACCAGCAGGAGGACCGTCAGCACCAGCGCGATCGCCGAGCCCGTGCCCATCTTCTGCGGCGCCTTGAACGCCTCGGTGTAGGAGTACATGGACAGGTTGAACGCCTCACGGTTCGTCGGCCCGCTCATGAGCACGTACAACTGGCTGAAGACCTTGAAGTCCCAGATGATCGACAGTACGGTCAGCACCGCGAACACCGGCTTGAGCAGCGGGAACGTGATCTGCCAGAACGTGCGCCAGCCGGTCGCCCCGTCCACCCGCGCGGCCTCGTACAGGTCGGAGGGGATGCCCTTGAGCCCGGCCAGCACCGACACCGCGATGAACGGGAAGGACGCCCACACCACCGTGATGATCAGCACCATGTAGACGGACCAGGCGTCGTTGAGCCACGGCTCGCCGGTCCAGTCGGCGCGGCCGAAGACCAGCGTGGACAGCCAGTCGGGCAGCAGGTTCAGCGCCCAGTTGATCATTCCGGCCTCGGCGTCGAACAGCCACCGCCAGATGATGCCCTGCGCCACCGGCGGCACCGCCCACGCGCACATGATGCCGATCACCAGGAACGTGGACATCTTCTTGCCGAGCTTGCTCAGCAGCACCCCCACGGCGGTGCCCAGCACCAGCGTCATGGTGACCGCGATGACCGCGAACACGACCGTGTTGCGCAGCGAGTCCCAGAAGATCTGGCTCTCGAAGATGCGGGTGAAGTTGTCGGTGCCGACCCACTCGGCCGGCCGCCGCCCGCTGATCTGCGGCAGGCCCACCTTCTGGAAGGCGATGATCGCCACCTGGACCATCGGGTAGAGCAGCAGCGCCGCGATGACCAGCAGGCCGGGGATCAGCAGGACGTACGGGATGGACCAGACGGGCAGGCCCCTGCCCCTGCCCCTGCGGGACGGGCCCCGGCCCGGGGCGGAAGCGTGCCTGCCGCCCCGGGCGAGTGTCGGCGTGTTCGTCATGGCCTGTCAGGACTGGTTGAGGATGTCTTCGAGCTCGGTGTTGGCCGCCGCCAGCGCCTCGTCGGCGGTGGCCTTGCCCTCGATCACCTGGCGCGCGGCGTTCTGCAGCACGGCCTTGGTCTCGTTGGCCTCGGTCCAGTTCGGGTCCGCGGGGAAGGCCTTGGCCTTGGCGAACGCGGCCGCGAACGGCGCCTGCGCCGGGTCCTCGGCCAGCTTGGCGAGCGCCTCCGGGTAGACCGGCAGCAGGCCGCCCTCGGTGGCGTACCGGACGCCCCAGTCCTTGTTGGTCGCCATCTTCACGAACTCCTTGGCCGCCTCGGGCTCCTTGGCGGTGCCCCACACGGCGATGTCGTTGCCGCCCAGGAAGGCCTGGGCCTCACCGCCGTCCTTGCTCGGCAGGGGGAAGAACGCGAGCTTGTCGCCCTTGAGCTTGCCCTTGCTCTCCTCCTCGATCGTGGCGAGGTCCCACGACGCGGTCAGGTACATGCCGACCTTGCCGTTGGAGAAGCGGGTGCGGATGTCCGAGCTGTTCTGGGTGAGCCGCGACTTGCTGGACAGGCCGTCCGTCACCAGGGACGTGTACTGCTCGAAACCGGCCTTGAAGGCGGGGTCGGTCAGCTTGCCGACCCACTTGTCGCCCTCCTTGACCGCGTACTCGCCGCCCGAGGTCCAGGCCAGCGAGCCGAGCAGGTGGTTGGCGTCGGAGCCGCCGTTGAAGGCGAAGCCGTCGACGTCCGAGCCCTTCTCCGCCTGGACCTTCTTGGCCGCGGCCACGAGCTCGTCCCAGGACTTCGGGACCTCGATCTTCAGCTCCTCGAACCAGTCCTTGCGGTAGAGCACCGCGCGGGTGCCGCCGCCCCACGGCACGGCGTACGTCTCGCCGTCGATGGTCTCCATGCCCATCAGGTTCTTCGGGATCCCGGCCTGGTCGCCGGAGCCGACGATGTCGGTGACCGGGGCGAGCGCCTCCTGGCTCACCCAGAGCGGGACCTGGTCGTTGCCGATCTCGGTGACGTCGGGGCCGGCGCCTCCGGCCGCGGCGGCGGTGAACTTGTCGTTCACCTGGGGCCACGGGATCCACTCGACCTTCACGCTGGCGCCGGTCTCCTGCTGGAAGGCGGCCACCAGCTCATCGGTGTACTTCTGCGCGTCGGGGTTGCTGTCACCGAGGCGCCAGAGCGTGAGCTCCTTGCCCGCGAACGCGGGGCCGCTAGCTTCGGCGGTGCTCGCCGCGCTGGGCTCCGCGGGCGCCTCACCGCCGCCACAGGCGGCCACGCCCAGGGCCAGGGCGGCCGTGGTGACCGTAGTGGCTGTGATCTTCGCGATCCTCACAGGGTTCTCCCTTCCCGGGTGCTGGCCTACGGTCCGCACCAGGCTGATCGTCAATGCCGAACGACAGGTGTTAAACTAACAAGAAACTTTCTTAAAAAAAACCGTCTGTTAGCCGATCGTGACGAGAGGGGCATGAAGATGAGCCGGAACCCCGGGACGCCTCGGCTGCTACGCAGGCTGAACGACCGCTCCGCGCTCGAACTCCTCCTCGCCGAGGGCCCCCTCACCAGGGCCGAACTCGGAGAACGTACCGGATTGTCCAAGGTCACCGCAGGTCAGCTGCTCGCCAGGCTGGAGGACAGGGGCCTGGTGGAGGTGGCAGGGGAACGCGCCGGCGGCAGGGGACCCAACGCCGCACTTTACGGCGTACGACCCTCCAGCGCCTACGTCGCCGGGCTGGAGGTGCTGCCCGAGAGCGTCACCGTCGGCGTGGCCGACATCACAGGCCGGACCGTGGTCGAGGTCACGGTCAACCCGTTCGACGGCGACCCGGTCCGTACGGTCCAGGCCGCGGTCGAGCGGGCCTGCGCCGTCGCCGACGTCAGCCTGTCGCGGCTGCGCGCCTTCGTCATCGGCACCAGGGGCATGGTCGACCCGCGCACCGGCGACGTCCGCTTCTCACTCGACCTGCCCACCTGGCACGTCGGCGTGCTGGCCGGCCTGCGCCGCAGCCTCGGCGCCTCCGTCACCATCGAGAACGACGTCAACCTGGTCGCCCTCGCCGAGCACCGCTACGGTGCCGCCGCCGGCGTCGACGACTTCGTGGTCATGTGGGCCGGCGTCGGCCAGGGCCTCGGCGTCATGCTCGGCGGCCGGTTGCACCGCGGCATCACCGGCGGCGCGGGCGAGATCGGCTGGCTGCCCGTGCCCGGCGAACCGCTGCCCTCCGACGTCAAGCACCCCAACTCCGGGTCCTTCCAGCGCCTCGTCGGCACCGCCGCACTCCAGAACCTGGCCGGCACGTACCAGGTGCCCGGCGCGGGCGTATCCGACCAGGTGCGCAACGGCGGCGACGACTACCTCGACGAGCTCGCCGACCGGCTCGCCGTCGGCGCGGCCGCCGTCTCCGTCGTCCTCGACCCCGGCCTGATCGTGCTCAGCGGCGACATCGGCCGCGCGGGCGGCGCCCGGCTGGCCGCCAAGGTCCAGGACGCCGTCGCCCGCATCTGCCCCGCGCCGCCCCGCGTCGCCGCCGGCGGGGTCCCCGGCAACCCGGTGCTCCGCGGCGCCCTGGTGGCCGCTCTCGAACAGGCCCGCGAACAGGTGTTCTCCGACACCGTCTGACACGTGTGTGAGAATCACTGCACATGTGGCAGCCACCGAGTGACATCGTGCTCATCTCCGATCCCCGCGTGGCGGCGATCCCGGTGCAGGACAACGGCGAGCCCCTGGCCGACGCGCGCGACCGGCTCCGGGTCGACGCCCGGCTCGCCGACGCCGCCGGCGCCTACGCCCACCTGCGGGCCGGGCTGCTGGCCAGGCTCGAACGGGCCGAGCGGCTCCTGCCCGGCGGATACCACCTGATGATCGTCGAGGGCTACCGGCCCCTCGCCACCCAGCGCCGCTACTTCGAGGAATACCGCGACGAGCTGCGCGCCGCCTTCCCCGCCATGTCCGAGCAGGAGGCGCACGTCGCCGCCAGCCGCTACGTCTCCCCGGTCGAGGTCGCCCCGCACACCGCCGGCGCCGCCGTCGACCTCACCCTCTGCGACCCCGACGGCGCCGAGTACGACATGGGCACCCAGGTCAACGACAACCCCGAGGAGAGCGACGGCGCCTGCTACACCGCCGCCCCGCACATCTCCGCCGACGCCCGCGCCCACCGCAAGCTCCTGGCCGCGGCCCTGGAGCCCGCCGGGCTGGTCAACTACCCCACCGAGTGGTGGCACTGGTCCCACGGCGACCGCTACTGGGCCCTGACCACCGGCGCCCCCGCCGCTTGCTACGGGCCAGTAAGCATGTAGCGATTCCGGAAGGCGGCAGGCGGGCACAAATCGTGCGGAGGCTCCCCCGACTTCCTGCGAGGTGTGGGCATGGTTCCGCTGATCGGGATCGAAGAGGAGTACCTCGTCGTCGATCCGTACACCCGCCACGTCACCCCACGTGCGGCCGACGTCCTCGCCGCCGCCACGGACGTGCTCGACGTGGCCCACGAGATCACCAGGTTCCAGGTGGAGGCCCGCAGCGCGCCCTCCGCCGACCTGGCCGAGCTCGGCGCCCAGTTGCGGGCCGCCCGCAAGGAGGTCGCCGGGGCCGCCCGCTCGTGCGGGCTCGCCGTCGTCGCCAGCGGCATCCCGGTGCTCGGCAACGTCATGACGCCGCCGCTCAGCGACGACGCCCGTTACGAGCAGGGCCGCAGCCTCTACAGGGCGCTGCAGGACGAGATCAGCATCTGCGCCCTGCACGTGCACGTCGACGTGCCCGATGAGGAGCACGCCGTTTACGTCGGCAACCACCTGCGCCCCTGGCTGCCCACGCTGATCGCGCTGGCCGCCAACTCGCCGTTCTTCGTCGGCCGCGACACCGGCTACGCCTCCTGGCGGGTGATCAGCTGGGGCCGGTGGCCCGTCTCCGGCGCGCCCCCGTACTTCCCCACCTTCGGCGACTACGAGCTGGCCGTGCGCGCGCTCGCCGAGTCGGGCGCTCTCATGGACCCGAAGACCGTGTTCTGGGACGCCCGGCCCTCACCCCGGCTGCCCACGGTCGAGGTGCGGGTGGCTGACGTGCCGCTCGACGTGAACGACAGCCTCACCATCATCGGGCTGGTGCGCGGCCTCGTCGTCAGGGCGCTGGCCGACGTGGCCCGCGGCGACCGCGGCCTGCCGATCCCGTCGGAGGTGGTGCGCGCCGCCTACTGGCGTGCCGCCCGCGACGGGCTCACCGGCGACAGCCTCGACGTCCGCCACGGCACGCTCGTGCCCGCCCCGCTGATGGCCCGCCGCCTCCTGGCCCACGTGAGCGACGCCCTGTCGGAGGCCGGCGACCTGCCCTACGTCGAGGACGGGCTGGAACGCCTGCTCGACAAGGGCTCCGGCGCCGAACGGCAGCGCCGCGTGCACGCCCGCGAACAGGACCTCACCGAGGTGGTCGACGACCTCATCGAGGCCACCGTCGCCTGACGCCCTACGCACGCAGCCGGAGACCGCGCGGGGTGGGGTGGAACCCGGCTTCTTCCAGGGCGGCCCCCAGCGGCGAGTCGACGATCGGCTCGCCGTCGGCCCGCTCCACCGTCAGCTTGCCCAGCACGCCGTCGCGTACGGCCAGCGCCAGCGCGTCGACGGCGGGCCGCAGCCGGTCGTCGTCGGCGAATGACAGCAGCGTCTTGCCGCCCCGCTCGACGTAGAGCACCAGCCGCCCGTCGACCAGCACCACCAGCGCCCCCGCCTTCCTGCCCGGCTTGTGGGCCACCTCGCCGGGATGCGCGGGCCAGGGCAGCGCCGCCCCGTAGGGGTTGGCCGGATCGGCCGCGGCCAGCACCACGGCCCGGCGCTCCTCCCCGGGCGAGCCGTCGGGGGAGGAGGGCGCCATCGCGCGCATCCGGTCGACCGCCCCAGGCAGCGCGAACTGGGCCCCGCCGAGCCCTTCGACGAAGTAGCCGCGCCGGCACCGCCCGCTCTCCTCGTAGGCGCGCAGCACCTGGTAGACCGGCGAGAACCCGCCCGGCAGCCGCTCGGCGGTGACCGCCCCGCGCGTCACCACGCCGTGCCGCTCCAGCAGCACCTCGGCCTGCGCCTGCGCCCGCAGCGTCGCTTCGGCGGCCGGCTCCGGCAGCAGCCACCAGCGCCCCGCCACCGTGGGCGGCCCGCTGCGGCTCGGCAGCACCGCCCGCCGCCTGCGGGTCGCCGGCCGGTGGGCGGGCCGACCCGAGCCGAGCGCGGCCCGCATCGGCGCCAGCGTGTCGCCCGACACCCGCCCCGCCCACACCAGGTCCCACAGCGCCGTCGCCGCCGCCTGGTCGTCGAGCAGCCCCAGCCTGTCGGCGAGCTGACGGAAGAACAGCGCGCCGCCCCCGCTCAGCTCCTCGAGGATGCGCTCGTGCACCGGCGTCACCGTGATCTCGCCCGCCTCGGGGAGCAGCAGCGGCGCGGTGTCGGCGAAGTAGAGGGCCACCCAGCCGTCGCCGCCCGGCAGCGACCCCTGCCCGGCCCACACCACCTCGCCGGCCGCGGTCAGCTCGTCGAGCAGCCCCGGGTGGTAGCCCGGCACCCGCGACGGCAGCACCAGCGTCTCCAGCGCCGAGGCCGGCACCGCCGCGCCCTGCAGCAGCTCGATGGCGCGGACGAGGGAGTCCATGGCCCGCGCGCCGCCTTCCCGCCCGCCGCGCGGGCCGCCGGTGATGCCGTGCCAGGCCGGGGTGAACACCGCGAGCGTCTCCGGCGGGACAGGCTCCACCTCTTTGCGCAGCCGGGCCAGCGACCTGCGGCGCAGCATCCGCAGCACGCCCGCGTCGCACCACTCCTCGCCCCGCCCGCCCGGCCGGAACTCGCCGTTGACCACCCGCCCGGACACGGCCAGCCTGCGCAGCGTGTCGGCCACCACGGCCACGCCGAGCCCGAACCGGCCGGCCGCGGTCGAGGCGTGGAACGGGCCCCGGGTGCGGGCGTGGCGGGCCAGCAGGTCGGCCAGGGGGTCGGCCACCGGCTCCAGGAACGCGTGCGGCACCCCCACCGGCAGCGGCGTCCCCAGCGCGTCGCGCATCCTGGCGGCGTCCTCGACCGCCGCCCACTGCTCCTCGCCCGCGACGCGCACCCTGATCGCCCGCCGCGCCCGCTCCAGCTCCTCCAGCCAGGCCGGGTCGCCGCCGCGCACGCTCACGTCGGGCGCCAGCAGCGGCCCGTGGGAGCGCAGCAGGTCGGCCAGGGCCTCCACGTCACGCAGCGGACGATCGAGCCTGGCGAGCTCACGCTCGGTGTCGGAGATCACGTCAGGGTCGAGCAGCTCGCGCAGATCGGCCTGGCCCAGCAGCTCCGCCAGCAGCGACGTGTCCAGCGCCAGCGCCTGCGCGCGCCGCTCGGCCAGCGGCGCGTCTCCCTCGTACATGAACGCGCCCACGTAGTGGAACAGCAGCGAGGCCGCGAACGGCGACGCCTGCCCCGTCTCCACCTCGACCACCCGCACCCGCCGGGCCGCGATGTCGCGCATCAGCTCGACCAGCCCCGGCACGTCGAAGACGTCCTGCAGGCACTCGCGCATCGTCTCCAGCACGATCGGGAACGACGCGTAACGCGAGGCGACCCCGAGCAGGTGGGCGGCCCGCTGGCGCTGCTGCCACAGCGGGCTGCGCCTTCCCGGCACGCGGCGCGGCAGCAGCAGCGCCCGCCCCGCGCACTCGCGGAACCGGGACGCGAACAGCGCCGACCCGCCCAGCTCCTCCGTCACGATCTGCTCGATCTCCTCGGCGTCGAACGCCGCCACGTCGGACGGCGGCTCGGCCAGGGTGTCGGGGATGCGCAGCACCACGCCGTCGTCGGAGTGGACCGCCTGCACGTCGACGCCGTAACGCTCGCGCAGCCGCCGGTTGATGGCCAGCGCCCACGGGGCGTGCACCCGCGCGCCGTAAGGAGAGTGGATCACCACCCGCCAGTCGCCCAGCTCGTCGTGGAACCGCTCCACCACCAGCGTCTTGTCGTCGGGCACGTAACCCGTGGCCGCGCGCTGCTCGCGCAGGTAGGACAGCAGGTTTCCGGCGGCGTAGGAGTCGAGCCCGGCCTCGCGCAGCCGCTCCGGCGAGTCGTCCTTGGCCTGCTCGCGCAGGAACGCGCCGATGGCCCGGCCCAGCTCGGCCGGGCGGCCGGGAGTGTCGCCGTGCCAGAACGGCAGCTTGCCCGGCTGGCCGGGAGCGGGCGAGACCAGCACCCGGTCGGCGGTGATGTCCTCGATCCGCCACGACGACGCGCCCAGCACGAACACGTCGCCGACCCGCGACTCGTAGACCATCTCCTCGTCGAGCTCGCCCACCCGCGAGGCCCGCTCGCCGACCAGGAACACGCCGAACAGGCCCCGGTCGGGGATCGTGCCGCCGTTGGTGACGGCCAGCCGCTGCGCGCCGGGCCGGCCCCGCAGCGTGCCCGTCACCCGGTCCCACACGACGCGCGGGCGCAGCTCGGCGAACTCCTCGCTCGGGTAGCGGCCCGCGAGCATGTCGAGCGTCGCCTCCAGCGCGCTCCTGGGCAGGGTCGCGTACGGGGCCGCGCGCCTGACCACGGTCTCCAGCTCCTCGACGGTCCACTCGTCGAGCGCCGTCATCGCCACGATCTGCTGGGCCAGCACGTCGAGCGGGTTGCGCGGATAGCGGAGCTCCTCGATCAGGCCGCTCTTCATGCGCTCGGCCACCACGGCCGTCTGCACCAGGTCGCCGCGGTACTTGGGGAAGATCACGCCCTTGGACACCGCGCCCACCTGGTGACCGGCCCGGCCGATGCGCTGCAGCCCGCTCGCCACGCTCGGCGGCGCCTCCACGCACGCCACCAGGTCGACCGCGCCCATGTCGATGCCCAGCTCCAGGCTGGAGGTGGCGACCACGGCGGGCAGCCGCCCCGACTTGAGCGCCTCCTCGATCTGCGCCCGCTCCTGCTTGGAGACGGAGCCGTGATGGGCGCGCACGACCTCCGGGCCGACGCCCTTGCTCGCCCCGGCCTGCGCCATCATCTCGGCCGGCGGGCGGTCCCACGCCGACAGGTCGACCTCGCCCCCGCTGCGGGCGAGCGCCAGCTCGTTGAGACGGGTGCAGAGCCGCTCGGCCAGCCGCCGCGAGTTGGCGAACACGATGGTCGAGTCATGGGCGGCGATCAGGTCGAACAGCCGGTCTTCGACATGCGGCCAGATCGACCGGGTGGCCGGGTCGGGCGCGAACTCCTCCGCCTCGGCGGGGGACGGGCCCGCCTCCACCTCGGTCATGTCCTCGACCGGGACGACCACCTCGACCTCGATGCGCTTGTCGGCCGGTGGCTGCACCACCGTCGCCGCGCGCGGACCGCCGAGGAACGCCGCGACCTCGCTCACCGGCCGCACCGTCGCCGACAGGCCGATCCGCTGGGCGGGCCGCTCCAGCAGCGCGTCGAGCCGCTCCAGCGTCAGCGCCAGGTGGGCGCCCCGCTTGGTCGCGGCCACCGCGTGCACCTCGTCGACGATCACCGTCTCCACGCCGCGCAGCGCCTCCCGCGCCTGGCTGGTCAGCAGCAGGAACAGCGACTCGGGCGTGGTGATGAGGATGTCGGACGGCTTGGCGGCGAACCGCCTGCGGTCCTCGGCGGGGGTGTCGCCGGAACGGATCGCCACCGAGATCTCCGGCACCGGCAGCCCCAGCCGCCGCGCCGTCTGCTTCAGCCCCGCCAGCGGAGCGCGCAGGTTTCGCTCGACGTCGACGGCCAGCGCCTTCAGCGGCGACACGTACACCACCCGCGTGCCCTTCGCGGGCGGCTCGGCCGCCAGCCGGTCGAGCGACCACAGGAAGGCCGCCAGCGTCTTGCCGGACCCGGTCGGCGCCACGACCAGCGTGTTGTCACCGCGGGCGATCGACTCCCACGCGCCCTCCTGGGCGGCGGTGGGCGCGGCGAAGGCCCCGGAGAACCAGCTGCTGGTCACCTTGCTGAAGCGGTCGAGCGAGCTCACCTGCACATACTGCCTCGCGCCACCGACAGAAAACGCATTGCGGCCGCGCCGCGTGATTGAGCGGGCGCGCGGGCGGACATACACCGACCGTGACCATCGACCACGCGGCCGTCGAGGCCCGCCGCGAGGAGATCAGGCGGCGCTACCTCTTAGCGCACCGGCCCTCGTCCAGCGCGCGCGGCCTGCACCACATCGCCCTGTTGTCGTCGGACGTGGAACGCACCGTCAAGTTCTACCAGGAGCTGCTGGAGTTCCCGCTGACGGAGATCTTCGAGAACCGCGACTACAAGGGCTCGAGCCACTTCTTCTTCGACCTCGGCAACGGCAACCTGCTGGCCTTCTTCGACCTCCCCGGCCTCGACCTCGGCCCTTACCAGGAGGTGCTCGGCGGCCTCCACCACATCGCGATCTCCGTCGACCCCGCCACCTGGGAGCGGCTGCGCGGGAAGCTGGAGATGGCCGGCGTGCCGCACCAGATCGAGAGCGGCGCCTCCATCTACTTCAAGGACCCCGACGGCGCCCGGCTGGAGCTGCTCGCCGACCATCTCGGTGAGATGTACGGCGCGCGCGTGCTGTGACGCCGTGACCTAGCGCCGCGACGCGCGGCGCGTGCGCGGACGGCCCGCCCGCGGCTCCTGCCGGATCCCGGCATGCCGCTCGGACCTCTCTGCCTTCTCCTTCCGTACGGCCTCGCGCCGCAAGGACAGTAAGTGGCGGCGCTTCGTCCTGTTGGCCTTGGCCTTGGCTGACTTGGGGGGTGAGGGTTTCGCGGTCTTCGCCATCAGAGTCGCGCGGAGGGGGACCGCCTGCCTCAGCCGACGGGGGGATCCGCGCTTCCTCCCTTCCGGGTCTCCGGCACATGCCGATGCCGTGGTTCGAAGGCGGGTGATACGCAGGTCGTTCACGTTCCCGTTGCGTCCTACCCACTCCCGGGGCCGATCCATACTTGAGTGATGCGCCTGACTGAGTTCTGGAGAAGGATGCGCCTGCACTTCGGCGACACCTACGCCGAGTCGTGGGCGCGTGATTACGTGATCGCGCCGCTCGGCGGGCGCACCGTGGTGCAGGCGCTGGCCGACGGCGAGAGCGCCAAGACCGTCTGGCGGGCCGTCTGCCAGGTCGAGGACGTCTCCCCCCGGCTACGCTGAGCCCAGCGTCTCCCTCAGAGCGCGCGCCGTGCGATCGAGGTCGTCGGCACCGCCCGTGCCGCCGGGCGCCCAGAGAAACAGCCAGCCCCGCTCCGACGGCGTGGCGAAGACCAGGGTCTGCCTGCTCGTGTGCGGATGCCACACCCACAACAGCGGCTCCTCCTCGCCCACCATCCGGCTCACCAGCCCGTGGCGAGGGAGCACCTCGGCGAGGCCCTGCAGATGAGTGCGCCGTTCGCTGGTGTACGAGCTCGCCACGTGGTCACCTCCTGCCCTCTTCCCAGGAGTCTCCCCAGGCTGCGGGAACGCATCCGGGCGCGGGCGGACTTCCTCGCGGACGTGCGTGTGATCGAACAGCCGTTCGGCTACGATGGGCTCGCCGGGCCACGTCTTCCACGACCGCTTCCGGGAAAATGTCGGTGGCAGACCGTAGCTTTCACTCGACTGATTCCGACCACGACCCTCAAGAGGGAGCTCCCATGGCTATCAACGACCGCGAGAAGGCCCTCGAGACCGCCCTCGCCCAGATCGAGCGGCAGTTCGGCAAGGGTTCCGTCATGCGCCTCGGCGATGACGCCCGAGCCCCCATCGAGGTGATCCCGACCGGGTCGATCTCCCTCGACGTCGCGCTCGGCATCGGCGGCCTGCCGCGCGGCAGGATCGTCGAGATCTACGGTCCGGAGTCCTCCGGCAAGACCACCATCGCGCTGCACGCGGTGGCCAACGCGCAGCGGGCCGGCGGCATCGCGGCGTTCATCGACGCCGAGCACGCCCTCGACCCCGAATACGCCAAGAAGCTCGGCGTCGACACCGACGCCCTGCTGGTCTCCCAGCCCGACACCGGCGAGCAGGCGCTGGAGATCGCCGACATGCTGATCAGGTCCGGCGCCGTCGACATCATCGTCATCGACTCGGTGGCCGCCCTGGTGCCCAAGGCCGAGATCGAGGGCGAGATGGGCGACAGCCACGTCGGTCTCCAGGCCCGCCTGATGTCCCAGGCCCTGCGCAAGGTCGCGGGCGCGCTCAGCAGCACCGGCACCACCGCCATCTTCATCAACCAGCTCCGCGAGAAGATCGGCGTGATGTTCGGCAGCCCCGAGACCACGACCGGTGGCAAGGCGCTCAAGTTCTACGCCTCGGTCCGCCTCGACATCCGCCGCATCGAGACCCTCAAGGACGGCACCGAAGCGGTCGGCAACCGGACCCGCGTCAAGGTGGTCAAGAACAAGATGGCCCCGCCCTTCCGGGTGGCCGACTTCGACATCCTCTACGGGGTGGGCGTCTCCCGCGAGGGCGGCCTCATCGACATGGGCGTCGAGCACGGCTTCGTCCGCAAGTCCGGCGCCTGGTACACCTACGAGGGCGACCAGCTCGGCCAGGGCAAGGAGAACGCGCGCAACTTCCTGCGCAACCACCCCGACATGGCCAACGAGATCGAGAAGAAGATCAAGGACAAGCTGGGCGTGGGCCCGCGCCTCGACGAGCCCGCCGAGGCCCCCGCGCCTCCCGCGCCCGCCAAGGCGCCCGCCGCGTCCGGCCGCGGCTCCAAGTCCACGCCGAAGCCTGGTGACGTCTGATCGGTCGGCGCATGAGTGACACGGATCCGGCGCCCCACGACCGGGGCGCCCCGGCCTCATCCCGCCGCAAACCCCGGCGCTCCTCATCCGAGGGCGCCCCACCCGGCGGGCGCCACCCTTTCTTCGGCGGCCGCGCCCCGGGGGAGCAGCCGCCGCCTGAAGACACCTGGTGGACACGGCCCGCGGGCGAACCCCAGCAAAGCCACCCCTTCTGGGGCGATCCGACCCCTGCTGAGGGTGAATCCGGGAAGCGGGCCGGTGAAGAGCTGTCCCTGGAGGGGCGGGCGGCTGGTGGTTTCTCCGTGCGGGAGCGGGCCGCTGAGGAGGTGTCCCAGGAGGGGCGACAGGCCGCTGCGGGGTGGTCTGCGGGCAACTCCTCCGTGCGGGGGCAGGTTGGTGACGATCTGTCCCTGGAGGGGCGGGCAGGTCGAGCGGCGGGTGGCTTCTCCGTACGGGAGCGGGCCTCCGAGGAGGCTTCCCCGGAGGCGCCACGGGACGATCCGGCCGCTGCGGGGCAGTCTGAGGGCAACTCCTCCGTACGGGGACGGGTTGGTGAAGAGCTGTCCCTGGAGGGGCGGGCGGATCGAGCGGCGGGTGGCTTCTCCGTACGGGAGCGGGAGGCGTCCCTGGAAGAGCGACGGGACGATCGGGACGCTTCGCGGCAGCCTGGGGGAAACTTCTTCGTACGGGGGCAGGTTGGTGAAGAGCTGTCCGTGGAGAGGCGCGGAGTGGGGCGGTCTGAAGCTGTCCGCGGGCAGGCGCCCATGGGGTTGTCCCCGGAGGAGTTCCGGCGGGATCCGGATACGGCGGGGCGACCTGTGGATGGATCCTTCACGTCGGAGGGGGTTGACGAGGGACCGTCCTCGGAGGCGCGGCGTGAGTCTCTAGTGTCCGAAGGGGGCTCTCTGGAGGCTCAGCCGATAGAGGGGCGGGTGGTCTCCCAGGAGGCTCTTTCCGTGCCTGGCTTCACATCGGGAGCCGTCAGCGGATCTTCCGCAGCGGAGCCGGGTGACGGACTTACTAGTGGGGCTCGGGCCGATGGTGATTCGGGCGCGGATTCTGACGGTCCTTCCAGTGAGGCTCGGGACGATGGTGTTGCCCGCGGGGAGTCTGACGGTCCTTTCAGCGAGGCTCGGGGCGATGGTGCTTTCAGCGGGGTGCGGGCCGATGGTGGTTCAGGTGAGGAACGGTCTGACGGTCCTTTAAGCGAGGCTTGGGGTGATGATGCCTCCGGTGAGGAACCGTCTGACGGCTCTTCCGATGTGGTGCGGGTCGATGGTCCTTACAACCCGGTAAGGGCCGATGATGCTTTCGATCGGGTGCGGGCTGATGGTGCTTCGTCTGGGGAACGGGCCGGTGGCGGTGCTGCTGCTGAAAGACGGGTCGGCGGTGGGCGCTCGGGCGGGGAGCGGGCCGGTTCGGTTTTCCGGCGAGGCGATGGGTTGACTGATCAGGGGGTTTCGAGGAAGCGGTCTTCTCCGGCGACGAGTGGTGGGATCGGTGGTTGGCCTTCGCCTGAAGAGTGGCGCGAGCAGCGCCGTCGTCAGCGGGAATCCGTTGTGAACTCCGATGACATGCTTCCTCCCTCCGCAGGCTCCGACGCTGAAGCCGCAGACCCTCGGCCTGCGTTCCACGGTGAGGAGGGCGGCCCGGACGACGCGGATTCGCGTGGAACGCCGCAGGTCATGTCCGGGAGGAGCGTCGCGTCCGTCGTGAGTGCCTGGCGGCCTGGGCAGACCGCCGAGGAGGGGAGGCCTGACGGAGGTGGGGAGTCCTCTCTTTCTCCCGACGCTGCCCTCGATGAGCAGGACGGTGGCGCGGCGGCTTCCCACCCCGCGTCCGATGGGATGCCAGGCCGTGGCACGGCGTCAGCTGAGCCGCTGGGCAGTGGTGCGATTCCGTCGGGGGATGCATCTGGTGAGACGTTGAGCGGTGGTGCTGGCCCGCTGGAGGATGCCTCCGGTGAGGCGACGGGCGGCGGTGCAGTTCTGTCGGGGGATGCATCTGGTGAGGCGTTGAGCGGTGGTGCGGGCCCGCTGGAGGATGCCTCCGGTGAGGTGCCGGATGGTGGTGCGGCGTCGGTAGGGGATGGTGAGGTGCCGGGCGACGCGGTGTCGGCGGATGGGGGAATCAGGGCTCCGGGCGGGGCATCGGACAGGGGGACCTGGGCTTCCGCGGGGGTGTCGGACGCAGGGACCGGGACTTCTGCCGGGGTGTCGGATGCAGGGACCGGAACTCGTGTGGGGGAGTCGGCTGCGGGCACGGAGTTCTGGGCGACGCCGGGGGTGGAGCCGGGTTCGGGGGAGAAGGCGAAGAAGGGGTGTAAGGGGAGGCGGTCCGGACGGAAGGCCGGGCGGGGATGGCCGGCTGATGGGCCGGATGCCGGTTCGGGAGCGGCAGCGGCGCCGCCGGCCGATCCTGAGGCGGTGGCGCGGGCGATCTGCCTGCGGCTGCTCACCATGGCGCCCAAGACGCGGGCGCAACTGGCCGAGGCGATACGGAAGCGGGAGGTGCCCGACGAGGTGGCGGAGTCGGTGCTCGACCGGTTCACCGAACTGGGGCTCATCAACGACGAGGCGTTCGCCGAGGCCTGGGTCGACTCCCGGCATCACGGCCGGGGCCTGGCCAAGCGGGCTCTGGCCAACGAGTTGCGGCATCGCGGGGTCGACCAGGAGACGGTGAAGGACGCCGTCGAGCGGCTCGATCCGGATCAGGAGGAGGAGACCGCCCGGCGCCTCGTGGAGCGGAAGCTGCCCTCCACTCGCTCCCTGGACTCCAAGGTCCGCACCCGCCGCCTGGCCGGCATGCTCGCGAGAAAGGGCTATCCGCCGGGGCTGTCGTTCCGGGTGATCCGGGAAGCTCTGGAGCAGGAGGGCGTCGAGGTCGAGGACGAGTACCCGTAGGCCGGTGGTGCGTCGAGGACGAGTACCCGTAGGCCGGTGGTGCGTCGAGGTCGCGTATTCGTGGCCCTGGCGGCGGATGACCTCGGCGAAGGTGGTCTCCGGCAGTGGTACAGGTCCTGGGCGGGGGCTGGAGCCCGGCAGGGCTTCTTGCGTGGCCCCGTACCGAGTCGCCGGGAGATTCGTCGCGGTTCAACGAATTCACCTGTGTGGCCGTCTGGAGAGGGAGGCTACGAAGAAGGTGAAGATCATTTGGACGACGAGTCGTGGTTCGCGGAGTTCGTCGCCGAGCGGGCCGACGCGTTGCTGCGTTACGGGTACGTGCTCAGCGGCAACCCGCACGATGCGGCCGACCTGACGCAGGAGGCGCTCATCAGGCTGCACCGGGCCTGGCCGCGGGTGCGGCGGAAGCAGGACCCGGAGAGCTACACGCGGGTGATCATGGCCAGGCTGCACATCAGCGCCTGGCGCTTACGCCGCAGGGAGCGGCTGGCGTGGGATCCGCCGGAGGAGTCGTACGTGGACGCGCCACCGTCCGATGGCGAGTACGGGCTGTGGCGGGCGCTGGAAGGGCTGCCGCGTAAGCAGCGGGTGGTGCTGGTGCTGCGTTACTACGAGCAGCTGACCGACGCGGAGATCGCCCGGGTGCTGGGGATCTCGCAGGGGACGGTGCGTAGTCACGCCTCGCTCGGCTTGGGCAAGTTGCGGGCCGTCGTGGCCCGATCCGCATCGGCGAACGGGAGGTCGTCATGAGCACGGAGCTGGAGGACGGCCTCCGCCGGGCGCTGGGGAAGGCCGCGGAGCGCGCGCCGCGGGCGCCGTCCGATCTGTCGGGGCGGATGGTGACGCGGTCGCGGAAGCGGCGGGCGCGCGGGCAGGCGCTGATCGCGGCCGTGGCGGTGGTGGTGATCGCTGGCGGTGTCGGGGCGGTGGTTCGGGGCGCCGGGAACGACTCCGGCCCGGCGTCGGGGCGGTCCGAGATCGAGCTCCCGAGGGATGCGAGGGAGCCCGAGACGACGCCGGGCGGGCCGTTCCAGACGGACCAGCCAGGGGAGCCGGAGACGACGCCCGGCGGTCAGACGGACCAGCCAGGGGAGCCCGAGGCGACGTCCGGCGGGCCGCCGCAGGGAGATCGGCAGCCGCCGGCGAAGATTCCGCCCGCTCTGGAGAAGGTCTGGCCGGACGCGGTGTGGCGGATCCCGGACAAGCTTCCGAACGGCCGCGAGTATCACCCGCAGGCGTTCATCGACGAGCACACCATCCTGGTGGAGACCTGGGCCGGTCACGAGCAGGCCAACGCGATCTACGCCTACGACGTCGAGACCCGGAAGGCCCGCAAGATCACTGACCTCCGCACCTCCATGGGCAAGCACGCCGACGGCTTCCAGGTGGTCGGCGACCGCGTCTACTTCGAGGCGTTCGGCGACGGCGCCTCCCGGTTCTGGTGGGTGCCCCTCCGAGGCGGCGAGCCGCGGGAGATCCGCATGACGGAGACGATCCGCGGCCGGTCCGACGCCTTCGCCGTGGCGGGTGACCGGCTGGCCTTCTCGCTGGGAGCGAACGGCGGCGTCTACACCGTCCCCATCAGGGGCGGCGCCCCCACGCCGGTGCCGGGAGCGGAGCGGCACCACATCCTGCGCTGGCCGTGGGCGGGCACGCCGGGCGAGTACACGCCGGACAACGAGCCCAGCTTCCAGCGGCTGCTCAACGCCGAGACGGGCGAGACGAGCACGGCCGTCGTCCATCCGGGCGAGCAGTACGTCCGTTGCGGGGTGACCCACTGCGCGGGCATCCGCCAGGACCGCAGCGGCTTCCACCGGCTGCGCGACGGCTCGGACGAACGCGACCTGCCGCCGGGGGCCCACGCGGAGCTGGCCGCCGACCGGTTCACGACCGGACCCCTGGCCCGGTTCACGGACGGGCAGGTTCTGTACGACGTGCGGACTGGCAGGTCGGCGCACCTGGAGCACGCGCCCAGCGAGGAAGGAGGCGTCAGCGTCGTCCGGCTCAGGTCCGCCCAGGGCCCGCTCGTCGCTCACCGGTTGCCCGGGGAATATCAGATCATCAACCTGGACGGGATCGACTGACGAGGGTGTCGGGTAAGACACGCTTGGTAAGTCGTTTGCTTGCTCGTGACCTGTTCGACGCATAACCTCGACGGCAGTGAGGAGTTACTCCGCGCAGTGCGGATTGCCATACCGGTGAACGACGGACGAGCGAGCTTGGTTGATCGAGGCGGACGAGGTGCCGGCTGTTGCGGTCGGCACGAAGTCGGCCTGTGCTTGATAGCTGTCCCGGGGCTTTCCGTGCCGCGCCCGTGACCCTCCCGTGCGAGGGCCGCGTTTGTGGGTGTTGACGACGCGAGGAGGGCGGGGCGTACATGGGGCCGCTTGTCGTAGTGCTGTCGGTGGCGGTGCTCGTACTGACCTGCGGGATGATGGCAGCCCTCTTCATCGTCGTCAGGCGCACCTCGGGCGGCGTCCCGAGAGGCGCCAAGCCCACGCCGGAGCAGTTGGAGGCCGTTCACGACGAGCTGGAGCAGGCTCGTGCGGAGGCGGGCCAGATCCGCGACAGGGCGGAGTCCGACGCCGAGGAGATCCTGCGCAGGTCCGAGGCGGCGGCGGAGAGCGCGGCGCAGATGCGGCGGGAGGTCGAGGAGGAGAGCCGGATCCTGAAGTCGGAGCTCAAGGAGCTCCGCACCGACCTGGAGCGCAGGGAGCAGCGGCTGGCCGAGCGGGAGCAGCGGCTCGACGAGGAGGCCAGGCGGCAGGCCGAGCGCGACCGCAAGCTCGCCGAGACGGAGATCGAGCTGGCCGACCGGCGGGCCGAGCTGCTGAAGGTGGAGGAGGAGCGGCGGGTCATCCTGGAACGGGTGGCCGGGCTGACCGGCGAGCAGGCCAGGGCCGAGCTGGTGCGTGACATCGAACACCAGGCCAAACGCGAGGCGGCGCTGATCGTACGGGAGATCGAGGGCGAGGCGCGCCGCGAGGGCGAGAAGCGCGCCACCAAGATCGTGACGCTGGCGGTGCAGCGGATGGCGACCGAGCAGACCGCGGAGTCGGTCGTCAGCGTGCTGCACCTGCCGGGCGACGAGATGAAGGGCCGCATCATCGGCCGCGAGGGCCGCAACATCCGGGCGTTCGAGTCGACCACCGGCGTCAACCTGATCATCGACGACACTCCAGAAGCGGTGCTTCTGTCGTGTTTCGATCCGGTCCGCAGGGAGACGGCGCGGCTCACGCTGGAGAAGCTGGTGCTCGACGGGCGGATCCACCCGCAGCGCATCGAGGAGGCGCACGACCGCAGCCGCGCCGAGGTGCAGGATCTGTGCGCCCGCGCCGGCGAGGACGCGCTGGTCGAGCTGGGCCTCACCGACATGCACCCGGAGCTGGTGCTGCTGCTCGGCCAGCTCCGCTACCGCACCTCCTACGGGCAGAACGTGCTCAAGCACCTCATCGAGTCCGCCCACATCGCCGGCATCATGGCCGCCGAGCTCAAGCTCGACCAGACGCTGATGAAGCGCTGCGCGCTGCTGCACGACATCGGCAAGGCGCTCACCCATGAGGTGGAGGGCAGCCACGCGCTGATCGGCGCGGAGATCGCGCGCCGCTACGGCGAGCAGGAGGACGTGGTGCACGCCATCGAGGCGCACCACAACGAGGTGGAGGTGCGCACCGTCGAGGCGGTGCTCACCCAGGCGGCCGACGCCATCAGCGGCAGCCGTCCCGGCGCCCGCCGCGAGTCGCTGGAGGCGTACGTGAAGCGGCTGGAGCGGCTGGAGGAGATCGCGCAGTCCTACGACGGCGTGGAGAAGGTCTTCGCCATGCAGGCCGGGCGGGAGATCCGGGTGATGGTCAAGCCGGACGCGATCGACGACATCCAGGCGCAGGTGATCGCCCGCGACGTGGCCAAGCAGGTGGAGGAGGAGCTCACCTATCCGGGGCAGATCCGGATCACGGTGGTGCGGGAGTCGCGGGCGACCGAGTTCGCGCGCTGACCTCTCACCGGAAGATCTGCTGGTAGAAGGCGAGCTCGGCGGCGAGCGCGGTGGAGCGGGTCTCGGTGCGGCGGAAGCCGTGCGCCTCGCCGTCGAAGGCCAGGTAGGTGCAGGGGATGCCGCGTTCCGACAGCGTTTCCGCGAAGGCGGCCGACTGCTCCGGCGGCACCACCGGGTCGTCGAGCCCCTGGAGCAGCAGCATCGGGCAGGAGACGCCGCCGGCCAGGGCGAGTGGTTCGCGTTCGGCGTACAGCTGGGGGTCCTCGGGGCCGACGAGCCACTCCACGTAGCGGGATTCGAAGTCGTGGGTGTGCGCGTTGAGCGGGCCCAGGGCGCTCACCCCGTAGTACGAGACGCCGCCGGCGAACGCGCCGGACCGGCAGCAGGCCGCCATCACGGTCCAGCCGCCCGCGCTGCCGCCCCTGACGGCGATCCGGCCGGGGTCGGCGTGCCCTTCGGCGGCCAGCCAGCGGGCGGCGGCGACGGTGTCGGCGACGTCCGCCAGCCCCCACTGCCCCTTCAGGGACTCGCGGTAGGCGCGGCCGTAGCCGGTGGAGCCGCCGTAGTTGACGTCGAGCACGCCGATGCCGCGCGAGGTCAGGAACGCCTTGCCGAGGTCGAGCGCGGTGGTGGCGTGCGCGGTCGGCCCGCCGTGCACGAAGATCACGTACGGGTGAGGTCCGTCGGCGGCGTGGTCCGGATGCGCGGGCGGATACAGGAACGCGTGCACCTCCCGGCCGTCCTCGCCCGGCAGCGTCACCGCCCGAGGCTCCGGCAGGTAGGCCGGGTCGGGCAGCCCGCCGTGGTCACCCGCCAGCACCTCGATCCCGCCGGGGGTTCCGATGGCCGTGGTCACCCGGGTCACGGACATCGGGGTCGCCGGGCCGTACCCGATGCCCAGGACGGAGGCGCCGTCGGCGGCCAGCGTCGGCGCCCACCCCGGGAACGGGGTGTCCAGGTCGGTGAGGACGCCCGTGAGCGGGTCGAGCACGCCGAGCCGCAGGTCGCCGCGCCCGTGCAGGACGGCGAGCCGGCCGTCGGCGAGGACCGCGTACGGGAGGCCGCCCAGATACCACAGCGGCCAAGCGAACTCCTCCTCGCGCGGGCAGAGCGGCTCCGGCTCGCCGCCGCCGATGTCGGCCGCGTACAGGTTCCACCAGCCGGAGCGGTCGGAGATCAGGTAGAGACGGCCGTCGTCGCACCACTGGGGCGCCAGGACGGACTCGGAGGGGCCGCCGGCCACGGTCCACGTCTCGCCGTCGGACAGGCGGGTGACGCGCAGCTCGGTGCCGTGCCACGGCATCCGGGGATGGTTCCAGCACACGTACGCGAGCAGCCGGCCGTCGGGGGAGAGCGTGGGGAAGGCGTAGAAGTCGTGGCCCGTGACCTGCTCGGCGGCCTCGCCCCCGGCCAGCGGGACGGACACGATCGACCGTGAGACCTTGCCGCCGTCGAGGTGGCGTTCGCGGACGCACCACACCTGGTCGTCGCGGACCACCAGGTCGGCGTAGCGGTCGCCCTCGGGAGTGAGCGGCCTGATCTCGCCCGACCGGTCGAGGGTGTGGAGCCGCTGGTCGGTCAGCTCCGTGAAGACGACATCGCCGCCGGGGGTGACGGCGTAGGGGCGGCCGCCGTACTCGTGCACGCGGGTGCGGGCGTTCCACGGCGGCGGCAGCAGCTCGGTCCGGGCGCCGTCGGCGGTGAGGCGCACGATCGTGGTGCGCCCGCCCTCGCCGGGGCGGTCCTCCGTCCACCAGGCGGCGCCGCCGGACACGACGGGCCAGGCCGGACGAGCCGCCGCCCGGGCGACGTCGGAGGTGGAGATGGGTGAGGGCCACAGAGCGGCGGGCATACCCGCATCCTGCCGGAAATCCCCGCCGCTCGTGGGTCAGTCGGTGCTGTCGAGCCCGCCGCCGGAGCGCAGGCCGATCGCCTCCGCGCCGGGGGGCGCCACCGGGGGCGCCGCCGTCTTGCGGCTGCGCCTGCTGCGGCGTTCCAGCCAGTGGGCCAGGTAGCTGAGCGCCATGTTGAGCCCGACGTAGATGATGCCGATGACGATGGCCGCCGGGATCAGCGAGCCGAAGAACACCGCCGGCAGGATCTTGAAGCCGGTGTTGAGCAGGTCGACGTAGGCGATGATGTAGCCGAGCGCGGTGTCCTTGAGCAGCACCACGAGCTGGCTGACGATGGCCGGCATCATGGCCGTGACCGCCTGCGGCAGCAGCACCAGCCGCATCACCTGGTTCTTGCGCATGCCGACCGCGTACGCGGCCTCCGCCTGGCCCTTCGGCACCGAGAGCACGCCGGCCCGGACGACCTCGGCCAGCACCGACCCGTTGTAGAGGGTCAGGCCGAGCACCACGGCCATGAACGCGTAGTCGCCGCCGCCCATCACGGTCGGCGCCAGGTAGAAGATGAAGAAGATCAGCAGCAGCAGCGGGATGGCCCGGAAGACCTCGACCACCAGCCCGGCCGGGATCCGGATCCAGGCGTGGTCGGACAGCCGCGCCAGACCGAAGATCGCGCCGAACGCGAACGCGAGCACCGCGGCCAGCGCGGCGGCCCGCAGCGTGCCGGCCAGGCCGGGCAGGATCCACGTCTGCCAGGTGTAGGGGTCGAGGAACGGCTCCCAGATCTTCCCCTCGAACTGGCCCTTGGCGTCGAAGCCCAGATAGACCCAGTAGGCGATGCCGCCCACGATCAGCACGCTGATCGCGGTGAGCAGGTGGTTGCGCACCCGCCCGCGCGGGCCCGGGGTGTCGAACAGGACGGAAAGGTTCATCGGGCCACCGCCAGACGTCGGGACAACCAACCGGTGAAGTAGCCGATGGGCATGGTCAGGGCCATGAACGCGACGACGATCCCGATGAAGATGGGGATCGACGCGCCGGTGGTGTCGAAGACCTCCTTCATGGTGGCGGCCGCGTCGGCGAGGTAGCCGCCGGCCGTCGCGACCGTGGTGTTCTTGATCATGGCGATCATCACGCTGCCCAGCGGGGCGATGACGGCCCGGAACGCCTGCGGCAGGATGATCAGCCGCAGGGACTGGAAGAACGACAACCCGATCGACCGCGCCGCCTCGGCCTGCCCGAGGGGCACCGTGTTGATGCCGGCCCGCAGCGCCTCGCACACGAACGACGCGGTGTAGAACGACAGGCCCATCGCGACGATCCAGAACGAGTTGACGCTCGGCTCCTGGGAGAACACCAGGCCGAGCTGGTCGCTCAGACCCAGCGCGGAGAACGCCAGCACCAGCGTCAGCGGCGTGTTGCGCACCACGTTGACGTAGACGGTGGCGGCCGCACGCAGCACCGGCGTCGGCGAGACCCGCATCCCCACGAGAATCGTGCCCAGGATGAGGGAGGCGACCGCGGCCACGAGGGAGAGCTTGACGTTCTCCAGGAAGCCTTCCGCGAGGACGGGCGCGTACTTGATTAGTTCGTCCATCGTGCTCCACCGCATAGGAGGGCGGCGGCCGGGATCCCGGCCGCCGCCTACGACATGATCAGGCGCAACCCTCGGCCGGCGGTGCCTCGGTCGAGAGCGGCAGGCCCTCGATGCCGCCGAACCACTTGTCCAGCATGGTCTTCATCTGGCCGTTGTCCCACAGCGTCTTGATCGCGGTGTTGACGGCCTCGCAGGTCGCGGTGTCGCCCTTCTTCAGGCCGACGCCGTACTTCTCGTCGGTGAAGCCCTGGCCCAGCACCTTGAAGTTGCCGCCCGCCTGCTTGGCGAAGCCCGCCAGGATCAGGTCGTCGGTGGTGACGGCGTCGAGGTTGCTGCCGTTGAGCTTCTGCACGCACTCCGAGTAGTTCGCCGCGTCGACGGTGGTGGCGTCGATGTCGAGCTCGCCGTCCGGCGGCGGGTCGGTGATGCGCTTGTAGGAGTTGGACCCCGCGGCCTTGCAGATGCGCTTGCCCTTGAGGTCCTGCGGGGTGTTGATCGACGTGTCGTCCTTGCGCACCATGATGTCCTGGTGCGAGATCACGTACGGGCCGCCGAAGGTGACCTTGCCCTTGCGCTCCTCGGTGATCGAGTAGGTGGCGAAGATGATGTCGACGGTGCCGTTCTGCAGGAACGGCTCGCGGTTGGACGAGGCCGACTCCTTCCACTCGACCTTGACGTCGGTGCCGCCGTTGAGCTCCTTGAGCACGGCCTTGGCCACGTCGACGTCAAAGCCCTCCGGCTCGGGCCCGGTCTTCAGACCCAGGCTCGGCTGGTCCCACTTGGTGCCGACGACCACGGTGCCGCCACCCTTGATCTTGTCGATCACGGTGGCGTAGGAGCCGCCGCCGTCGCCGCCGCCTCCAGCGTCATCGCCGCCGCAAGCGGTCAGCGCGCCCGCCATGGCGAACGCGGCGAGCACCGCTCCCATTCGACGCATGTGCATGTGTACCTGCCTCGTTAGTCAGTGCGTGAGGATCTTCGAAAGGAAGTCACGCGCCCGGTCGGTCTGCGCGTTGGTGAAGAACTCGTCAGGGGTGTTCTCCTCGACGACCTGCCCGTCGGCCATGAACACGACCCGGTTGGCGGCCCTGCGGGCGAAGCCCATCTCGTGGGTGACGACCATCATCGTCATCCCGTCACGCGCCAGCCCGATCATGACGTCGAGCACCTCCTGCACCATCTCGGGGTCCAGCGCGGAGGTCGGCTCGTCGAACAGGATCATCTTCGGGTCCATGGCCAGCGCCCTGGCGATGGCGACGCGCTGCTGCTGGCCGCCGGAGAGCTGGGCGGGATACTTGTCCGCCTGGGCCGCGATGCCGACCCGCTCCAGCAGCTCCATGGCGCGCTTGTCGGCGGCGTCCTTGGCCTGGCGGCGGACCTTGACCGGGCCCAGCGTCACGTTCTCCCGGATGGTCTTGTGGGCGAACAGGTTGAACGACTGGAACACCATCCCGACGTCGGAGCGCAACCTGGCCAGCGCCTTGCCCTCCGCCGGCAGCACCTGGCCGTCGAAGACGATCCTGCCGTCGTCGATCGTCTCCAGCCGGTTGATCGTCCGGCAGAGCGTCGACTTGCCGCCGCCGGACGGGCCGATGACGACCAGGACCTCGCCACGTGAGACGGTCAAGTTGATGTCCTTCAGGACGTGCAGCGCCCCGAAGTGCTTGTTGACGTGCTCCATCTGCACGAGTGGAGTGGCGTCCCCGTTCTCCGTCATGGACCCAAACGGTAGAGGCACGAAGGACGCTGGTCACTAACCAGGCGGTACCGATCCGATCACATCAGGCAGTCAAGCTGGTCTTTTGAAAGCGTACGGCTGGCGCAGGGCTCATAACGACTACCCTTGTTCATGCCATGACTGTGACCCAGGAGAGCCCCCGCACGTACGAGGTCCGCACGTACGGGTGCCAGATGAACGTGCACGACTCCGAGCGGCTGTCCGGCCTGCTGGAAGGCGCCGGCTACGTCGCCGTGACCGAAGGCGAGACCGCCGACGTCGTGGTCTTCAACACCTGCGCCGTCCGGGAGAACGCCGACAACCGCCTCTACGGCAACCTCGGCCATCTGCGGCCCGCCAAGGTCCGCAACCCGCGGATGCAGATCGCCGTCGGCGGCTGCCTCGCGCAGAAGGACCAGGGCGAGATCGTCCGCAAGGCGCCCTGGGTCGACGTGGTGTTCGGCACCCACAACATCGGCTCCCTGCCCGTGCTGCTGGAGCGCGCCCGCATCGAGGGCGAGGCGCAGGTCGAGCTGAAGGAGTCGCTGGAGGTCTTCCCCTCCACGCTCCCCACCAGGCGCGAGTCCGCCTACGCCGCCTGGGTGGCCATCTCGGTCGGCTGCAACAACACCTGCACCTTCTGCATCGTCCCGGCGCTGCGCGGCAAGGAGAAGGACCGCCGGCCCGGCGACGTCCTCGCCGAGGTGCGCACCCTCGTCGACCAGGGTGTCCTCGAAGTCACCCTGCTCGGCCAGAACGTCAACACCTACGGGGTCGAGTTCGGCGACCGGCTCGCCTTCGGCAAGCTGCTGCGCGCCTGCGGCGACGTCGAGGGCCTTGAGCGGGTCCGGTTCACCTCGCCGCATCCGGCCGCGTTCACCGACGACGTCATCGCCGCCATGGCCGAGACACCCAACGTCATGCACCAGCTCCACATGCCGCTCCAGTCGGGCTCCGACCGGGTGCTCAAGGCCATGCGCCGCTCCTACCGCGCCGAGCGCTACCTCGGCATCATCGAGCGGGTCCGCGCCGCCATGCCCGACGCGGCCATCTCCACCGACATCATCGTCGGCTTCCCCGGCGAGACCGAAGACGACTTCCAGGCGACCCTCGACGTCGTACGGGAGAGCCGCTTCGCCAACGCCTTCACCTTCCAGTACTCGATCAGGCCGGGCACCCCCGCCGCCACCATGGACGACCAGATCCCCAAGGAGGTCGTCCAGGAGCGCTACGAGCGGCTGGTCGCCCTCCAGGAGGAGATCTCCTGGGCGGAGAACAAGAAGCAGGTCGGCCGCACGCTGGAGATCCTGGTCGCCGAGGGCGAAGGCCGCAAGGACGAGGCGACCCGCCGCCTTTCCGGCCGCGCGCCCGACAACCGCCTCGTTCACTTCGCCGTGGGCGAGGAGACGCCGCGTCCGGGCGACATGGTCACGGTCGAGGTCACGTACGCGGCCCCGCACCACCTGGTCGCCGACGGGCCGGTCCGCGACCTGCGCCGCACGCGTGCGGGTGACGCCTGGCAGGCGCGTGTGGCTCCTCAGCCGTCCGGGGTGCTCCTCGGTATGCCTACCATTGGCCGGCCGGCGACTTCTCCTTCTTCTTCTTCTTCTTCTTCTTCGGGCTGTTCCGCTCGCTGATCGTCGGGTGTGCTTGGCTCGGGTGGGTCGCGCCGTAAAAGATCAAGATCTTAAGGGCTTTTTGGGAAACCCCCCGGGCTGGGCGCCGATAGCAAGCCTTCGGCCTGCTCTGCCCGCCGTAGTTCCTGAGTTGCGGGCTCGCCTTGGGTGATCAGTTTCCTAGGCTCTTGAGGGCCTCGTAGCAGGCTTCGCGGCGGAAGTCGTGGAAGGTTGCGCAGGGGTCGGGGGCGGGGAGTCCTGGTGGGGTCTGGGCCTTGGGCTGGGGCTCGGGGGTGGGTGAGGGGGCGGTGGTGAGTGTGACCGCCTCGCCGGTGCTGGTGTTGTCGTTCGGTGTGTGGGTGTTGGAACGTTCCCGGGGTTCGGGGCGGTGGGTGCGGGGTTGGGCACGGGGGCCTTGGTGATCTCGGGTGGGGGGCTGGCGTTCTGGGACGTCTGCCGGACGCCTGGTGGCGTCTCCTGGGTGGGACGAGGGTGTGTTGTTCGGTGGGGGGATCGGGTGGAGCCAGGGGGTTTCGGTGGTGATGCTCGTCACCGGTGCGGGGGGTTCTGGGCTGGCTGAATGGGGCGGGGGAATGGACGTCCACGTGGGTGGGGGCGTGCGGCGGGATTGATCGAAAAGTGGGCTTTCCTGATCGATTTCCGGGGCGGATTTGCGAGGGTGCATTCGCGGGCCGGTGAACGCGAGGAGAATTCCCGCCGTGGCGATGGCCAGGACGGCGGTGACCGCGGCGGCGGGGGCGAGGCGGTGGCGTCGACCTGGGCGAATAGGACCTTGGGGGGACAAGTCGTGATTCCTTTGTGATTGTTGCGCGAGCATTCGGCTGTTGCGGCTAGTGTGGTCCATCGCCCGCGGAAGCCGGAGAGCTTTCCCGATACGACCGCAGGGAGCTGTAACACCATGCAAGATCCGACCGAGCCGGATCGTCTTGAGATCCTCAACGGGCCAGGCGAGGGCCGCCGGGCCGCCAGGAACAGGCCGAGCAAGAAGAAAAAGATCACCGTCATCGCCGCGTCCGTACTCGTGGCGGCGATGGCCGTGGGCGGCGTCGGCTACGCGCTGACCGCCGGGTCCGGAGAGACGGGCACGCCCACCCAGCAGAGCCGGCAGGCGGGGCCCGAGCAGGGCGCCGGCGAGACCGGCAGCGAGGGCGAGCCGCTGCAGGACGAGGCGGCCGCCGACGAGGCCACCATGGGCGACGCCGACACCGGCCTGCCCGAGGAGGAGGCCGCCGAGATGGGCGACGCGTCCGTTGGCGACACATCGGGCGACACCCGCGACACCCGCGCCGGTTCGTCGGACAAGAGCACCGCGAGCAAGGGCGACGGCGCCAAGCAGGAAACCGCCGCGAAGCAGGGCGACAGCGGCAAGAAGCCCACGACCGCGGCCAAGCCGCCGCCCTCCGACGAGGGCGACAACCCGGCTGACGGCCCGGCCGGCACCGTCGGCGGCCAGTGCGCCAAGAGCGGCTGCTGACACCACGAGCACGGTGGCGCGGGACACGGCCGTTCACCCTCCGGACGCACCCCGCACCTCTTGAGAAACCTGAAGTGGCTTGCCGGTTCTCGCGGGCATTGGACCTACAGCCACCGGCCCCGCCTTCCTATGGTTCCGGCCATGACCATTGAGAAGGCGGCGGCACTGCGTGCCCTGCACGTGCCGGGAAAGCCGTTGATCCTGCCGAACGCCTGGGACGCCGCGTCCGCGACGGCCGTCCGGGAGGCCGGCTTCCCGGCGGTGGCGACCGGGAGCGCCGCGGTGGCGCGCGTGCTGGGCTACGAGGACGGCGAGGCGACGCCGGTGGCCGAGATGCTGGCCGCCGTGTCCCGCGTCGTCCGGGTGGTGGACGTGCCGGTGACGGCCGACATGGAGCGCGGATACGGGCTGGACCCGGCCGAGCTGGCCGGGCGGCTGCTGGAGACCGGCGCCGCGGGCTGCAACCTGGAGGATTCCGACCCCCGTACCGGAGAACTGGTCGATCCGGACGAGCAGGCCGCTTTCCTGGCGGCGGTGCGCGCCGCGGCGGGACCGGCGCTCGTCGTCAACGCCAGGATCGACACCTACCTCGTCCGCGACGGCGGCGGGCGCGCCGACGCGGTGGCGCGGGCCCGGCGTTACCTGGAGGCGGGCGCCGACTGCGTCTACCCGATCGGGCTGTCGGCCGAGGACGAGATCGGGGCGCTGGTGGACGAGGTGGACGGCCCGGTCAACATCCTGTTCAAGCCGGGCGCGCCGAGCCTGGCCAGGCTGGCGGAGCTGGGCGTGGCCCGGGTCAGCTACGGCCACGGCCTGCACCGGGCGGCCCACGCGTACGCCGTCGGCATGATCGGCGCCGTGAGCGAGGGCCGCAGCCCCTACGAGTGACCACAGGACGAGAGCATGTCAGCGGCGGCGGCGCGGCACCGGGACCCGCATCAGGTCGCGCGCCAGGAAGACCTCCCCGTCGAAGGAGCGCCGCACCTCTTCCAGGAACACGGGCTCGTCCGCGAACGTGTAGCGCTCGGAGAAGTGCGTGAGCACCAGCCGCCGCACCCCCGCTTGGGCGGCCACCAGCCCCGCCTCGAACGCGGTCAGGTGCCCGTACTCCTTGGCCAGCGCCTGCTCGCCCGACAGGAACGTGGCCTCGATGACGAGCAGGTCGACCCCGTCGGCCAGCTCGAACACCGCGTCGCACAGCCGGGTGTCCATGACGAACGCCGCGGCCTGGCCCGGCTTCGGCACGCTGCACCGGGCCAGCGTCACGCCGCGCACCGAGCCGGTGCGCTGCAGCTCGCCCACCTCGGGCCCGCGGATGCCGTGGGCGGCCAGCCGCTCGGGCAGCATGCGCACGCCGGGCGGCTCCTGGACGCGGTATCCGTACGACTCGACCGGGTGGGACAGGCGGCGGGCGGTCAGCGGGCCGGTGGAGGCCAGCTCGCCGGAGACCGGCTGCTCCTCGATGACGGCGGTGTCGGCGAACACGGCGGCGTGCCGCAGCCTGCGCCAGTAGTCCGCGCCGGAGGCGGGGAAGATGGCCCGCACCGGGTGGCGCACCCTGTCGCGCGCGATGCGCTGGATCACGCCCGGCACGCCCAGGCAGTGGTCGCCGTGGAAGTGCGTCAGGCAGATCCAGTGGACGTCACTGGCGCTCACCCCTGCGTGCAGCATCTGCCGCTGGGTCCCCTCGCCGGGATCGAACAGATAACCCTGTCCGTCCCAGCGCAACAGGTAGCCGTTGTGGTTACGGTGTCGGGTGGGGACCGCGCTGGAGGTGCCGAGGATGACGAGTTCACGAGACGACATGACGACCACCGTCGCGTTCGCGGAGGTGCCGACGCCGGTCGGGCCCTTCGTGCTGGCCGTCACCGAGGACGGGCTGGTGGCGTCGGGGTGGGGCGTCCGTGACAGGATGCGCGACCGCCTCGGCCTGCCTGAGGTCCATGACCCGGATCGTACGGGTTCCGTGGTCGAGGAGCTGAGTGGTTATTTCACCGGTGCTTCGCGGCGGTTCGAGACGCCGATCGACTGGCGGCTGACGTCGGGCGTGCGGCGCGAGGTTCTGCAGGCCCTGTACGAGGTCCCGTACGGCACCGCGGTGACCTACGGCGAGCTGGCGGCGCGCAGCGGCACCGGCGTGCCCGCGCGCGGGATCGGCTCGATCATGGGGTCCAACCCGCTGCCGATCGTGGTGCCGTGCCACCGGGTGGTCGCGGGCAACGGGCTGGGCGGGTTCAGCGGCGGGGTCGGCGTCGAGACCAAGCGCTGGCTGCTCACCCACGAGGGTTACCTGCAGCCCACGCTGCTCGACCTGTGACGTGGTGCCGGGCGCGACCGCTGACCTGGGCAGGCCACACTGGTAGGCGTGCGTCACCCAGTCATCGCCGTCGTGGGGCCCACCGCGGCCGGTAAGTCAGACCTCGCCGTCGACATCGCGCTGCGGCTGGGCGGGGAGTGCGTCAACGCCGACTCCATGCAGCTCTACCGCGGCATGGACATCGGCACCGCCAAGCTCACCGAGGCCGAGCGGCGCGGCGTGCCCCACCACCTGCTCGACGTCTGGGACGTGACGGTCACGGCCAGCGTGGCCGAGTACCAGAAGCTGGTCAGGCCGCTGATCGAGGCCATCGCCGTGCCGGTGCTGGTGGGCGGCAGCGGGCTCTACGTGCGCGCGGCCATCGACGACCTGGAGTTCCCCGGCACCGACCCGGAGATCAGGGCCCGCCTGGAGGCCGAGCTGGCCGAGCGCGGCGCCGGGCCGCTGTACGCGCGGCTGTGCGAGCTCGACCCGGCCGCCGCCGCCGCGATCCTGCCGAGCAACGGCCGGCGCATCGTGCGGGCGCTGGAGGTGATCGAGCACTCCGGCCGGCCGTTCTCCGCCACCATGCCGTCCTACGAGGCCATCTACCCCAGCGTGCAGATCGGGCTGGAGGTGCCCAGGCCGGTGCTCGACGAGCGGATCGAGACCAGGGTCGGGCGGATGTGGGCGGCGGGGCTGGTCGGCGAGGTGCGCGAGCTGCTCGGGCGGGGCCTGGCGGAGGGCCGCACGGCCGGCCGGGCGCTCGGCTACGCCCAGGTGATCCGCTACCTGGAAGGGGAGTGGAGCGAGGAGGAGGCGTTCGCCGAGACGGTGCGGGCGACGCGGCGGTTCGCGAGGCGGCAGGAGTCGTGGTTCCGGCGCGATCCGCGGGTGCGCTGGCTCCCGTACGACGATCCCGGCCTGCTCGACCGGTCCCTGGCGCTGATAGCCGGACAGTAGTCCGGATAAAATCGGGTAATGCGCTTTCTCAAGGGGCACGGCACCGAGAACGACTTCGTCATCCTTCCCGATCCCGATGGGGAGCTCGACCTGCCCGCCACACTCGTGGCCCGCATCTGCGACAGGCGGGCCGGCGTCGGGGCCGACGGCGTGCTCCGCGTGGTGCGCACCAAGCAGGTTCCCGAGGTGGCGGGGCAGCAGGCCGAGTGGTTCATGGACTATCGCAACGCCGACGGCGGCATGGCCGAGATGTGCGGCAACGGCAGCCGGGTCTTCGCCCGCTACCTGGTCGACGCGGGGCTGGAGGGTCCGGGCGAGTTCGCCATCGCGACCCGGGGCGGCACCCGCCTGGTCCGGGTGGAGCCCGACGGAGAGATCACCGTCGAGATGGGCAAGCCCGCCGTGCTGGGCTCCAGCGTCACCACGGTGGGCGGCCACGAGTACGAGGGCGTCCACGTCGACGTGGGCAACCCGCACCTCGCCTGCTCGATCGGCGACCCGGTCGTCCAGCTCGACCTCACCCACCAGCCCACCTTCGACCCCGCGGTGTTCCCGGCCGGCGTCAACATCGAGCTGTTCAACGCGGTCGGCCCCAGCCGCGCGGTGATGCGGGTCTTCGAGCGGGGCTCCGGCGAGACCCGTTCCTGCGGCACCGGCGCGGTCGCCACCGCGGTCGCGGCCGCCGCGCTGTCCGGCGAGACCACCGGCACCTGGACGATCGAGGTGACGGGCGGCACGCTCACCGTGGTGCTCGACGAGGAGACCAGCTATCTGCGGGGCCCGGCGGTCATCGTGGCCTCCGGCGAGCTGATGCTTGCAGAATGATGTTCTCCTAGGGGATGCTGGGTCTGTTTCCCGAACCGAGAGGGGTGGAGATGGCAGACCCGCGCACCACAGCCGTCCAGGTCAAGGCGCCCATCGGGCAGTACGGCGGCGGCTTCATGATCTCCCGCGAGGCCAAGGCCGTCTGCGACGAGCACGGCCTGGGGCCTCGCGAGTTCTACTTCCGCGGCCGCTGCGGGGTGCTCGGCGAGTGCGAGGCCGACGTGGTCACCTCGGTGGCCGTCTTCTTCCCGCCCGAGCACGTCAGGCAGAGCTGGGAGGGCGGCCGCAAGATGCCCGTGGACCAGGCCGTCGAGCTGGCCGCCGGGGCCTGCCAGGACTGGGGGCGGCGCAAGCTCGGCGGCTACGACGGCTGCGCCAGGATCGCCGAGCTGCTGGAGAAGGTCGTCGAGGCGGCCTCACCGGTCGGGGCGCCGCTGTTCGCCGGGTGGCGGGCCGTGCCGCTCGCCGGCGATCCGCCCGCGCGGGCCGTCCAGCTCATGCACGTGGTCCGCGAGCTGCGGGGCGGGCTGCACGCCAACGCGGTGCTCGCGGCCGGGCTGAGCCCTCTGGAGGCCACGCTGGCCGCCGACCACGACGCGACGCCGTTCGGCCACCGGAGCGGCGAGATGATCGCCCAGTTCTTCCAGTGGCCGGAGCCCTATCCGACCCCTGGACCTGACGTCGTCGCACGCCGGGCCGCCGCCGAGGACGCCACCGACGACCTGATGGCACCGGTATTTTCCGTGCTAAACGACGACGAATCGGACGAGCTCATCGCGCTTCTGCGTTTGGGGGACGCTCGTTGACCTGGCAGACTGACTGCCCATGGACGTGGACATCTGGGCGTGGGTCGGCGAAACCCAGCAGCAGCTTTCCGAGGCGGGCAACGTGGGCCTCGCCATGGCTCTGGGAGACCTGCCCGCGCAGGCCTACGAAGGGCGATATCCGCAGCTCGACGTGATGGCCCCGGCCATCGCTCAGCAGGCGGAGGCCCTGGGGCAGCCCTGGCTGGAGTTCTACTCCCGCTACTGGCACCTCGTCGGCCGCATCGGCGACCGCGTCCAGGGCGCGGTCGCGATCGAGGACGCCGAGCAGCTGCTCGCGTTCGCCCAGCGCGAAGACGTCCGCGACTGCCCGGCCACCCCGGCGGCCGTCGAGGCGCTCGCCGTGGCGTGGGCCAACACCGACGGCCCCGGCTACGCCGACCGGAGGCTGGAGCTGCTGGCCCCGGCCATCGAGGGCGCCGACCCCGCCGGGCCCGCCTTCTCCGGCCTGGTGACCCAGTACGCCGCCGCGCTCGTCGACGCCGGCCGCGCCGGGGAGGCCGTCACCTACATCGAGTCCGCCGTCGAGCGGCTGCGTGCCGCCGGCCGCGAGGCGAGCTGGGAGCTCGGCGCCGAGAGCGCCCGCGCGCTCCTCGCCGCGGGACGCGCCGAGGACGCGCTCACCGCGCTGCAGGCCGCCGCCGGCTTCCAGGCCGACGACCCGGTCGCCAAGGACCACCGCGACGGCGTGCGCCGCGCGCTCGTCCTGGCGCAGCTCGACCGCCTCGCCGAGGCCGTCGACGCGCTGCCCGACCTCGACGTGGTGGGCGAGCACCCGCGGGTGTTCGTCGAGTGGGCCCAGGCCGTCTACAAGCTCTCCGGCTCCGCCCAGATCACCAACACCTGGCAGCTCGGCCGCGTGCTGCGCCAGTGGATCGACTACTTCGGCATGATGGGCGGCTACCGCCCCCGCGTCGAGCTCGCCCTCGTGGCGGGCGACCTGGCCGTCGCCCGGCAGGGCGTCTGGCAGGCCAGGGCGCTGGCCGACCTGGCCGAGTCCGCCGCCGCCGAGCTGCGCGCCGACGCCGGCGTGGCCGAGCGCGTCGCCGCGCTGCGCGCCGCCGCCGACGCCACCGCCGAGCCCGAGGCGCCCGGCCCGCTGGAGGAGCGCGTCGCCTACTTCGACGCCGCCGACGGTTACAACGCCGACCCCGAGCGCTGGATCGGCTGGCTCGCCCCGCTGTCCGGCGAGGACCTCGAGGCCACCCGCCGCCACACCACCACCCTCGGCTTCCTCGGCTACCCCGCGTCCGGCGCCGACATCTACTGGAAGATGCTCGTCGACTCCGGCGACATCGCCACCGCCGAGCCCGACGACATCGGCTACCTCACCACGCTCCTCATCGAGGCCCGCCAGGACGAGCGCCTTGAGCAGCTGGCCGGCATGCTGCCGCACGCCGCCAAGCACCTCGCGCTGGCCCGCCTCCACACCGCCCGCGAGCGCTGGCCCGAGGCCCTCGACAACGCCGAGCACGCCGTCGCCGCCGGCGCCGGGGTCGACGCCCGCCGCATCGTCGCCACCGCCGCCCAGCAGCTCGACGACAACGTCAAGGGCGCCAAGGCGCTGCTGGAGGTGCTCGACGAGCTCGCCGACGAGGACGTCTGGCGCATGATCGTCATGGCCACGGCGGCCGAGGACTGGGCGGCCGTCCGCAAGGGCGCCGCCAGGATCGGCATGCCGATCAAGTCCACCGAAGGGCCGATCGAGGAGGAGATGGGCCTGATCCGGGTCATCCTCCCCGCGCCCGACGGCGGCCGCCGCCAGGTGCTGTCCATCCGCACCGGCCCCGCCACCGCCCGGCTGGCGCTGCCGCAGCCGCGCGGTATGGACTACAACGCCGGCGACCTCGTGGTGTTCGACCCGCAGTTGCTGGAGCCGCTCCCCGAAGACCCCGAGGAGCAGCAGAACTTCGTGCCGCCGTTCGCGGCGGTGAGCATCCTGCGGCCGGGCGGCTACACGAGCTACTTCTTCGACGGCGCCGCGCCGAGCGAGAGCGACTGGGCCGAGTTCACCGAGGTCATGGCCGAGCGCGGCTGGCCCATGTGGGTCTACAGCGACGAGAACTACCAGGTCAACCACCCGACGAGCGGCGAGCAGCTCCCCGGTGTGTTCGGCTGGGTGGCGGTGCCGCCCGGCGTCTCGCCGGTCGAGGTCGACGCCCTGCTCGACGACGCCACGGAGCGCTGGTCCCACCCGCTGGCCTGGCTCGACCTGGCCCGCGAGGTCGACGTCGAGGTCGAGCGGCACGAGCGCATCGTCAAGGAGTACGGACTCTAGTCATGCTGCGGCGTTTCGCGCTCGACGGCAAGGTCGCCATCGTCACCGGCGCGTCCTCGGGGCTCGGCGTGGCCTTCGCCAGAGGGTTCGCCGAGGCCGGGGCCGACGTCGTGATCGGCGCTCGCCGCGCCGACCGGCTGGGCGAGACGCGGCGGCTGGTCGAGGAGACCGGTCGCCGGTGCCTGGCCCTGGCCACCGACGTGGCCAGGGCCGAAGACTGCGGCGCGCTGGCCGAGGCCGCGATGGCCGAGTTCGGCGCGGTCGACGTGCTGATCAACAACGCCGGGGTCGGCACCGCCGTGCCCGCGCTGCGCGAGACGCCGGAGGAGTTCCGGCAGGTGATCGACGTCAACCTGCTCGGCACCTACTGGATGGCGCAGGCGTGCGCGCGGGTGATGCGGCCCGGCTCGTCGGTGGTCAACATCGGCAGCGTGCTCGGCGGCACCACCGCCGGGCTCCCGCAGGCCGCCTACAGCGCGTCCAAGGCGGGCGTGGAGGGCCTCACCAGAGACCTCGCGCAGCAGTGGACCGGGCGGCGCGGCATCCGGGTCAACTGCCTGGTGCCGGGGTTCTTCGCCTCCGAGATGACCGATCAGTACCCGCCCGGCTATCTGGAGCGGGTCCTGGAGCAAAGGGTGCCGATGGGCCGGGCGGGCGATCCGGCCGAGCTCGTGGCGGCGGCGGTGTTCCTGGCGAGCGACGCGGCCTCCTACATCACCGGCGTCGCGCTGCCGGTCGACGGCGGCGTGCTCATCACCTGACGCGCCCGTCAGCGCGCGTAGATGCCGCGCAGCGCCGTCTCGACCACGGCGTCGGCGTAGGCGTGGGTGAGCGGGCCGGAGCGGTGCAGCCAGCGGCTCAGCAGCGGGCTCCAGATCAGGTCGACCGCCACGTCCAGGTCGAGATCCGCGGGCAGCTGCCCGGCCTCCTGGGCGGCGCGCAGGCGGGCCTTCTTCAGCTCGTTCATCGGCCTCTCCAGGCGCTCGGCGTAGAGGGCGGCCAGCGCGGGGTCGTTCGTGATCTCGATGGAGAGCGCGCGCAGCGGCCGGTCGTAGGCCGGGTCGGCGAACTCGTCGACGGTGGCGCGCAGCACCAGCTTGAGGTCGGCCTCCAGGTCGCCGGTGTCGGGCAGCGCCATGCCCTCAGCGCCCTCCCGCCCCTCGGTCAGGCTCAGCACGGCGTCGAAGAGCACCGCGCCCTTGGTCGGCCACCAGCGGTAGATCGTCTGCTTGCCGACGCCCGCGCGGGCGGCGATGCCCTCGATGCTGAGCTTGGCGTAGCCGACCTCGCCGGCCAGCGCGAAGGCGGCGTCGAGGATGGCGCGGCGGGAGGCCTCGCTGCGGCGGCCCGTGTCAGGTGTGGTTCTGCGCTGCACGGGCCGATCCTAACAGGAGACGAGACGGTCCGTCTCCGCTGAGAGACGCTCTTGTCCTGCCGATCGCTGGGCTTTATGTTCGTTGCGTAGTCCGGTACGTGTTGCGTATTAAGGAACAACCGGAGGGTGCATGACGAGCCGGCCTCGATTGGTGATCATAGGAGCCGGCATCGTGGGCTGTGCCCTGGCCGACGAGCTGACCGCACGCGGATGGACCGACGTCACGGTCGTCGACCGAGGGCCGCTCCCCGCCACCGGCGGCTCCAGCTCCCACGCGCCGGGCCTGGTCTTCCAGACGAACCCGTCCAAGACCATGACCGAGTTCGCCTCGTACACCGTGCGCAAGTACACCGAGCTGGGCTGTTTCGAGCAGGTCGGCGGTCTGGAGGTGGCGACCACCGAGGAACGCTGGCAGGACCTGCACCGCAAGCACGGCTGGGCCGAGTCCTGGGGTGTGGAGAGCCGCCTGGTCGACCCCGCCGCCTGCGCCGAGCTGTGGCCGCTGCTCGACCCGGGCAAGGTGCTCGGCGGCTTCCACGTGCCGTCCGACGGGCTGGCCGTCGCCGTCCGCTGCTGTGAGACGCAGGCGCGGCGGGCGTCGGAGCGCGGCGCGCGGTTCCTGGGCGGGCACACGGTGGTGGGCGTCGAGCAGCACGGCGGCCGGGTCACCGGTGTGGCGGTCGAGTCCGACGACGAGCACGGGGTCGTCGAGCACCGGGTCATCGAGGCGGACGTGGTGGTGTGCGCGGCCGGGTTCTGGGGGCCGTCGATCGGCGAGCTGGCCGGGCTGACCGTGCCGCTGCAGCCGCTGGCCCACCAGTACGCCAGATCGGGCCCGCTGGCCGGCAGCCCGGGAATCGGGCCGATCCTCCGCCACCAGGACCGCGACCTCTACTTCCGGCACCACGGCGACCGCGTCGGCGTCGGCTCGTACGCCCACCGCCCGATGCCCGTCGCCCAGCACGAGATCGGCCCCAAGGGCACCACGATGCCGTCGGTGCAGGCGTTCACCGAAGAGGACTTCGACCCCGCCTGGCGGGACGCGTGCGAGCTGCTGCCGACGCTGGCCGGGACCACGTACGAGGACGGCATCAACGGCGTCTTCTCGTTCACCCCCGACGGCTTCCCGCTGATCGGCGAGGCGCCGCACCTGGAGGGGTTCTGGCTGGCCGAGGCCGTCTGGGTGACGCACTCGGCCGGGGTCGCCAGGGCGGTGGCCGAGCTGCTGGTGGACGGCGTGTCCGCGACCGACCTGCACGAGTGCGAGCTGAGCCGGTTCGAGCCGGTCCAGCTCTCCCCGGCCTTCGTCGCCGAGCGCGGCGCGCGGAACTTCATCGAGGTGTACGACGTCATCCACCCGCTGCAGCCGATGGAGTCGCCGCGGCCGATGCGCACCAGCCCGTTCCACATCCGGCAGCGCGAGCTGGGCGGCTTCTTCCTGGAGGGCGCGGGCTGGGAACGGCCGCACTGGTTCGAGGCCAACCGTCCGCTGCTGGACGACCTCCCCGGCGACGAGGCGTTCCTCGGCCGCCGGGACGCGTGGGCGGGCCGCTACTGGTCGCCGATCGCCGCGGCCGAGTCGCACGCCACCCGCGAGAGCGTCGCGCTCTACGACATGACCCCGCTCAAGCGGATCGAGGTCGGCGGCCCGAAGGCGGCGGCGTTCCTGCAGCGGCTGACCACCAACGACGTGGACAAGAAGCCCGGCTCGGTCACGTACACGCTCCTGCTGGACACCGGCGGCGGCATCCGCTCCGACCTCACCGTGGCCAGGATCGAGGAGGACCGGTTCCAGATCGGCGCCAACGGCAACCTGGACCTCGACTGGATCACCCGACACGCGCCCGGCGGCGTGTACGTGCGCGACATCACGCCCGGCACCTGCTGCGTCGGCGTGTGGGGGCCGCGCGCCAGGGAACTGGTGCAGCCGCTCACCGACCTGGACATGTCCCACGAGGGCTTCCGCTACTTCACCTGCAAGACCGGTTACGTCGGCCACGTGCCGGTGACCGCGATGCGCGTCTCGTACGTGGGCGAGCTGGGCTGGGAGCTCTACACCACCGCCGACCTCGGGCTCAAGCTGTGGGACACGCTGTGGGCGACCGGCCTGCCGGTCGCCGGCGGCCGGGCCGCGTTCAACAGCCTCCGCCTGGAGAAGGGCTACCGGCTGTGGGGGGTCGACATGACACCCGAGCACGACCCGTACGAGGCGGGGCTGGGGTTCGCGGTCAAGACCGGCAAGGACTTCGTCGGCCGCGACGCGCTGTCCACGGACGTCACCCGCAAGCTGGTGCCGCTGCTGACCGCCGAGGTCGTCATGGGCAAGGAGCCGGTCAGGCACCAGGGCCGCACCGTCGGGTACGTCACCAGCGCCGCGCACGGCCACACGATACGGGCGCCGATCGCCTACGCCTGGCTGCCCGCCGAGCTGGCCGAGCCCGGCACCCAGGTGGACGTCACGTACTTCGGCCGGCGCGTGCCCGCCGAGGTCGCCGCCGAGCCGTTGTTCGACCCGAAGATGGAGAAGATCCGACGGTGACCCATCCCGACTTCCTCTGGCGCGACCCCGATCCGAAACCCGCCTACGACGTCGTCATCGTCGGCGGCGGCGGCCACGGCCTGGCCACCGCCTACTACCTGGCGCGCAACCACGGCATCACGAACGTGGCCGTCCTGGAGAAGGGCTGGCTCGCGGGCGGCAACATGGCGCGCAACACCACGATCATCCGCTCCAACTACCTGTGGGACGAGAGCGCCGCCATCTACGAGCACTCGCTGAAGCTGTGGGAGGGGCTGAGCGACGAGCTCGACTACGACCTGCAGTTCAGCCAGCGCGGCGTGCTCAACCTCGCGCACAACCTCGGCGACGTGCGCGAGGCCAGGCGGCGGGTGAACGCCAACCGGCTCAACGGCGTGGACGCCGAATGGCTCGACGCCGACGAGGTCGGGAAGTTCTGCCCGATCGTCAACGTGTCGAGCCGGGCCCGCTACCCCGTCCTGGGCGGCACGCTCCAGCGGCGCGGCGGCATCGCCAAGCACGACCACGTGGCCTGGGCGCTGGCCCGCCGGGCCGACGCGTACGGCATCGACCTCATCCAGGGCTGCGAGGTGACCGGCTTCGCGATCGAGCGCGGCCGGGTGCTGGCCGTCGAGACCACGCGCGGCCGGATCGCCGCCGGGAAGGTCGCGCTCGCCGCCGCCGGGCACACCTCCGTGCTCGCGGCCAGGGCCGGGATCCGGCTGCCGCTGCAGTCGCACCCGCTGCAGGCGCTGGTGTCGGAGCTGCTGGAGCCGGTGCTCGACTGCGTGGTCATGTCGAACGCCGTGCACGTGTACGTCAGCCAGGCGCACAAGGGGGAGCTGGTGATGGGCGCGGGCATCGACGCGTACAACTCCTACGGCCAGCGCGGCGCCTTCCACGTCGTCGAGGCGCAGATGGCGGCGGCGCTGGAGCTGTTCCCGATCTTCGCCAGGGCCCGGGTGCTGCGCACCTGGGCGGGCATCGTGGACGTGTCGCCGGACGCCTCCCCGATCATCGGCCGCACCCCGGTCGACGGCCTGTACGTCAACGCGGGCTGGGGGACCGGCGGCTTCAAGGCCACGCCGGGCTCCGGCTGGGTCTACGCGCACACGATCGCCGAGGGCGAACCCCATCCGCTGGCCGGGCCGTTCGCGCTCGACCGGTTCACCAGCGGGGCGCTCATCGACGAGCACGGCGCGGCGGCGGTGGCGCACTGATGATGCTCATCGACTGCCCGTTCTGCGGGCCCCGCGACGAGAACGAGTTCCACTACGGCGGTCAGGCCGGGATCGCCTACCCGGAGGCGCCCGGCGAGCTGTCCGACGCCGAGTGGGCCGAGTACGTGTTCATGCGCGACAACCCCAGGGGCTGGTTCCGCGAGCGCTGGTTCCACGGGCTCGGCTGCCGCACCTGGTTCACCGTCGAACGGCACACCGTCACCCACGAGATCCGGAAGGCGCCATGAGCCGTCTGCCGTCCGGCGGTCTGATCGACCGCTCCGTCACGCTGCCCTTCCGCTTCGACGGACGGCGGCTGCACGGCCACCCCGGCGACACGCTCGCCTCCGCGCTGCTGGCCTCGGGCGTGCGCGTGGCCGGGCACAGCGTGAACCTGGGCCGGCCGCGCGGGATCTTCACCGCCGGGCCGGAGGAGCCGAACGCGCTGGTACGGGTCGGCGCCGACCCGATGCTGGCCGCCACCACGGTCGAGCTGCACGCGGGCCTGGAGGCGTGGAGCCTGCGCGGCAAGGGCCGGCTCGACCCCGGCGCTGTGGACGATCGCCGCCACGACAAGGGCTACCTGCACTGCGAGGTGCTCGTCGTGGGCGGCGGTCCCGCCGGGCTGGCCGCCGCGCTCGCCGCCGGGGAGTCCGGCCTGCGGGTCATCCTGGTCGACGACCAGCCGAGGCTCGGCGGCGACCTGCTGGGCAGCCGCGTCCTGCTCGACGGCGCGCCCGCGCTCGGCTGGGTGGCCGCCGCCGAGTCGCACCTGGCCGCGCTGCCCGAGGTGCGGGTCCTCACCAGGACCACCGCGACCGGCTTCTACGACCACGGCTACGTGGTCGCCGTCGAGCGCCGCCCGCGCGGCGAGCGGCTGTGGCACTTCCGCGCGGGCCGCGTCGTGCTGGCCACCGGCGCGCACGAGCGGTCCCTGCCGTTCCCCGGCAACGACCTGCCCGGCGTCATGCTCGCCGCCGCCGCGCGCACGTACGCCAACCGATACGGGGTACGTCCCGGCGCCCGCGCGGTCGTGTACGCGTGCGCGGACTCCGGGTACGAGGCCGCCCGCGACCTGGCGGCGGCCGGGGTGGAGATCGCCGCCGTCGTGGACCCCCGCCCGGAGGGTCTCTCCGGCGCCCTGGCAGGGCGCGTCACCGGCACCGTTGCCGGGGACGACGGGACACTCGCGGCCGTCCTGATCGGCGACCGGCGCGTGGAGGCCGATCTGCTGGCCGTGGCGGGCGGCTGGAACCCGGCCGTGCACCTGTTCAGCCAGTCGCAGGGCAGGCTGCGGTTCGACGAGACCCTGCGCGCGTTCGTCCCCGGCGAGCCCGCGCAGGCCATGAGCCCCGCGGGCGCCTGCCGCGGGCTGTACGGCACAGCGCAGGCCATCGAGGACGGCTACCGGGCGGGCGCCGAGGCTCACGGCCCTGTCGCCGCCGGGTTCAGGGTGCCGGTTTCGGACGAGGAGGCTCTACGGCCGCCCGCCGCGTACTGGGGTGAGCTGGATCCCGACCCCACGGCGTTCGTGGACCTCCAGCGGGACGTCACCGTCGCCGACGTGGCCAGGGCCACCGGGGCCGGGATGCGCTCGGTCGAGCACGTCAAACGGTTCACCACCGCGAGCACCGGCGCCGACCAGGGCAAGACCTCCGGCGCCCTGGTCGTCGGCGTGCTGTCCGAGCTGCTCGGCGCCGCCCCCGGCCAGGTCGGCGTCACCACGTTCCGTCCCCCGTACACGCCCGTGTCGTTCGCCACCCTGGCCGGCCGCGACCGGGGACCGCTGTCCGACCCCGCCAGGACCACCGCCATGCACGGCGCGCACGTCGCCAGGGGAGCGGTGTTCGAGGACGTCGGCCAGTGGAAGCGGCCCTGGTACTTCCCGCTCGGCGGCGAGACCATGCGCGAGGCCGTGCGGCGCGAGTGCGAGGCCGCCCGCACCGCCGTGGCCGCGATGGACGCCTCCACCCTGGGCAAGATCGACATCCGGGGCGCGGACGCGGGCGCTTTCCTGGACCGGATCTACACCAACATGTACTCCACGCTCGCCGTCGGCGCCTGCCGCTACGGGCTGATGTGCACCGCCGACGGCATGGTGTTCGACGACGGCACCACCACCCGGCTGGGCGAGCACCACTACCTGATGACCACCACCACCGGCAACGCCGCCGCCGTGCTCGACTGGCTGGAGGAGTGGCACCAGACCGAGTGGCCGTCCCTGGACGTGCGGTTCACCTCGGTGACGGACCACTGGGCCACCGTAGCCGTGGCCGGCCCTCTGGCCGGGAGGGTCATCGCCGCCGTCGCCCCCGAGGCGGTCGGCCTGGCGTTCATGCGCTACACCGACGCCGCCGTGCTCGGCGTGCCCGGCCGGGTCTTCAGGATCAGCTTCTCGGGTGAGCTCGCGTACGAGGTGAACGTGCCCTGGCACCACGGGCGGGCGCTCTGGGAGGCGGTGCTGGACCTCGGCGCCGTTCCGTACGGGACCGAGACCATGCACGTGCTGCGGGCCGAGAAGGGGTTCGCGATCGTCGGCCAGGACACCGACGGCACGGTCACCCCGCAGGACCTCGGCATGTCGTGGATTGTCTCCGGGCGCAAACCGGACTTCGTCGGCAAGCGCTCCCACACGCGGCCGGACACCTCCCGGACGGACCGCAAGCGCCTGGTGGGCCTGCTGACGGAGGATCCGTCGGCGTTCGTGGAGGAGGGCGCCCAGCTCGTCGCCGACGGGGTCATGCTCGGACACGTCACCTCCAGCTACCCGAGCGTCCCGCTCGGCCGCGCCATCAGCCTCGCGCTCGCCAGGAACGTCTCGCCCGGCGACCGGCTGACGGCCATCTCGGGCGACACGGCGACCCCCGTGCGGGTGGTCTCCCCGATCTTCTACGACCCCGAAAACCTCCGCCGCGACGGCAACCCCACCCCCCAAAACCCCCCGCCCCAAGCAGTCCCGTCCGAGATCACCCCCGCCTCACCTCAGGGGGCGGTGTCGTCGGAGGTCACTCCCGGCTCGTCTGGAGGGGTGGTGTCGTCGGAGGTCACTCCCTCCTCACCTCAAGTGGCGGTGCCGTCCGAGGTCACCCCCGCCTCACCTCAAGGGAGGGTGTCGTCCGAGCTCACCCCCGCCTCACCTCAAGGGAGGGTGTCGTCCGAGCTCACCCCCGCCCCACCTCAAGGGGCGGTGCCGTCCGAGCTCACCTCCGGCTCGTCTGGAGGGGTGGTGCCATCCGAGGTCGGACCCTCCTCACCGCGAGGGGTGGTGTCGTCGGAGGTCACTCCCTCCTCATCAGGGATGGTGTCGTCCGGGGGCACCGGCAGGTCGGGTGAGGGGGTGGCTTTGGGTGGGGGTTTGCGGATGTGGGCGGAGAGTCCGGCTGCGGGGTTCAAGGAGCGGTTCGCGGCGGTGGGTGGTGGGCGGGTGCGCGTGCGGGAGGTGCCGTTCGTGCCGATGTGGGAGGTGCGGCGGGAGGATCCGGGGACGGGCATGCGGTTGGGGCCGGAGTGGTGGTTGGTGGTCGGGGAGGGTGAGCCAGGGGCGGGGTGGGTGGACGTCTCGGGTCAGCGGACGGTCGTCGAGCTCAGCGGCCCGGGGGCGCTGGACGTCCTGATCACCGGTTGCCCGATCGACCTGCACCCGGGGGTGTTCACCGGCCACGCGCAGACGGTCCTCGGCAAGGCGCCGGTGATCCTCCAGAGGTACGGCGATTCGTACCGGATTTTCGTTCGCTCCTCGTACGCGAACTATCTCGGAGAGTGGCTGATTGATGCCTTGGAGGGGTAAAGCGCGGGCAAAGAGGAAATTGATATACCTAGACGATCGGTAGCCGAGTCTGGGAGTCGCAGTGCGTGTTCGGGCGGTCTTGGCGGGTTTGGCCGCCGTAGTAATGCTCACCGGGTGCGGGGAGCTGGAAGCACAACTGGGACAGCAGGCGGAGGACGGCGGCACATCCTCGTCCGACGTAGACGTCAAGGACGCGCGCGGCAAGCTGGAGAAGCTGGCCGTCAAGGGGCGGGCGCCGAAGACCGGGTTCGACCGCGACAAGTTCGGCCCCGCCTGGGCGGACGTCGACCGCAACGGCTGCGACACCCGCAACGACATTCTCAAGCGCGACCTGACCGACGAGACGTTCAAGGAAGGCACCCACGACTGCATCGTCCTCACCGGCGTCCTGAAGGACCCGTACGGCGGCGAGACGATCAACTTCAAGCGCGGCCAGGACACCAGCAGCAAGGTCCAGATCGACCACCTGATCCCGCTCTCCGACGCCTGGCAGAAGGGCGCCCAGCAGTGGTCGGACGCCAAGCGCAAGGAGTTCGCCAACGACCCGCTCAACCTGCTCGCCGTCGACGGCCCGCTCAACAGCCAGAAGAGCGACTCCGACGCGGCGACATGGCTGCCGCCGCGCCGGTCCTACCGCTGCGCGTACATCGCCCGTCAGATCGACGTCAAGGCCAAGTACGAGCTCTGGGTGACGAAGGCCGAGAAGGACGCCATGGACGGCATCCTCGACTCGTGCTGAGCGTCAGTCGTCGTCGCTGTCGTCATCGTCGTCGGCCCGCTCGGTCTCCTGCTTGAGCAGCTTGCCCGACGCGGCGTCGATGTCGAGCTCGTGCTCGACGTCACCCTTGATCGTCTTGACCTCCCAGACGTCCGTCTTCTTGCCGCGGCCGTCGAAGTCGACCTCCGACACCCACGAGCCCGGCACCTCCTTAAGGGCGAGCTCGATGGCCTGCTGGGCGGTCACCTGAGGGGCGGTCTGGGCGACGCTCTGGGAGGCGGGGCCTTCGAGGGAGTCCTGGGAGGCGGCGAAGGCGGCGGAGCCGCCGGCCACGAGGGCCATGGCGGCGGCGCTGGCGACGATGATTTTCGTAGTGGTCTGCATGCCTTCAAGAAAACCCCGGTCGCCGGTAATGCCGCGCTAAGGCCGCCCTAACGTCACTTCAACCCGCGCGCCGCCGGACGGCACGGGCGACACGGCCAGGCCGCCGCCGCTGGACTCGGCGGTGCGGCGGGCGATGTCCAGGCCGAGACCGGTCGAGCCGCCGCCGCTGTTGCCCCGGGCGAGCAGGGCGGGGTCGAATCCGGGGCCCGTGTCGCTGACCACGAGCTCGGCCCCCTTCGGATGCGGCGCGAGCCGTACCGAGAAGGACGCCCCTTCGGGGGTGTGCGCGAAAACGTTGCCCAGCAGCGCGTCCACGCACGCCGCCAGCGACTCGGCGCCGGCCGCGACGGGCAGCTCGCCGCCGGGCAGGGCGACGTCCACCTCGCGCCCCTGGTCCTCGGCGAGCACCGACCAGAAGCGCACCCGCTCCCGCACCACGGCGGTGGCGTCGCAGGACTCGCGCCCGGCCGAGCGGCGGCGGGCGTCGGTGATGACCGCGCTGACGGCGCGCTCCAGCGCGTCCACGCGGGCGCCCACGCGCGCCGCCTCCTCGGGGTCGCGCAGCGACTCCACGTCCAGCCTGAGGCCCGTCAGAGGCGTACGGAGGCGGTGCGACAGGTCGGCCACCGACTCGCGCTCGGCCGCCAGCAGGTCGCCGATGCGGCCGGCCAGGTGGTTCAGCGCCAGCGCGACCGCCCGCACCTCCGTCGGCCCTCCCGGCTCCGCCCGCGCGTCCAGGTCGCCGCCGGCCAGCCGGTGCGACACCCGGGCCAGCCCGTCGATCGGCCCGGTCATGGCCCTGGCCAGCCGGTCGGCCAGCGCGATGCCCAGCACGACCAGCGCCAGCCCCAGCACGAGCAGGGCCGTCCACGCCTCGCGGACGCCGCGCATCAGCTCGGCGTCGCTCACGAACGACCTGATGACCACGGTGCCTTCCGGCGACTGCACCGCGACCAGCACCTCCCTGCCGTCGTCGCACTCGGCGGTGACGCTGCGGCCGGTCGCCGCCAGCTCCACGGCGTCGGTGCGCCGGGCCTCCTCGCCGATCACGCGCCCGCCGGGCAGGAACACCGTCACGGGCCACTCCACGCGCTCGACCGCCAGCGGCAGGTCCGCCGTGCCGACCGAGACGGCCACCGACTCGGCGGCGGCGGTGGCGCGGCTCATCGCGCCGTTCTCCGCCACCGAACGGATCAGCAGCGCCATCGGCACCAGCAGCGCGATCAGCACCAGCGACGTGGTGGCCGCCACCAGCAGCGCCAGCCAGCGCCTCACGACGGCTCGACCAGCTTCACCCCGACACCGCGCACCGTGTGCAGGTAACGGGGTTCGGAGGCGGTCTCGCCGAGTTTCCTGCGCAGCCACGACAGGTGCACATCCACGGTCTTGTCGGCGCCGCCGTACGGGAGCTGCCACACCTCGGTCAGCAGCTCCCGCTTGGTGACGACCTCGCCCGCGCGCGCCGCCAGGTAGTGCAGCACGTCGAACTCGCGCGGCGTCAGGTCCAGCGCCGCGCCGTCCAGCTCGGCCAGCCGGGCGCGCGGGTCCACGCGCAGCGCGCCGACCTGGAGCGGCGTCGGCGCCGGGTCGCCGGCCCGCCGCAGCACCGCCCTGATCCGGGCGTCGAGCTGCGTCGCGCTGTACGGCTTGACCACGTAGTCGTCCGCGCCCGCGTCCAGCACAGGCACCATCTCGGCGTCGCCGTCGCGGGCGGTCGCCACGATGACCGGCACCTTGCTCACCGCACGCAGCATCCGCAGCAGCTCGGCGCCGTCGAGGTCGGGCAGCCCCAGATCGAGCACGATCAGGTCGGGCCGGTCCTGCACGGCCAGCCGCAGGCCGTCGAGCGCGGTGGGGGAGGAGGCGACGGCGTGGCCGAGATCCCGCAGCCCGCGGCTCAGCGCCGTGCGGATCGTCACGTCGTCCTCAATCAGCAGGATGTCAGCCATATGGTGAAACGGTAGACGGTAAACAGAGGTACGAGCCGCCGTCTTAGGGCTGTCTTAACCCGCGCTTAGCCGTACGAGGGGAAAGGTGACGAGGGTGAAGCGACTCGTCCTGGCCTGGGCCGCCGCCGCGGTCGCCGCGACCGGCGCGGCCGTGGCGGTGCTCGGCCTGCTCGGCGGCGCGCTGACCGGCACGTCCGGCCAGGTGATGACGCAGGAGGAGGCCCGTGCCGCCCTGACCAGGGTGACCGCCACCATCCAGCGCCCGTCCCAGAGCCCCGCGCGGACCCCCACCCAGGCGCCCCTGGAGAACGAGGTGATCCGCACCGCGGGCGGCACCGTCATCGCCTCCTGCGCGGGCGGCAAGGTGACGCTGCGCTCGTGGAGCCCCGCCCAGGGCTACTCGGTCGACGGCGTCGAGCCCGGCCCCGACACCGAGGCCAAGGTGGAGTTCGAGCCGGACGACGACGCCGAGGAGGTCGAGGTCAAGGTGGGCTGCGCGGGCGGCCGACCGGTCAAGCTTCCAGACTGAGCGCCTGCGAGGTCAGCTCGGCCTGCTTCCTGATCTGGCCCATGATGATGGGGTTGACCCCCTTGGCCTGGAAGGTCGCGACCATCTTGTCGAGCACCGCCCTGGCCTTGGGCAGGTCGCCCTGCCGCGCCTCCGCCCTGGCCCAGCGGCGCATCACCATGTTGAGCGTGATGTTGTCGATCGTGCCCGCCCCGGCGACCCTGGCGAGCTGCTCGATGCCCTGCTTCGGGTCGGGCGGCCGGATCCGCAGCCGCTTGCCGGCGGTGATGGTCTTGAACTCACGCTCGGCGTTGAGCCCTTTCACCATCCGGGCGTAGACGGACAGCGGGTGCTGCCCGAACCGGTCGATCATCTCCTCCAGCGCCTCGTTGCCCGGGCGCAGCGCCGGCGAGTCGGAGCCGAGCAGCGAGAACAGCTTGCCCTGGTCCTCGCCCAGCATCAGCTCGGCCACCCGGTGGTCGTCGTCGGTGGCCGGGTAGCGCACCCGTACCAGGCAGGGCGGGGAGACCACGTGCGAGCCGTCGGCGGCGATGTACTGGGCGCGCACCCGGTACTCGCCGGGCTGCTGGAAGTAGTGGCCGTCGCGGCCGTGGCCGATGTAGGCGCTGCGGTACATGGCCGGGTTGCCGGCGTCGAGCCTGATCTCGGGCGAGCGGTCGACGCAGTGGCGCATCATCGGCCGGTAGAGCACGGTCCTGCCGCTCGGCTGGGTGATCGTGACCTGGGTGAACTCGGTGTCGGGGTGGAGGTGGCCGTGGGTGACGCGCGGCTCGCCCGTACAGGAGAGCTTGAGCTCGACCACCACCGGCTCGCCGAACCCGAACGGGTCCTTGGCCCGCAGCTCCAGCGCCAGCCCCGAGTGGTCCTCGATCGGCTGCTCGAACGGGGCCACCTCGGCGGCGCCCGCGCCGAACGCGTTGGCGCCCATGGCGACGTCGCGGAAGAAGCCGTGGCGCACGTGCACCAGCTCCGCGTCGGTGAACTGGAACGGGAACGCCGCCCAGTAGCCCTCCTCGCCGCCCGGCCGGTAGTTCTGCACGTAGTTCATCCAGGACAGATCGCCGAAGCCGCCGTGCGGGCCGAGCGGCTGGGGCGGCGTGGCGAGGTTCTTCTGCCAGGAGTGCAGCAGGTTGAAGGCGTGCCCGAGCTCGTGCACGTACGTCCGTAACTGGGCCCGCTGCGCCTCCGGCGAGTCGCCCTTGATCGCGTCGTGGAACACGGCGGCGCCCTGCCGCTGGTGGGCGTCGTCGTAGTCGAACATGATGCCCCGGTAGCCGCCCACGTGCCGGCTGGCCACCAGCAGCCACACCCGCCAGGCCGGAGCGTCGCCGAACTGACCGAACTGCTGGGTCATCGCGTGGTGCAGCTCGGCGTCGTCCCACGCCAGGTCGGCGCCGGAGCCGTCGACCGGGATCACGCCCGGCTCGGTCACGGTCATCCCGACGCCCGCCTCCGCCCAGGCCTCCACCACGTTCAGCTCGCGCGCAGGCGACCCGTCGGGCCCCCGCAGCCTGCCGGTGTGGTACGAGACGAACGGCACGGCTCCTGCCACCGAATCCTGCTCCAGCACGACCTCACGGAAGTGGCGCGAGGTGAACCGGACGGGGTAGTCGCGCCCGGCGACGCGCGCGGTGCCGCCGTCGGCGGTGATCGTGACGCGCACGTCACGGTCCGGCGTGGCGAAGGTGAACTCCCCCCGCCCCTCGGCCCGCGTCTCGTCACCCTCCGCCGTGACGACGGGGGCGTGCAGCACGAAGGATCCGTCGTAGGTGACGGTCGCGCCCGAGGCGGCGAACAGGTCGCCGCTCACCCGGCCCGTCGGCCGGGGCCCGTCGACGTCGACGCGGAGCACCAGCGTCGAGTCACCGTCCTGCCCCTGGTAAAGCCCGCTGATCATGATCGCCCCCTGGAGTCGGTGGGGTTACAACGCGGACACTTCTCCCGACGGGCGGGCGTGTCAACGGGATCCGCGAACTCGCAGCGAGCTCAGCAGCTCCTCGGAGGCCCGGGTGATCGTCTCGACCGCGCGGTCGAACGCCTCGGCGTTGTGCGGGGCCGGGGCGCGGAAGCCGGAGATCTTCCTGACGTACTGCAGCGCCGCCGCCCGCACGTCGTCCTCGGTGACGTCCTCGGTGTACGGGGGGCGCAGGGTCTTGATGCTTCGGCACATGCTTCAACCGTAATAGCCGAGCCGCCGGCTTATCTCCCGCGCGCCCTCGGCCACGGACTCGCCCACCTCAGGCAGCCGCTGCGGGGTCAGGCGGAAGGACGGCCCGGACGCGCTCACGGCGGCCACGACCGCGCCGTCGATGTTCCTGACCGGCGCCGCGACCGCGTTGAGCCCCGGCTCCAGCTCCTCCACCGCGGCCGCCCAGCCGCGCCGGACGATCTCCTCCAGCCCGAGCTGCCGCCGGTCGGTGATGGTCAGCGGGGTGAACCGGCGCAGCTCGTCCGGCACGGCCAGCGCGCCGAACGCCAGCAGCACCTTGCCGCTGGAGGTGGCGTGCGGGGGAGTGCGGGCGCCGGCCCAGCTCTGCCCGCTGATCGCGGACGGGCCGCGCACCTGGCTGATGTTGACCACGTCGCCGTCGCGGGCCACCGCGATGTTGACGGTCTCGCCGACCTCCTCGGCCAGCCGCATGCAGACCGGCCTGCTCTCCCTGGCCAGGTCGAGCTGGGCGGTGGCGGCCCCGGCGAGCCGGACCACGCCGACGCCGAGCCGGTAGCGGCCCCGGTCACCGGTCTGCTCCACCAGCCCGCCCTGCTCCAGGGCGCCGAGCAGCCGGGACGCGGTGGATTTGTGCACCTCCAGCTCCGAGGCGAGGTCCGTCACGCGGGTGGCGCCCTCGCGGGCCAGGATCTCCAGGATGGCGATGGCGCGGTCGACGGATTGCACGGAGCTGTTGCTCATAGCGCAACAGCTTAGTCCGTCCGAGCGCCGAGAGTCGTCGTCACCCTGACGAAAACAGGGCTTCCATGGCGCTATCCGGCGGCCGGGCTCAGCTCCGCGCCGAACGCGTCGGCGATCTTCAGCATGCCGCGGGCCAGCTCGTCGCGGTCCAGGGCGTCGATCCGCTCGGCCGGGCCCGACACCGACATGGCCGCCACCACCCGGTCGCCGTCGCGCACCGGCACGGCCAGGCAGTGCACGCCCAGCTCCTCCTCACCCAGGTCGAGCGCGTAGCCGCGGTCGCGCACCACGTCGAACTCGGCCAGCATGGGGCCGGTAGCGGTGATCGTGTTGGGCGTCCGCCGCGGCATGCCGGTGCGCTCCAGCAGCGTGACCGCGTCGTGGGCGGCCCGCCACGCCAGCAGCACCTTGCCCACCGCCGTGCTGTGCGGCAGCACCCTCCTGCCGACCTCGGCGAACATCCGCAGCCTGCGCGGCGACGGCACCTGCGCCACGTAGACGATGAAGTCGCCTTCGAGCACCGCCAGGTTGGCCGTCTCGCCCGACAGCTCCACCATCCGCGTCAGGTGCGGTTGCGCCCACACGCCGACCATGCCCTCGGCCACGCCGCCGAGCCGCACCAGCCCGCCGCCCAGCGCGTAGCGGCGGTCGGACTCCTGACGCACGTAGCCGCGCGACAGCAGGGTCTGCAGCAGCCGGTGGATGGTCCCGTACGGCAGCCCGGTGCGGGCGGCGATCTCCGACAGGCTCGCCTCGCCACCCTGCTCGGCCAGCGCCTCCAGCACGTCGAGCGCCCGCTCGACCGACTGCACGCTCACAGGGAGACCCCGCGCAGCGACGCGTCCAGCACCTCGGCGGTGTGCGCCACCTTGATCTCCGCTCCCTGGCGGCGCATCGCGGCGGCGATCTGCATGGTGCAGCCGGGGTTGGCCGACACCAGCAGCCCGGCCCCGGTGGAGCCGACGGCCTTGGCCTTGAGGTCGCCGAGGTCGCGGGCCGCCTCGGGCTGGAAGATGTTGTAGGTGCCGGCCGAGCCGCAGCAGATCGCCGAGTCGGGCACCTCGCGCAGCTCCAGCCCAGGGATGCCGCGCAGCAGCTCGCGCGGCTGCGACCGGACGCCCTGGGCGTGCGCCAGGTGACACGCGTCGTGGTAGGCCACGGTCAGAGGCAGCGGGCGCCGCTCGGCCACCGGGCCCAGCTCGACCAGGAACTCCGACAGGTCCATCACCCGGAAGCCCGGCTCCTCGCCGAGCAGCTCCCCGTACTCCTTCATGGACGAGCCGCACCCGGCGGCGTTGACCACCACGACCTCGACGCCCGCCCTGCGGAAGGCGCGGACCGTGCGGCGGGCCAGCCGCCTGGCCTGGTCCTCGCGCCCGGCGTGCACGCTCAGCGCGCCGCAGCAGCCCTGCCCCGCGGGGATCAGCACGTCGCAGCCCTCCAGCGCGAGCACCCGCGCGGTGGCCGCGTTGACCTGCGGGAAGAACTCGCCCTGCACGCACCCGGTCAGCATGCCGACCACGGCCCGCCGCGGACCTCTGGCCCGCACCAGCCGGGGCAGCCGCTGCCGCCGCCGCACCTCGGGCGCCAGCGCCGCCATCGCGCCCAGGCTCGGATGCGCCCGTTCCAGGAACGGCGCCAGCCGCCGGACCAGCCCCGTGCCGGGCCGCGTCAGCCGCAGCCTGCGCGGATACGGGAACAGCCCGAACACCAGGCCGCGCACCGCCCGTTCCTGGGGGTCGCGCTCGTGCGCCCGCTCCACCTCGGCCCTGGTCTGCTCGATCAGCCGGTCGTAGCGGACCCCGGAAGGGCAGGCGGTCACGCACGCCATGCACCCCAGGCAGGCGTCGAAGTGGCCGGCCATCTCCGGCGTCACCGGAGTGCCCTCCACGTGCTGCTTCATCAGGTGGATGCGGCCGCGCGGGGAGTCCATCTCCTCGCCCCACAGCACGTACGTGGGGCACGTCGGCAGGCAGAACCCGCAGTGCACGCAGTCGCCGATCAGGTCGGGGTCCATCAGATGCCTCCCACGAACCGGCCGGGATACATCCTTCGCCCCGGGTCGAACCGTTCCTTCACCCGCCGCATCAGCGGCAGCGCGCCGACGCGCCCCCACCGCTGGACGCTCTCGTACGGGGTCGCGTGCACGACGAGCCGGGCCCCGCAGGGCTCCAGCCGGTCGCGCAGCGCGTCCACCGCGCCGGAGACCTTCTCCTCGTCCTCCTCGCCCCACAGCTCCAGCCAGATCCGGCCGGTCACCGCGGACCCGCGCAGCGAGAAGCCGCTGTAGTGCACCGCGTCGAGCACCTCGGTCAGCGCGGCCGGCGGGAAGCGCACCTCGGCCAGCAGGTCGTCGTCGGCGATCAGCCCCCACTGCGGCGGCGGCTCGTCGCGCACCCCGGTCACCGGCTCGCCCATCCGCTCCGCCAGCGCCCAGGCCCGCTCCTCCGCCGCCGCGCCCTCGACGAGCACGGTCATCCAGATCGGCCCCTGCCCGTGCGGCCAGTCGAGCTCGACGGCGCTCGGCTCCTCCTGGGCGGCGGCCAGCATCGCGGCCAGCTCGCTCACCTGGCACGGCCCGCGCTCCGACACCTGGGGAGGTTCGATCACCGCCACGATCCAGCGCCGGTCGGCGGGCAGCGGGTGGAGCCGGAAGGTGGCCTCGGCGATCACACCCAGCGTGCCGAACGAGCCGGTGAACAGTTTGCCCAGGTCATAACCGGCGACGTTCTTGACGACCTTGCCGCCCGAGCGCGCGACGGTGCCGTCGGGCAGCACGACGGTGATGCCGATAAGCAGGTCGCGGGCCGTGCCATAGCGGAAGGCGCGCGGCCCCGCGACCGCGGCGGCGAGCGTACCACCGATCGTGGTGCCTTCGGTGAACGGAACGTCGAGAGCGAGCTCCTGGCCGCTGCCGGCGAGCGCCGCCGCGAGCGCGTCCATGGTCACTCCGGCCTGGGCGCGCACCACCAGATCGCCGGCCGCGTGCTCGACGATCTCGTTCATGCAGCACAGGTCGAGCAGCACGTCCAGCCGCTCCGGCGGCGGGCCCCAGTGCAGCTTGGTGCCGCCGCCGGCGGGCACGACCGCGAGGTCGCGGTCCGCGCAGGCGCGCATCAGGGCCGACACCTCCTCGACCGTCTCGGGCAGCGCCACCCAGCGCGGCGTCACCCCGCACACGGCGTCTTCCGGCCCGGCCTCCCTGACCGTCACCCCGGTCAGATCCTCTGAGAGCATCAGAACTGCTCCGCCTTCCCGGACTCCACCAGCGGGTGCACGCCCTTGCGCACCCCGGGCACCTCACCGCACAGCCGCGGCGTGGGGAACACCTTGCCGGGGTTCGACAGGCCCCGGGGGTCGAACGCGCACCGTACGAGCTGCATGGTGTCGAGGTCGTCGTCGGTGAACATGCGCGGCATGTATCTCGCCTTGTCGACGCCCACCCCGTGCTCGCCGGTGATGGAGCCGCCGTGTTCGATGCACAGGTCCAGGATCGCGCCCGACACCGTCTCCGCGCGCTCGCCGGCGCCCGGCTCGGCGTCGTCGAACAGCACCAGCGGGTGCAGGTTGCCGTCGCCGGCGTGGAACACGTTCGCCACCCTGATGCGGTGCTCGGCCGACAGCCGGTCGATCTCGGCCAGCACGCGCGGCAGCGCGGTGCGCGGCACCACGCCGTCCTGCACGATGTAGGCCGGGCTGATCCGGCCGACGGCGGCGAACGCCGACTTGCGGCCCTTCCAGATCGCCGCCCGCTCCTCCTGGCCCGCCGCCACCCGCAGCTCGAACGCGCCCGCGCAGATCTCCTTGAGCCGCGCGAACTGGAGCTCGACCTCCGCCGACGGGCCGTCCAGCTCGACGATCAGCACGGCGCCCGCGCCACGCGGGTAGTCGCAGGCCACCGCCGCCTCGGCGGCCTCGATGGCCAGCGCGTCCATCATCTCGATCGCCGCGGGCACGATGCCGGCCCCGATGATGGCCGACACCGCCCTGCCGCCCTGCTCGATGTTCTCGAAGGCGGCCAGCACGGTGGTGACCGACTCGGGCGCGCGGCTCAGCCGTACCGTGATCTTCGTGGCGATGCCGAGGGTGCCCTCCGAGCCGATGAACGCGCCCAGCAGGTCGTAGCCGGGGTCCATCCGGTCCAGCGTCACCAGGTCACCGTCGGGGGTGACGATCTCGCAGGCCTCGACGTGGTTGACGGTGAAGCCGTACTTGAGGCAGTGGGCGCCGCCGGAGTTCTCCGCCACGTTGCCGCCGATCGAGCAGATCTGCTGGCTGGACGGGTCGGGCGCGTAGTAGTAGCCCCGGTCGCGCACCGCCTCGGTGATCGCCAGGTTGGTGACCCCCGGCTCGACGACCGCCCGGCGGTTCGGCAGGTCGACCTCCAGGACGCGGCGCATCCTGGAGGTGACGACGAGCACCCCGTCCTCGCGGGGCAGCGCGCCGCCCGACAGGCCCGTGCCCGAGCCGCGGGCCACGAAGGGCACCGCGAACTCGTTGCACAGCCTGACCACGGACGCCACCTGCTCGGCGGTGTCGGGGAGCACGACCACGCCCGGCGTGGCCCGGTGATAGGTGAGACCGTCACACTCGTAGGTACGCAGCCGGACGGGGTCGGTTATCACCGCGTCGGCGGGCAGCACCTCGCGCAGCGCCGCCGTCAGCGTGTCCAGCATGGCGCCTCCAGCGAACTCGGCCTCCCTATAGTGCAAATATATGGCGGCATCTACGGCATTCGGGCGTATGCCGGAAGCGTCAGGAAATCGGCGAAGTCGTCGTCCAGGGCGACCTCCTTGAACAGCTCCGTCGCCTGCCCGAACAGCTTCTCGTCGTAACCCGGCTCGGCCGCGATCTTCTCCAGCTCCTCGCCGATGATCCGCTCGACCAGCTCCTTGGTGACCTGGGCCCCGGTGTCGGCGAGGGTGATGTCGTTGTGGATCCACTGCCAGATCTGGGAGCGGGAGATCTCGGCCGTGGCCGCGTCCTCCATCAGGTTGTGGATCGCCACCGCGCCCAGCCCGCCCATCCACGCGGCCAGGTAGCGCAGCGCCACGTCCACGTTGTTGCGCAGCCCCGCCTCGGTGATGTCGCCCGGCGTCTCGGAGACGGCCAGCAGGTCGGCGGCCGTGACGGTGACGTCCTCACGCAGCCGGTCGAGCTGGTTGGGGCGGTCGCCGAGCACGCCGTCGAAGACCTCGCGGCAGATCGGCACCAGGTCGGGGTGCGCCACCCAGGAGCCGTCGAAGCCGTCGCCCGACTCGCGCGTCTTGTCGGCGCGGACCTTCTCCAGCGCGACCGCGTTGACCTCCGGGTCACGCCGCGACGGGATGAACGCCGCCATGCCGCCGATCGCGTGCGCGCCCCGCTTGTGGCAGGTGCGCACCAGCAGCTCGGTGTACGCGCGCATGAACGGGGCGGTCATCGTCACCGCGTTGCGCTCGGGCAGCAGGAACTCGCGGCCCCGGGTGCGGAAGCTCTTGATCACGCTGAACAGGTAGTCCCAGCGGCCCGCGTTGAGCCCCGCCGAGTGGTCGCGCAGCTCGTAGAGGATCTCCTCCATCTCGAACGCGGCAGGGTAGGTCTCGATGAGCACGGTCGCCCTGATCGTGCCGTGCGGGACGCCCAGCAGCTCCTGGGCGCGGGTGAACACGTCGTTCCACAGCCGCGCCTCCAGGTGGGACTCCATCTTCGGCAGGTAGAAGTAAGGGCCGCTGCCCCTGTCGAGCTGCCGCTTCGCGCAGTGGAAGAAGTAGAGGCCGAAGTCGAACAGCGACGCCGACACCGGGTCGCCGTCGACCAGCGCGTGCTTCTCGTCCAGGTGCCAGCCGCGCGGCCGCACCACGATCGTGGCCAGCTCCTCGTCGGGACGGAGCGCGTAGGCCTTGCCGCCGGACTCGAAGTCGATCGTACGGTCGAGCGCCTCGCGCAGGTTGAGCTGGCCGAGCACGCAGTTCTCCCAGAGCGGGGAGTTGGCGTCCTCGAAGTCGGCCAGCCACACCTTGGCACCCGAGTTGAGGGCGTTGATGGTCATCTTGCGGTCGACCGGCCCGGTGATCTCGACCCGCCGGTCCTCCAGGCCGGGCGCGGGCGGCGCGACCCGCCAGTCGCCCTCCCTGATCCCCTTGGTCTCCGGCAGGAAGTCGAGCGTGCCGCCCGCCGCCAGCTCCCGCTGCCTGGCCTGGCGGGCCTCCAGCAGCTCCAGCCGCCTGCCGCCGAACTCCCGCTGCAGTGTCGTCAGGAACGAGAGCGCCTCGGGCGTGAGGACCTCGTCGAACCGGTCGAGCATCGGGCCGGTGATCTCCATGGTTGCGATCTCTTTCCGCTTCGTGGAAAACTGCTTCTGGATTATGGAAGGGAAGCTACGCCATCCGGGTTCCGAGGGTCAAAGCCGGGGGTGCCTTCGGGGGCATCCCCGATGCGTGGGGGTGCCACGCGCGGAAGGATCGGGGGCATGAAGAGACTTGTGATCGCGGGTGGCCTCCTGGCCTCGGCCGCGTTGCTGACCGGCGGTCTGACGGGATGCGGCCTGACGGGCATCGCCGGGCCCACCGAGCAGGACTCCGTGTCGTACGAGGTCGCGGAGAAGGTCACGAAGCTGGAGGTGCACAACGGCTCCGGCGACACCGAGATCACCGAGACCGACCGCCGCACGGTGAAGGTCGACGAGACCATCCAGTGGCGCGGCGAGAAGCCGACGACCGAGCACACGGTCAACGGCGACACGCTTGTGATCAAGTACGACTGCCCGAGGCTGGTCGCCGGCAACTGCGGCGTCAACTACAAGATCGAGGTGCCGAAGGGCCTCCAGGTCACCACCGAGGCCGGCTCCGGCGACATCACGCTCAGGGCGCTGTCGGGGCCGCTCACCGTGAGCTCCGGCTCCGGCACGGTCGACGCCTCCGGCCTGACGGGCAAGACGGTCGTCGCCGAGCTGGGCTCGGGCGACATCGAGCTCGAGTACGCGGCCGCGCCGGACAGCGCCGAGGTGGAGACGGGCTCGGGGAGCGTCATCCTGCGCGTCCCCGACGAGGGCTACGACGTGAGCACCGACGTCGGCAGCGGCGACGCCACGGTCTCGGTCCGCGACGAGCAGAACGCGCCTCGCAAGATCAAGGTCAGCGCCGGATCGGGCGACGTCAGCGTGTTGCCGCAATAATCAGGTGTTGGCGGTGAGGATGTCGTGCCACGATCGGGGAAGACACCGAGGTGTCCAGACGTTTCCTATTAGAGATGACACGAATGCACGAAAACCCCGCGATCGAAGAGTACGAGACCGGCGAGATGGACCTCGAGGAGCGCCAGGCGCTACGGCGCGTCGCAGGCCTCTCCACTGAACTTCAAGACATTTCCGAGGTCGAGTACCGGCAGCTGCGACTCGAGCGGGTCGTCCTGGTCGGGGTCTGGACCTCGGGCACGGTCGAGGACGCGGAGAACTCGCTCCAGGAGCTGAAGCTCCTGGCCGAGACCGCGGGTTCCCAGGTCCTCGAAGGCCTGATCCAGCGCCGCAAGTTCGCCGACCCCTCCACCTACATCGGCTCCGGCAAGGCGCTGGAGCTGCGTGACGTGGTCGAGTCGACCGGCGCCGACACGGTGATCTGCGACGGCGAGCTGAGCCCTGGCCAGCTCCGCCAGCTCGAAGACATCGTCAAGGTGAAGGTGATCGACCGTACGGCGCTGATCCTCGACATCTTCGCCCAGCACGCGAAGAGCCGGGAGGGCAAGGCCCAGGTCGAGCTCGCCCAGCTCCAGTACCTCCTGCCGCGCCTGCGCGGCTGGGGCGGCAACCTGTCCCGCCAGGTCGGCGGCCGGGCGGCCGGCGGCATCGGCATCGGCGGCCGCGGCCCCGGTGAGACCAAGATCGAGCTGGACCGCCGCCGCATCCGCGAGCGGATGTCCAAGCTGCGCCGCCAGATCAAGGGCATGTCCACCTCCCGCGACACCATGCGCCAGCGCCGCCAGCAGCGCGAGGTGCCCGCGGTCGCCATCGCCGGCTACACCAACGCGGGCAAGTCCTCGCTGCTCAACCGGATCACCGGAGCGGGCGTGCTGGTGGAGGACGCGCTGTTCGCCACCCTCGACCCGACCGTGCGCCGCTCGCGCACGCCCGAGGGCAGGCTGTTCACGATCGCCGACACCGTCGGGTTCGTCCGCCACCTGCCGACCCAGCTCGTCGAGGCGTTCCGGTCGACGCTGGAGGAGGTCGGCGACGCCGACCTGATCCTCCACGTGGTCGACGGCTCGCACCCCGACCCCGAGGGCCAGCTCGCCGCCGTGCGCGAGGTCTTCGGGACCATCGAGGGCGCGTCCGACCTGCCGGAGATCGTGGTGATCAACAAGGCCGACGCGGCCGACCAGGAGGTGCTCGACCGCCTGACGCGACGCGAGCGCGACAGCGTCGTGGTGTCCGCCCGCACCGGCGCCGGCATCCCCGAGCTGCTGGCCCTCATCGAGCGCAGCCTGCCGCGGCTCGACCACGAGGTCGCGCTGCTCGTCCCGTACGACCGGGGCGACCTGATCTCGCGGGCCCACAAGGAGGGCGAGGTGCTCTCGGTGGACCACGTCGAGGAGGGCACCATCCTGCACGCCCGCGTGCTGCCGAGCCTCTACCAGGAGCTGATGCGCGTAGGCAAGCCGGTCGAACGAGTCTCTTAACGGCACGCGAGGGCAGCTCTGGTCACAAAGTGGCCAGGGCTGCCCAAACGCGGCAGTGGTCCCGCAACGCTGGGATTGCTAGGATTAGCCGAGCCTTTCGGCTTAATGACACGGGTTAAGGGATGACGGCTGCTGCGCACGATGGAGCACGCGGGGGCCTGTGGTTGAGGGTGTGGCGTCTGGGATGAGTGGGCTTTCTTCCGGATAACCCTGTACAGCAAGCCCGCTTGTGAAATAACGTAACTGAACTGAAATCGCCGGATCATGAGTCCGGCGATACGGTCACCGCTACAGCATTGCGGATGAGAGCAGGAGACCCCCATGTCGTCCGGACCCGGAGCGGACTCAGTGGGCGCGGCGGAGGCCGTGCGCTGCGTGCTGCTCCCGCGTGGGGCGGTGATGCGGTGACCGTTCGGTTGCTGACCAACATCGGCCGCCTGTGGACCGGCAACGAGGTCCTCAGCAACGCCGCCATCCTCGTGCACAACGACCGCATCGCGTGGGTCGGCCGGGCGCCTGACCTGCCGCAGAGCGTCCCCGGCGTCGTCGACGACATCGTCGACGTCGACCACGTCGAAAACCTGAGCGGCGCGCTCGTCACCCCAGGCCTCATCGACGCCCACACCCACCCCGTCTACGCCGGCAACCGCTACGCCGAGCTGGCCATCCGCACCGGCGGCTCGACCTCCGCGTCGATCACCGCCGCGGGCGGCGGCGTGGGCTCGACCGTCACCGTGACGCGCGGCACCGACCCGTGGACGCTCTGCAACGGCGTGCGCGAGCGGCTGCGCGGCTGGCTGCTCAACGGCACCACCACCGTCGAGGCCAAGACCGGCTACCACCTCACCCGCGACGGCGAGCTGGCCGACGTGCGGCTCCTGCGCGAGCTGGAGAAGGAGCCGATGATGCCGCGGGTGCACGTCACCTTCCTCGCGGCGCACGTCGTGCCTCCCGAATACTTCGGCCGCCAGCGCGAATACGTCGAGGCCGTGGGCGCCTGGTGCGCCGACGCGGCCGCGGCCGGCGCCGACAGCGTCGACGTCTACTGCGACGAGGGCCACTTCACCACCGAGGAGTCCCGCTGGGTGCTCGCCTCGGGCCGCAACGTCGGCCTGCTGCCGCGCATCCACGCCGGCCTCTTCAGCCGCCGCGGCGCCGTGCAGCTCGCCGCCGAGCTCGGCTGCGCCTCCGCCGACGGCCTGCACCACATGTCCGAAGAGGACATCGCGATCATGTCCCGCTACGGGGTGCCCGCCGTCGTCTGCCCCGCCACCGCCCTCCAGCGCGGCCACCTGCCGCCGGTCCGCCAGATGATCAAGCACGGCGTGCAGATCGCGCTCGGCAGCGACCACAACCCCGGCTACTGCGGCATCACCTCGATGTCGCTGGTCATCGCGATGGCCGTGTCGGCGTTCGGGATGAGCGTCAACGACGCGCTGCGCGCGGCGACGCTGGGCGGCGCGACCGTCCTCGGCGCTCCCGACCGAGGGGTGCTGCAGCCGGGACGCCTCGCCGACATCGTCCAGTGGGACGCCGACCACGAGGGCGCCTTCGCCTGGTCCTTCGGCCTCAAGCCGCGCCGCGTCTGGCGGGGTGGGACTCCGGTTCAGTAGTTAAAGTCGGGGTATGCCGCCCGCTGTCGCCGTAGTCACGGATTCCACCGCTTACTTGCCTGAGGTGCCGGGTGTCGCTGTTGTACCCGTACAGGTGATTTCCGGTGATCAGTCCTGGGATGAGCCAGAGTTCGTCGGAAATTTCGCCACAGCAACCACTTCGCGGCCCGCGCCGGAGCGCTTCGCGTCCTGCTACGCCGCGCTCGCCGCGCGAGGCGCGGCGAGCGCCGTGTCCATCCACCTGTCGGGAGACCTGTCCGGCACGGTGGATGCGGCCAGGACGGCGGCACGCGAGGCGCCGCTGCCGGTTACGGTCGTGGACAGCCGCTCGATCGGGATGGGCGTCGGCTTCCCCGTCCTGGCGGCGGCCCGCGCCGCCGAGGCGGGGGAGTCCCTGGACTCGGTGGCGGCTGCGGCCACCCGGTGCGCCGCCCGCACGCGGACCTTCTTCTACGTCGACACGCTGGACCACATGCGCCGTGGCGGCCGGATCGGCGCGGCGGCCTCGCTGCTGGGCTCGGCCCTCATGATCAAGCCTCTGCTGCACCTGACGGACGGGCGCATCGCCCTGCTGGAGAAGGTCCGCACCTCGGCCCGCGCCCTCACGCGCCTGGAGGACCTGGCGGTGGAGGAGGCGGGCGACGAGCCGGTCGAGATCGCCGTCCAGCACCTGGCCGCCCCGGACCGCGCCGAGTCCCTCGCCGCCAACCTGGCCAAGCGGGTGCGCGGGCCGGCGGGGATCCGGGTGGTGGAGGTGGGCGCGGTGATCGGGGTCCACGTGGGGCCGGGCATGCTGGGCATCACGATCTCTCCGACGTCGTAGCCGCTGGTGGTCGCGGCGGTGGCTGGGGAGGGCCTGTCGCGACGGGGAGGTTCGCGCGGGACCGGGGGTCCAAGGCTTTTCGGGAACACGGGGGGTTGGCGCTGTGCCTAGCTTGACGTCTCGAGCGCGCCTTTTTAGGAGCCTGGGGCGCTGGTACCGCGCCCAGCCTGTCGTCTTGGGTGCTGCTTTTCGTGACCCCGGGGCTCCGGTGCCGTCCCTAGCTTGATGTCCCGGACGCGGCCTTTCGGGAACCCCTCGGTCGGCTGCCGTACCGGGTGTCTTCGTTCGCTGGGCTCGCCGTAGGGCCTGTGAACAAGGCGTCGTTGTCCACAGAACCTCGTTCGGGACGTGTCGGGCACCGGGCTGCCCCGTACCTTTCCGGCCGTGCGCGCCCAAGATTCGACGTCCGAGCGGACCATCGCCGAGTCCCGGCTCCGTTCTCTCACCGGTTCCGAGGGTGCCCCGTTCTCCGCCGGGGTGCCCGAGTCCTTCCAGGCATTCCGGGCCGCCGCTCCCGCCCTGGACCCCGGTCGGCCCGGCGTGCGTGTCCTGCTGGCCCTCGGCGCCGCGGCGGTCCTGGTGGCGGGTTTCCTCCTCTGGCGCGCCCAGCCCGTCCCCGAGCCCTTGCCTGACCCGGCTCCGCTTGCCAGCGCGACGCCCGCCACCACCCCGACGACCAAGGTGACCGTCCACGTCGCCGGAAAAGTCCGTGAGCCGGGCGTCTACCCCCTGCCTACCGGCTCCCGCGTGCAGGACGCGATCACCGCCGCCGGAGGCATCCGCCGAGGCGCCCCTCTGGGCACTCTCAACCTGGCCAGACGCCTCGTCGACGGTGAGCAGATCATGGTCGGCGCCCCAGCGGCTGAGCCGGGCTCCGCCGCCGCACCCGAAGCCGCCGTCATCGACCTCAACGCCGCCACCCTGGACCAGCTCGAACAACTCCCCGGCGTGGGCGAGGTCCTGGCCTCCCGCATCGTCGACTTCCGCACCAGCCACGGCGGCTTCACCAGCGTCGACCAACTTCGCGAGGTCAGCGGCATCGGTACCCGGCGGTTCGAGGAGATCAAGCCGAAGGTCCGCATCTGATGCCGATCCCGATCCGTCCCTCAGCCACCACCACCCAGACCCCCAACGATCGTGTCGACGCCGCACCCGGCAGCGGCAGAGCGGAGGGCGGCGAAGGCAGCAGGCCCGCATTCAGCGGCGGGAAGTCCAGCGTCGGGAGCTTCGGTGGCAGGAAGTTCGGCGGCGGAAGGTTCGGTGGTGCGAGGTTCGGCGTCGGGAGGATCGGTGGTGGAAGATCCAGCCTCGGGAAGCTTGGTGGGGCGAGGTTCGGTGGCAGCGAAGGTGGCGGGGCGGCGGGTCACGAGCGGGCGTCGAGCCGTGGTGAGGGTGGCGGGGGCCACTTCTGGCCGCTCGTGATCCCGGCGGCCGCCGCGTGGGCCACCGCTCTCGTTCTCCTCGGCTGCCCCGTCCAGGTCGCCGTCCTCACGTGCCTTCTCGCGGCGGCCGGCTCGCCGGTGGCCTGGCGGTTCGCGCGGAGCACGGCCCGCCGCAACACCATGGTCGCGGTGCTGATCAGCGTCGCCGCCACCAGCGGTTCGATCGCGCTCCGCCTGCACGCCGTCACCACCGGCCCCGTCGCCGAGCTGGCCGCCGAGGGCGCGTCCATCACCGCCGAGATCACCCTCACCGACGATCCCAAGGTCAGGCGCCCCAAGCCTGGCCTGTTCCAGCGGGACAGCATCGTCGTCGAGGCCAACCTGGAGATCCTCCGCACCGGCACCCGCCGCATCTCCGTACACACCCCGATCGTGGTCTTCGCCAACGGCGCGGAATGGCGACCGCTCCTCCCGAGCCAGCGTCTCCACGTCAGGGGCCGCCTCGCCGAACCCACCTCGCCCGGCCTCGTCGCCGCCATCCTCTTGGTACGAGACCCGCCCGAGATCCTCACGCCCCCTTCGCCCGTCCACACGGTGGCAGGCGAGTTCCGCAGCGGCCTGCGCGAGGCGGCCGGCGTCCTCCCGCCTGACCAGCGTGGCCTCCTCCCGGCTCTGGTGGTCGGCGACGTCTCGCGGCTGGACCCCCAGGTCGACGAGGATCTCAGGGAAGCGGGCCTGAGCCACCTCAACGCTGTGAGCGGCGCCAACCTGGCCATCGTCGCGAGTGCCGCCCTCGCCCTCTGCCGGCTGGCCGGGTTGCCCCTCGCCCCCAGAGCCGCCTTCGCCGCCCTGGCCATGATCGCCTTCGCCATCGTGGCCCGGCCGTCCCCCAGCGTCCTGCGCGCCCTCCTGATGGGTCTGGTGGCCGCCCTGGCCCTGGGCACCGGCCGGGCCAAGGACGGCGTCGCCGCACTGTCCGCCGCCGTCCTGCTGCTCATCCTGTTCGTCCCCGACCTGGCCCGCTCCTACGGCTTCGCCCTCTCGGTGACGGCCACAGCCGGCATCCTCCTCCTGGCCCCTCGCTGGCGCACCCGCCTCACCGGCGACCTCACCGCACATCCCCCTCCCACCGCCCCAGGCTCAGCGGTCCACGCGCCTGTGGCCCGTCCCGTCTCCGGCTCGGGCAGGAAAGCGTGCCCAGCCCCGGAGCCGGAAGACTCCATGCGTCTGGCGCATCCCGGTTCAGGGCTGGGCCGGGACGCGAGGTCGTGGGACTTCCTGGCTGCGGCGAGTTCGGGTTCTGGGGAGGGCGGGGGTGGAAGTGCCCGCGTGAGGCTGGAGGGCTTCGCGTCTGGGGCGCGTCCCGGTTGTGGGGTGGGTCGGGAAGCGGAGGCGAAGGGCTCCGCGCTTGGGGGGCGTCCCGGTTCTGGAGTGGGCGGAGAGGCGGGGGCGGGGGAGTTCTCTGCTGCGGCGAGTCGGGGTCCTGGGTTGAGGGGGTTCGAGCCTGGGGCGGGTTCTGGTTTTGGGGTGGGTGGGGCAACGGGGGCGGTGGGGCGGCGCCGGGTGCGGTGGCCTCGGTGGGCGGCGGAGGCGGTGGTGGTGACCGCTGCGGCACAGGCTGCCGTCACCCCGGTGCTGGTGCTCATGTCGGGTCAGATCAGCCTGGTGGCGGTGCCGGCCAACCTGCTGGCGGGGCCGGCTGTGGCGCCCGCGACCCTGCTGGGGTTCGTGGCGGCGCTGATCGCGCCGGTCTGGCCCGAGGCGGCGCAGGCGCTGGTGGTTCCGGCCGGGTACGCGGTCGGCTGGATCATCGTGGTCTCCCGGTGGGCGGTCGGCATCCCGCTGGCCAGCGTGCCCTGGCCGCAGGGGATCGCGGGGCTCGGGTTGCTGGCGGTCGCCGCCGCCGTGGCGGTGGTGCTGCTGAGACGGCGGGCGGGGCGGGCCGTCATGCTGGCCGTCGCGGCCGGGGTGCTGATCGCGGTGCTCGTGATCAGGCCGATCGCTGCGCCCTGGCCGCCCAGAGGATGGCTGATGGTGATGTGCGATGTCGGCCAGGGCGACGGGCTGGTCATCGCGGCCGGTCCCGGCCAAGGTGTGGTCGTCGACGCCGGCCCCGACCCGGCCGTCATGGACCGGTGCCTGCGCAGGCTCGGCGTTCGGGACGTGCCCCTGGTGATCCTCACGCACCCGCACGGTGACCACGTCAACGGCCTGGCGGGCGTGCAGCGTGATCGGCGGGTGGGAGCGGTCATCACCAGCCCGCACCGCGTGTCCGCGCCGCAGAGCGCCCGTCTCAGCGCCGGCCTGGCGCGCCGACGTATCCCCGAGCACACCGCGCAGCCGGGCACCCGGTGGCGGCTCGGCCCGTCCGAGTTGACAGTCCTCGCGCCCGAGTCAGCGGCGGCGGACGGGCCGGGGGAGGGCAGTGCCGCCAACAACGCGAGCATCGTCCTGCACGTCCGCTGGCGCGCGGGGTCGGCGTTGCTGAGCGGCGACATCGAGTCGGAGGCCCAGCACCGGCTCCTGCGTGACTCCCTGCCGAGGGCCGACATCTTCAAGGTCCCGCATCACGGATCGCCTCGGCAGGTCCCGGCCTTCTTCGCGGCGGTTCAGGCCCGTGCGGCACTGGTCAGCGTGGGAGCCGGCAACGGCTACGGCCACCCGGCCCCGTCCACCCTCAGCCTGCTGAACCGTATGGGCGCCCGCGTCTACCGTACGGACAAGTCGGGCGATGTCGCGATCGTCGACCAGGAAGGAGCCCTCGCGGTGGTGTCGCGCGGACGCTGACCGCCCCAGAGCGGAACCGACCATCGGTCGCTCCCACGGGTATGGCCGGACTGAACCGACCACCGACCGCCCCCACGGGTGTGGCCGGGGTGGGTTGGTGTCTCTGCGTTTTGGGATGGGGGGAGGGCGTGGGATGCTGCTCGACATGGCGGGAAGCGATCCGGCACCTGTGACCTTGGTCGTCGGGGATGAGGAGTTGCTGGCGGAGCGGGCCGTAAGCCAGGTGGTCGTGGCGGCGCGGGCCATGGATGCCGGGGCCGAGGTGCACGATCTCGTCGGGTCGAAGGTGACGGCGGGGGAGCTGACGCAGTTGACGTCGCCTTCGCTGTTCGGAGACCGGACCGTCGTGGTCATCAGGTCCGCGCACGACCTGGGCAAGGACGTGATCGCGGAGGTCGTCGCCTACGCCAAGCGGCCGTCCGACGACGTGGTGCTCGTGCTGGCGCATCCCGGCGGGGTCAAGGGCAAGGCGCTGGTCGACGGGGTGAAGAAGGCCGGGGCCGAGGTGGTCACCGTCACCAAGGTGACCAAGGCGGGGGAGCGGCTGGAGTTCGTCAAGGGCGAGTTCAGACGGGCCGGGCGGGGCATCTCGGGGGAGGCCGCCCAGGCGCTGCTGGAGGCGGTGGGCAACGACCTGCGGGAGCTGGCCGCCGCGTGCAACCAGCTGATGTTCGACACGGAAGACAAGACGATCACTCCGGCGGCGGTGGCGCGCTACCACAGGGGGCGCGCCGAGGTGACCGGGTTCAACGTCGCGGACTCGGCCGTCGAGGGGCGGCTCGGCGAGGCCCTGGAGCAGTTGCGGTGGGCTTTGAGCACGGGTGTCGCGCCCGTGCTGCTGGTGAGCGCGCTGGCGGGCGGGCTGCGGTCCATCGCCAAGGTCGCCGGGGCGCCGCGCAACCTGCGGGGCGGGCAGCTGGCGAGCCACCTGGGCATGCCGCCGTGGAAGATCGAACGGGTCAGGAAACAGGTCAAGGGGTGGGGGCCGGAAGGGCTCTCGCGCGCCATGCAGGCCGTGGCCGACGCCGACGAGCAGGTCAAGGGTGCAGGCGCCGACCCCGCCTACGCCTTGGAGCACACCGTCCAGGTCATCGTGGCCAGCCGCACCGGCCGTTAGGGAACCTCCGGGCGGTCCTCGGCCTGGTCACGTCCGGTCGCGCGGCGTTCCCGCAGGTCCTCGGCCTGGTCACGTCCGGTCGCGCGGCGTTCCCGCAGGTCCTCGGCCTGGTCACGTCCGGCCGTGTGGCGTTCCCGCAGGTCCTCGGCCTGGTCACGTCCCGCCGTGCTACGTTCCCGCAGGTCCGCCGCGAGCCCTTCCTTGCGTACCCGTACGTCGACGTAGAGCAGGACGAGGACGGCCACCAGCCAGGCGTAGTAGGCGGCGGTGGCCACAGTCGTCGGCACGTACGTCACCACGTCCACCCACCCGGGTGTCGCCGGGACCTGGCCGAGAAGCAGCGCCAGTGCGAGCACGGCGGTGAGCCAGATCGGCAGGAGGAAGGTCACCACGATCGCCACCGTGGCGAGGAGTTCGAGCAGGAGCATCCCCAGGACCCGCGGCAGGTTGTTGCCCAGCAGGAGGGCGGAGCGACGCAGCGCGCCACCGAGGCGGAGCGGCTCCAGCGCGGCCGTGACCGGCGCGAACAGCAGAGCCAGCGCCATCATCAGCCAGACCAGCAGCGGCAGCGTGGTGATCTGCCAGGTGTACGGCAGCAAGGACAGGACCTCGGAAACCATCGCCGGGTCCGCGGGAGCGTCCCCGTCGGCCAGAGGGCGAAGCCCCTACCAGAAAAAGGCTCCGAGCGCCGCGATCAGCCCGAGGACCACCAGCTGCGGCACCACGGTCAGCAGCGCGGTCACCCCGAGCACCGGCCGTATCCTGCGGGCCAGCAGGCGGAGCGCCGTGCGGATGGTCACCGGTTCCCCGGTGAGCGCCTGCACCACGAGGACCGCCTGCAGAGCCCCGGTCATTGCGAAGACCGCCAGGACGACGGCCTGGCCGAGCAGGAGCGACAGCACCGACAACTGGACGAGTTGTTCCCGCGTGGCGCCGGAGGTCGTCAGCGGGGTGACCAGCGCGCTCCACGCCCACAGGACCAGGTCGCCCGCGAGGGTGAGGACGAGCGCGGACCCGACGAACGGGAGCGGATGGCGGCGCAGCAGCAGGACGGCGGTCGCCCAGATCTCCAGGATGTTCCGGGGCGCGAGCGGCGGTGGCGGGTGGGCGGCGGCCGTCACGACGGCTCCCCGATGGCGTCCTCGCGGCTCAGCCGCTTGTCCTGATCGGCGAACTGCACCACGGCGAGCATCGACGCGGTCGCGAGGACGCAGGTGAGCATGGCCCACTTGACGGCGACGAGCACAGTCCACCCGGCCGGCCCCAGACCGCCGGCCGGGTCGTCGCCCGTGGCGCGCAACAGCACGGCCGCGCCGAGGATCCCGCCGAAGCCTTCGAGAAGCGCCCGCAGCACGCAGCGCGCGGAGAGAATCTTGAAGAACTGGCCGCGGGTCAGCCGCCGGGACAGTTTGACGGCCTGCCAGCCGCCCAGCCCTTTCACCGTGACGCCGGGTGCGGCGAAGGCGAACCGGATCTCCACGGCGGCGACCACGAAGAGGGCGGCCAGGAAGAACAGCGGCCCGGCGCCCGGGAAGCCGGACACCGGTATGTCCCGCTCGGCGGCGACCGGGAAGAGCGCGTACATCGCCAGTCCCAGGGAAGTCAGCAGGAAGGTCAGCCCGCACAGCCGGGCCAGGCCGCGCCACGTGCCCGGCGGGGAGCTCGCGCCGATGACCGTGGGCGCCAGCAGACCGCTGAGCACGACGATCGCGGCGCTGTTCACCGCGAGGATCGCGATCGCGCTCAGCGCGTCGGCGAACCGTGTCCACAGGAACGTGTACTCGTGCCAGATCGCCGGCCGCTCGATGACGCGCGCCAGCAGCGACTGTGCGAGGAGAGCCGGGACGGCCACCACCGCGGCGCGCCACAGAACGGCACGCGGATGGCGGCGCACCTCTGAGAACGCCTCGACGACCTGTTCCTCGGCGGGCTTCCACGGGGGCGGCGGGGGCGGCTCCTCATGTGGGGGGACGGGCAGGGCCGACAGCGGTCGTCCGGTGGGATCGCGGTCGTCAACCACGCTCCCATTGAACTCCGCACACGGCGACCCGGCCAGGGTCCCACCGGCAAACCGCGCGTGCCCGCCGCCGGGTCAGGATTCCTGGAGCGCGGCCTCCCGCAGCGTGCCGTCGCTGATCTCCAGCACCCGGTCGGCCAGCGTGATCAGGTTCGGGTCGTGCGTGGCGACCAGGGCGGTGACGCCCTCGCTGCGGACCAGGGCGCGCAGCAGTTCCATGATCTGCCGTCCCGTCTGCGAGTCGAGCTGTCCGGTCGGCTCGTCGGCCACCAGCAGGCGCGGCCGGTTGGCCAGCGACCGGGCGATGGCCACCCGCTGCCGCTGTCCGCCCGATAGCTCGTACGGGCGCTGGTTGGCGTGCTTGTCCAGCCCGACGAGGGCGAGGAGGGTGCGGACCCGCTTCTCCCGCTCCTCGACCGGGGTGCGGGCCAGCCGCATCGGCACGCCCACGTTCTCGGCCGCCGACAGCACGGGGATCAGCCCGAACGACTGGAACACGAACCCGATCACGTCCCGGCGCAGCGCCAGCAGCGCGTCCTCGGGCAGCGCCGTGACCTCCTGCCCGGCCACCACCACCCGCCCGGCGTCGGGCCGGTCCAGCCCGCCCACCTGGTTGAGCAGCGTCGTCTTGCCGGACCCCGACCGCCCCCGGACGGCGATCAGCTCGCCCGGGTAGGCCTCGAACGACACCTCCCGCAGCGCCACGACCTCCTCCGGCCCCGTCCGGTAGACCTTGCGCAGCCCTTCGACCACGACCAACGGCTCACCGCTCATCGGCGGGCTCCTCCCGTACCGGCCACACCCCGATGTGGTCGCTCTCCAGTTCCAGCCGGACACGGCGTTCCATGTCGAGCGCGTTCGTGAAGTCGCGGGGCAGCTGGAGCCGTCCCACCCGGTCGAGCACCGCGTACTCCTCGGCGACGATCTGCCCCTCGGCGCCCTCGCGGCGCAGGGTCTCGCTGCTGGTGCGCCCGTCGCGGATGCCGATCGTGCGGTCGACCTGCTCGGACACGAGCGGGTCGTGGGTGACGACGACCACGGTGACGCCCAGTTCGCGGTTGGCCCTGCGCAGCGCGCCGAACACCTCCTCGGACGTCTCGCTGTCGAGCTCGCCGGTCGGCTCGTCGGCGAGGATGAGCTGCGGCGCGTTGGCGAGCGCGACGGCGATGGCGACCCGCTGCTGCTCGCCGCCGGACATCTCCGGCGGCTTGCGGCCGGCGCAGTGGCTCACGCCCATCAGGTCGAGCAGCTCGGCCGCCCGTTCGCCGCGCCGCCGGCCCGCGAGCACCATGGGCAGCTCGACGTTCTCCCGCCCCGTCAGGTAGGGCAGCAGGTTGCGCGCGGTCTGCTGCCAGATGAACCCGACGACCTCGCGCCGGTAGCGCAGCCGGTCCTTGGCGGTCATCGCCAGCAGGTCCATCCCGGCGACCCGTGCCACCCCGGCGGTCGGCACGTCCAGCCCGGACAGCACGTTGAGCAGCGTCGACTTGCCGGACCCGGACGCGCCCACGATGGCGAGCAGTTCGCCCTTCTCCACGACCAGGTCGAGGCCCTGGAGCGCGACCACCTCGACGCCCTCGGTCTTGTAGATGCGTACGAGGTTGTCGCAGACGATGTGCGCGTCACCTCCGAAAGCGGCCTTCTCCCGGCCGGCCTCCGCCTCCAGCTCGGACAATGTCGGGTTCAAGACAGGTCTCCCACTCTCAGGACGGCGCTCACGTCGCGGCGTCGGCTGATGGCGGCGTGCGCGTACGCGCCGAGCACGGCGACGACGGCGAGCCCGGCGGCCAGCGCGGCCGGGGTGGTCAGGTCGAGATCGTAGCCGCCGACGGCCAGCCCGCCGGCGTAGGCGGACAGATCGATGCCGGGACCGAGCGCGGCCGGCAGACCCAGCCCGAGGCCGAGCCCGACCAGCGCGGTGACCAGGACCATCGGCAGGATCTCCAGCACCGTGAGCCGCCGCGCCTGGCGGTCGGACAGTCCCAGGGTGCGCAGCAGCGACAGCGCCCTGGCCCGGTCGGCGGCGCCGATCACCAGCGTGATGAGGACCGCGACCAGCGCGTACCCGGCGAGCGCCACCGTCACCACGAGCAGCGTGGCGCTGACGGTGCCGGTCATCGGGTCGGCCTGGATGGCGGCCAGCGTCGCCGCCTGCGTCTCCACCCGGGCGTCCGGCACGGCCCGCGCCAGCGCGGCCCGGTCGGCGGCGCCGGAGACGAGCAGCGCGTTGACCACCGGCCGCGGGTTCACGTCGAACGGCAGGACGATGAACTTGCCCTCGGTGAAGAAGCCCGGCACCGCGGTGACCACGTCCCTGGTGGTGATCGTCAGCCGTGACTGCCAGCCGATCTCGAACGTGCCGCGCCCGCGCAGCTCGTGCGACACCAGCGCGGGGATGCCGGAACCGGCCGCGGGCGGCGCGGGCAGGCTGACCGGAGCGCCCGCCACCAGCTCCCGCCACCCGGCCAGGTCGACGGCGATCGCCTCGGCCCGCTCCGCCGTGTGGCCGACCTGCACGTCGGCGAGCTGTACCGGCACGACCCGGGCCACGCCGGGCACCTGACGCACCCGCTCGACCTCCCCGGCGGTGAGCTCCCGATCGGAGGTGATCTTGACCGGCGCCCCGACGGCCTGCCACGAGGCCAGCCGCTGCGTGCTCGCCACGCTGCCGGAGATCACCGAGGCGAACACCGACACGCCCAGCGCGGGCAGCAGGATCAGCACCGGCAGCACGCCGGACGAGCCCGTCCTGGCCGCCCGTGTCAGTCCCAGGAAGGCCACCGCGGTCCGGGCCCCGGCGGCGGCCCGGACCATCAGGCGCAGCGGGTACGGGTAGCAGCGCATGGTGATCAGCGCGGCGGCCAGCGTGAGCGCGAGCGGCACCACCAGCAGGAACGGGTCCAGCCCTCCGGCGGCCGTGCCCCGGGTGCGCAGCAGGTAGGCGCCCGCCAGAGCGAGCCCGACGACCAGCAGTTCCAGCGTGATCCGCCGGGCGGACGGCCGGGCCGCCACCACGTCCTCACGCCGCTCGTGCAGCGGCGCCCGGTGGGCGACGGCGATCCGCGCGGCGGCGAACGCCACCGCCGCCACCGCCACCGCGACGGGCCCGGCGTGCACGACCGGCGGCACCGGCCCGGGGAAGAGGTACGAGAGCGCGTACCCGGCGGCGGCGGCCGGCCCGACCACGGCGGCGACCAGCACGGCGCCGGTCCCCGCCACCTGCCGCAGCGAACCGCCGCGCGCCCGCGTCAGCGACAGCGCCCGGTCCATCCGGTCGACGAGGAGCCGCACGGCCAGCAGGATCACGCCGAGCGCCACTACGAGCAACCCGCCGAGCACCAGGAACATCACGGTCTGCGCGGTCGCCAGCGCGGCGCGGAACCCGTCCAGCAGCCCGGGCAGCCCCGTGGAGACGACGGTGCCGGACACCAGGCCGGGCCGCACCTTCAGCACCCGCTCGAACTCCGTGACGGCCGCGTCCAGCTCGTCCACCTGACGCGCCCCGGTCCTGGCGGCGTCCACCGGCAGGACCCAGCGGTAGGACAGATTCCGGTCCGCGCCGCTCAGCCGGGCCAGCCCGGCGTCGGCGATCAGCGCGGTGGTGTAGTGCTCGTAGTCGAGCGAGCCCGGCGGTTGCAGCCGCGTGACGTGCAGGATCTCACCGTTGTGCGACCAGTAGTCGTCACCCGCGTCACGGGCGCGGAAGACGCCGACGACCTTCACGGCCGCGAAGTCGCTCTCGCCGAGGATCTTCAGGTCGCCGACCTTCAGCCCCATCATGTCGCGGGCCTCCGCCGACACCCCCACCTCGTACAGCGGCACCGTCTGCCCCTGCCACCGCGTCGTGCCGACGCTCCCGGGAGCCCGGCCCTCGGCCCACTCCACCCGCCGCTCGCCGTCGGACAGCCAGCCGAGATTGAGGTACGTGCGACCGCCGGAACCGTTCACCGGCGTGTCGTACGTCTTGGCGCTGGCGTGCCCGGCGCCGCCGAGCAGGCCGCTCAGCGGCTCCGGCACCAGGTCCCGGTACTGCTCCCCGTACGAGGCGAACTGCGCCGGCTCGCGCAGGTCGCTCTCCGGACCCGACGAGCGCAGCTCCACGGCCACGTCCCGCTGGTAGGCGGGCGCGGCGGCCAGCGACTGGCGCAGCGCGCCGTCGAAGGCGGCCTGCATGGTGCGCGGCAGCCCCGCCACGAGCACGCACGCGCTCAGCACGAGCAGCGCGAGCACGGCCACCGCGCCCCGGTGCGTCCGGGCGAGCCGCAGCACCCTCACTGGTCCTCCCCGATGCGCAGCACCCGGCCGAGGCCCTGGCGGCGCAGGTTGCGCGCCAGGACGGCCACGATCGCGAACAGCACGGCCGCCACCCCGGCCAGCAGGGCCGCGGTCGCTCCCCATGGGATGTCGAGCAGCACCTCGGGCGTGACCGCCGACGCCTGCCCCGTCAGCACGATGTGCGGTACCACCAGGCCGCCCACCACGACGGCCAGCGCCGTGCCGGCCACCAGCGAGAGCACGATGACGAACGCCTGCTCGACCGCCAGCAGCCCGAACACCTGCCGGGAGCTGACGCCGAGCGCGCGCAGGATCGTGAACTCGGCCATCCGCTCGCGGGCGGCCACGGCCGCGTTCACCAGGAAGCCGAGCGCGGCGAACACCAGCGCGGACAGGAAGCCCAGGATGAGCGCCCCCTGCAGCCCGCTGGCCAGCGGGTCGTCGCGCAGCCCGGCGGCCAGCTCGCGCTGGTCGGTCACGGTGACGTCCCACTCGGGATGGCCGCGCAGCTCCCGCGCGGCCGGCGCGGTGTCGCCGCCCTCGACGGCCAGCCACCACTCGGTGGCGGGCCTGGGCTGCTGCCCGGTGGCCAGGCCGTGCGCCTGCAGGGTCCCCCAGTCTGCTAGCAGGGCCGGCTGGTCGGGCTCCGTGGTGGGCATCCGCTCGACGACCCCGGCCACGCTGACGTCGACGACCTCGCGGTCCAGGTTGATCCGGCCGGTCTGTCCCGCCGCCAGCTTGTTCGCGGCGGCGAGGTCGGCGGTGAGCACGACCGGCAGCGGGCGCCGCTCCCGTACCGGGGCGAACCCGGCCGCGACCGGCCGCTCGCCCGTCACCTCCAGCCGCACCTCGGGCGCGCCGACCGGCCGCCCGTCGGCGCTCAGGCCGGACAGCGTGACGACCGTCGTGCCCTCCGCCGGGGCGCCGGCGGTGAAACCGCGCACCGCCAGTGGGTAGGCGATCTCACCACTACGCCCGGCCAGCCCCTTGAGATCAGCGCTCAGCCGGCCGTTCCCGGCGGCGGTCAGCGGCAGGTCGCGCCACACGCCGAGAGAGTCGGAGACGCGGACACGCAGTGGCAGGATGCGGTCCATCCGCGCCTCGACGGCGAGAGCAGAGGGCCGGCCGGGCAGTTCGAGTCCCCCGTCCGCGGGCCGGTTCGCGGCCAGCGCGCGGCTCATGCCGGCGACGGGCCGCGCCGACAGGTCGGGGCGGAGCCGGAAGAGCGCCTCCAGCTCGGTGGCGTCCAGGGCGAGCAGGACGGCCCCTTCGCCGCCCACCTCCACCTGGCCGCGGAAGGCGGGCGAGGCGGCGGTCACGCCAGGCAGCGCCGCGAACGCGCTGCCCCGCCCGGACGACCCCAGCTCGGGCGAGTCCGGCGGGCCGGACAGCCGCAGGTCCGCGCCGGCCTGGTGGCGCGCCTGGTCGAGCTGGGAGCCCCGCCAGGTGGCGGCGGTGGCCATGGACACGATGCCGATCGCGATCGCCATCGTGAGCAGCAGCGCGGGACCCGCGTAGCGGAGCGGACGCCGGCTCACCTGCCAGGCGCCGAGCGCGGGCGCCAGCCCCGGCCGCCGGGCGGTGATCCGCTCGGCCAGCCGGGACACGCGCGGCACCAGCCGCAGGCCGAGCATGCCGCCGGTGAGCAGCGCCAGCGCGGGTCCGGAGACGATGAGCGGATCGATGCCCAGCCCTCCGCCGGAGGTGCCGGTGACGGGCGAGCCGTAGTGCCGGAGCTGCCAGATCGCCAGCGCCGCCACCGCGAGCAGCGCCAGGTCCGCGCCCGCCCGCTCGATCAGGCCGCGTCCCGCGCCGCGCCCGCGCGCGGTCTGCTCCTCGACGTAGGTGCGGCGCGCGCCCGCCAGGGCGGGCAGCGTGAGCAGCACGGCGGCGGCCAGGGCCACGCCGGACGAGACCAGGAACGTGCCCGCGTCCGCCGCCGGCGCCAGGCGCACCCCGCTGGCCGCGATCCACGGCAGCGCGTTGACCGCGGCCAGCAGCGGCGGCCCCAGCAGCGGCGCCGCCACCGCGCACGGCACCGCCACCAGCAGCGCCTCGCCGCCCGCCAGCGCCGCCAGTCGCAGCGTGCCGGCGCCTCGCGAGCGCAGCAGCGCCACCTCCATCCGCCGGTGGTCGGCCAGCAGCCGGGCGGTCAGCATCAGCGCGTACGCGGCGAGCAGCAGCAACTGCAGCACCGGGATCAGCATCGTGGAGCGGGCCACCAGCGAGGCGGTGTCGAGCTGGGTCAGCATGCCGGGAAGGCGGGTGACGGCCGTGCAACTCGGGCAGCCGTCCGTCTTGAGCGACTCGGCCAGGCCGCTCACGCCCGCGGCCAGCGGACGCAGGCGTTCCGGGGTGATCGCGCTCAGGTCGGGGACGGCGGTCCAGGTCGTGCCGACGTTGGTGGCGAAGCGGGCCAGGAACGTCTCGCGCGGCACCATCAACGGCCCGTACGTGGTGAACTCGCCGTGCTCGACGCCGCGGCTGAGCAACTGCTCGCCGGCCCAGCGGTCTCCGTACGGGTCGGCGAGCTGGAAGACGCCGGTGACCCGGACCGTCACCGGCCTGCCGTCGAGCCGGCCGCGCACGGTGATCTCCTGCCCGCTCTCCAGCCCGGAGGCCGACGCCGCGGACAGCGGGATCGCCGCCTCGACGGCGCCGTCCTCCGCGGGCTCCGGCCACGTGCCGGACACCAGCCGGGCATGCCCGTCGAGACCGTCGTAGCTGCCGAACCGCAGCAGCTCCGGCACCTCGCGGCGCTCCTGGCCCGGCATCGTGTACGAGTCGGAGTGGAAGCTCGTCGAGAACGCGGCGGGCGTGCCGCCGAGCGACTCGGTCACCCGGCCGCGCACCGCCGCGTCGAGCCGCGGGAACGTCTCGCCCGTCACCGGGGCGCTCACCGTCACCGCCACCTGGCGCAGCGGCGCGGTCTCCATCGTCCGGCGCACGCCCGCCTCGGCGATGGAGGAGGCGTACATGGTCAGCGCGACGAGCGTGGTGGTGGCCAGCAGGATCGACCCGAAGGCGGCCAACAGCAGGAGCGGCTCGCTGAACGCGCGCTTGACGACCAACGGCCCCCGCATCCGACCCCCCAACATCCGCTCCTCAGGAGGATTGGGGAGGGCGTCACCGAGGGCAAGAGCGCGATGTCAACGGTGACGGAGAAGATACGGCCCGGCGACGCGTATGTGATATTGAAACTGTGACATTGCTCTTGGGACTGTGCCCGAGCAGCAGAAAACGCCGCACCCCGTGAGGGAGTGCGGCGCTCCTATGGCCGGACCGGCGCCTACTTGGCCGCGGCGAGCGCGGCGGCCTGCTTGGCGATCGCCGACTTGCGGTTGGCGGCCTGGTTCTTGTGGATGACGCCCTTGCTGGCGGCCTTGTCGAGCTGACGGGCGGCCACCTGCTGCAGCGCCGCGGCCTGCTCGACGTCGCCCTGCTCGGCGGCCTCGCGGAACTTGCGGACCGCGGTCTTGAGAGAGGACTTGACAGCCTTGTTGCGCAGGCGAGCCTTCTCGTTCTGCTTGTTGCGCTTGATCTGGGACTTGATGTTCGCCACGAAGAAGCCTCGGTGAAGTCTAAAGGTGGTGGATGAAGCGCGCGGGCTCGAGAGAGGGCGCGCCACACGCAGTTGCTCAGGCTACCAATAACTCAGGTGGCCGCTCAAATCAACGCCCGGTTTCAGGATAACCAGTTTTCCTCGTACTCCCGCCAGTCCTCCTCGGTCGCCGCGAAGTCCACGTACAGCGCCAGCCCGAACCGCTCGCGCGGGCCGTGCTCCGACAGCGCCAGCTTGGCGCCCTGGCCGGCCACGGCGACGCTCTCCGCCGCGTCGCTCCACGGGACGCCGTGGTCGTGGTAGGCAGGGGCGCCGACGAACAGGGACTTCGACTCGGGCACCAGGTCCAGGGCCAGCTCCGCCTGCCGCACCACGTGTCCGCCGTACAGCGACTCCAGCGGCAGACCGGAGTCGTACGTCATGACCGCGACCTGGTCGACCCGGGACACGACCTCCTGGAAGTATCCGGGCGACCAGTACTTGTCGTGGCCCATGACGGCCCTCGTGCCGATCCGCATGAGCGGGTACGGCTCGATCTGCGGGGTCGAGGTGGACACCAGGGACGCGTGCCGCCTGGTCTCGTCCAGCAGGACGAGGAAGTCGGTGTCGCCGTCGCCGAGCGGCTCGAAGTTGTAGTGGACGCCGTCGTACCCGGCCTTCATGACGGCCGCGACGCCGTCGAGCACGTTCCGGCGGGCGGCGGGATCGTCCAGGTCCAGGCCGTTCTTGACCTTCTGTCCGAGCCACGCGGAGACGCGCACGCCCGGCATATGCCGTTTCGCCCACTGGACGAACTGTGAGGCGTTCGGATACTTGGCCGGATCGAGCCTCCCGTCCAGCTCGAAGGGACCGGAGTGCACGTACAGATCCTTGACGCCGGTGGTGCGCAGGCGCTCGGCGAGGACGCGCACGTCCTGCTCGTCGCGGCGGCCGTCGACCCACATGTGGCCCAGCCAGAGGGCGTCGTTGCCGGTGCTCATCGCCCACCCGGCCGGAGCCCCGGTAAACTGGAGCCGGAACGCGGCGGCTAAGACGCCGATCAGCGCGACCATGACGACCGAGGCGAGCGCGATCAGGCGCAGGCCGCGGCGGATGACGGTTCGGGACATCACCCGGGCATGTCACCATGAAAGACGCTTGACCTCAAACCTGTCGGAACGGACTTCGGTGCGCACTCAGCCTGGCCAGACAGACCCCGCGTTGATCCGCAACTTCTGCATCATCGCGCATATCGACCATGGCAAGTCCACGCTTGCCGACCGGATGCTGCAGATCACGGGGGTGGTCGACGACCGCTCCATGCGCGCTCAATACCTCGACAGGATGGACATCGAGCGAGAGCGCGGCATCACGATCAAGTCCCAGGCCGTCCGGCTGCCGTATGACGGCCACGTCCTCAACATGATCGACACACCGGGTCACGTCGACTTCACCTACGAGGTGTCCCGGTCGCTGCAGGCGTGCGAGGGCGCGATCCTGCTCGTCGACGCCGCCCAGGGCATCGAGGCGCAGACCCTGGCCAACCTCTACCTGGCCATGAACGCCGACCTGCACATCATCCCGGTGCTCAACAAGATCGACCTGCCGGCGGCGCAGCCGGAGAAGTTCGCCGAGGAGCTGGCGGGCCTGATCGGCTGCGACCCGTCCGACGTGCTGCGCGTGTCGGGCAAGACCGGCGAGGGCGTGCGCGAGCTGCTCGACCACGTGGTGCGGGAGGTGCCGGCCCCGGTCGGCCGGGCCGACGCGGCCGCCCGGGCGCTCATCTTCGACTCGGTCTACGACACCTACCGCGGCGTCGTCACGTACGTGCGGGTGGTCGACGGCCACCTGGGCAAGCGCGAGCGCATCCTCATGATGTCGACCGCCGCCACCCACGAGACGCTGGAGATCGGCGTCATCTCGCCCGAGCCGCGCCCGGCCGAGCTGGGGCTGGGCGTCGGCGAGGTGGGCTACCTGATCACCGGGGTCAAGGACGTGCGGCAGTCGCGCGTCGGCGACACCGTCACCTCCGCCGTCAAGTCCGCCGGCGAGATGCTGGCCGGTTACGAGCACCCCAAGCCCATGGTGTTCTCCGGCCTCTACCCGATCGACGGCGACGAGTACCCAGAGCTGCGCGAGGCGCTCGACAAGCTGCAGCTCAACGACGCGGCGCTGGTCTACGAGCCGGAGACGTCGGCGGCGCTCGGGTTCGGCTTCCGCGTCGGGTTCCTCGGGCTGCTCCACATGGAGATCGTGCGCGAGCGGCTGGAGCGCGAGTTCGGGCTGTCGCTGATCTCGACCGCGCCCAACGTCATCTACCGCGTGATCATGGAAGACGGCAGCGAGCTGACCGTCACCAACCCGTCGGAGTTCCCCACCGGCGGCAAGATCGCGCAGGTCTTCGAGCCGGTGACCAAGTCGACGATCCTGGCCCCGTCCGAGTTCATCGGCGCGATCATGGAGATCTGCCAGGGGCGGCGCGGCAACCTCCTCGGCATGGACTACCTCTCGGAAGACCGCGTCGAGATCCGCTACACGCTGCCGCTCGGCGAGATCATCTTCGACTTCTTCGACCAGCTCAAGTCGCGCACCCGCGGCTACGCCTCGCTCGACTACGAGCCGGCCGGGGAGCAGGAGGCCGACCTGGTCAAGGTCGACATCCTGCTGCAGGGCGAGCCGGTCGACGCCTTCAGCGCCATCGTGCACCGCGAGAAGGCCTACGCGTACGGCACCGAGATGGCCAAGAAGCTGCGCGAGCTGATCCCCAGGCAGCAGTTCGAGGTGCCGATCCAGGCCGCGATCGGGGCCCGGGTCATCGCTCGCGAGAACATCCGCGCCATCCGCAAGGACGTCCTGGCCAAGTGCTACGGCGGCGACATCTCCCGTAAGCGCAAGCTGCTGGAGAAGCAGAAGGAAGGCAAGAAGCGGATGAAGATGGTCGGCCGGGTCGAGGTGCCGCAGGAGGCGTTCGTGGCCGCGCTGTCGACCGACTCCGGCTCCGACAAGCCAAAGAAGTAAGGGCTCTACCGCTTCTGCCGGTACGCGTACGCGCGGCCGGCAGCGGGTCGGCGCTTATCGAGCTTTCTGCCGGTACGCGTACGCGCGGCCGGCAGCGGGTCGGCGCTCAGCGAGCCTTCTGCCGGTACGTGTACGCGGCGAACGCGCGGCCGGCAGCGGGTCGGCGCTTATCGAGCCTTCTGTCGGTACGCGTAAGCGGCGAGCGCGCCCAGGCCGGTGACGGCTTGGGCGGCCAGGTGGCCTGACGGGTCCGCGGGCTGCGCGACCAGTGCGGCGAGCGTCGGGAGGCAGCCCAGCAGGGCCAGGTCCGGGCCGGTGGCCGCCCAGAACACCGGGCCCGTCGGGATGGCGCCCGCCGGGGTGTCGATCAGCGGCAGCGAGTGGTCCACGGGCGGCCTGCGGGCCATCCGGAGCGCGCCCGCCGCCAGGGCGGGCGCGGCCAGCGGTCCGAACGCCCACCACGGGCCCGCGACGGCCCCGGCCGCCGCCAGCCAGCCGAGCGCGGCGGCCATCCAGGCGGCGGCGAGCAGCGCCGGCAGCAGCGCGCGGGCCAGCAGGGCCGCGCGCGTGCCGACGGCGGCCAGCCGGGCGAGCGCCGGATTGTCGGCGTCCCGCCGCGCCCCGGCCACCGCGCTCGCCGCCACGGCCAGTGCCCCGCCGATGAGCAACGCGGTCGGCGCCAGCCCACCCACCAGCGCACCGACCCCCTCCATCGGCCCCCCACCACCGGCAACGGCCCCGCTTGCGATGCCCGTGAGGTTCTCTGCGGTTGGCCCGCCTGCGATCTGCGCGAACTTCTCTGCGCTCTGCCCGCCTCCGGCGCTTGCGAGACTTCCTGCGTCCGGCATCCCCGTGAGGCTTTCTGTGGCTGATCCGCGGCCAAGGTTGGTGGGGGCGGCGCCGGTGGCTTGGGTGAGGAGGGCTGGGAGGGTAGCGGTGGCCGCCATCAGGGCCAGGCGGCCGGGGCGGCGCGCCACCCGGCGCCAGTCCTGCCAGGCCAGCGCGAGCGGGGCCGGCAGCGACGGCCAGCGCCGGGAACGCAGCCGCCTGCCACGCCAGTGATCGTCCTCGGCCGCCCAGGTGAGCGCGCCGGGATCCAGCTGCGTCGCCGCCGTGGTCAGATGGCGTGCCCTCGTCGCCGCGCCCATCAACGTGCCCGCCGGTATCCGGTCGAGCGCCGTCCACGCATGACGTACCAGAAGGGCGGCCGCCGCCAGCGCGCCCGCCGCGGCGGCTCCGAGGGCCTGCGCCGGCGCGGCGGCGACGGCGGCGAGCGGTTCGCGCGCCGGTCCGATGGCCGCGGCCACCGCCACCGCCAGCACCGCCACCAGCGCGACCGTCGACCACGTCTGCCACGCCTGCGATCCCTGGCCGAGCACGGCCAGGGCCATCCCGCCGGCGCTCGCCGACATCCCCAGCACCACCGCCGCGAGCAGCCGCCAGACGAGCTGGTCGGGAGCCCCCAGCGCGGTGAGCAACGCCAGCCCGAGCAGCGCCCCGGCCGCGAGCGTGATCACCGCGAGGATCCGGACGGGCCGCCCGAGCAGCCCTCGGCGGCCGACGCCCGACAGCAGCAGCCACGAGGCGTCGGCGGCCGGCAGCACCACCGGGCCCGCCGCCCGTCCCAGGGCCAGGAATCCGGCCAGCGCAAGCATCACCAGCGCCACCCCCGGCCCCATCCGGGCCGCGTCCACCTGCCCGGCGAGCCCCGTCACGGCCGTGGTCACCGGGTTGCCGAAGACGGCCACGGCGATGGCCAGCATGAAGACGGAGACGTACCGGTCGAGCAGGCTGACCGGCCGGCGCTGCCGTGACCGGACGAACGCGCGTGCGAGGCGGGCGTCGGTGGCGTCGTTCATGGTTCCTTCTCGATGATCGGACGGCGGTCAGGACGTGAGCTGGTTGCCCGGGAAGACCTGGCGGGCGCCGGTGGCGAGGGCGGCGTCGTGGGTGGCCGCCACGACGGTGCCGCCGGCGGCGGCGTAGCCGGCGAGAAGGGCGCCGAGCCGCTCACGGAAGGCGGCGTCGAGGCCGCGCTCGGGCTCGTCGAGCAGGAGGAGCTCGCTGGGTCTGATCAGGGCGGCGGCCAGGGCGAGGCGCTGGCGCTGGCCGGTGGACAGGTTGAGCGGAGGCGCGTCGGCCCGCGCGGACAGCCCGAACAGCTCCAGCGTCTCCTCGACCTCCAGCCGGGGTTCGCCGTGGACGGCCCGCATCAGCTCCAGGTGCTCGCGCGTGGTCAACCCCGGGTACCACGCCGGTTCGTCGGCCGCCCACGCCACCCGGCGCCAGAAGACGGGCCCGTCGACTGGAGGCGCGCCGAACACCTCGACCGATCCGGCGGACACCGGCACCAGCCCGGCCAGGCAGCGCAGCAGGGTCGACTTCCCCGACCCGTTGGGGCCGACGACGGCCACCACCTCGCCGCGCGCGACCGCCAGGCTCAGGTCTCGCAGCACGGGAACGCCTTCGAGCTCGACCGTGACGCCGCGAACCTTGATGATCTTGTCGTCCACATCCCAAGCCTAGCCATCGTCGCGCAGGTGCGGGGTCGGCGGTCAGAGACCAGCAGCTCGGGTGAGGTCGCCAGCTCCCGCCGTCGGGCCTTCGGATCGTCGACCAGCCGCCGCGCGCGCAGGTCGAGCAGCCGTCGCGCGCGCAGGTCGAGCAGCCCGCCGACGCCTGTCAGCTCGGCGGCCGGCTCTCCGGGAGGGCGCGGGAACTCCTGCCGCACCCGGAAGGTCCTGCCCTCGCCCCACTCGAACGCGCACGTCACATCCACCTCGTCGCCCACGCGGAGGTAGCGGATGGTGTTCTCCAGTGTGATCGGGCCGACGCCGCCCCTGCGCAGGTCGTCCGCCTCGATCCCGGCCGCGCGCAGCAACTCCCACCGGGCGTGGTCGCCGTACTGCGTTGTCGAGGTGGCCCTGCGCGTCGATCTCGTAGCCGCGTACGGAGAAGCTCGTCGCCGTTCCTCCAGCCAGCGGTGCGACTTGCCGGTGAGGTAGCGCAGGCCGTCGTCGCCGATCTCGACCCAGTCGCCGCGTGTCCAGCCCTCGGTGATCTAGAGGGCGAACCTGTGGCGCTGGGAAGCTCCGAGGACTCCTTCTGGGTGAGCCCGCGGCAACCCCCACTCCTGGATCACCCGGGCCGTCCACTCGTCCCCGCTCGCCGGTTCGTGCTCGCCGAGCGCCGCCCCGACCTCTTCCAGGCCGCGTGCGACCAGGCGCAGCCCGGACTGCAGCCGCTGTGTGTCCATGACTCTCCATCGCCTATCGGTCGGTAGTGATTGCCAAGCGATCGTGTCGAGCGGTGCTTTCTAAGTCGACGGGGCCGGGGTTTTGTCGGTGGGTCCCGTTAGCTTGGGCATCCGAACACCTGTGCGACTGGAGGGTGAGATGATGGCTGCTGAGCGCATGGAGCGTGCCGCTGTGCTGGGGGTCGCCGTGGCTGAGGAGACGCGGCGGTTGCTGCGGGCCCACATGAGGCCGGCGGTGCTGGGCGACGACGGCAAGGTCGTGGTCGACGTGCCCTATCCCGACGCCGCCGTGGTGACGGCGCTGCTCGACGTGGCGGCCGAGTGCTTCGGGGAGCGGGGCGCGTCCGTGGAGGAGGCGCGCCAGGCCGCCCTGGAGACCTTGTTAGACCTCGCCGACGACCGGGCCTGACGTGGCGGAGATGGTCACCTGTCTGGCCTGGTACTTCATCGCTCAAGGCAAGGAGGCTCCGATACCGTCCCCCGTATGCGTGTTATATCGGTAAATATCGGGCAAGCTGTCGACGCTGACTGGGCCGGGAAGCTGAAGCGCACGGCCATCGACAAGCGGCCGGTGACCCACCGGGTGGCGGTCCTGGCCAACGGCCTGGCCGGTGACGAGCGCGCCGACAAACCCAGCCACGGATCCCCCGGCCAGGCCGTCTACGCCTACGCCAGGGAAGACTACGACTGGTGGGAGCGGGAGCTGGGCCGCGAGCTGCGTGACGGCAGGTTCGGCGAGAACCTCACGACCTCGGGGCTGGACGTCAACGGCGCGCTGATCGGGGAGCGCTGGCGGATCGGCAGCACGCTCCTGGAGGTGGCGGCCCCGCGGGTTCCGTGCGTGGTCTTCCGCAACTGGCTGGACGAGCCCCGCTGGGTCAAGCGCTTCACCGAGGCCGCCCGGCCCGGCGCGTACCTCAGGGTGCTGGAGCTGGGCGAGCTGGGCGTGGGCGACGAGGTGGAGGTGGTCCACCGGCCGGCGGCGAGCGTGACCGTGGCCGAGTCCTTCCTGGCCTACCACGGCGACGAGGAGCTCCTGCGCCGCATCCTGGAGGTCCCCGGATACGACGAGCGATGGGACCGGGTGGCCGAGCGTGTCCTGGGCGTGCCCTCGTAGCTTCGGGGGACTCCCCGCGTGGGCGCGAGCGCGCCCACGCGAGGGATCAACGCGGGGAGGTCACCTCAGGACCTTGTGCAGCGCCGTGGTGAGCGAGGCGCGGGAGTCGTCCTGGTCGATGGACCACAGCATGGCGCCGCCCAGCCCCTTGAGCCGGATGTACGCGGCCTTCTGCAGCATCACCGCCGGGTCGTCGTACGACCAGAACTCGTTGCCGTCGTACATCCAGAGCGTGCCCGTGAGCAGGTCGCGGTGGCGCTTGCCCGGCTTGGTCACGAGGTCCTTGTAGTCCTCGACGCCGGCGGCCCACTTGCCGGGGGCGGGGCCGGTGGCCGCCTTGTAGAGGCCCTTCCCGCCGCCGGTGACGCCGGTCCAGCCCTGCCCGTACGCGGGGACGCCGATCACGAGCTTGCGGGCGGGGGCGCCGCGCCGCAGGTAGTCGCGGACGGTCTGGTCGACGCTGTAGCGGACCTCGTTCGGGTCGCGCCCGTCGGTGAACAGGTTGCCCTGGTGGCCCGTCCGGAGCTCCCAGTTGCCGCGCAGGTCGTAGCCCTGGACGGTGGCGAAGTCGAGCAGGTCGAACACCCGCCGCACCTCGAAACCGGCGTCGATCTTCGCGGCGGCGGCGGGGAGGAAGGCGCTCAGCTCGGCGTCACGGGAGTACGCGTCGAGCTGGGCGCGCAGTTCCTCCAGGAACAGGGTGAAGTTCCGCCTGTCCTCCGGCCTGATCACGTTGCCCTCGGCGCCGGACGAGCCCGGCCACTCCCAGTCGAGGTCGATGCCGTCGAACACGCCCGCGCCCGCGCCGGGCTCCAGGCCGGGCAGGTTGCCGCGCAGCCACAGGTCGATGCAGGAGGCGGCCAGCCTGGCGCGCGACTCGGGAGTGAGCACGGCGTCGGAGAAGTGCTTCGAGCCGGTCCAGCCGCCCAGCGAGATGAGCGCCTTCAGCCGGGGGTGCTTGGCCTTGAGCTTGCGGAGCTGGTTGAGGTTGCCGTTCAGGGCCTGGCCGGGCGCGTCGGCGACGCCGTCCACGCTCTGCTCGGCCGGCACCGGCCGCTGCCAGTCGGCCCACGGGTCGGGGGAGTAGCAGTCACCGGCGGCGTCGACGAAGCCGAAGGCGTAGTTGACGTGGGTGAGCTTGGCGGCGGCGCCGCTGGTGTCGACGTCCTTGACGTGGTAGTCGCGCCCGTAGACGCCCCACTGGACGAAGTACGCGACCCGCTTGAAACGGTCGCCTCCGGCCTCGGCGGGCAGCGCGGTCACGGTCAGGGACAGTAAGACGGAGAGGGCGATGAGGATGCTCTTCTTCACGGGGTGCGCCTCCTGACTTATAGGAAACTTTCCTATAAGTTGTCCCGGATCGTAGATCTCCTGGATCGGGCAGTCAATGGGACCGGGCAGACTGGAGACGTGCCTTCCACGCTGCCTGACGGAGATCCCGCGCCCGCCTCCGGCGAGCTGCCCGAGAGCGCGCTGCGCGGCCTCGGCGAGCGGCCGTTCGGCTTCTACGTGCACGTCCCGTTCTGCGTGACGCGCTGCGGCTACTGCGACTTCAACACCTACACCGCCGCCGAGCTCGGCCCCGGCGCCTCACACGGCGACTACGCCGACACCGCGATAGCGGAGGTACGGCTCGCGCGGCGGGTGCTCGGCGAGACCCGGCTGCCGGTCGAGACGGTGTTCTTCGGCGGCGGCACCCCGACCCTGCTTCCCGCCCGCGACCTGGGCAGGATCCTCGCGGCCATCGACGCCGAGTTCGGCCTGGCGCCCGGCGCCGAGGTGACGACCGAGGCCAACCCCGAGTCCGTCGACCCGCGCTACCTCGAAGAGCTGCGCGAGCGCGGCTTCACCCGGGTCAGCTTCGGCATGCAGAGCGCCCGCGAGCACGTCCTGCGGGTGCTCGACCGGCAACACACCCCAGGCAGGGCCGGCCAGGCCGTGCTGGAGGCCAGGAAGGCCGGGTTCGATCACGTCAACCTCGACCTGATCTACAGCACTCCCGGCGAGACCGACGACGACTGGCGCGCCTCCCTGGCCGCCGCCGTCGAGGCCGGGCCCGACCACGTCTCGGCCTACTCCCTCATCGTCGAGGACGGCACCCGTCTCGCCGCCCGGATCCGGCGCGGCGAGCTGCCGATGCCCGACGACGACGTGGCCGCCGACCGCTACCTCATCGCCGACCAGATGCTGGCCGAGGCCGGGCTCCGCTGGTACGAGGTGTCCAACTGGGCCACCGGCGACGCCGCCCGCTGCCGCCACAACCTGCTCTACTGGACCGGCGGCGACTGGTGGGCCGTCGGCCCCGGCGCCCACAGTCACGTCGGCGGCACCCGGTGGTGGAACGTCAAGCATCCGGCCCCGTACGCCCAGCGCCTGGCCGCCGGCCACTCGCCCGCGCACGCCCGCGAGGAACTGACCGCCGAGGATCGCGAGACCGAGCGGCTCATGCTGGAGCTGCGGCTCGACTCCGGCTACCCGCTGGCCGACGTGGCGCCCGGCGCGCGCCCGAAGGTCGCCGCGGCGCTGGCCGGCGGGCTGCTGGAGCCGGAGGTGTTCAAGGCCGGGCGCATGGTGCTCACCCTGCGCGGCCGGCTGCTGGCGGACGCGCTGGTCCGCGACCTGCTCACGTGATGAGGCGGATGTTGATCGGGTAGCGGTAGTTCTGGCCCCGCTGCGCCGCGATGGCGGCCTGGATCTGGAAGATCAGCGCGATGATCCAGACGATCGGCAGCAGCAGGAGGCCGATCAGGATGATCGAGAAGAGGGCGGCGACGATGAAGCCGATGAACATGGTGATCTGGAAGTTCAGCGCCTCCGCCGACTGGTCCCTGACGTACGGGGACTCGTCCTTCTTCATCAGGTAGACGATCAGCGGGCCGACCCAGGAGACCAGCAGGCCCAGCAGGTGGGAGACCATGGCCATGGTGGTGTCGTCGGTGCCCGGGCGCGGGCCGTACCTGCCGGGGACGTGCGGTTGCTGCCGGTGGGGGGCGGCGTAACCGTACGGAGGCTGCTGGTGACCGTACGGCGGCTGTGGCTGCTGCCCGTAGCCGTAACCAGGTTGCTGTCCGTACCCGTGGCCAGGTTGCTGCCCATACCCGTAGCCGGGCTGCTGCCCGTAGCCGTGGCCGGGTTGCTGTCCGTACCCGTAGCCGGGCTCGGAACCGGGCTGCTGGCCGTACCTGTACCCGGGCTCGGAGCCGGGTTGCGGGCCGTAGCCCTGCGGGGGGTTGTCGGTGGGGATGCGGCGGGTCGCGTCCTCGTCGGACGGCGGTGGGTGCGGATCCTGGCTCACGATGCCTCCGTAACGAAGTCGATCAGTTCCTCGACCCGGCCGAGCAGCTCCGGCTCCAGGTCGGCGTAGGTCGAGACGGCGCCCAGAATGCGCCGCCACGCGTCGGCCGGCTCCATCCGCCAGCCCAGGGCGGCGATCACGCCCTCCTTCCACGGAACCCCGCGCGGCACCTCGGGCCAGGCCCGGATGCCCAGCGCGGACGGCTTGACCGCCTGCCAGATGTCGACGTACGGGTGGCCCACCACGAGGACGTGCGGCGAGGTCACCTGGGCCGCGATGCGGCTCTCCTTGGAACCCGGCACCAGGTGGTCGACCAGCACTCCCAGCCTGCGCCCCGGCTCGGGGCCGAACTCGCCGACGATCGCGGGCAGGTCGTCGACGCCTTCCAGGTACTCCACGACCACGCCCTCGACCCGCAGGTCGTGACCCCAGATCTTCTCCACCAGCGCCGCGTCGTGCACGCCTTCGACGTAGATGCGGCTCTCCCTCGCGACCCTGGCCCGCAGCCCCTCGACCGCGATCGACCCCGAGGCGCTGCGCCTGTGACCCTGGGGCGCGGCGGCCTGCGGTCGCACCAGCGTCACGACCCGCCCTTCCAGCAGGAAAGCGGCGGGCGCCAGCGGGAACAGCCGCCGCTTGCCGAAGCGGTCCTCCAGCGTCACCGCCTCCTTGTCGCAGGCCACCACCGCGCCGCAGAAGCCGCTGTCGGCGTCCTCCACGACCAGGTCCGGTTCGGCGGCCACTTGGGGGATCTTCCCTTTGCCGGGACGCCGCCAGTTTCCCGCTAGAACATCGCCGTCGTACACACGGGGACCGTAGCAAATCACCCGGCCGTCGCGAGGCGCTTGCGATGGCCGCTCCGCCGCATCAGGACGACCACCGTCACGATGATCGCGCCGAGCACGCCCACGCCGGGGATGAGCAGCAGCGCCGCCAGCCCTCCCACGATGCCGCCGGCCGCCGAGAGCGCGTCCCTGCCCACGCCGAACAGCACGTCACCCTGTTCCTGGATGACGCAGGTGAGCTGGTACTCGCCCGCGGCGGGCGCGTTGACCAGCAGGATCTGCTCCCACGTCCGGCTGCCGGCCGTCACCGTCTGCGAGCCCGGCGCGTTGACGAGCCGCGCCTGGCCGGGCCCGCCGGAGATCTCGCAGCGGTAGTTCACCCGGGCGTCGGTGGAGACGTAGACGGACGGTCGGTCGTCGGGGTCGAGCGAGACCGTGACCGTCTCGCCGGCGGCGAACGTCGTGGACGGGGCGATGTCCTCGACGGTGTTCACGATGCCGGTGACGAACAGGACCACGCCCGCCACGACGCACGCGACGGCCACGCCCCACGCGACCGCGATCCACCGCAGCCGCGGGCGGAGCTCCTTCGGGTCCACCTGGCGTCCGTAGGGTGCTCCCGGCGGCCCGTACTGCGGCCCGCCGAACTGCGGCTGCTGCCCGTACCCGTAGCCGGGCTGCTGCTGACCGTACGGACTCCCGCCGTACGGCCCGGGACCCGCTTGGGGCGGGGGCCCGTAGGGGCCGGAGGGCTGAGATCCGTACGGGTTCGGGCCGGAATGTGGGGGTGGCGGCGCGTACGGGGAAGGTTCACCCTGGGGATAAGGCTGACCAAAAGGAGGATCCTGCCCTGAAGGCGGATCAACAGGCCGCTGGGGTGGATTGTCGTTCATGTCGGCAATTGTGATGCTTGTCGTTCACGCGTGCCAGCAGCGGGGACAACGGTGTTATCGCACCCTGTGAGCGAGACCCGTACACTTGGCACTCGGGAACACAGAGTGCTAGGTCTGGCGTTTCCCTGAAAGCGGCGGTAGGAGGTGCGCACGTGCTCGACGATCGGAAGCTCGCGGTGCTACGCGCCATTGTCGAAGACTACGTTTCGACCAACGAACCGGTGGGCTCCAAGGCGCTCGCCGAGCGTCACAATCTGAAGGTGTCGCCGGCGACCGTGAGAAACGACATGGCGGCGCTGGAGGAGCAGGGTTACATCGCCCAGCCCCACACCAGCGCCGGGCGCGTGCCGACGGACAAGGGCTATCGCCTGTTCGTCGACAGGCTCTCCCAGGTCAAGCCCCTGTCGGGGGCCGAGCGCCGGGCCATCGAGACGTTCCTGGCGGGAGCGGTCGACCTCGACGACGTGGTGATGCGCACGGTGCGGCTGCTCGCGCAGCTCACCCGTCAGGTCGCCGTCGTGCAGTACCCGACGCTCAACCGCTCGACCGTGCGCCACGTCGAGCTGGTTCCGCTCCACGACCGCCGCGTCATGCTGGTGCTGATCACCAACATGGGCCGCGTCGAGCAGCGCATGGTCGAGCTGCCCGAGGTGGTGGAGGAGCACCGCATCGCCCACATGCGCGGGGTGCTCAACGACTGCCTCGACGGCTGCGGCCTGAGCAGCGTGCCCGAGCTGGTCTCGGACCTGCCCGAGCGGCTGCCGGTCGACGAGCGGCCGGCGATGGCCACGATCCTGTCCGTCCTGCTGGAGACGCTCGTCGAACGGCACGACGAGAAGATCGTGTTCGCCGGGGCGGCCAACCTCGCCGGCGCCGACCTCAGCGTCGGCCTGCGCGAGGTGCTCGAAGCGCTGGAAGAGCAGGTGGTGCTCATGCGCCTGCTCGGCGAGACTTCCTCAGACACACCTTCCGCCCTCACCGTGCGCATCGGATCGGAGAACGCCTACACCGGACTGCGGGGCACGTCCATCGTCGCGACGGGATACGGTCAAGGCGACAACCAACTGGCCCGGCTCGGCGTTCTGGGCCCCACCAGGATGGACTACCCCGTGACGATGGGCGCCGTGCGCGCGGTGGCACGCTACGTCAGCCAGATTCTGGCTGCATCTTAAGAGGTCGATAAGTGGCAAACAGCGACTATTACGCCGCCCTCGGGGTGCGCCGTGACGCCAGTCAGGACGAGATCAAGAAGGCCTACCGCCGGCTGGCCCGCGAGCTGCACCCCGACGTGAATCCTGACCCCGCCACGCAGGAGCGGTTCAAGGAGATCACGCAGGCCTACGAGGTGCTCTCCGATCCGAACAAGCGCCAGATGTACGACCTGGGCGGCGACCCGTTCGGCGGCGCCGGGGCGGGTGCGCCGGGCGGCGGCTTCGGCGCCGGCTTCCCGTTCAGCGACATCATGGACGCGTTCTTCGGCACCGCCACGGGCGGCGCCCGCGGCCCGCGCTCGCGCGCCCGCCGCGGCCGCAACGCGACGATCCGGGTCGAGCTCGACCTGCGCGAGACCGCGTTCGGCACCACCCGGGAGCTCCAGGTCGACACGGCCGTGCTGTGCGAGGTGTGCCAGGGCGTCGGCGCGGCGCCCGGCACCCACCCCGACACCTGCGACATGTGCAACGGCCGCGGCGAGATCTCCCAGGTCACCCGGTCCTTCCTCGGGCAGGTCATGACCACGCGGCCGTGTCCGCAGTGCGGCGGCTTCGGCAGCATCATCCGCCACCCGTGCCAGGAGTGCTCGGGCGACGGCCGGGTCCGCACCCGCCGCACGATCAAGGTCCGCATCCCCGCGGGCGTCGAGGACGGCACCCACATCCAGCTCGCCGGCGAGGGCGAGATCGGCCCCGGCGGCGGCCCGCCCGGCGACCTCTTCCTGGAGATCGTCGAGCGCTCCCACGAGATCTTCGAGCGGCGCGGCGACGACCTCCACTGCACCGTCCAGATCCCGATGACGGCCGCCGCGCTCGGCACCGTGCTCACCGTCGAGACCCTCGACGGCGCCGAGGAGATCGACGTCCGCCCCGGCACGCAGTCGGGTCAGGTCATCACCATGTACGGCCGCGGCGTGCAGCGCCTCAACGAGACCGGCCGCGGCGACCTGCTCATCCACGTGAACGTGGAGACCCCGTCCCGCCTCGACCCCCCGCAGGAGGAGCTGCTGCGCGAGCTGGCCAAGCTGCGCGGCGAGGAGCGGCCGCCGGGCAAGTTCGCGCCCGGCCAGCAGGGTTTCTTCTCCCGTCTCCGCGACGCCTTCAACGGCCGCTGACGACGGGACGCGGCGGCGGGCGGCCGGTCACCGGGACCCGTTGACCGCCTCCGCGGGCTGCACGGCCAGGAGCTCCTCCGGGAGGGTCACCTGTGCCGTGACGCCGCGGCCGGGCGACGGGTGCAGCGACACCCGCACGCCCAGCCGCTCGGCCAGCCTGCCCACCACGTGGTGGCCCAGACAGCGGGTCGGCGCCACCAGGAAGCTCTGCTCGCCCCGCAGCCTGGCGTTGGCCGCGGCCAGCTCCCCGGCCGTCATGCCCATGCCGTAGTCGGAGATCGTGACGCGGCACTCACCCTCGGCGGCCCGTGACACCACGTCCACCTCCGACTCGGGCGGCGAGTAGCCCAGCGCGTTCTCCATCAGCTCGGCCAGCATGTGCGCCACCTCCGCCACCACCGGACCCCGCACGTGCGCCCGGCCCACCACCCGCAGCGCCACCCGGTGGTGCTCCTCGACCTCGGCCAGCACCGACCGGAGCACCTCGTCCACCGGCACCGGTTCCGACGAGCGCCGCTGCCCCCGCGTGCCGGTCAGGACCAGCAGGCTCTCGGCGTTCCTGCGCAGACGGCTGGTCACGCGGTCCAGCTCGCACAGCCTGGCCAGCACGGCGGGATCCGACTCGTCGCGCTGCAGCACGCTGATGAACGTCAGCTGCCGGTGCACCAGATCCCGGTGCCGCGTCCCCAGCTCGCCCAGCGACGCGGCCGCGTCCCGCCGGATCGCCGCCCGCCCGGCCGCGATCCGCACCGCCGCCTCATGCATGTCACCCAGCGCCCCTGCCAGCCGCGCGAACTCCCCAGCGGTTCCCCCGCTCCGGATCGCCCCGCTGACCTTGTCCGAGCCCTTCCCACCGTAGGAGGCCCCCCCGAAGCCCGAAGCGGTCCCCCGCGCGGGCTCCTCACCGAGGCGGAACGTGCTCTCGTACGGAGGCTCGCCTCCCTGGAGGTGCTTGTCGCGGGATGTGCTTTCGTACGGTGGCGCGACCTCCAGAGGGTGCTTGTCCCGGGTTGTGTTCTCGTGTGTGGGCTCGACCCTGAGGGGGTGCTTGCTGGGAAGCGAGTGGGTTCTGTCGCTGAGTGGGTGTTTGACGCGGAATGAGAGGCCTGGGACTTCGCGCGAGTGGTCCTGGCGCGCGTCCGAGGTCGGGCGGCTCGCCGGCTGGCCTGGAGTCCCGGCTCTGCGGGTTTCTCTCCCGTACGAGGCATTTCCGAGGCTTGGAAGGCGTGCGGACGGCAGAGGGAAAGAGGCGTCGTAGGCGCGCCACAGGTGGGCGGGGCGAGTCCCTGGGGCGTGGAGGCCGGACGGGGGCGTGCCGGGGACGGCGAGGCGGGGCGTCTCCGCTGCCTCCAGGGTGGCGATGTGGCGCGCCAGGGCGGTGGCCTCGCCGGTGAGCCTGCGGAGGGGACGCGTGATCGAACGTGCCATGAGCGCCCCCAGTGCCCCCATGACCAGCAGGAACGCGGCACCCAGACCGGCCAGCCAGGTCAGGTGCCGGGTGTGGCGTTCGCGGGCCGCCGTCGCCAGGACATGTGCTTCGCGTCCGGCCACGTGCTGCACGGCGCGCAGGGCGTCGGCGTAGGCGCCGCTGGCCGCGAGCCAGGTACGCGTGCGGACCGTCAGAGGCGTGCCGGGGGAGGCGGCGAGGGCCCGGCGTTCCAGCCGTGCCGTCCTGGCCGCCGGAGCGCCCCGCTGCGCCCGCTCCAGCGCGGCCACGCCTTCAGGACCGGCGGTTCGGCGGTACCGGTCCAGGGCGTCCGTCATGGAGGCGCGGGCCTCCAGGAAGGTGATGTACTCGACCTGGGTGAACGCGCCCGTCGCGAAGGCCGCCGCGGCCACCGCCCGCTGCCGTGCGGCCGCCTCCTTGGCCCGGCTGATAGCCTCCAGCGCCTGCAACGGTCTCAGCAGCGACGGGTCTGTCCGGCCGACCTCCGTGCCGAACGACCCGTCTGCCAACTCCGTGATCACATCGGTGAACGCCTCGAAGACGTCCTGCCGCACCCTCGGCCCCCTGTCGACCGGCACCCTCCGACCAGCGGACGCACCGATCTCGGCACCGACGCCTTCCGTCTTGCCGGTCAAACCCTGGGTGGAAGTCACGCCGGCGACCCCCGTCCCTTCGGTACCGGCCACCGCGTCCTGAGTAGGGGTCACGGCGGGGTCTGAGGCACCTTCGGCGGTCCTGTCGAGGGTGGGGTTCGCGGCGCCATCAGCGGTCATGTCCCACGTGGGCGGCGCGACGCCATCGGTGGTTGTGGTCAGGGTGGCGGCTCCTGGGCTCACGAGCGCGCCGTAAGGGCCCACCAGTGGTGCGGTCGGTGTGGGAGTCGCCTGCCGGGTGCGGGAAAGGGGGCCGCCGGGAGTGGCGGGGGCGTCGGGGGACAGGGCGAGGGCCGGGGTGCCGGTGCGAGGGCGGTCGAGGGTGGGGAGGCGGGCGAGCGCGTCGCGTACTGGTCCGTACGCGGTGGGAGGGGCGGTGGCGAGCAGGTGGGAGAGGGCCGAACGGGCGTGGTCGGTGGCGTGGCGGGCGGGGGCGAGGTCGGGCCTGACGCGCGGCTCGCCGGCGAGCAGCGCCGCGAGGAGGGCACGTTCGCGCTGGAGCGCGTGGACGAGATCCTGGACGGCGAGCACCAGTGTCACGTGCCGGGCCGTGGCGTCGGCGTCGGCGCGGGCGTGCAGGCGGGCCGCCGCCTCCGCGGCCATCCCGGTGATCAGCAGGAGTGTGGGCACGGCCAGCACGAGCACGAGACGCGTCCTGACGCGCATCGGCCGCGACACGTGCTCTCGGACACCGCCCGGTTCTGGCGCGCGTCGGCGAGCGGGAGAGACGGCCATCGACCCCCTCGTAGAGTGATCTCAGGAAGGCTGCACGGGACACGATATTGCGCAGGGTGTTCGTGTGGTTGCGTAACGTGGAGAATCCGAGGTGGCTGGTGACGGTTCCGGTGTTCCTGACGGGCGAGCTCGACGGCCCCGAGCTGGTGCTCGGCGGCCCCGAAGGGCGTCACGCGGCCACCGTCAGGCGGTTGCGGCCCGGGGAGCGGGTGGATCTCACCGACGGGGCGGGGTCGGTGGCCGAGTGCGTGGTGCTGGAGGTGCTCAAGGACTCGCTGCGGGTGGAGGTCCGGGGCAGGTACGAGGTCGCGCCGCCCAGGCCGAGACTGGTCGTCGTGCAGGGGCTGCCGAAGGGTGACAGGGGCGAGCTGGCGGTCGAGATGATGACCGAGGCCGGTGTCGACGTGATCGTTCCCTGGCAGGCGTCGCGGAGCATCACCCAGTGGAAGGGCGACAAGGTGGCCAAGGCGCTGCAGCGCTGGCGGTCGACGGCCCGCGAGGCGGGCAAGCAGGCCCGGCGCTTCCATCTGCCCGAGGTGACCGAGCCGGTCTCGACGGCCGGGGCGGTGAAGCTGCTGGCCGGGGCGGCGCTGGGGCTGGTGCTGCACGAGGAGGCCGCGGCGCCGCTGTCGCGGGTGGCGCTCCCGGACGACGGTGACATCGTCGTCGTGGTCGGGCCCGAGGGCGGGGTGTCGGAGCGTGAACTGGCGGAGTTCCTGGCGGCGGGGGCCGCGTCGGTGCTGCTGGGGCCGACGGTGCTGCGCACCTCGACCGCGGGGGTGGCCGCCGCGGCGGTCCTGCTCACCCGTACAGGACGCTGGTGACACCCGGGAGGGCCGGTGACGCGGGTGGGTGGGGGAGTGCGCGGCGGTCAGGGAAGGGGAGTCACGACGTGTTCGCGCTGATCAGAGGGCTGGGCATGTCCGAGATGGTCGGCACCGGGTCCAGCGTCGAGCACTCCTCGTCCGGGCAGGGCGTCGGCGTGGGTGACACCTCCGGCTCGGACGGCGAAGGCGTCGGCGGATCGTCGGCCTCAGGGCAGTCGGCCGGCTGCTCCGCCTGGTCGGCCGTCGACGGGCAGGGGGTCGGCGTGGGGGTGGGCGTCGGCTTGGCGGTCGAGCGGGCCGTCTCCGACGGGCGGGGCTCCTGCTTCTGCGACGGCTCGGACGACGTCGGCGGCGGCACGACGAGAGGCTCGCTCTCCCGTACGGTCGACTTGGGCGAGGCGGGCCGGCTGGTCGAGGACTTCGCCGGCGGGGTGGCGCTGGAAGTGGTGCGCACCTCGAGATAGGGCGCCTCGACGACGCGCTGGCGCAGGTCGGGCACCACCATCACGATCGTGCCCGCCACCAGCACCGCGCTCGCCGCGGCCGCCCCGGCCCGCCACCAGAAGAGGTTGCGCGCGCCGCGCCGCTCGATCTTCGTACGGATGACGTCGAGCCCGTCCGGCGAGGGCACGACCGCGTCCGCCTCCGCACGGAGGGCACGGCGCAGGACCTCGCCGTACTCGTCGGGGGGCTGGGTCATGACATCTTCTCCAGGACGGAACGCAGGGCGGCCATGCCACGTGCCGTGTGGCTCTTCACCGCCCCCTTGCTGATGCCCATGGCGTGGGCGATCTCGGCTTCGGACAGATCACCGTAGTAACGAAGGACCAGTGCCTCCCTCTGGCGAGACGGTAGCGCCCGCAACGCCTCGATGACCGCGGACCGTTCGAACTCGCCGATGGCGCCGTGCTCCGCGCTCGGCGCGTCGGGCAGGCCCTTGGGGGCGTACTTCTCCACGACCGCCCGATGGCGCAGCACGGACCGGGACCGGTTGACGACGGACTGCCGTAGGTAGGCGAGCGCCTTGTCGGGGTCACGCAACCTGCGCCAGGCGCCGTGGATGGCGACGAACGCATCCTGCACGACTTCCTCCGCGGTTGCCATGTCGCGCACCAGCAACACGGCGAGACGAACTAATGACCGAAAATGCGCACTGTAAAGCGCGGTCACGGCCATGTCGGCGTCCCACCCGACCGGCACCGCCCCCATGGATCTGTCGACCAGGAGGGTTTCGGTGGTCACATCAGTGGGACGCGCGGCCTTCCCTGACGGTTTACGTTCTTCCGGTTCCTTTGGGGGCATGACCCAGTTGTGTCCTCGCCAGGTGGTCTCGCCCGAGGCTGAATCGTTCGCTGCGATGGTGCACTGACACCCTAACCGCGGGGATCTTCGGGTGCCACGACGGATCCGGTCACCGATTCGCAACGCTGATCAGCGTACATGCCGAGCAGCAGGTCAGGGTCGTCGAGGCTTACGGACAGGAGAGCCACCCCTATCGGTAAGGTGATCGGATGACAGACTGCCTGTTCTGCAAGATCGTGGCCAAGGAGATCCCGGCCGAGATCGTCTACGAGAACGACGGGGCGCTCGCGTTCCGCGACATCAACCCGCAGGCCCCCACCCACGTCCTCGTCATCCCCAAGGAGCACCACGCCGACGCCGCCGCGCTGGCCCGCGCCGACCAGGGGCTGGCCGACGAGGTGCTCAAGGCCGCGCACGCGGTCGCCGTCCAGGAAGGCGTGGCCGACGAGGGCTACCGGGTCGTGTTCAACACCGGACCCGGCGCCGGGCAGACCGTCTTCCACGTGCACGCGCACGTTCTGGGCGGCCGCAACCTGACATGGCCGCCCGGCTGATATTGCCGCGAGGAAACGTTCCGCCCCCGGATACGATGGGTGAAGAAGATAAGCCCTCGAGACCGGGAGGCATCAGGCCACGCTGGCCTGCCCATGTCCGAACTACACGAATCCCGACGCACGGCACCTCCAACGCGCACACAAGCCAAGGTGCTGATTCCGGACGAGTACCCCATGGTCAGCCTCCTGGGCTCCCGCGACGAGCTGCTACGCGTCATCGAGGGCGCCTTCAAGGCCGACATCCACGTCCGCGGCAATGAGATCACCGTCACCGGCAGCCCCGACGAGAGCGGCACTGTCGTCCGGCTCTTCGAGGAGCTGGTCGAAGTGCTGCGCAGCGGCGGCGACCTCACACCCGACGCAGTCGAGCGGAGCATCGCCATGCTCCGGATGACCTCCGAGCGCCCGGCCGAAGTGCTGTCGCTCGACATCCTGTCCTCGCGCGGGCGCACCATCCGCCCCAAGACGGCCAACCAGAAGCGCTACGTCGACGCCATCGACAAGCACACGGTCGTGTTCGGCATCGGCCCCGCCGGCACCGGCAAGACCTACCTGGCGATGGCCAAGGCGGTCCGGGCGCTCCAGGAGAAGCGGGTCAACCGCATCATCCTCACCCGCCCGGCGGTCGAGGCCGGCGAACGGCTCGGCTTCCTGCCCGGCACGCTGTACGAGAAGATCGACCCCTACCTCCGGCCGCTGTACGACGCGCTGCACGACATGGTCGACCCCGACTCGATCCCCAAGCTGATGGCGGCGGGCACGATCGAGGTGGCGCCCCTCGCATATATGCGCGGTAGGACCCTTAACGACGCATTTATCATCCTTGATGAAGCGCAGAACTCGTCGGCCGAGCAGATGAAGATGTTCCTGACGAGGCTCGGGTTCAACAGCAAGATCGTGGTGACCGGTGACGTGACGCAGGTCGACCTGCCGGCGGGCACGGTGAGCGGTCTGCGGGTGGTGCAGGAGATCCTCGACGGCATCGACGACATCCACTTCTCGCAGCTGACGAGCGCCGACGTGGTGCGTCACAAGCTGGTGAGCGAGATCGTCGACGCCTACGGCCGCTATGACGCCCTGCGCACTCCCGAACCGATTCAGCAGCGGGGTAAGCGACGATGAGCATCGAGATCAACAACGAGTCCGGGGTGGGCGTCGACGAGGAGTCGCTCGTCGCGCTGTCCACCCACGTGCTGTCCGAGATGGGCATCAACCCGCTGGCCGAGCTGTCGCTCGTGGTCGTCGACGAGAACGTGATGGCCGAGCTGCACGAGAAGTGGATGGGCGAGCCCGGCCCGACGGACGTGCTCGCCTTCCCGATGGACGAGCTGCGGCCCGGCGGCGGCGCCAGGGGCGAGTCCGAGGGGCCGGCCGATCCGGCGCTGCTGGGTGACGTGGTGCTGTGCCCGCAGGTGGCGGCGCGGCAGGCGGAGGAGGCCGGGCACAGCGCTCAGGACGAGATCGAATTGCTCTGCACCCATGGCATCCTGCATCTGCTCGGTTACGATCATGCAGAGCCTGAGGAGCACAAGGAGATGTTCGGTCTTCAGGCGCGGTTGCTCGAAGGGTGGCGGGAGGTGCGCAGCTCGCGGTGAACGCCTGGTTGCCGTTGGCCATCGTCCTCGTTGTGGTCGGTGGCCTGATCGCCAGCACGGAGACGGCGCTGACGCGGATCTCGCGGGTCCGCGCCGAGGAGGCCGTGCGCGACGGCAGGCGTGGCGCCCAGCGGCTGCACGCCATCGTCACGGACGCGCCGCGCTATCTGAACCTGCTGCTCCTGCTGCGGCTGAGCTGTGAGCTGGTCGCGACGGTGATCGCGACGTTGCTGTTCATCGATCTGTTGGACGATCAGGGCTGGGCCTACTTCTCCGCGGCCGCGGTGATGATCCTGGTGAGTTACGTGATCGTGGGCGTGATGCCGCGCACGCTGGGCCGTCAGCACGCCGAGCCCATCGCGCTCGCGGGGGCGCCGATCGTGTACGGGCTGACGAAGATCTTCGGCCCCCTGCCGAAGCTGCTCATCCTGCTGGGCAACGCGCTGACCCCGGGCAAGGGGTTCCGCGACGGTCCGTTCACCTCAGAGGCCGAGCTGCGTGATCTGGTCGACCTGGCCGAGGAGCGCCGGGTGATCGAGCCCGACGAGCGGGAGATGATCCACTCGGTCTTCGAGCTGGGCGACACGCTGGTGCGCGAGGTGATGGTGCCGCGCACCGACATGGTCTACATCGAGCGGGGCAAGACGCTCAGGCAGGCGCTGTCGCTGGCGTTGCGGAGCGGTTTCTCACGGGTCCCGGTGGTGGGCGAGAACGAGGACGACGTGATCGGCATCGCCTATCTCAAGGACATCACCCGCCGGGTGCACGAGTCGGGCGGCGACGGCGAGAAGGAGACGGTCGAGTCGATCATGCGGCCGGCGACGTACGTGCCGGAGAGCAAGCCGATCGACCAGTTGCTGCGTGAGATGCAGGCGAGGCAGACGCATCTGGCCATCGTGATCGACGAGTACGGCGGCACCGCGGGTCTGGTCACGATCGAGGACGTGCTGGAGGAGATCGTCGGGGAGATCACCGACGAGTACGACCAGGAGGCGCCGCGGGTGGAGCCGATGCCCGACGGCGGGGTGCGGGTGACGGCGCGGATGCCGGTCGACGAGCTGGGTGAGCTGTTCGACGCCGAGATCGAGGTCGACGACGTGGAGACGGTCGGCGGCCTGCTCGCGCACGCGCTGGGGCGGGTGCCGATCGCGGGGTCGAGGGCTGAGGTGGCGGGGCTTGAGCTGACCGCGGAGAGCCTGGCCGGCCGGCGCAACCGGATCAGCACGGTGGTGGTGCGGCGGGTCCGGGCCGATCAGGACGACGCGGTGCCGGCCGCGGCCGAGCAGGAGTGACCTCTGCCCGGTTCGCGGCAAGCGGTCGTCAAGCGAGTTGCAAGCGGGGTCCGCGAGTCTGTTTCCCGGCACCCTGTGCGGTGGGTGCCGGAGGGGGAAGCGCCCCGCCGCAGGGGGGTTCATGCGGCAGGGCGCTCCTGGGGGGACGACAACGTTCTGGCCAGCTAGCCGGTCGGACGTTGTTCGGCGTAAAGGGTGCTCTCGTCCGGATAACCGGGCGAGGGCACCCTTTTAGCGTTTGATCGTTTATTGGTAACTCCGGTGGATTGCCGTTTTCGCTGCTCGGGGAGGCTGGGCACCGGGGGGAATCATGAAACGCGGAACCCGGATCATCGTCTGTGGGCTCCTGGCCGGCGCTCTTGCGGCCTGCGGAGGCACAGAGGGGCTCGACGTGCGCGCGCTTGCCCACATGAAGGAGATCCTCAGCAAGGAGCCACGGCTGCCCGACGGTTTCTCACCGCGCTCGGAGCAGGCATGGCGGGCGCCGTTCACGCCGGCCGACCGCAACTGCCGGGCGGTGCTCGACGCGGCCGGTGGCCGGGCGCCGGAGCGGGGGCTGACCGCGCAGGCCGCGGCCAGCTACCAGGGCGACGAGCTGGGCGAGCAGGTCGGGGTGGGGCTGGCCAGGTACGCCGGTGCGGCCGACGAGCACATGGCCGCGCTGGCGGGGTCGCTGAGGGCGTGCCGGGAGGTGCGTGCCAAAGGCGGCACCCACCTGACTGCCACGCTGGTGCCGGTGGCGGACGTGGGGGACGAGGCGGTGTCGGGCGAGCTGCGCGGCCGGCTGAACGGCTACCCGTACGCGCTGGACGTGGTGCTGGCCCGTTCGGGGGACATGCTGGTCTCGCTGGTGCACACGAGCATGGCCGAGGTGGAGCCGCAGCGCACCCGCCAGCTCCTCGACGCCGTGATGCGGATGGCCAGCCCCTAACCTTGTCCTCGTGACACTCGATCCTGAAGACAGCAAGATCATTACTTTGGCGCGGGCGTCGCGGGCCCGCAACGGCTCCGCCGAGGGCGCGGCCGTGCGCGACGAGACCGGCCGCACGTACGCGGCCACCGACGTGACGCTGGCGGCGCTGCGGCTGTCCGCCGTGCAGGTGGCGGTGGCGACGGCGATCTCGAGCGGCGCCCGCTCGCTGGAGGCGGTGGCGCTGGTCACCGGCGGCGACGGGCCGTCCGACGACGACCGGGCCGTGGCGGCGGAGCTGGGCGTGACGGCCATCCTGGTGGCCGGCCCCGACGGCGCGCTGCGGGGCTGAGCATGCCGATGTCGCCCTACCTCGCGGAGGTGCGCGCCAAGCTGGGGCCCGACCTGCTGATGATGCCGTCGGTCTGCGGCTGCGTGTTCGACGACGAGGGCCGGCTGCTGCTGGCCCTCCATGGCGACGGAGGGCTGTGGGCGGCGCCCGGCGGCGCCGTGGACCCCGACGAACGCCCGCAGGAGGCCGTGCGCCGCGAGCTGCGCGAGGAGCTCGGGATCGACGTGCGGGTGCGCGGCCTGATCGGCGTCTACGGCGGGCCGGAGTTCCGGGTGCGCTACCCGAACGGCCACGAGTGCGCTTACATGATCGCGGTGTACGGGTGCGCGCTCGTGTCGGGCACGCCCACCCCCGACGACGACGAGATCAGCGAAGCCAGATGGGTCCGGGAGGACGAGCTGGCCGGGCTGCCGACGACGCCGTGGACGCCGCTGGTGATGCCCGAGGTGTTCGCCTGGTGGCGCGCGCAGGCCTCCTGATGGGCGAGAATCACTATGTGACCTCGCCAGACAGCCATCGCGCCGGATTCGCCTGCTTCGTGGGGAGGCCGAACGTCGGCAAGTCCACGCTCATGAACGCCCTGGTCGGCACGAAGGTGGCGATCACCTCGTCGAAGCCGCAGACGACCAGGCGGGTGATCAGGGGCATCGTACACCGCCCCGACGCGCAGCTCGTCATCGTCGACACGCCGGGGCTCCACCGCCCGCGCACCCTCCTCGGCGAGCGGCTCGACAGCCTGGTCCTGTCGACGCTGACCGAGGTCGACGTGATCGGGTTCTGCGTGCCGGCCAACGAGCCGATCGGCAAGGGCGACCGGTTCATCGCGGGCAAGCTCGCGGCGGTCAAGAAGACGCCGGTGATCGCCGTGGTCACCAAGTGCGACCTGGCGAGCAAGGAGCAGATCGCCAAGCAGCTGGTGGCGGTGTCGGAGATCGAGGAGTTCGCCGACGTGGTGCCGGTGTCGGCGCAGTCGGGCGAGCAGCTCGACGTGCTGGCCGACGTGCTGGTGCGCCACCTGCCCGAGTCGCCGCCGCTGTACGAGGACGGCCGGTTGACAGACGAGCCGGAGCAGGTGCTGGTCGGCGAGCTGATCCGGGAGGCGGCGCTGGAGGGCGTGCGCGACGAGCTGCCCCACTCGATCGCGGTCGTCGTCGACGAGATGCTGCCCAGGGCCGACCGCGACGACCTGCTCGACATCTACGCCCACATGTTCGTCGAGCGGCCGTCGCAGAAGGCCATCGTCATCGGCCGCAAGGGCGAGCGGCTGCGTGAGGTCGGCACCAACGCCCGCAAGCAGATCGAGGCGCTGCTCGGCACCCGCGTCTACCTCGATCTGCGCATCAGCGTGGCCAAGGACTGGCAGCGCGACCCCAAGCAGCTGCGCAGGCTCGGCTTCTACGACTGAGCCAGGCGGCGGCCGAGCAGCCGGCCGAAGGTGATCGCTGGGGTGACGAGCATGCCGGAGCAGAAGCTCTGCCCGCAGGTGGCGGCGGCGCCGATGACCTCGCCGATGGCGTAGAGGCCGGTGATGGGCTCGCCGTCGGCCCGGCGCACCCTGAAGCCGTCGTCGATGTCCAGGCCGGCGAACGTCACCAGCGAGATGGCGTGGTTGCGGATCGCGTAGAAGGGCGCCTCGGCCAGCGGCAGCGGCAGGTGGACGCGGCCGAAGTCGGGGTCGGACCCGGCGGCCACCGCCTCGTTGTAGCGGGCCGCGGTTGCGACCAGCCCTTCGGCGTCGATGCCGGTCTGTCCGGCCAGCTCCTCCAGCGTGGCGGCGCGGTGCACGCCCTCGCGCACGCCGGCCTGGGCGCGCAGCTCCTCGGGCGTCCAGCCGACCACGAGCGGGCGGCCCGACCGGGTCGACTCCAGCATCGCGTCGTCGAACACGGTCCAGAACGTCATGTCCGGGATGCGGGTGAGCGCGCGTTCCTTGGTGTCGATGGACGGCTCGTCCTCGGCCACCCAGCGGCGCCCGGTCTTGTCCACGTAGATCTCGACGGGCGGGCGCTCGGCGGCGACGAGCAGCTGCCGGTCGGACCAGTTGGCCTTGCCCGGGGTGGTGGGGTGGGGCAGGCCGCCGAAGCTCGGCAGGAACGAGCCGGTGCCCTGGATGCCGGCGTCGAGCTCCCTGGCCAGCAGGATGCCGTCGCCGGTGGAGGTCGGGTGGGCGGCCGACACCAGCGGCGCCCCCTCCAGCTCCAGGAACAGCTCGGGCTCCGCGGCGAACCCGCCGGTGGCCAGCACGACGTGGCGGGCGCTCACCCGTACGTCCTGGCCGTCGCGCAGGACGGTGACCCCGGTGACCCGGCCGTCGCCGCCCGTCAGCAGCTCGATCACGGGGGCGTTCTTCCACAGCTCCAGGCGGCCGGTGGCGGTGGCGTCGGCGAGCACCCGCTCGTACACCTCCAGGATCGACACCGCCTCGTCCACGCCGTAGTAGGTGCGCGCGGTCGTGTACGGCTCGTGCCCGTAGATGACGCGCGGCGTCTCCGGCGCGAAGCGGAAGCCGAGACCGTCGAGCCAGTCGACGGTCTCGGCGGCGTTCTCCACCACGGTGCGGACGAGGTCCTCGCGGACGGTGCCGCCGCTGATGCGGCGGATGTCGGCCAGGTGCGCCTCGACGGAGTCGGCGATGCCGCGCTCGGCCTGCCGCCGCGTCCCCGCGGCCGCCATGTGGCCGCCGGAGATGTGCAGCGTGCCGCCGACGCGGTGGTCCTTCTCCACCAGGAGCACCCGGGCGCCGCCGTGCGCGGCCTCCGCCGCGCACGGGATGCCCGCGGTGCCCGCGCCCACCACCACGAGGTCGTAGTCCAGTTCCACCAGTGATTCTCCTGAGATTCGGGTACGGTCAGGCGCCGGCCGGCACGTACCAGCGTTCGGGCTCGGCGCCGGGGACGCGGCGCTCCTCGATGACGGTGAGGCGGCTCAGCGCGCCGTCCTCGAAGTGCTGCCACAGGCGGGTGCGATAGTCGCCGGTGGGCATCGACATCTCGACGATGCGCTCCCGCGGGCGGTCGTTCCAGCCGAAGGTGAACACGATGGCCTGGTCGCCGGCGCGGGCGGTGGTGCCCCACATCTCGGTGTCGACGAACTGGACCGAGTCGCCGTCGACGATCGCGCGGTAGTGCCGCACCGCCGGTTCGGCGCCCTCGCGCAGGTAGACGACCTTCTCGGTCCAGTCGGTGCCTTCCATCCGGCCTTCCTGACGGCTGGGGTAGCGCTCCAGCACGGTGCCGTCGGGGGCGAGCACGGTGTAGGTGCCCTCCCACACTCCGGACATGTCGCGCAGGATGTCGGCGATGGTCATCGTTACTCCGTCTCGGTGGGGGTGCCGTCGTAGTACCAGGGGCGGATGCCGGCGTTGCCCCGCATGAGCAGGGCGCGGCGGCGGAGGAAGCGCCGCACGGACGGCGGCCCCATGCGGGACGCGCCGAGCCCGGACGACTTGAAGGAGTTCTTCTCCGCTTCGGGGAACATGCCGGTCAGGCAGACGTCGTTGACGCTGACCGCACCGGCCTCCAGCCGGTGCGCGACCGGGGCGGCCTGCTCGGCGGTGGCGGCGAAGACGGCCGCGCTCAGCCCGAACTCGGTGTCGTTGGCGAGCGTGACGGCCTCGTCCTCGCCGTCGAAGGGCATGATCGGGATGATCGGGCCGAACGTCTCCTCGCGCATCACCCGCATGGAGTGGTCGACGCCGGTCAGCACGGTGGGCCGCAGATAGGCGCCCCCGCCGAGATACTGGATCGTGCCGCCGGTCCGGATCACGGCGCCCTTGGCGACGGCCTCCTCCAGCTGCTCGCGGATGACGTCCACCTGGGCGTCGCTGATGATCGGCCCAATCTGGCCGTCGCCGATGTCCGGGTACGCGAGCTCGACCTGTTCGGCCTTGGCCACCAGCGCCTCGGTGAACTCCTCGACCACCGTGTGGTCCACGTACACCCGCTCGATGGACATGCAGGAGTGGCCGGAGTTGATCGTCGAGCCCCACAGGATGGCGGAGGAGGCGGCGTCCAGGTCGGCCGAGGCGGTGACGATCGCCGGGTCCTTGCCGCCCAGCTCAAGGAAGGCGGGGATGAAGTGCTCGGCGGCCGCGCGGCCCACCGCGCGGCCGGTGCGCACGCTGCCGGTGAAGCACACCGCGTCGGCCACCGCGACCATGGTGGCGCCGGTGGCGCCGTCGCCCTCCACCACGGTGAGTACGCCCGCCAGCTCCTCGACCTCGGCCACGCACGTGCGCAGCACGGGGATGAAGCGCGGCGTCACCTCGCTCGGCTTCAGCAGCACCGCCGACCCGGCCAGCAGGGCGGGCACCGCGTCGATGAGGGCGAGCTGGAACGGGAAGTTCCACGGCGAGATCACCGCCACGACCGGGTACGGCACCAGGTCGCCGGTGACGTGCACGTCGGGGTCGGCGGTGGGGGCCGGATCCTCCGGGGCGAAGGCGGCTTCGGCGTACCGGCAGGTGCGCTCGATGCTGGTCAGCACCGAGTCGACCTCCAGCTGCGAGACCCAGCGGCGTCCCGTGTCGGTCTCCAGCCGGGCGACCAGCTCGTCGCGGTGCCGGGCGACCGCGTCGCCGAACGCGCGCAGCGCCTCGGCGCGCCGCTCGACCGGCTGGGCGGCCCACGCGCTCTGGCGGGCGCGCAGCGCGCCCGCGGCGGCGATGATCTCGTCGTCGCCCGCGGCGACGATGGTGTGGTCCGGGGTGCCGGTGCGGGGGTTCCGGACGTGGATCTCCCTGGGCATGTCGCCTCCTCAGATGAGGCCGTCGCCGGCCAGCCGTTCGATGACGGCACGCTGGGTGTTCACGAAGTGCTCTCGCCCGGTCTCGCCGGGCCGCACCGTGTCGGGCGGGTAGAAGGAGGTGCGGGCGTAGCTGGCCGCGTAGAGCTCGAACCGCTGGCGGGGGAGCAGGTTCATCATCTCCGGGGTCCTGCGGGCCCGGCGCAGCGCGGCCAGGTCGATCTCCGCGTTGGCGGCCATCGTCTCGCCCTGGCCGGCCTTGGCCAGCACGAGGCCGCGGTGGTCGACGATCTGGCTGCCGCCGTCGCCGGAGGCCGCGGGCATGCCGGTGCCGTACAGGCCGCCGGTGTTGGCGGAGACCACGTACGCGCCGTTCTCCACGGCGCGGGCCAGCTTGGCCACGTTCTTCGGCGAGAGGAGCGCGCTGCACACCTCCGACGAGCTGTGCAGGAACACCTCCGCGCCGCGCATGGCCAGGCAGCGGGCCACCTCGGGGAAGAGGATCTCCTCGGAGGCGATCGCGGCGAGCGTGCCGATCTCGGTCCTGGCGACGGGGAAGAGCGCGTCCTCGCCGTAGACGGCCAGGTAGCGGTCCAGGATGTCGTGCGGGGTCACGGCGTACATCGAGTTGAGCCGCCGGTAGCGGAGCACGGTCTCGCCCGCCGGGTCGAAGACGACCGACGCCTGGAAGTAGACGCCCGGGAAGTGCTCGTCCGTCTCGTAGCCGTTGACGCACAGGAAGACGCCCGCGTCCCTCGCGATGTCCGCGAGCCGGGCGTACTCCGGGCCGCCCGGCGCCAGGGCGGCGCGGTCGCACCACTCCTGGAACGGCTCCCCGATGGGGTGGCCGGTCAGCAGGTACTCCGGCAGGACGACCAGCCGCACGCCGGGGCCGACGAACCGCTTGGTCGCGGTGACCTGCTCGTGCACGCGGTCGACGGCGGCCCGTATCTGGTCGCGGGCGGCGGCCGCGCTCTCGGCGCGGTTGACGGCATGACAGGCGGTCTGCAGGGCGACAGCACGGTACGCGGTCGCGGGCGGATCCTGGGACACCCGATGCTCCTGTTCCACTCCATGAAACGGCGTTTCTGGTTTCTACAGGTTGGACTATAGGAAGCGCGCCGCGCAAGAGGAGGGAACCGTCCAACCTGCGACATCATTGACAGTCAGCGACATCCCGCCTTAGTTTGAAACACCGTTTCGAGGGACGGAACAGTCTGGATCTGCGGAGGTGCGGCTTGTCGCTGGGAGCGATCGTCGAGGCGGTCATCGCCTGCAGGGATGTCGGAGCGTCGGCCGCCTTCCATGCCAGAGCCTTCGGGCTCGACGTGCTGGCGGACGACGGGCGGGAGGCGCTGCTCGGCGTCGAGGGCGTGGACACCGGCCGGATCCGCCTCGTGCCCGGCGCGGACGCGCCCGACCCCCAGCTCTGGGACGTCGGCCCCCGCCTGCTCGGCATGTACTCGCGTGACCTGGCGCGCACCACCCGGCTGATCGACGAGGCGGGCGGCAGGTCCAGGGAGATCGTGACCTACCCGTACGGAGCCGCGTCCCTGACCGAGGCCGTGGCCCTGGGCGCGGACGGCGTGTGGTGGACGCTGCCGCAGGCAGGCGCCGGTCACCGGCCCAGCCCCGCGCTGGAGCGCGACCCCGGCCGTCTGCACGGCGAGCTGCACACCGCCGTCATCGTGCCGCGGGACCATGACGCCGCGCTGGCCTTCTTCACCGCGGGCGGCGGGCTCAAGGTGCTGTTCGACGGGGAGATGAGCGGCCCGCCGTTCGACCGGATGACGGGCATGCCGGCGGACGCTAGCCTGCGGCTGTCGTTCCTGGTCTCCGCCGACCAGGCTCCGGCCCGCCTGGAGATCATGTCCTTCACCGGCGTCGACGCGGCCGACCTGTCGGACCGGCCGCTCGGCCTGCGGCGGGTGGTGTTCGCCGCGGACGACCCGGCGGCCACGGCCGCGGAGCTGGAGCGTCACGGCGGCGAGCGGCTGGGCGAGCTGCTCCTGCGCGGTCCCGCTGGGCTGGAGATCCAGCTGACCGGAGGCGCGTGATGAGCGCGGGGAACGGTGGCGCGAACGGCGCGGGGAACGCGGAGGATCTGGGGCGTTACGACGTCATCGTGATCGGTGCGGGCGGGGCCGGGATGTGCACGGCGATCGAGGCCGCCGCCGCGGGCGCGAGCGTGCTGGTGCTGGAGAAACAGAGCCGGATCGGCGGGATGCTGCACATCGCCAACGGCGAGTTCAGCGGGGCCGGGACCCGCCGCCAGCGCGAGCGCGGCATCGACGACAGTCCCGAGCGCCACTTCGAGGACGTACTGCGCCTCTCCCACGGCAAGGTGGACGAGAAGCTGGCCTGGAAGTCGGTCAAGGCGCAGGGCGAGACCGTCGACTGGCTCGACGGCCAGGGCTTCGACTTCCATCCCGACACCCCTGGCCTGGTGCACGGGCACGAGGTGTACTCGGTGCCGCGCACGTACTGGGGCGTCAAGAGCGGCCTGTCGGTGGTGAAGCCGCTGAAACGGCGGCTGGAGGAGCAGATCGAGGCCGGCCGCGTACGGCTGCTGCTGAACACCCGCCTCACCGGCGCGATCGTCGACGCCGCCGGCCGCGTCACCGGCATCACCGCGACCACCGCGCCCGGCGCGACCACCGCGACCACCGCGACCACCGCGACCACCGCGACCAGCGCGACCAGCGCGACGAGCGCGACGAGCGCGGCCGGCGCGGCCACCGCCGCGAATGGCGCGAACACCGCGACCGCCGCGACTGGTGCAGGCGATGCCGGTGGTGAGGTCGTCGCGCACGGCGGTGCCGTTGTGCTGGCCACTGGCGGCTATGACGCCAACCCCGGACTGCGCAATCGCTTTCTGCCGTCCGGCTGTGAGAGTGCGCTGATCGGCTGTCTGCCGCATGCCACCGGTGACGGCCTGGAGCTGGCGATGGGGCTCGGCGCGCGGGTGAGCCGCGACGGTTACTTCATCCCCGTGATGGGGCTGATCCCGGACCCGGGCCAGGAGGGCTTCGCGGTCGACTACCGTGAGGCGTTCATCGAGGTCGCGCCCGCGTACCGGACCCCGTACGAGATCTGGGTGAACGACCGGGGCGAGCGGTTCGTCGCGGAGGACGGCACCAGCCCGGAGCACCGCGAGCGGGCGCTGCTGGAGCAGCCGCGGATCGCCATGCACGTCGTGTGGGACCGGGCGATCGCCAAGACGGCCGAGCCGCTGATCCGCAACGGCGCCGGCGACTGGACCCGCGAGCGGATGCTGGCCGAACTGGAGCGCGGCCGGTGGATCGCCGTCGCCGACACCCTGGAGGAGCTGGCCGCGAAGCTCGGCGTCGCTCCCGGCGGCCTGGCGGCCACCGTGGAGAGGTACAACGCCGCGGTGCGGGCCGGCCGCGACGACGACTTCGGCCGCACCACGCTGCCGGCGCCGATCGAGCGGGCGCCGTTCTACGGGATCACCACGGTCGGGGCCTCCATTCTCAGCCGCGACGGGCTGCGCGTGAACGAGGACCTGGAGGTGCTGACCGAATCCGGCGCACCCCTCCCCGGGCTCTACGCGGTCGGGGAGATCCTCGGCAACAACGTGTTCGCCGGGGACAACTACGTCGGCGGCATGAGCGTGACACCGGCGATGACGCTCGGCCGCGAGCTGGGCGCCAGGCTGGGGGCGGGCCGATGAGCGAGCCGATCGGGAGCATCACGGCGGCGGTGCTCGGCGTCGCCGACTTCGGGCCGCACCTGGACTTCTACTGCGGCGAGCTGGGGTACGCGGTGGCGGCCGAGGGCGTGGTCGCGGCCGCCGACGCGGACCGGCTGTGGGGAGAGGGCGCCGGCGACGTGGAGGTGCGCTCGCTGGCCGCGGCGGGCGCCGCCACCGGCCGCATCCACCTGCTCAAGGTGAACGACCCGGTGGCGCCCGCCGTCCACCCGCACACGCTGGACCTGGGCGTGGCCGGCATCAACCTCTACACCCGCGACATCGCGGCCTCGTACGAGCGGCTGCGGGCGGCGGGCCATCCGTGGATCAGCCCACCGCAGGCGTACGACGTGCCCGTGGGGGAGCGGACCGTCCAGGTCGTGGAGGGTTACTGCCTCGGGCCCGGCGGAGTCCCCGTGGTGTTCGTCGAGCCGACCGGCCCGCGTCCCACGGCCGCGTGGCTGGCGGACCCGGAGCGGCGGCACACGGAGCTGACCTCCGTGGTCTGCCACGTGCCCGACTTCGAGGCCGAGCTGCGTTTCTGGGCCGCGCTCGGCATGTCCGCCGGGTACGACGTGACGTTCGCCGCGCCGGGCCTGGACACGATGGCCGACCTGCCGCCGGGCACCCGGCTCAGGCTGGCTTTCCTGGCGGGCCCGGACGGCGGCACGACCCGTATCGAGATGATCCGGGCCGACCGGCCCAGAGTGGATCGGCGTTCCGCTCAGCGGCCCGCTCGCGGGCTCGGGCACACCGCCTGGTCCGCGCGTACGGACGATCTGGATGAGGCCGTGGCCCGCGCCGCCGGCGCCGGAGGGCGGGTCCGATGCCGGCCGTTCGCCGCGGCCACACCGCTGCACGGCACATCGCGGCTGGCCATGGTGGAGACGCCGAACGGCGTCCACGTGGAGCTGTGGCAGCCGCGACATGTTTCGGATCGTTAAACATCAGACGTATCCGTTGACATCGGGACAGCCGCATTTCTAGGCTCCGTGTAACGCTGTTCCGCACATTGGAATTACTGGCTCGGGGGCATGAGAACAAGGAGGTGGCACATGCGTGGGACCGGACTTCGCTGGATCTCTGCGGCTGCCGTCAGCGCGCTGGTGCTCACCGGCTGTGCGAGCAAGGAAGAGCGCGCCCAGTCCGCCGGCGAAACGGGAAACGCCGGCTGGAGCGCGGGCGCCGACACCATAAAGATCGGGCTCATCGCCCCGATGACCGGCGCGTACGCGATCCTGGGCATCCTCCAGGAGAACTCCATCAGGGTGGAGATGGACCGCGTCAACGAGGCCGGCGGCGTCGGGGGAGCCAAGCTGGAGCTCGTCGTCCGCGACACCGCGCTCGACCCGGCCAAGGCGGTGCAGGCCAGCAACGAGCTGGTCGGCGACAGCCAGGTGCACTTCGTCGTCGGGCCCTCGCTGTCGGCCTTCTACAACGCGTCCAAGAACATCTTCGAGACCAACAGCAAGCTCAACTGCCAGCCGGGCGTCGGCACCGGCGACTTCGGCTCGCTGAAGTACGGCTTCCGCTCGCAGGACCCCAACAACCTGAGCGTCGAGAAGCTGGTGGAGTACCTCAAGGCCAAGGGCGTCAGCTCGGTCGGGCTGGTCTACGAGGCCGACGACACCGGCAAGGCCATGGACGGGTACCTCAAGGAGTACGGCCCCAAGTACGGCGTCGAGTACAAGGGCTACCAGGAGACCCGCAACGACGACCAGTCCCACCGGCCCTACGTCGACGCGCTCAAGGACGCCGGCGCGATCATCGTCTCCAGCAACGCCAGCGGCGCCAAGACGATGGCCGCCGCTGCCGAGTCGGGCTACAAGGGCGTGATGGCCGGCACCTCAGGGCTGCAGAACGTCTCCTTCCTCGACGCCGCCCAGGACATGGCCGTCGGCTCGGTCTTCGCCGCGGGCAACGTAGAGTTCAACATCCGCGACCGCGCCACCTGGAAGCCCGGTTACCGCGCCCACGTGGAAGCCGTCGAGAAGAAGTACGGAGTGGTCGAGGGGCCGAAGTCGGGGGCCAAGATGCCCAAGGGCACGGCCATCGCCGGAGACTGCATCGTCGCCTTCGCCGCGGCGGCCGAGAGCGCCAAGTCGCTCGACGCGGACAAGCTCGCCACCGCCATGGAGCAGCTGAACATCCCCGACACCGAGACCGCCTCCGGCAACACGATCAAGCCGGCGGACCACGAGTTCTACCACATGGAAGACATTCACGTTTACCAGTGGGACAAGGACGCCGACGGCTGGTTCGTCACCGACGTCACACCTCAGTCCTGAGTCACCTGAAAGCCCCTGAGAGGAAGACCCCCGTGATGACGGTCACCACTGGTCGCAAGCTGCTGGCGCTGGCGAGCGCCACCCTGCTGCTCACCGCCTGCGCGAGCAAGGAAGAACGAGCCGGAGTCGAGCAGGCGGCCTCCGGCAGCGGCTGGAGCGCCGGCATGCCGGTCGTGAAGGTCGGGCTCATCGGCCCGGTGACGGGCGCGTTCGCCGTCGCGGGCATCTCCATGGAGAACTCGGTCAGGGTCGAGATCGACCGGCTCAACGCCGAGGGCGGCGTCGGCGGCGCCAAGTTCGAACTGGTCGTCCGCGACACCGCGCTCGACCCGGCCAAGGGTGTGCAGGCGGCCAACGAGTTCGCCGGTGACGACAGCGTGGGGCTGGTGATCGGCCCGGCGCTGTCGGCGTTCTACAACGCCGCCAAGCCCGTCCTGGAGAACGCCAAGAAGGTCAACTGCCAGCCGATGGTCGCCACCGGCGACTTCGCCTCGGTCAAGTACGGCTACCGGGCCCAGGACCCCGTCTCCCTGGACGTACAGAAGATCGTCGAGCACCTGAAGGCCGAGGGCATCACGTCCGTCGGCATCGTGTACGAGGGGGACGACGCGGGCAAGGGCACCGCGGCCGAGATCCAGAAGCAGGCCGAGGCCGCCGGGCTCACCTTCGCGGGCTTCCAGGAGACCCGCAACGACGACCAGTCGCACCGCGCGTACGTCGAGAACCTCAAGGACGCCGGCGCGATCTGGATCTCCAACTCGGCCGGCGGCGCCAAGACCATGGCCGCCGCCAGCGAGACCGGCTACAAGGGGCTCATCGTCGGCGGCTCCGGCGCCCGCAACATCTCCTTCGTCGAGGCGGCCGGTGACGCCGCGGACGGCGCGATCTTCAGCGCCACCTACTACCCGTACCCGGGCAAGGAAGGCCGCGACACCTGGAAGCCCGGTTACCGCACGCACATCGAGGAGATCGAGAAGCGGTTCGGCAAGAACACCGGCCCGAAGACCGGCGCCGAGTCGCCCAAGGCGGCCGAGATCGCCGCGGACTGCGTGCTCGCCTACGCCAAGGCCGCCGAGCAGGCCCAGTCGATCGACCCGGACAAGGTCGCGGCCACGCTCGACTCGATCGAGATCTCCGACCAGGAGACGCCTTCCGGCAACTCCATCAGCCCGGACAAGCACGAGTTCTTCGGCATCGACGACATCCACGTCTACCAGTGGAAGAAGGACGCCGACGGCTGGCACACGGTCGAAATCGGCAAGTGACCGGATGGAGCGCCGTTTCGTCACGGTGAACGGCCGGCAGGTCCACTACGCCCGCGCCGGGCATGGCGGACCTGCCCGCCTGCCGGTCGTCCTTCTCCACGCCTCTCCCGGCGACTGGCGGCCGCTGCGCGAGCTGGCCGCCGAGCTGGCCCGCTCGTTCACGGTGTACGCGCTCGACACGCCGGGGCACGGCGGCTCCGACCCGCTCCCGGCGCCGGACCCGGACATGGCCGACTACGGCGCGGCCCTCGGCGAGACGCTGACCGCGCTCGGGCTGGATCGGGTCCATCTGTACGGGACGCACACGGGGGCCAAGATCGCTCTGTCCCTCGCGGCCGCGAGGCCGGAGCTGGTGGCCTCGCTCGTCCTCGACGGGGTCGGGGTGTCCACTCCCGAGGAGCGGGCCGACCAGCTCGCCCACTACCTGCCGCCGGTGGAGCCGCGGAGCGACGGCGGCCATCTGGTGGCGGCGTGGCACCAGGTGCGGAACATGTTCCTGTACTGGCCCTGGTACGACGAGCGCGCCGCCTCCCGGCTGGCCGCCGTCCCGCCGCCGGCCTCGTACCTGCACGAGGTGACCACGGGGCTGCTGGAGGCGGGGGCGAACTACCCGCTGGCCTACCGCGCGGCCTTCACCTGCGACCCGGTCCCGCTGCTCGCCCGCCTGACCGTCCCCACCCTGGTCCTGGCATCCCCCGCCGACCCCCTCCACGCCCACCTGGCACGCCTTCCCGCGCACCGGCTCCAGCTGGAAACCTCCGCCTCCGGCACCCCGGCACTGGCGTCCCGCATCCACACCCACGCGACATCCCACACACCATCCGGCGCGGTGCCGTCCGATGCGGCCCCGCCCGGTACGGTCGGGCGCGTAGAAGGCGTGAGCCGTCGGTACGTGCCGACCCGGCTTGGGCAGTTGCTCGTCAGAACGGCCGGACCGGCCGACGGGTCAGGGCGGCCGTTGGTGATCCTGCCCCCGGCCCCCGCCTCCGGTCGAGCCGTCACGGACCTGCTCGCCGAGGTGGGCCGCCACCGCCCGGCCTTCGCCCTCGACCTACCGGGAACCGGCGACTCGGACCTGGCCGCCTGGCCCGGATCAGGCCCGCGCGACGGCCTGCCGGGGACCGGCGGCTCAGGCCCGGCGGCCAGGCTTGGATCCGGCCCGCGCGATGATCTGCCGGGAACTGGCGGCTCGGGCCCGGCGACCACGCTTGGATCCGGCCCGCGCGACGGCCTGCCGGGGACCGGCGGGTCCTATCTGGCCGCCGAAGCCGGGTCCGGGTTGCGTGACGAGATCGTTCTGGCTGTCGGGGACGCTATCGACGCGCTCGGGGTCGACGGCGTTGACATCTATGGGATCGGAGCCGGTGCGGTGGTGGCCGTCGCTGTCGCTCGGCTGGGTCCCGGGCGGGTGCGGGCGCTGGCGCTGGCCGGCCTGCCTGACCCGGCCGTGCTGACCGAAAGTGAGGCTTGCGCGCGTACCCCTGACCTGGTGCCCGACGAGCACGGCACGCACCTGCTCAGGGCTTGGCACCTGGTGCGGGACGGCGGGCTGGGGACGGGTCTGCTCGAACTGCCCGGCGGCCGGCCGGACCTGGCCGAGCTGCACCGCAGGACGCTCGACCTCGCAAGGTCGTGGCGGACCTACGCCGCCGCCTTCAGGGCCGCCGCCGCGTGGCCAGGCGAGCCGCCGGTGCCGGTGGTCGCCGCCGACCCGGTCTGGGATCCGTTCACGGCCGGGGCCGTGCGCGCGGTGCCCGGCCACGACGGGACGGGCGGCGTCGCCTCCCTGCTGAAAGCCCTGGACGACGTGGCCGGGTGAGCCGGCGCGTCCGCGAGAAGGAGAAGTGCACCGTTGAGCAGCCGCTACCGGCACGGAGTGATCCATTACATGGGTGACGGGGTGGGGGTGCGCGGCCGCGAGGAGTGGACGCTCACCGCCGCCGAGGACGGCACCCGCACGCTGCGCGCCCACTGCCGCATGTTCGACACGGACATCGAGCGGGACGTCGTGCACACCGCGTCCGCCGGGTTCCGTCCGCTGCGGTCCTTCGTCAGCCACCGGGTGGGCGGCGCGTTCCTGGGCGAGGGATGGTTCGTCTTCGGCGAGGACACCCTGGAGTCGGAGCTGCTGCTCAGGGACGAGGGCAGGGTGTCGCAGCGGGTCCCGCTGGCCGGGCCGCCGCCGTTCTTCGTGCCGCACGCGGTGTGCTGCGATGCCTGGATCGTCCCCGCGTACGACCTCGCCGCCGGCGGCCCGCAGCCGCTGACGGGCGGGTTCCGCTCCTCGCCCCGCCCCAACGGGGCGACCGGGCCGTACGCGGACGAACTGGGCGACCTCACCGCCACCCTGGTCGGCGAGGAGACGGTCACCGTGCCCGCCGGCACCTTTCCCACCCGGCACTTCCTGCTGACCAGCGACGGCGGGGCCGAGGAACACCTGTGGACGAGCACGGACGGGGACTGGCTGCTGATCCGCCTCCGCTCCGACCGCCTGTCCTCCTCCTACGAGCTGGTGGAGCTGCGCGACGGCGGGTGATCAGGAGGCCGGGAGCTGTCCCAGGTCGAGCCGGGTGACCACGGCCGCGCCGCGCAGACGGAGCAGGTCGCGCACCAGGTCGCCCACCACGGACGCCTCCAGCCGGTCAGGATCGGCCCGGTTCGACAACTCGCTCTTCACCATGGCCGCCACCACCAGGTCGGTCACCTTCACGTGGCGGCCCGCCAGCTCCTGCCGGAGGGTGTCGGACAGGCCGAGCAGGCCGAACTTGGAGGCCGAGTACGCCGCCCCCGTCGGGTAGCCGCGCAGGCCCGCGCCGGAGTTGACGTTGACGATGTGGCCGCGCTCGCCCGCCACCGGCTCCTGGCCGGTCATCTGCCGGGCGGCGGCGCGGGCGCACAGGAAGGCGCCGGTCAGGTTCGCGTCGACGGTCTCCCGCCACGCCTCGTCGTCCAGGTCCACGATCTCGGCCTTGCGGAAGACGCCCGCGTTGTTGACCAGCACGTCGAGCCGCCCGTACGTGGCAGCCACCCCGGCGACCACGGCGTCCACCCGCTCGGTCACGGTCACGTCGAGCGGCACGCCGACGGCCTCGCCGCCCGCGGACCGGATCTCCCCGGCCGTCTCGGCCACCCGACCGGCCCGCCGCCCGGCGCAGACCACGGCGTAGCCGTCGGCGCCCAGAGCCAGGGCCACGGCCCGGCCGAGCCCGCTTCCCGCGCCGGTGACCAGCGCGACCCGCCTCACCCGCACTGGTAGAACTCCAGGACCTCGCCGTCCGGCCCGAAGAAGGACTGGACGAGCGCGGAACCGTACGGCGGCAGGTCCACCTCGACGGGCGGGCGGACGGGCTCCGCGCCGAGGCCCGTGACCAGCGCGGACGTGGCCGCCAGATCGTCCGTCTCCAGGGAGGCCGACAGGATGCCCAGGTTGGGCGGCACGGCCGCGTCGCGCTGCTGCCTGCCGGGGAACCCGACGTACTGGGCGATCTCCACCCGGCCGTTGACCGTGCCGCCCGGCATGAACAGGTTGATGTTGTGCAGCCCGGTGCCCGGCGGCAGGCGGAAGAACGACTCCATGTTCTCGATCAGCTTGTCGTACAGCACCTCGTAGCCGAGCGCGGTGTAGAAGGCGGCGGCGCGGCGGGCGTCGCTCACGTGGATCGCGACGGTCTGCAGCTCGCTCGGCCGGCCGTCGTACCCGGCGAGCGGGCTGGTCGGTCCCGGCTCCAGCTGGAACACGTCGAGCACGACGCCGTCCGGGTCGTAGGAGAGCGAGTCCCAGGCGGACAGGTCCTCCATCACGGTCCAGCGGGTCGGCTGCGACTTCTGCCGGCCGCCCGCCGCCACCAGCCGTGCCACGGCGGCGTGGAGGTCGTCGACCCTGATGTTGAGCGCGTAGTGGCCGTAGTCCTGCGGGCGGGCGTACTCCCCCCAGTACGGGCGGCCGGGGGCGGCGAACTGGACCAGGCGCAGCAGCCCGGTCGTCGCCCCCTCCGGCCCCATGACCACGGCCCTGCCGGTGAGCCCGGCCGGCATCTGCCAGGCGGCCTCGGCGGCGGGGCCGCGCACCTCCGCCTCGGCGTGCGGGACGTACCCGAAGGTGTCCGCGTAGAAGGCGCGGGAGCGATCCAGGTCGGACACGGCGACGGTCGTCACCCGCAGTTCGCTGATCACGGGGTGTTCCCTTCCTCCCGGTGCGCCACGAGGTGCACCCGCTCTCCTTCGGACCCGTACGCCACGAACGACCGGCGTCCGGCCAGCGGCCCGGTCCCCGGCACGGCCGGGTCGGTGGCGCGGTGCCCGCCCGCCAGCACGGCGGCGTGCGCCGCGTCGAGGTCGGCGCAGGCGTAGCTGACCAGGCCGGTGCCGCCGGGCAGCCCTGCCGGGTCGAGGTTCGCGGCCGGGTGGCCCTGCAGCTCGATCGCGCCCCGGCCGGTGCCCTCGCGGCCGCTCTTGAGCAGGCTCATGCTGACCGGGGTGCCGCCGGGGATGCCCCAGGCGCGGTGCAGCGGGCCTTCGGTGAAGTCGGCGGCCATCAGCGCGGGCATGCCGAGGCTCCCGCCGTACAGCCGCCGCGCCGTGTCGTGGTCGTCGGTGCGCAGGTGCACCTCGAAGACCGGGCCGGTGCCCCGGCGGGCGCTGGGGAAGCTACGGCCCCGCGGCTCGGTGAGGCCGGTGGTCAGGATCAGGTGGGTGCCCCAGGGCATCCGCCACACGCCGGAGCGGTGCACGTTGCTGCCCAGCTCCGACAGGTCGGTGGTGAACGGCTCGGCCACGGGCCGGACGCCGGGCCAGCCGGCCAGCCGCCCGGAGGCCGCGTCGACGTCCTCGACGACCAGTTCCACCGAGTCCCAGCCGCGCGGCAGCGCCCGCGTGACCGGCCGCGCCTCGCCCTCGACCAGGCAGACCATCCCGTACGGGAAGCCGGGCGGTCCCAGCAGCGCCCACGGCCGCCCGGCCCATCCGCCGAGCCCGGCTTCCGGGGCGAGTGTGCCGCTCGCGCGGGATTCGAGACCGAGGACGCTCCGCAGGCGCTCCTCCGTGGCGTCGAGGCCGGGAACCTCGATCCAGACGCAGGCCAGCTCCTCCACCAGCGGGACGTCGCTCATCGCAGCGGGTTCTCGCCCTCCGGCCACCAGTCGCCGGCGCCGTAGGGGTCGGCCAGCGGCTGCGAGCCGTGCTCGTGCACGATGCGCCAGGTGTCGTCCTCGCGGCGCACCAGCCAGGTCATCCGCATCCGGAGCCGGCCCTTCTTGCCGTCGCCCTCGATGTCGTAGTCGATGACGCCCGCGACCTGGGCCAGCGTGTCGGCCTCCCAGCAGAACGGGCCCTCCACCCAGCGGAAGCCGTGGATCCGGATGGGCGCCTTGAAGTAGGCCTCCCAGCCGGCCTTGATCCGGTCGCCGCCCTGCGTGGTCCAGCGGGGACCTTCGACGAAGACGTACGCGTCGTCGGCGGGGGAGAAGGTGTCGAGGACGCCCTCCAGCCGCCGCTCGATGACGGAGGTGAGCATGGCTTCCGCCGTGCCGACCGGTGTTCTCATGGATCCGCCTCCCCGATCATTCCGCTACTCGGAACGGTGTTTCGAAGACCCTAATTGTCTGATGTATCCCGGTCAAGGTGCACCACGGCCTTGCCGGTGTTCAGTCCCGACATGAGCCGGATGAAGGCGGCGGGCGTGGACTCCAGGCCGTGGTGCTCGTCCTCCAGGAAGCGGAGCCCCCCCTCGGTGAGCAGCTTCCCCACCCGGTCGGCGAACCGCGGGCGCAGGTCGAAGTGGTCGTACACGACCAGCCCGTGCACGGACGCCCGCGCCCGCATGACCGCCCCGGCGGGCAGGACCGTCTCGCCCGCCTCGTTCGCGTGGTCGGGCAGGCCGGCGAGCGCCACCCGGGCGTGCGGGGCGAGCCGGTCCGCCACCCCGCGCAGCACCTCGCCGCCCGCCATGTGCAGGTAGCCGTCGACGCCGTCGGGGCAGGCCTCCGCGAGCGCGTCGGCCCAGCCGGGGTCATGCCGGTCGACGGCCGCCGCGTAGCCGAAGAGGTCCGTGGCCAGCTCGCACTTGGCCGGCCCGCCGACGATCGCCACGGTGCGCGCGCCCGCGAGGCGGGCGAGCTGCCCGGCCACGCCGCCGACGGCTCCGGTGGCCGAGGAGACCACGACGGTGTCGCCGACCGCCGGCCGGATCAGCCGGGTGATCGCGGCGTACGCGGTCAGGCCGGGCGTGCCGAGCACCCCGAGCACGGCCGTACGGGGGACGCCGGGCGGCACGGCGACCGGACGGAGCGACTCCGCGGGCACCGTGGCGTACTCCTGCCAGCCGGTCTCGGCCACCACCCACTCGCCGGTGCCCACCACCCGGGCGACGGCCCTGCCGGGCACCAGGTCGCCCGGGTGGATCGGCGGGTGGCCCAGGTTGCGGCCGGTCATGGCGCCGCGGACCCACGGGTCGAGCGACAGGTGGACGGCCCGGACCAGCACCTCGCCGAGGCCGGGCGAGGTGACCGGCACGGTCTCCAGCCGGAAGTCCTCCTCTGCGGGCACTCCTTCCGGCCGGCGGGCCAGGACGATCCTGCGCACGCTCTCCGGGGGTGGGCTGGTGCTGGTCATGGGGGCTCCCTTCACGTGGAGCATCAGGGTTTCATGTTGAAACACCGTTTCGCTAGAGGGAATCCGGAGTCGTGGTGATCCCGCATGGCGGGTTACGCTGTGGCCGTGCCGACCGACCGCGCCGCTGCTCCGGCGTACCAGGACCTGGCGAGCCGGCTGAGGGAGCAGATTCTCGCCGGCCAGTTGAAGCCCGGCGACCGGCTCCCGGTGGAGCCGGAGCTGTGCGCCATGTACGGCGTGAGCCGCAGCACGGTGCGCGAGGCGCTGCGCGTCCTCTCCAGCGAGGGCCTGCTGGTCACCCGCAGGGGAGTGGCCGGGGGCAGTTTCGTGGTCCACCCCGACCCCGAGCACATCAAGCACTACCTGCGCTCCAGCTTCGCGCTGTTCACCGACGCCGGCTCGGTGGCCAACCTGCTGGAGGTCCGGTGCCTGCTGGAGGTGCCCGCCGCCGGGCTGGCCGCCGAGCGCAGGTCCCCCGAGCAGCTGGAGGCCCTGCGGCGGTCCCTGGTCAAGCCGCGCCGCGACCGGGGGCGCGGGTTCGCCGCCAACCGGGGCTTCCACGAGGTGCTGCTCGCCGCGGCGGGCAACCCGCTGCTGACCGCCGTGACCGCGCCCGTGTTCGGCGTGCTGGAGAGCAGGTTCGCCCGCGACGAGGCGGCGTCCGACTTCTTCGAGCGGGTCGACCGCGACCACCGGGAGATCTTCGGGGCCGTCGAGTCCGGCGACCGCGAGGCCGCCGAGCGGGCCCAGCGCGAGCATCTGGAGCACCTGCGCGAGACCTACACGCGCATCGACAGGGAGCGACGCCAGAACGGCGACTAGCCGAAACGTCGTTGCGTAGAGCGGAACACCACCTTGACCCTCGAATGGTCTGACGTTTAGGCTCTGGCTGTCAGCGTGAGGCCAGAGCGAGGAAACGTCATGAGTGTCAAACCGGGCTGGCAGGGCCGGTACTTCGAGGACTTCGAAGTCGGGGACGTGTATCAGCATCCACTCGGCAGGACCGTCTCCGAGGCGGACAACACCTGGTTCACGCTCCTCACGATGAACACCAACCAGATGCACTTCAACGCGGAGTACGCGGCGAAGTCGGAGTTCGGCAAGCCCCTCGTGGTCTCCACCTTCACGGTGGCCATCGCCGTCGGGCAGAGCGTCACCGACCTCACCCAGAACGCCTTCGCCAACCTGGGCTGGACCGACATCCGGATGACCCACCCGGTGTTCGCGGGCGACACGCTGTGGAGCGAGTCGATCGTGCTGGAGAAGCGCGAGTCCGGCAGCCGCCCGCACGCCGGCATCGTCACCGTGAAGACCAGGACGCTCAACCAGGACGGCAAGGAGGTCTGCTCGTTCAAGCGGACCTTCTACGTCTACCGGCGCGGCGCCGAGCAGATCGAGGGCCTGTTCCCGACAGCGGAACAGCCGCTCGCCCTGGAGGACTGAGTGCGCATCACCTACGGCCCGTGGGGCGAGACCCTGGAGGAGCAGGCGGCCGCCGCCCGCGCCGCCGAGGAGGCGGGCGCGGAGGTCGTGTGGGTGCCCGAGCTGCACCGCAGCGCGACCGTGTCGGCCGCGGCGCTCGCCCAGGCCACCGGCACCGCCCGGGTCGGCACCGCGATCGCGCTGGCGTTCACCCGCAGCCCGATGGTGACCGCGCTGGAGGCGCTCGACCTGGACGAGCTGTCCGGCGGCCGGTTCGTGCTCGGGCTCGGCTCCGGGGTCAAGCGGCTCAACGAGGACTGGCACAACGCCCGCTGGGGCAAGCCGGTCGGCCACCTGCGCGAGACCGTCCGCTACCTGCGCCACTTCTGGGAGCACTGCGGCACCGGCGAGCCGATGGTGCTCGAAGGCGAGCACGAGCCGATGCGGATCGTCGGCTACCAGCGCCCCTTCCCGGTCGTCCGCACCCGGATCCCGATCTACCTGGCGGCCGTCGGCCCGGCGATGACCAGGCTCGCCGCCGAGATCGGCGACGGCTGGATCTCCCACGAGCTGTGCTCGCCCTCCTACCTGGCCGAGCGCATCCTGCCGGAGATCGAGGCCGGGCTCGCCAAGGCCCACGTCGATGAGCGCGGCAAGGGGCGCGGCGACCTCGACCTCGTCGTCTCCGCCGCCTGCTCGGTCGACGACGACCCGAAGCTGGCCCGCCGCCGCGCCGCCGGACTGGTCGGCTTCTACGCGAGCGTGCGCAGCTACGCGGACTTCTTCGCCTTCCACGACCTGGCCGCCGAGCAGGAGGCCGTGATCGAGGCCTTCCGCGGCGGGCGCGGCGCCGACCATCTCGGGGACGTGGTGACCGACCGCATGGTGGACGCTCTCACCCTCGCCGGCACCCACGACGAGGTACGGGAGCGGATCGCCGCCTACGAGGGCCTCGCCGGCTCCGTCAAGCTGACCCCGCCCACGCACGGCCTGCCGGCCGCCGAGACCAGGGCGGCGCAGCGATCCATCATCCGCCTCATCGCCGACATCACGGGAGGACGAGCGTGAGACCGCTGGAAGACGTCCGGATCATCGCCGTCGAGCAGTACGGCGCGGGCCCGTTCGGCAGCGTGCACCTGGCCGACCTGGGCGCCGAGGTGATCAAGATCGAGGACCCGAGGGCCGGCGGCGACGTCGGCCGCTACGTGCCCCCGTACGCCGAGGGCGAGGACTCGCTGTTCTTCGAGACCTTCAACCGCAACAAGCGCAGCCTCTCCCTGGACCTGTCCAGCCCGGAGGGCCGCGCGGTCTTCGAGGACCTCGTCAAGGTCAGCGACGCCGTCTACAGCAACCTGCGCGGCGACGTGCCGGCCAAGATCGGCATCACCTACGACGACCTCAAGCACCTCAACCCGGCCATCGTGTGCTGCTCGCTGACCGGCTTCGGCATGACCGGGCCGCGCAGCAAGGAGCCCGGCTACGACTACGTGCTCCAGGGCCTGGCCGGGTGGATGGACCTCACCGGCGACCCGGAGGGCCCGCCGACCAAGTCGGGCCTGTCGATGGTCGACTACTCCGGCGGGTTCGTGGCGGCCATCTCGCTGCTGGCCGGCCTGCACGCGGCCCGCAGGGACGGGGTCGGCATGGACTGCGACGTCAGCCTGTACGACACCGCCATAGGGCTGCTGACCTACCCGGCGGTCTGGCACCTCAACGCCGGGTTCGTCCCCGAGCGCACCCGTCACTCGGCGCACCCGTCGCTGGTGCCGTTCCAGGCGTTCGAGGCGGCCGACGGGTGGCTGGTGGTCGGCTGCGCCAAGGAGAAGTTCTGGCAGCGGCTCGCCGTGGTGATCGGTCACCCCGAGTGGGCCGGCGACCCGCGCTTCGCCACCTTCGCCGACCGGCGGCGCAACAAGGACGTGCTGCTGCCCCTGCTGGAGGAGATCTTCCGGCGGCGCACGGTCGACGAGTGGCTGAAGCCGCTCTACGCCGCCTCCATCCCGTGCGGCCCGATCAACGACGTGCCCGCGGCCATGAAGGAGGAGCACACCCTCGCCCGCGACCTCCTGGTGGAGACCGAGCACCCGCACTGGGGCACCGTCCGCCAGGTCGCCTCCCCGGTCCGGGTCGGCGCCGACCGTCCCGCCTACCGCCGCGCGCCCCGCCGCAACGAGGACTTCGGCCACGTCGTCCGCGACCTCCTCGGCTACGACGACACCCGGATCGACGCCCTCACCAGCGCCGGCGCCTTCGGCCCGCTTCCCGACGGCGACACCACGCCGGCTTCCGGCGGCGCTGTCCCGGCTTCCGGTGGGGACGGCGCGCAGACTTCCGGTGGCGAGGCCCCGGCCTCCGGCGGGAACACCGCGTCGGCTTCCGGCGGCGCTGTCTCGGCTTCCGGTGGGGACGGCGCGCAGACTTCCGGTGGCGAGGCCCCGGCCTCCGGCGGGAACACCGCGTCGGCTTCCGGCGGCGGGGCGGCTGCCTCCGGTGGTGGGGCTTCGGAGGGTGTGGGGGCGGTGGGGTCGTGACCGTCGCGCGTACTCTCGTGGCCTGGGCGCTCGGGCCCGGGCCGGCGGGCGCGCCCGAGGAGGTGCGGGAGGCCGCGTGCAGGCATCTGCTCGACGGGTTCGGCACCGCCGTCGCGGGCGGCCGGGCCGGGGCGGCGGCGCCCGCGATCGCCGTCGCCCGCGGGCTCGGGGGGCCGCCCGAGTCGGGGATTCCCGGGACCGGGGGGCGCGGGTCGGCGGTGGCGGCGGCGCTGGCCACCGGGACGCTCGTGCACGCGCTCGACTTCGACGACACGCACGCGGGCGGGCTGGTGCACGCGACCGCCGCGGTGCTGCCCGCCGCGCTCGCCGTCGGTGAGCAGACCGGCGCGAGCGGCGCCGAGACGCTCGCCGCCGCCATCGCCGGGTACGAGACCGTGTGCCGGCTCGGCGCCGCCGCGCCGCACGCCTTCCACGCCCGCGGCCTGCACGCCACCATGGCGTGCGGCGTGCTGGCCGCCGCCGTCGTGGCGGCCCGGCTGATGCGCCTCGACCCCGCCACCGCCGTGGACGCGCTGGGCATCGCCGGCAGCCAGGCGGGGGGCCTGCTGGAGTTCCTGTCGACCGGCGCGTCCACCAAGCAGCTGCACCCCGGCCTGGCCTCGGCGTCCGGCATCCTGGCCGCCCGGCTCGCGGCGGCCGGCGCCAGCGGTCCCGACACCGTGATCGAGGGTCCGCACGGCCTCTACGCGGCCCTGGCCGCCCGCCCCGCGGACATCGCCCGCATCACCGACGGCCTGGGCGAGACGTGGGAGACCACCCGCATCACCGTCAAGCCGTACCCGGCCTGCCAGCTCATGCACGCCACCCTGGACGCCGCCGCCGATGCCCTCCGCGAAGCAACTCTGGGCGACAAGACCGCCCAGCCGCGTACGACCTCGCACGACGGGGAGACCCGCCCGCCGCGCCCCGGTGAGGAGGCTCGCGCGGCCCGGCCTGGCGACGAGGCCCGTGGGGACCGGCCCGGCGTGGAGGCTCGCGCGGCCCGGCCCGGCGAAGAGGCCCGTGGGGACCGGCCCGGCGGGGAAACCCGCGCGGCTCGGCTCGGTGAGGAGGTGGTCGAGGTGATCGCGTATGTGCATCCCGACAGTGCCTCCATCGTGTGCGAGCCCGCCGACCGCAAGGTCGCGCCGCGCACCCCGTACGACGCGAAGTTCTCGCTGCCCTGGAGTGTGGCCGCGCTGTTGCTGGACGGGGAGGTGACGCTCGGCACGTACGAGCCCGGCAGGTTGCGACGACACGACGTCGCCGCGCTCGCGGCCCGGGTCCGCACCGAAGTCACCCCGTTCCCCGGCGTCGCCGCCGACGCGCCCGGCCACGTGCGGCTGCGGCTGGCCGGCGGGCGGGAGGTCGAGGGCAGGGTGCCGAGCAGCGCCGGCGGCCCGGGCAACCCGCTGAGCGAGGCCGCGCTGCTCGCCAAGTTCACCGCCAACGCGGGCGGGCCGTCACCGGAGGCGGACGAGCTGGCTCGCCGGATCCGCGCGCTGGCCGCCGAGCCCGACCTGACCGCCATCGCCGCGCTCGCCGACCGGCTCGCGGCCCCGGAGGAGAACGCATGACACTCAACGCCATCCGTCCCGACCACTTCCCCTGGTTCCGCTACGAGGGGTACTCCTTCTCGCTCGGCCTCACGCACGGCGCCGACGCCTGGCTGTCCGGCCACTCGGCCAGCGAGCACGACCCGGAGAGCGGCCGCATGGTGGTCAGGGGCGGCATGACCGACCAGGCCAGGACCGCGTACGCGAAGATCGAGAGGATCCTGGAGGCCGCGGGACTCACCTTCCAGGACGTCACCAAGATCACCGAGAACGTCACCGTCCACGGCCTCGGCCACTACCCGGAGGCCGAGGCCGTCCGGCAGGAGGTCTTCGGCGAGCACCGGCCCGCCGTCAGCACGGTGATCGTGGAGCGGCTGCTGCGCCCGGCGGCGTTCATCGAGATCGAGGTGCACGCGAGCCCCGGCGGGCCCAAGGCCGTCTCCGGGGGCGGGGTGGCCGAGACGGCCGACGGCGCCGTGTTCCTGCCGACCCTGCTGCCCGTCGACGAGCACGGCGCGGTGGTGCACGAGGGCGACCTGGTCGGCCAGTACGCCTACTGCCTGGACAAGGCCGACCGGCTGCTGCGCGGCGCCGGGCTGTCGCTCGACGCCGCCGTGACCACGTACGACTACAGCACCCCCGCCACCCGCGACGTCTACCGGCGCACCCACCGGGCGCGCAAGGAGCGGCTCGGCGGCGCGGGCGTCTACCCGGGCGCGGGCGGCATCCTGATGAGCGAGCTGCACCGGCCTGGCGTGCTCGTCGCGCTGGAGGTCACCGCCTCCCGCCACCCGCTGGAGGCCGTCAACCCCGGCTGGTCCCGCTACGACACGCTCACCTACACGCCCGGCGTCAAGGCCGGCGGCATGCTGTGGATGAGCGGCTTCGCCTCGCTCGACATGGAGACGCAGGAGGTCCTGCACCCCGGCGACGTGGTCGCCCAGGCCGAGGTCACCTACGACGCGATCGGGCAGGTGCTGGCCGCCGCCGGGGCCGGGCCGGAGCACCTGATCTCCACGATCGAGTTCGTCTGCCCGGACGGGCTGGCCGGCTACCGGGGCGTGGCGGGCGTGCGCAAGGAGCGGCTGCGCGAGCCGTGGCCCGCCTCCACCGGCGCACTCTGCGCCGGCCTGCTGCGGCCGGAGTTCCTGCTGGAGGTCTTCCCCACGGCGGTGCTGCCATGAGCCTGCTGAGCGACGAGCTCCGCGCCATGATCGGCACGGAGGTCACCTACACCGCGCCGGAGGAGCTGGGCCGGGCCGCCATCCGCTACTTCGCCAAGGCAGTCGGCGACGACAACCCGCTCTACACCGACGACGCCTACGCCCGCGAGCACGGCCTCCCGGGCGTGGTCGCGCCGCCGACGCTGATCTGCGAGACCAACCAGTACGCCGACGTGCCGCCCGACGCCGACGGGTACGCGGGCCACGACTGGCACATCGACATCCCGGGCAGCAGGAAGGTGCGCGGCGGCAACACGTACACCTTCCACCGGCACGTCCGCCCGGACGACGTGATCACCGCCACCTGGCGGCTGGAGGGCGCGACCGAGCGCCGCACGTCCGGAGGGCAGGACATGCTCGTCGTCTCCTCCGTCGCCACTTACACCAACCAGGACGGCGACCTGCTCTGCACCAACGAGGAGACCATCATCTACGTCGCGCGGAAGGAGGACCGGTGACAGCACCGCGGGTCACACCCGGCGCGGAGGTGCCGCCGCTGGAGCGGACCATCGACCTGCGCGCCATGGTCGCCTACGCCGGCGCCACCTGGGACTGGCACCGGCTCCACTACGACCCCGACTACCTGGCGCCGCGCGGGCTGCCGGCGCCGGTCGTGGACGGGCAGGTGTTCGGCGCGCTCCTGGCCGAGCAGGTGCAGGACTGGCTCGGGCCGCGCGCGTTCGTGCGCCGCCTGCACTTCCGGTTCAAGAACCTCGTCTTCGCCGGTGAGACCGTCCGCTGCGTCGGCCGGGTGACCGCCGTCGAGGGCGGCGTCGTCCAGGTCGAGCAGCGGGTGCTCATCATCGACGGCGACCTGCCGGAGCGGGTGGCGGTCGAGCCGGCCGGAGCGGAGATCGTGCTCGGCGGGGAGGCCTCATGACCGCCGTCGCCATCGCCGGCGCCGCCGAGAGCGACCTCGGCGTCACCGGCAGGTCGATACTCGGGCTGCAGGCCCAGGCGGTGACCAGGGCCCTGGCCGACGCCGGGCTCACCCTCGCCGACGTGGACGGCGTGGCCACCACCGGGGTGTCCCGGTTCTCGGCCACCCAGCTCGCCGAGTATCTCGGGCTGCGCCCGTCCTGGACCGACTCCACCTTCGCGGGCGGGTCGGCGTTCGAGATGTACGTCGCCCGCGCGGTCCAGGCCATCGAGGCCGGCCAGTGCTCCACCGTCGTCGTCTCGTTCGCGTCCAACCAGCGCTCGGCGCGGTCCAGGTCGCTCGGCGGCGTGGTGGAGACGCACACGCCCGAGGCGCAGTTCGAGACGCCCTACGGGCCGCTGTACCCGATCTCGTACTACGCCATGGCCGCCCAGCAGTACCTGCACCGCTACGGCGGCACCCGCGAGCAGCTCGCCGAGGTCGCGGTCGCGGCCCGCGAGTGGGCGCTGCTCAACCCGGCCGCCTACCGGCACGGGGCCGGGCCGCTCAGGGCCGCCGAGGTGCTCGCCGCGCCCATGGTGTCCACGCCGCTCACCTCGGCCGACTGCTGCCTGGTGACCGACGGCGGCGGCGCGATCGTGCTCACCTCGCTGGAGCGGGCCCGCGACCTGCGCAGGCCGCCGGTCCGCGTGCTCGGCTACGGCGAGCGCACCACGAACACGTCGATGACCGCCGTCGACGACCTGACCGTGACCGGCGCCGTCGAGGCGGGCCGCGACGCGTTCGCCCGCGCCGGGCTCACCCCGGCCGACGTGGACGTGGCCGAGGTGTACGACTCGTTCACCATCACGGTCGTGCTCACCCTGGAGGCGCTCGGGTTCTGCGGCCGGGGCGAGGCGCTCGACTGGATCGCCGGCGGGCGCATCCGCCCGGGCGGCGACTTCCCGCTCGACACCTCGGGCGGCGGCCTGTCGTACTGCCACCCCGGCCAGTACGGGGTGCTGCTGCTCGTCGAGGCCGTGCGCCAGCTGCGCGGCGAGTGCGGCCAGCGGCAGGTGCCGGGCGCGGAGGTCGCGCTCGCCCACGGCACCGGCGGCATCCTGTCCACGCACGCGACCGTCCTGCTGGGGGTGGACCGGTGAACGCGCCAGAACCCGACGAGGTCACCCTGCCCTGGTGGGAGGCCACCCGGGAGAGGCGGCTGCTCGTGCAGCGCTGCTCCTGCGGGCACGCCCAGCACCCGCCCAGGGCGCTCTGCACCGCGTGCGGCGCCACCGAGGGCCTGGGCTGGCTCGACGCCTCCGGCGAGGCCGCGGTCGACGCCTGCACCGTGGTCCAGCGGGCGATGCCCGGCTTCACGCCCCCGTACGTCGTCGCCAGGGTGCGGCTCGCCGAAGGCGTGCTGCTGCTGTCCAACGTGGTCACCGACGAGCCCGGCGCGGTCGGGATCGGCGACCCGCTCCGGCTGGACTGGCGCCCGCTGCCCGACGGTCGCGCCCTGCCGGTGTTCGTCCCCCTTGAAAGGCACGAAAGGTAATCATGGACTTCGAGCTGAACGAGGAGCAGCGGGACTTCCGCGCCCTGCTGCGCGCGTTCGTCGACAAGGAGATCGTGCCCGTCGCGCGCGACTGGGAGCACTCCGGCCGGTACCCGACGGAGATCGTCGACGGGTTCAAGGAGCTGGGCCTGTTCGGCATCACCGTCCCCGAGGAGTACGGCGGCCTCGACCTGGACCCGGTGTCGTTCGCGCTGGTCTTCGAGGAGATCTCGCGCGGCTGGATGGGCGTGGCCGGCATCCTCGGCAGCCACTCCCTGGCCTGCCGCATGATCGCCATGCACGGCACCGACGACCAGAAGCGGCGCTACCTGCCCGGGCTGGCCACCGGCGAGCGCCGCACCGGCATCGGCCTGACCGAGCCGGACGCCGGCACCGACCTGCAGGGCATCCGCACCACCGCGCGGCGCGAGGGCGACCACTACGTCGTCAGCGGCACCAAGACGTGGATCACCAACGCCCGCTACGCCGACCCGCTGCCGGTGCTCGTCAAGACCGACCCGGCGACCACGCCCGCGCACAAGGGCATGAGCGTCCTGCTCGTCGAGGCGGACACCCCCGGCTACCAGGTCACCAAGGACATCCCGAAGCTCGGCTACAAGGGCACCGAGTCGTGCGAGATCGTGCTCGACGACGTGCGCGTCCCGGCCTCGAACCTGCTCGGCGGCATCGAGGGGCGAGGCATGCAGCAGGCGCTGTCCGCCCTGGAGTGGGGCCGGGTCAACATCGCCGCCCGCTCCGTCGGCATCGCCCAGCGCGCCTACGACGAGGCCCTGGCCTACTCCCGCCAGCGCAGGGCGTTCGGGCAGCCGATCGGCGACTTCCAGGCCGTGCAGATCCAGCTCGCCTCCCTGGCCACCACGCTGCAGGCGGCGAGGCTCATGGCGTACTGGGCCGCCGACCAGGTCAGGAAGGGCCGCGCGGACGCGCAGACCGGCATGGCGAAGATCTTCTGCTCGGAGGTCGCGCTGGAGTCCGCGATCAGCTCGCTCAAGGTCCACGGCGGGTACGGCTACTCCACCGAGTACGAGGTCGAGCGGCTCTACCGTGACTCGGTGCTGATGAGCATCGGCGAGGGCACCAACGACGTGCTGCGCACGGTGGTGGCCAGGTCGCTGTCGCGCGGCGACGTCAAGGTCGGGTGAGCGGCATGGCCCGATCCCACCTGTACGTGCCGGGCGACGCGCCGGACAAGCTGGGCAAGGCGCTCGGCAGGGGCGCGGACGCGCTCATCGTCGACCTGGAGGACGCCGTCCCGCCCGCGGGCAAGGACGCGGCCAGGGAGGCGGTGGCCGGCTGGCTGCGGGAGACCGATCCCGGGCCGGTGGAGCTGTGGGTCCGGGTGAACCCCGGCTCGCTGCGCGAGGCGGACGTCCGCGCCGTGGCCACCGCGCCGTCGCTGGCCGGGCTGGTCGTGGCCAAGGTCGAGAGCGCCGCCGAGCTGGCCGAGCTCGACACCCTGCTCACCGCGCTGGGCGCGGACGGGGTGCCGGTGGTGCCGCTGCTGGAGTCCGCCTCGGCGCTCTTCCAGGCGCTGGAGATCGCGCGCGGGCCCCGGGTGGCCCGTCTGCAGGTGGGCGAGGCCGACCTGCGCGCCGACACCGGCGTCACCACCGGGCCGGACGAGCGGGAGCTGCTCTGGGCCCGTTCCCAGGTCGTGTTCGCGTCGGCCGCCGCGGGGATCTCCTCGCCGGTCGGGCCGGTGTCCACCGACTTCCGCGACCTCGATGCCCTGCGGGCGTCCACGGAGGCGATCGCCCGGCTCGGGTACGCGGGCCGCGCCTGCATCCACCCGGCCCAGATCGCGGTCGTCAACGAGGTGTTCACCCCGTCGGCCGAGCGGGTCGCCTGGGCCAGGGACCTGGTCGAGCGGTTCGAGGCGAGCGGGTCGGGCGTGCTGCTCGACTCGGCCGGGCGGATGGTCGACGAGGCCGTGGTCCGCCAGGCCCGCCGCGTCCTCGGCATGGCCCGATGAACGCGGCCGTTCCGTGCGGGCTGCGGGATCGGCTCGCCGCTGTCACCGGGGTCTGGGAGGGGAGCTATACGCACCTGTCCCCGGCGGGGGAGGTGCGGGACACGTACGCGTCGCGCCAGGAGACCCGTCTGGAGGGGGACCGCTGGTACGAGCGGATCGTCTACCGGAGGCCCGGCCACGACCCCGAGGTGCTGGACTTCCGCGCCCGCTTCGAGGGCGGCGAGCTGCGCTTCGACGACCCGTCGTTCGAGGGGCGGGCGGTGCTGGTGGAGGGGCGCTTCCTGGTGTTCCCGTACCGGTGGACCGCCGACCCGGGGACCGAGGTGGTCGAGCTGATCACCTTCGCGGACGACGACTACAAGGCGCGGCTCTGGCAGCGCTTCCGTGACGGCCGGCTCGAAGGCGTCACGGTGATCGAGGAACGCCGGGTGCCCGGCGCGACGGCGGAGGTGTGGCACTGATGACGCGCGTGGTCGACCTCGACGGTCCCGGCCTCGACTGGCGGGAGGTCGTCATGCCCGCGAGCTCGGGCCCCGTCCGGCTGGTGCGGTTGCACGCGGCCGGCGAGGCGTCGGTGTCGCTGGTCCGCTTCCCCGCCGGCTGGAGCAGGCCGGACACCGGGCACTACCCGTGCGCGGAGGAGTTCGTGGTGCTGGACGGCCTGATCTCGGTCAGCGGCACCGGCTTCCCCGCCGGGACCTACGCCTACCTCCCGCCGTCCACGCCCCGTACGGCGAGCGTCGCGGGCCCCGGCGGCTGCCTGGCCGTCGCCTGGTTCTCCGGCCCGCCCGCCTGGAAGGACGGCCTGCCGGACGGGCCCGCGCCGCGGGTGGTCCACGGGCCCGTCGCCGAGGCGCTGCGGGTGGAGGACGACGTCATCCGGGCCCGCGGCTCCGCGTCCGGTGTCCCGGAGCCGCGGGGCCTCGTGTCGGGCGGCGACGTGGAGGTGCTCTCCCTCACGGCCCGCACCTGGGCGTACGGCTCCGGCGTCCCGGACCTCCCCGGCCCCCTCCTCACCCGCTTCTGGCCCACCGCCTGATCCCCGGGAGGCGTGGCACCCGCGCAGGGTGGCGTGGGCGCCACCCTGCGCGGGTGCTCACGGGGTCGTCATCAGCGCGGGTTCCAGGAGGCCCGTGACGTCTGCGCGGGTGGCCAGGCCGCGGACCTCCTTGGCGAGGGCCGTGACCGCCTCGGGGGACAGGACGCGTGCGGCGTTGAGGGCGTACTTCCGCTCCAGCTCGTCGATGCTGAGCGGGTGCTCGGGGCCGCCGCGTGAGCTGTGGACGCGGTGCTCCAGCCGCCGCCCGTCGCGGGTGCGCACCCGCAGCACGGCCGAGAACGCCCGCGGGAACTCCTCCGAGCACTGCTCGTCGGCCACCACCCGGACCCGCGTGGCCAGCGCCAGCCGGCGCTCGTCGCGGAACGCTGTCTCGGTGAAGTCGTCCAGGTGCAGGCCCAGCCCGCCGCCGCCGACCAGCGCGCTGGCCACGGTGTAGGGGCCGGAGAACTTCGCGTGGTACGGGGTGCGCGGGCGGATCTTCTCCTCGTACGGCTCCCCGATCGTGCGCAGCGGGGCCGCGGCCACACCGAGCTCGATCTCGTCCACGTCCTCGGGTCGCAGCCCCTCGGCGCGCAGCGCGAGGGCGGCGTCGATGCCGGGGTGGGTGAAGTGGTTGGACGGGTACGGCTTGTAGACCGTGCGCAGCAGCTCCCAATCCTCCCCGAGCCCGGCGGTGATCGCTTCGGCGTCGTAGCGCCCGTCGAGGAACGCCTGGAAGAAGCCGAAACGCCCCTCGAAGACCGTCGGCGGCCCGGTCACCCCTTCGGCCGCCATGGCGGCGGCCACCACGCCGGAGTGCGCCGCCCAGCCGCAGTGGACGCGCTTGACGGTGCCGCCGGTGCGGTTGGCCTCGATGACCCCGGCGCCCATGCTGGCGGCGATGCCCATGGCGTCCGCGATGCCTGCCGCGTCCAGCCCCATGAGCAGGGCCGAGGCGGCGGCCGCGCCGACGGTGCCGCAGATGGAGGTGGCGTGCCAGCCCTTCTCGAAGAAGAGCGAGTTGCGCAGCTCGGGCAGGTAGGAGGCCATGCCGAGCCGGTTGGTGATCTCGTCGCCGACCGCGATGGCCTGGCACAGGGCCGCGCCGCTCGCCCGTACCGACTCCGCGACCGCCAGCGCGGCGGGCACGACCGAGGCGGACGGGTGGAGCACCGACGGTAGGTGGGTGTCGTCGAAGTCGAGCGCGTGCGCGAGCGTGCCGTTGACCAGGGCGGCCGAGGGGGCGGGCAGCGCGAGCGCGTGGCCGAGCACGGAGCACTCGCCGGCGCCGCCCCACCGCCCGGCCAGCCGCCGCACCGCCTCGTGCGGCTCCTGCGGGCCGGTCAGCTCCTGGGCGGCCAGGCAGTTGCCGAACGTGTCGAGCACCCGGCCCGTGACGTCGGCCATAACGGGCTCGGGCAGCCCGTCACGGGCGGCCGCGGCGAACTCGGCGAGAGCGGAGACGATCGTCATGACGCCAGCACCGCGAGCGGCCGGACCGGTGCGCCGGTGGCGCCGACGACCGGCAGCGGGTTGAGCACGAGCAGGAACTCGGGCACGCCCAGCTCCCGCAGCTCGGTGAGCCGCATCGTCTCCACGATGTTCACCCCAGACTCGACCAGGAGGATCCGGTGCACGGGCAGCACGGAGTGGCCGCGGCCCGCCTGGATCTGCTCGAAGGCGACGGTCTCGCCGCCGGCCACCCGCACGCCCTGCTCGGCCAGCCAGCGGGCCGCGTCCGGACCGGGGCCGGGCACGCCGCCCTCCTCGCCGATGAACCGGCCGGGCCGGTCCCACTCCCGAGACCAGCCGGTGCCGATGAGCACCGCGTCGCCGGGCCGGATCCGCACGCCGGCCCGGTCCCGCGCGGCCTCCAGGTCGGCGCGGGTCACCTCGTAGCCGGGCGGGAGCACGTCGGCGCCGTGCAGGGCGGCCACGTCGAGCAGTACCCCGCGTCCCACGTACGGGGGGAAGGCGTCGATGCCCAGCCGGGACAGGCCCTGGTGCGACTGGACCCCGGCGGCCTCGACGCCGCCGTACAGGTAGCCGTCCTGTGAGACGTGGCCGAGCGCGTCGACGTGGGTGCCCACGTGGCCGCCGGTCAGGATCACCTCGTTGGCGGCCGAGCCGCCGTCCTCGCGCACCATGTCGCCGTGCCGGCGCTCGATGACCATCCGGAACCGCGGATGGCTCGGTGACTGCGGCATGCCCGTCCGCATGGGCTGCGCGAGGTCGACGATTTTGGCACCGTCGAGGCGCTCCCAGAGCGTCGGCAGCGTGCTCGTCTCGGTCATCACACGATCCCCTTGTCTCGCAGGGCGGCCAGATCCTCGGCGCTCACGCCGAGCCCGCCCCACACGTCGTCGTTGTCGGCGCCCCTGGCGCGGCCGCTCCAGCGGATGGAGCCGGGCGTCGCCGAGAGGCGGAAGAGCACGTTCTGCATCCGCAGCGGCCCGAGGTCCTCGTCGTCGACCGTGGTGATCGTGTCGAGGGCCTGGTACTGCGGGTCCGCGAACACGTCGCGGATGTCGTAGATGGGGGCGACCGCCGCCTGGGCCGCCTCGAACTCGCGTACCACCTCGTCCAGGTCGCGTTCGGCGATCCAGCCGCCGACGTACGCGTCGAGCAGGTCGGCGTGCTCCGCGCGCTCGGCCCCGGAGGCGAACCACGGCTCGTCGATCACCTCGGGGTGCCCGACCAGGCGCATGACCCGCTCGGCGATGGAGTTCGCCGAGGTGGAGATCGCCACCCAGCGGCCGTCCCTGGTCTGGTAGGTGTTGCGCGGCGCGTTGTTGACCGAGCGGTTGCCGGTGCGCGGCTGGACCCGGCCGAGCTGGTCCCACACCATGGGCTGCGGGCCGAGCAGGGTGACCAGCGGCTCGATGATGGCCAGGTCGACGACCTGACCGCGGCCGGTGCCGCCGGGGCTGTCGCGGTGGTGCAGCGCCATCGTGACGGCGCTCACGCAGGTCAGCGCCGCCACGCCGTCGGCCAGGCCGAACGGCGGCAGCGTCGGCGGCCCGTCCGGCTCGCCGGTGACCGCCGCGAAGCCGCTCATCGACTCGGCGAGGGTGCCGAACCCGGGCCTCCTGGAGTACGGGCCGTGCTGCCCGAAGCCGGTCACCCGGGCGATCACCAGCCGGGGGTTGAGCTCCAGCAGCGTGTCAGGGGACAGGCCCCAGCGCTCCAGGGTGCCGGGACGGAAGTTCTCGATCAGCACGTCGGCCCGGGCGAGCAGCCGTTTGAGCAGGTCGGCGCCCTCGGGCCGCCCCAGGTTGGCGGTCACGGTCCGCTTGTTGCGGCCGAGCATCTTCCACCACAGGCCGATCCCGTCCTTGCTCGCGCCGTGGGTGCGGGAGGGGTCGCCGCGGTCGGGGTGCTCGACCTTGACGACGTCGGCGCCGTAGTCGCCCAGGATCGTCGCCGCCAGGGGGCCCGCGAACAGGGTGGCCGCGTCGACCACCACCAGGCCTGCCAGGGGACCCGGCGGCGCGGTGCGCTGGTCGTCGGTCGCTGATCGGTCCCTCGGGACGATCTGCTCTGCCTCCACGGAATCGGCCTCCTCAGATGGCTGGATGTGCGTCAGGCCAGTCGGTGCCCGCGTCGCCGCACGGTGCGGCGGGAACCCGGGGCCGCGAATCGCCGCAGGACAGCGTCCGGCACCGGGTCTTCCCAATATATTGAAACAGCGTTACTGTGTGCGGAACAACCCCGCCTGAGTGCCAACCTGGAGCTCTTCGCAATGATCTACCTCGTCTACCGGATGAAACTGCGTTCCCGGGCGCGGCAGGACATGAAGGGCTTCTGGCAGTGGCTGGAAGACCGGGAAAGCTGGTTCTACCGGGATCTGCCGATGGTCAGCGAGGTCCGCTGGTACTACAGCGCCGTCGGCGACGTCTACACGCTGGAGAACTGGGCGGCCTTCGAGGACGAGGCGGCCTGGGGCGAGTACCGCAAGGCGCTGTCCACTCTCAAGGCGGACGACGGCTGGGAGAACCAGCGGGTCAGCCAGGACGAGTGGTGGGAGTTCCTGGACACGCGAATTGTCACCGATCTTCCTGCGCGCGTCGGTTTTCACCGCCAAGGTAGATAGCCGATTCTGATCGTTTCCTTGGAGGACAGATGCCGACCAAGAACGCCGGCACCGCGACCAGCGGGAAGGCGCCCGCGAGGGAGAACTCCGGCCAGGCCATCGCCACCGTCGAGCGGGCCGCGGACGTGCTCATGCACTTCGCCGAGACCCCCTCGAACACGCTGGGCGTGACCGAGATCGCCGAGGCGCTGGGCATGTCCAAGGCCGCCGTGCACCGGATCCTCGCCTCGCTGCGCGTGCGCGGGCTGATCGAACTGGACCAGTCGACCCGGCGCTACTCGCTCGGCGTCGGCGCGATGCGGCTGGGCCTGGCCTATCTCGACCGGATCGACGTGCGGCGGATCGCCGCGCCGGAGCTGGTGACGCTCTCCCAGCGCACCGACGAGACGGCCACCCTGTCGATCCGCACCGGTAACTACCGGATATACGTGGACCAGGTGACCCCGGCCCGCGAGGTCATCATGAGCGTGAACCTCGGCGTGGCCCACCCGCTGCACGCGGGCGCCTCGTCCAAGGCCTTCCTCGCCTTCCTCACCGAGGAGGAGATGGAGAACTACCTGTCGCTCGGCGCGCTGGAGCCGCTGACCGGCAACACCATCGTCGACAAGGCCCGGCTCCGCAGGGAACTGGCCTCGATCCGCGAGGGCGGCTACGCCCAGTCCTTCTCCGAGCGCATGTCCGGCGCGGCCTCCGTGGCGGCGCCCATCCTCGACCACCACGGCAGGCCGGTGGCGGTCGTCAGCGTCTGCGGGCCGGTGGAGCGCTTCCGCGCCGAGGTCGGGGAATGCGTCGCGAGGCTTCTCGAATCAACCGCACGACTGTCCGCCCAGATGGGCTGGAACGCATCCGAAAGGGGGTGACGGCCGGTACCCCCGGGCCCGGCCATCTCCATGTCTCGATACGACCTTCTCGTCAAGGGTGGCACCGTCGTCCTGCCGTACCACGGCGAAATCCGCGCAGACCTGGCGGTCTCCAACGGCAAGGTCGCCGCCCTGGCCGACGACATCCCGGCCGCCGAAGCCGATGAGGTGGTCGACGCCCGCGGCAAGGTGGTGCTCCCCGGCGCCGTCGACGCCCACTTCCACCTCGGCATCTACCGGGACCTGGCGCTCGACGCCTTCGAGGAGACCCGCTCCTCGCTGGTCGGCGGCGCCACCACGGTGCTGTCGTACTTCCGCACCGGCTCCCACTACCTCGACCGTACGGGACCGTACAAGGAGATCTTCCCCGAGGTGCTGAACGCGGTGGCGGGCCGCACCTGGACCGACTACGCCTTCCACCTGGCGCCGATGACGGTGGACCAGATCGCCGAGATCCCCATGCTGGTGGAGGAGCACGGGGTCACCTCGTTCAAGTACTACATGTTCTACAAGGGGTTCGACCTGGCGGCCAACAGCCGCGACGCGCGCTCCTTCACCATGGGCGACGAGTACGACCTGGGCCACCTCTACCTGCTGATGGAGCAGATCACCGCGGTCCAGAAGGCGAACCCGGACAAGCGGCTCTCGGTGTCGCTGCACTGCGAGCAGTCGGAGCTCATGCGGGTCTTCATCGACCGCGTACGGGCCGACGGAGACCCGCAGACGCTGCGCGCCTACCACGAGGGCCGCCCGCCGCTGACCGAGCGGGTCGCCATCGGCGAGGCCACCACGCTGGCCTCGCACACCGGCACCAACCTCAACCTGCTCCACCTGTCGAGCGCGGAGGCCGTGGACGCGGTCGCGCTGGCCCGCCGCTCGTTCGGCGGTGACCTGCGCGCCGAGACGACCCTGCACCACCTGTGCCTGGACCACGACACCCTGGACGCGACCGGCAGCCTCGGCGGCAAGGTCAACCCGCCCATCCGCACCAAGGCCGACAACGAGGCGCTGTGGCGGCACGCGGCCGAGGGCACCATCGACTGGGTGGCCTCCGACCACGCCTGCTGCATGGAGGCCGAGAAGGGCGACCAGCTCTGGCCGGCCCGCCCCGGCTTCGGCGGCACCGCCCTGCTCTACCCGGTGCTGTTCTCCGAGGGGCACCGCAAGCGCGGCCTGTCGCTGTCCAGGATCGCCGAGCTGGCCTCGGCCAACCCGGCCCGCGCCTACAACCTGTGGGGCCGCAAGGGCAGCCTCATGGTCGGCTTCGACGCCGACCTGACCGTGGTCGACCCCGAGCTGGCGCAGCCGGTCACCAACGAGGTGTGCCTGTCGGGCCAGGACCACACCCCGTTCGAGGGGGTCGAGCTCACCGGCTGGCCCGTCGTCACTGCCGTCGGCGGGCAGGTGCGCTTCCGTGACGGCGAGACCGTCGGCGAGCCCACCGGCCGCTACGCACGCCACTGACCTGCGTTGATCAGGGGTCGCTCAAACATCAGACCTATTGACAGGGTTCTTGGGCGACCCCTAGCTTTTTCCATTGAAACGCTGTTTCGTTTTGTGGAACGACTCTGGCACTACCCGTAACACCCCCGAGGAGCGGTGCTGATGAGCCCCGAGGCCATCATCGATGGGCTGTTCGCCGGTTCCATCTACGCCCTGGTCGCACTCGCCCTGGCGATCGTCTTCCAGCCGACCCGGATCATGAACTTCGCTCAGGGCGAGGCGCTGATCCTCGGCGCCGCCGTGGCCTACCAGATCGTCGCGCTGGAGAAGCTGGGCTGGGCCGCGGCGATCGGCCTGACCATCGTGCTGGCCTGCGTCATGGGCGTGCTCATGGAACGCATGATCACCCTGCCCATCAAGCTGTCCGGATCGCGCAACGCCTGGATCATCGCGACGCTGGCCGCGGCGCTGATCTTCCAGTCGGTGTTCAACCTGGGCTACTTCGACGTCGACGCCCTGAGACCCAGCCCGATCATCCCCGGCGGGTTCGAGGTCGCCGGGATGACCATCCAGTGGCAGGAACTGCTGACCATCGTCGCCGCGCTGGCCGTCATGGGGCTCTACGACCAGTTCCTGCGCCGCTCCGCCTACGGCAGGGCGATCCGGGCCACCGCCCACAGCTCCGACACCTCGGTGCTGATGGGCATCCCCGTGCAGCGCATCGTGGTGCTCTCCTTCGTCATCGCGGCCGTGATCAGCGCCGTCGCCGGCCTGCTCGCCGCTCCCGTGATCTTCGTGGCCCCGGCGGCCGGCCTGGTGTTCACCATCAAGGGCTTCACCGCCGCGGTCATCGGCGGCGTCGGGTCGCCCCGCGGCGCGCTCATCGGCGGCATGATCGTCGGCCTGCTCGACACGATCGTGCGCAGCCTGGTCGGCGGCTCCATCGGCAACTTCGCCGTCTTCGCCGCCCTCGCCGTGATCCTCGTCATCTTCCCGTCCGGACTCTTCGGCAAGCCCATGGAGGCGCACTGATGGCAACGGTGGAAACGACCCCCGCCCGCGCCGGCGGGCGCGGCGGCTCCTTCTTCGACTCCGCGGGCTACCACCGATGGCGCACCGTGGCCCTGGCCGGGCTGACGATCGTGGCCGTCGCCGTGCTGCTCGCCTGGCCGTACATCACCGACTACTACAGCTACAACGCCTCCTACTACAACGGGCTGGTCGCCTCGGCCGGCATCAGCGCGATCCTGACGATCTCCCTCAACCTGTGCATGGGGTACGGCGGGCTGCTGTCGATGCTCCACAGCGGCCTGCAACTGGCGGGCGGGTACGCCACCGGCTACATCGTGGTCAAGGCGAGCGGCTCGTGGCTGCTCGGCATCGTGGCCTCGACCGCCGTCGGCACCGTGATCGCCCTCATGGTGCTCGCGGTCAGCCTGCGGGCCACGTACCTGTACTTCGGCATGATCACCCTGGCCGCCAACCTCATCGTGGTCGAGGTCGGCCGCGAATGGGAGCCGGTCACCGGCGGCATCGTCGGCATCAGCGGCATCGCGCCCGCCGCCGGCGGCGAGATCATGCCCAAGGAGGTCTTCTACTACGTGGTGCTGGGCTTCCTCGTCCTCGCCTACATCGTGCAGCGCAACCTCGTGCGCAGCGGCGTCGGCCGCGCCTCGATGGCCGTGCGCGAGTCCTCCGACACCGCCTCCGCGATGGGCATCTCGCCGAACCGGGCCAAGCTCCTGCTGTTCGGCATCTGCGGCGGCATGGCGGGCCTGTCCGGAGCCCTGTACGCGCTGCAGCTCGGGTTCATCAACCCGGACGTCGGCCTGCTCGACAACGGCATCATCTTCTTCGTCGGCCTGTTCCTCGGCGGCAGCGCCACCCTGGCCGGGCCGATCATCGGCGTCGGGTTCATCGCCCTGATCGTCGAGCTGATCAAGGACCAGGCCCGCTACACCACCCTCGTCCTCGGCCTGCTGCTGCTGGCCGCCATGATGCTGATCCCCGGCGGCATCGTCGGCACCTGGAAGAACTCGCGCTTCGGCCGCGACCGGGTGACCGAGGCCAGGGACGAGGAGCTGCCCGAACAGGTGCCCGACGTGGTGCCCGAGCTGCGCGACGCCCGGCCGGACGTGCCCGCGCTGGAAGGCACCGGAATCGTCAAGCACTTCGGCGGCGTGCACGCGCTCGACGGCGTGGACGTGCGCATCATGCCCGGCACCGTGCACGGCATCATCGGGCCCAACGGGTCCGGCAAGTCCACGCTGGTGTCCTGCCTGACCCGCTATCACAAGATCGACGCCGGCACCGTGAAGGTGTTCGGCGAGGAGGCAGCCGCGACCGCGCACGGCGTGGCGCGGGCCGGGGTCACCCGGGTCTTCCAGGTCCCGCACCTGTTCGAGCGGGTCAGCGTGCTCGACAACGTGCTCACCGGCATGCGGACGCGCGAGTCCTACAGCTGGCTCGGCGCCGTGCTCCGCTCGCCGTCCTACCGCCGCCAGGACGAGGTCGAGCGGAAGGAGGCGCTGGAGCTGCTGGCCTTCGCCGGGCTCGCCTCCCGCGCCGACTGGCTCGCCTCGTCCCTTTCGCACGGCCAGAAGCGCCTGCTGGAGGTCGTCCGCGCGGTGGCCAGCCGGCCCAAGGTGCTCATCCTGGACGAGCCCGCCACCGGCCTGACCACCGGCGAGCTGGACGCCCTGGCCAGGCTCTGCCGGGCGCTACGCGAGCGCGGGCTGGCCGTCGTGCTGATCGAGCACAACGTGGACTTCGTGATGAACCTCTGCGACGAGATCACCGTCCTGGAGAGCGGAAAGGTGATCGAGCAGGGCAACCCGGAACGGGTGCGCAACTCGGCGGCGGTCCTCGAGGCGTATCTCGGCCGCCCGGACCTCATGGGAGACGAGTCGTGAGCAGACTGCTGGAACTGTCGGGGCTGGGCGCCGCCTACGGCGGCGTGCGCGCCCTCGACGGGCTCGACCTGCACGTCGACGAGGGCGAGTTCGTCGTCCTGCTCGGCCCCAACGGGTCGGGCAAGACCACGACCATGAAGTGCGTCTCCGGGCTGCTCAAGCCCGTGGCGGGGCGGATCAGCTTCGCCGGGAAGGACCTGGCCAAGGTGCCCGGCTGGAAGCGGCCCGCCCTCGGGCTCGGCCACGTGCCCGAGGGCCGGCAGATCTTCCCCGAGCACACCGTCATGGAGAACCTCACCCTGGGCGCCTTCCCGGTGCGGCGCAAGCGCGCCGAGACCGAGCGGCGGCGTGAGGAGATGCTGGAGCTGTTCCCGCGGCTGGCCGAGCGGAGCACCCAGCTCGCCGGCACGCTCTCGGGCGGCGAGGCGCAGATGCTCGCGGTCGCCCGCGCCCTGATGGGCGACCCGCGCCTGCTCATGCTGGACGAGCCGTCGCTGGGGCTGGCGCCGCTGAAGGTCATCGAGCTGTTCGGCTATCTCAAGCGGCTGCACGAGGAGCGCGGGCTCACCATCCTGCTCGTCGAGCAGCAGGCCAGCACCGCGCTGCGGCTCGCCGACCGAGGCTACGTGCTCGACCACGGGACGGTGGGGCTGGAGGGCACCGCGGCCGAGCTGCGCGACGACCCCCGCGTCCAGGCCGCCTACCTGGGACAGCTCCGAGAGTCCGCCTGACACCCCCGACGACGAACGTCCGGCACGGGCCCGCGAGGCCCGTGCCGGACGTTCTGTTCTGTACGGGTCCCGGTCAGCCGAAGGCGGTGGTGCCGGGCTTGACGACGCCGAGGAAGGCCGCCAGGAGCACCAGGAACCAGATCGCGTACACGTACGGCAGGCACGTCTGCACGGACGTGCGGATCCTGGCTTCGACCTCCGGCGTCGAACCCTCGGAGACCAGCTTGCCGAACGCCGGCCCGAACGGCTTCAGCCGCCAGCGGATCATCACGCCGGCGAGGATGCAGAGCCCGTAGGCGGCGAGCTTGGCGCCCAGCCACTTCGGGTTCGTCTGGACGCCGAACGGCTCCGGCACGACTAGCATGTACGCGCCGATGCCGACCAGCACGACCACCAGGCCGTACCGGACCACCAGGTCGAGCCGCTGCACGATCCGGCCGAGCGCGGTGGCGCCCTTGGTGTAGTCGTAGACGACCAGCACCAGCCAGCACAGCGCGGCCACCCAGACGAGGGCGACGAACCACCAGGGGAAGTAGTCCTCGGCGAACGGCCCGAGCGCCATCAGCGTCACGCCGCTGGGCAGGAACAGCACCAGGCAGATGCGCGGCGCCATGTCGACCGCGTGCATGATCTTGGCGGCCACCGACCGGGCCGGGGTGGGCAGGTCGGACTTGAGGATGAAGCGGCTGGAGTAGAAGACGCCGATGTCGCTGCCCAGCCAGTACACGAACAGGACGATGTGCAGGAAGATCGCCAAACTGTAGGCGTTGAGCCCATGAACCGGTTCGATGGGCGCGGCGAGGATCATGAGTGAGTCTCCGTAGGAGTGCGTGTGGCCGGGCCCCTCGGGACCCGGCCACGGTGATTCAACACGGTGATCTATGAGGTGTCAGGCGTGACTACATGCCGTCGCCGTCCCAGCGGCCGCGCGAGCGGCTGCGCACGGGCAGGCTGGAGAGGATCGGCGCGGGGATGGGGTCGCCCTGCTTCCAGACGCGGCCCGCGCCCCAGTTGTGCGCGTGCTCGTCGGTGCGCTGGTCGGGGTGCTCCAGGTCGGCCGGGGCCGCGCCCCAGTCGGCCTCCAGGGCCCCGTGGTCGTGGTCGCCGTGGTCGTGGTCATGACTGTGGTCATGGTCGTGGTCGCCGTGGCCGCCCTGCAGCCGGGCGGTGTCGAGGGCCTTGGCGATGGCGATCAGGCTGGCGTCGGTGCCGAGGCCGTGCTCCACGACGTCGCCCTCGTCGGCGCCCTGGCTGCGCGCGTACTCCAGCGACGCCCGCAGCATCTCCATGTCCTCGTCGCTGCGCCGGGACTCGCCGCCGAGCTCGTGGGAGGACTGCGACCAGCGCATGGCGCCGCCGCCGGGGCCGTAGTTGATGCCCTCGCCGCCCCAGCGCACCCACTCGTTCTGGGTGTACCAGTTGAACAGCTCGCCGTCGGAGCGCAGCAGCCAGGTCGCGCCGCCCTCCATCGAGGTGAAGTGGCCGTGCTTGACCCGGGCCGGGCGGAAGAAGTAGGTGCCGAGGTCCAGGGTGCCGAAGTTGTACTCCATGTGGCCCTGGGTGGTGTACGCCTCCTCGTAGCACGGGTGGTGGGCCAGGCGGTGGTCGGCCCAGCCCTCCTGGGCGTGCACCAGCCGGGTGTAGAAGCCGGTCACGGGGTCGACGTGCAGATACTTGATGAACAGGCCGGGCATCGGGCCGGGGTTCGGCACCGCGTCCCACTGCATGGCGTCGCTGTCGATGACGATGACGTCCTCGCGGGCGTCCGCCCAGCGCGGGGCGGCGAGCGAGTCGACCGCGTCGAAGCCGGCGTCGCCGTACTCGCGGTAGTGCAGGATGCGGGTGCCCTCGGCGAACGTGATCGCGTCGGCCGGCACGCCCTTCGGCGCGTACACGTATCCGCCCTTGCCGATCTGACGGCCGCCGTACGTCATCGAGCCTTCGAGCACGTAGTACTCGGTGTTGGCGTGGTGGATGCCCGGGCCGCGGCCCCAGTCGGTGTGGAAGTCGACCCGCAGCGACGAGGAGCCGTCCTCCTCGTCCACCGACAGGCGTCGCTCGCTGGCCCGTCCTTCCCCGCCGACCAGCTCGGCGCCGTGCCAGACGTAGTCATCTTCTTGGATCAGCTCGACATGCGGGCGCACTTGGTTGTCCTTCCACCGACCGTGAAGCCGATTGTTCCGGTATGCGAAACGTTGTTTCTTCAGTTGATTCGAGAGTAATTGTCTGATGTATTGCGGGTCAAGGGCCTAGGAGGCTCCCGCCTGCGCCTTCAGGTCCCGCTTGACGATCTTGCCGGCCGCGTTCCTGGGCAGCTCGGTGACGACCTGCCACCGCCTGGGGACCTTGTAGCCCGCCAGGCCCGTCCGGCAGTGCGCCTCCAGCTCGGGGAAGAGGCTCTCGGGCGCGGCCTCGACGCCGCGGCGCAGCACGACGTAGGCCATGACCTCCTCGCCCCACTGCTCGGACGGGGAGCCGACGACCGCCGCCTCGGCGACCGCCCCGTGCGTGGCCAGCACGTCCTCGATCTCGCGCGGGTAGACGTTCAGGCCGCCGGAGATGATCATGTCCTTCTTGCGGTCCACGACGTGCACGTAGCCCTCCTCGTCCCGGACGACAATGTCGCCGCAGGTCAGGAAGCCGTCCTCGGTCGTGCACGCGGCGGTGGCCGCCGGGTCGTCGTGGTAGCCGTTCATCAGGAAGGGGGAGCGGCTGAACAGCTCGCCCGGCTCGCCGGGGCCGGCCGGCGCACCCGACGGGTCCACCACCCGCAGCTCCGTCATGTACCAGGCGTGGCCCACCGAGCCCGGCTTGCGGTGCTGGTCCACCGGGCGCAGATTGGTCACGATGCCGGCCTCCGTGGACCCGTACAGCTCGTGCACGCCGCACGCGGGGAACGTCTCCATGACCCACTGCTTCAGCGTCCAGGGCAGCGCGGCGGCGTTGAAGTAGAGCGTGTCGAGGCTGCTCAGGTCGTGGCCCGCGAGCTTGCCGTCGTCCATCGTACGGAGCATCTGCGCGTGGGTCGGCACCAGGAACACCGACCGCGCCCGATCCCGCTCCACCAGGTGCAGCAGCGCCTCCGGGTCCCATTTACGGAGCATGGTGACGGTGCCGCCGGTGTAGACCGGGGCGTACCCGAAGGCGAACCCGGCCCCGTGGTACATCGGGGCCACCGCCACCGACACCCGGCCGGCGCCCAGCCCCCACTCCAGTGCCGAGCAGTAGAACGTGAGCGACCGGCTGCGATGACTGATCACCACGCCCTTGGGCCGGCCGGTCGTGCCGGAGGTGTAGGTGATGCAGAACGGGTCGAGCTCGTCCACCCGGACCCCGGGATCGGCCGCGCGGGCCGCGGCCAGCTCCTCCTCGTACGGCCGCCCGGCCTGCGCGCCGTCGATGGACAGCGCCGTCAGCCGCAGCTCCTCGATCGCGTCGCCCACCGTGGCGGCGCAGGCGTCGTCCAGGACGATCGCGCGGCTGCCCGAGTGCTCCAGGATGTAGCGGGCCTCGCCCGCAGTGAGCCTCGGGTTCAGCGGCACCATCACCAGGCCCGCCTTGGCGACGCCCGCGGCGATCTCGGGGTACTCCAGCCGGTTGCCGAGCAGCACCGCCACCCGGTCGCCGGTCGTCAGGCCCCGGGCCAGCAGCGCGCACGCCAGGCGGTTGGCGCGCTCGTCGAGCGCGGCGTAGGTGAGGGTGCGTTCCCCGTCGATCACCGCGGTCGCCGAGGGGGTGGCGCGGGCGAACTCGCGCACCCCGCCCGCGATCGACAGGGGGGCGCCTCCACGGAGGACGGGCATGGTCTCTTCCTTACGTCGGAGTGGGGGAAGTCAGCCGCGTGGCTGCCAGAGGGTGACGGCGATGCCGTTCGGGGTGTCGGCGGCGGCCACCAGGGCGCGCCCGTGCAGCGGGTCGTCGGTCTCGGCGGGGGAGGCCGTCACCGTGCCGCCGGTCGCGCGGACGCTCTCCAGCGCGGCCTCCAGGTCCCGGGTCCGCACCGACCAGCCGCTGTGGCCCAGCGAGCGGGCCGGGCGCTGGGTGGCCCGCCGGTCCACGCGGTGCTCGGTGGCGGCGCTGGTGACCTCGATCCTGGCGGTCTTCTCCCCGGCCAGGAACGCCAGCCGCATCTCGGTGCCCGGCGGCAGGCCCGCCACCTCGTCGAAGCCGGGGGCGGAGAAGACCACGTCGTACCAGACGGCCATGCCCAGGCCGTCAGGGCCCCAGAACGCGACCTCGGAGTCGGGGTCGGGCACGTGGCAGACGACGGAGGTCAGCTCGGTGTAGGGGCGCGCGGGGTCGGCGGCCCACGCCTCGGTGCCGCGGACCGCGGCCGGCTGCACGAACACCACGACCGTGCCGTCCGGCGCCGGGCAGACGCCCTGCGTGACCTGCACCTCGCGGTCCCCGACGCTGACGCCGTACGTGGTCGGCGCGGTGGTCCAAGCGCGGCCGGAGGCGGCGAAGCCCGCGTGCGCGGCCTCGATGTCGCGGGCGTACATGTCGATGCCGACCAGGCCGACGTCGAGGTTGTGCGGCGGCTGTGCGGGGGCGAGCGGCTCCGGCACGCGCACCAGGTGGATCCGCCCGGTGCCGGCCCCGGCCGCGGCCAGCGCCATCACCTCGACGTCCGCGGGGCCCGACCCCCACAGCGGGCCGGCGACCGACCCGGGCACCACGCCCTCGCCGGCCACCTCGTAGCCCAGCACGTCGCGGAAGAGTTCGAGGTGCGGGCCGAAGTCGGTGACGCCGACGATCGCGGCGGTGATCCCCTCGACCAGTGGCTCTCGGTCGTTCTCGGTCACATGCCCTCCGGGGAGCGAGGCTGTTCCTGTTTGCGGAACAGTGTTCCATTTTGGCTAGTTGTCACGCTAAGCTCGCCGCCATCTACCTGTCAACCGCCGCTGTGACCAGGAGGAATCATGCGCGCAGGAGTCCCCGGAATGCCGATCATGGACAAGCACCTCGGAGAGTGGCGTGGGGAGTACATCCACGTCGACGCCGATGGCAAGATCGTCGACCGGCACGCCTCCCACCTGTACTGCAGGATCCCCGAGGACGGCTCGTTCAGCTTCATCCAGACCAACACCTACACCTGGGACGACGGCCGCCAGGAGGTGTTCGACTTCGGCGGGCGCGTGGAGAACGAGATCGCCTACTTCGACACCGAGCGGATCACCGGCGAGATGAGCCAGGTGGACGACCTGACGATCGTGCTGACGTGGTCGTACAAGGAAGACCCCGACAACTACCTGTACGAGCTCATCCAGTTGTCCCGCGACGGCAGGCACAAGTGCCGCACCTGGCACTGGATGGACGGCGACCGCCTCGTCAAGCGGACGATCATCTCCGAGACCAAGGTCGCCTGAACCGGCGTCACCCGCGGCTTCACACGCGGCGGACCAGCGTCAGGACGGCCAGCAGGACCACCGCGAACGCCGACGCCAGCGCCGCGTACCAGCCGTAGCGGATCACCGGCTCGACCGAGAGCAGCTCGCCCACGTCGAGCGAGACCCGGTCGGCCGGACCGCGCGGGGAGGACACGAACATCACCAGCGCCAGCATCGCCAGCGCCCCCGGCACCGCCGCCACGGCCGCGAGCCTCGGCCGGGCCAGCATCCCGGTGATGCCGCAGCCGATCGCCGCCACCCCGGCGAGCAGGGCGTAGACGCCGAGCAGGTCGTCGATGCCGCGCGTGTCGCTGGTGATCGCGCCGCCGATGATGGCGCTGCTGGCCCGCACCCCCGACCACGGCAGCACCGCGCACAACGCCAGCACCGCCCCGGCCAGCGTGATCCCCGCCGCGTAGCCGCGGCTGCCCGCCCTGGCTTCGGCCACACGATCACGATAAGCCGCACCGGACACCCGCACCATCCACCGCCACCCACTCGTCACCGTCAGGCACCATCCCGACCGCCCTCTTCCCGGGCTTCCCCGGAACATCTCCACAACCGGCCCTCGTGGGACGTCACGGGCGGGTGCGCTCGCGGTCGGCTTTTTGGGGGTCTCTACGGGTGGTCTGCGGCGGGTGCGCTCGCGGTTGCTCTTCTCTGCGGAGCGTCGTGCCCGGGTGTCCTTGTGGCGGGCTTTCTTGGGGTGTGGCCTGTTTGTGAGGTCACCGCGGTTGGGCGTCGTGGGCGGGTGTGTTCGTGGGTCCTCCCGGGGTGTCGTGTCTTTTGATGTTTCGTGGTCGGCCTTCCTCGGGGACCTGATCCTGATGTGGGCCGTTGATCACGGTGGACTCGCCCCAGCGCAGCCTGGCGCGCAGTTCGACCGCGTCGGCGGCCAGCGCGGACACCAGCGTGCCCGGCCCGGCCAGGGGCAGCACGGCGACGCCATCCGCCACCAGGGCCTCCGGCGGGGCGGCCGGGCCCGTGATGAGCGTCGTGCCCACGCAGGCGGCGCCGCCGAAGACGGCGGGGGAGGAGTCCAGCGCCTCCTCTCCCACGGTGAACTCCTGCCTCAGCAGCGGCCGCCCGCCGACCGTGGCGTCGAAGCGGGTATGGCAGCGTCCCGGCCGCTCCCCGTACCGCCCGAAGACGATCTCCTCCCGCCACAGCACCCGCGCGTCCGGCGCGAGCTTGAGCCGTACGGACATGCGATGGGAACACCCGGCGGCCAGCACGGTCGGCTCCGGCGTGAACCGGAGCGTCGCCCCCTCGCCCACCACGGCGGTGATCAGCATCGACGAATCGCCCCGCCCCGGCAGGACGAGCGTGCTCGCCACCGACCCCACCTCCAGCGTGGTACCCGCCGCGACGACCAGATCGAGCGCCAGGTCGTCACCCCCCAGAGGCCCGGCCGCCGTGGAGACCAGATGCACGGCCGCCTCCCCGGTCTGCCGCAACGTCAACGGAGGATCGGAACGCAACAACGAGATCACGGTCCCACCCCCCACCGTCCCGCCGCCCCAGCCATCGGACGATCCCGCAGCTCGGCCGTGGGACGAACCCACCACCGTCGGGGGGCAGTCGTGGGGTGTTCCGAACGCCGCCGGGCTGGATCGGTTGTGGGATGGGTTCGCTGTCGGGGTGGGTTGGTCGTGGGACGGTCTCGCCGCGGCCGAGCAGGTGGTTTGGTCAGGAGGTGGTTCCGCCGCCGAGCCGAAGGCTGGATCGTGGGATGGTTCCGGTGTGGCTCGGTGGGTGGGCGGTCTTGCTGCCAGGGTGGTGGCGATGGCGGCTCTGGCGCGCATGTCAGGCGTACTCGTGGCGCCAGGACTTGACCTGGTCCGTCACCCAGGCGGCGACCTCGGCCACGGCGGGTTCCTGCCTGACCGAGGTGAACAGCACCGGCCTGCCGCCGCGCACCGCCGCCGCGTCCCGGTCCATGACGCCCAGGTCCGCGCCCACCATCGGGGCCAGGTCCGTCTTGTTGACCACCAGCAGGTCGGCCGCGGTGACGCCGGGACCGCCCTTGCGCGGCACCTTGTCCCCGCCGGACACGTCCAGGACGAAGATCTGCCGGTCGGCCAGCCCTCGGCTGAACGTCGCCGTCAGGTTGTCACCGCCGCTCTCCACGATGACCAGGTCGAGCGGGCCGAAGCGGTGTTCGAGCGTCTCCACGGCGTCCAGGTTGGCGGCGATGTCGTCGCGGATGGCGGTGTGCGGGCAGCAGCCGGTCTCGACGGCTGCGATGCGCTCCTCGTCGAGCACGCCGGCCCTTCGCAGGAAGTCGGCGTCCTCCGTGGTGTAGATGTCGTTGGTCACCACGCCGAGCTGCAGTGACGGACCGAGGGCCCGGCACAGCGCGGCCACCAGAGCCGTCTTGCCGCTGCCGACGGGACCGCCGACCCCGAGCCGCAGCGCCCTGCCGTGGCCGTCGGGGGCGTGATGGTGGTCGTCGTGGTTGGCGCCCATGTCGCGGGGTTCCTCCTTATGAGACGAAAAGTCTGACCGTCGCGTGCGCGTGCCGCTCGGCCAGCAGGTCCAGTCCTGGCGCGGACGGCGCCCCCAGCGCCGCCCATCCGCCCTCCTCCACCCCCGGATCAGCGGAGTATCCGGCCAGCTCGGAACATCCACAGCCTCCTCGCGCCGCACACCCATCCACCTCAGCAGCCCCGAACCCACCGGGTTCGTGAAGCCCGGCCGTGGAGGGCTGGAAAGTCCCGATCCCGCCCCGCTCGTGAAGCCCGGCCTCGGCCTGCTTGACAGCCCTCGTCGCGTCCGGTTCGTGACGAGCGGTCCCGTTCGGCTTGGGGAGCTTGGCATCGGCCGGTTCGGGAGTTTCGATCGCGCCCGATTTGGGCTGGGTGGTCTCCTGCGGCTGGGGGAGCCTCGAACCCGCAGGTTCGGGTATCTCTGTCGCACCTGGTTCGGGCTGGGTGATGTCGTGCGGCCGGAGGAGCACGGTGTCGGTCGGTTCGGGAGTCTTCGTCCCAGACGGCTTGGGATGGGTGGTCCCGTTCGGCTGGGGGAACTTGGTTCTGGCTGGTTCGGTGAGGGCGGTCAGGTCGGGTGTGAGGTCGGCGAGGATGCCGTGTACAGCAACCGGATCGAGGCCGAGCAGGCGCACCGCCGCCGTGGCCGGGCCGGTGATCGCGTGATAGGCCGCCGCCAGTGCGGCGTCCCCGGGTGTGGCTCCCGCCGCGTGCGCCGCCGCGCCGAGAGCGATCGGGTGGTGCGGGCTCGGGACCTCCTGGGCCAGCTCGTCGAGCACCGGTGACGGCCACAGTCGCCGCGCCACCCGCAGCAGCAGCCTCCCCTGCAACCGCGCGGCCTCCCGCTGCGCGGGCGACGCCGTCCGCGCATCGGCCTCTGCGTCCAGCAACTCCCAGGAGAAGCGCACCCCACCGACCGGCGAAACCCCATCTCCCCGTACGGTGCCGCTCGCCGAGCAAGGGGATCCCCGCGACAGGCCCTTCCGTACGGTGCCGTCCCCCGAACAAGGGGAGCCGCCCGATGGGACTTCGCCCCGCACAGGGCTGGGGCCGCTGACCGTGGGGTGAGGGCTGGCCTCTCCGCGGACAAGGTCTCCCGGGTGCGAGGGGCATCCCGCAGGAGGGGATCCGTCTGGCGGGCGTGGTACGTCTGGGCGGAATTCACCGCGTACGGGGGAGACGGCGAAGGTGCAGGCGGCGGTGGCGAGGGTGGCGGCGAGGGCGCCGGCCGTGTGGAGGCGGCCCCGCAGGAACGACGACAGGGACGGGAGGTCGTGGACCAGCCCCAGGGCGACCGCCTGCTCGACCCCGCCGGAGTGGGCGTGGCCGCCGGCCGGGAGGCGGGAGTCGGTGAGGAGGAGGATCGCCGGGTGCATCAGAACAGGAAGTAGCGCTGGGCCAGCGGCAGGGCCGGGGCGGGAGCGGGCTCGACGGGCTCGCCGTCGATGCGGACCTCGAACGTGTCCGGCGCCACCTCGATGCGCGGCAGGGCGTCGTTGAGCGGCATCGCGTCCTTGCCGCGTCTGCGTACGTCCGCCACGGGGACGAGGCGGCGGCGCGCCGCGAGCCGGTCGGCGAGCCCGGTCTCCAGCGCGAGCGGCGCCACGAAGTGCAGCGACGTGGCGGCGGCCGTCACCGGGACGGCGCCGAACATGGGCCGTGGCAGCACCGGCTGCGGCGTCGGGATCGAGGCGTTCGCGTCGCCCATCTGGGCCCAGGCGACCACCCCGCCCTTGAGCACCAGCGCCGGCTTGACCGCGAAGAACGCCGGGTCCCACAGCACCAGGTCGGCCAGCTTGCCCGGCTCCACCGAGCCCAGCTCGGCGTCCAGCCCGTGCGCCACGGCCGGGCAGATCGTGTACTTGGCGACGTAACGGCGGGCCCGCAGGTTGTCGGCGGGGCCGTCGCCGAGCTTGCCCCGGCGGGCCTTCATCACGTGCGCCGTCTGCCAGGTGCGGATGACGGTCTCGCCGATGCGGCCCATGGCCTGCGAGTCGGAGCCGATGATGGAGATCGCGCCGAGGTCGTGCAGGATGTCCTCGGCCGCCATCGTGGTGGGCCTGATCCTCGACTCGGCGAACGCCAGGTCCTCCGGGATGGCCGGGTTGAGGTGGTGGCACACCATGAGCATGTCCAGGTGTTCGTCCAGGGTGTTGACGGTGTGCGGCCGGGTCGGGTTGGTCGACGACGGCAGCACGTTGCCGTGGGAGGCGACGCGGATGATGTCGGGCGCGTGCCCGCCGCCCGCGCCCTCGGTGTGGTAGGCGTGGATCGCCCGGCCGCCGATCGCCGCCAGCGTCGACTCGACGAAGCCGGCCTCGTTCAGCGTGTCGGTGTGGATCGTCACCTGCACGCCCGTCGCGTCGGCCACGGTGAGGCACGCGTCGATGGCGGCGGGCGTGGTGCCCCAGTCCTCGTGCAGCTTGAAACCGGACGCGCCGGCCTTGAGCTGCTCCAGCAGCCCTTCCGAGCTGACCGTGTTGCCCTTGCCGAGCAGCGCGAAGTTGAGCGGGTAGGCGTCGAGCGACTCCAGCATCCGCTCCAGATACCAGGTCGGGGTGACGGTGGTGGCCTTGGTGCCCTCGACGGGGCCGGTGCCGCCGCCGATCACGGTGGTGACGCCCGAGCCGATGGCCTCGTCCAGGATCTGCGGGCAGATGAGGTGCACGTGGGAGTCGACCGCGCCCGCGGTGAGGATCTTGCCGTTGCCGGCCAGGATCTCGGTGGACGGGCCGATGACGATGTCGACGCCGTCCATGGTGTCGGGGTTGCCGGCCTTGCCGATGGCCGTGATGCGGCCGCCGACGACGCCGACGTCGGCCTTGACCACGCCCCAGTGGTCGAGGATGACCGCGCCGGTGATGACCAGGTCGGCGGCGCCCTCGGCGCGGGTGGCCCTGGACTGGCCCATCGACTCGCGGATGACCTTGCCGCCGCCGAACACGGCCTCGTCGCCCGCCCCCGCCGGGCCCATCGAGCGGTCCTCGGTGACCTCGATGAACAGGTCGGTGTCGGCCAGCCGCACGCGGTCGCCGGTGGTCGGGCCGTAGAGCGCGGCGTAGCGGGCGCGGGAGAGCTCAGCCATCGAGCGCCCCCGCCCGCTCGGGCCGCAGCCCCGGCACGATCCGGCGGCCGGCCAGCGGGACCAGCGTGACGTCGCGCGCCACGCCGGGCTCGAACCTGACCGCGGTGCCCGCGGGCACGTCCAGCCGCATCCCCCACGCGGCCTCCCGGTCGAAGTCCAGCCCCGGGTTCACGGCCGCGAAGTGGTAGTGGGAGCCGACCTGTACGGGCCGGTCCGCGGTGTTCACGACCCGCACCGTCACCCGCGCCCGGCCCGGGTTCAGCGGGATGGCGCCCTCGGGGTGCGCGTACTCGCCCGGGATCACGGGATCGGCCTGTGCACGGTGACGAGCTTGGTGCCGTCGGGGAAGGTGGCCTCGATCTGCACGCTGTCGAGCATCTCCGGTACGCCCTCCATGACCTCGTCCCGGCGCAGCACCGAGCGCCCCGACTCCATCAGCTCGGCCACCGTCCGGCCGTCCCTGGCCCCTTCCATCAGGAACGACGCGATGACCGCGGTGGCCTCCGGGTGGTTGAGCCGCAGGCCGCGAGCCTGGCGGTCACGCGCCACCCCGGCGGCGACGTGGATGAGCAGGCGTTCCTGCTCGTGTGGGGTTAGCCGCATGGCCCGGACCATAGGAACCGGCCGTTTCCCGGGTGTTGCCGGGGCATGTCGTACCGGTTTCCGTTGCCGAGCGGCCCAGATGACGAACACCCGCGTTCCGGTGAGGGCGTGGCAATCGGCAATTAACACGCGGGATCTATCCGTGACACGCGAGGGAGTCACCTTTCTTCCAATGGCAGGTCGGCAGGAAGGAACTGCTGGTGCGAACCCCCCGCGCCCTCGTCTCCGCGCTTCTCCTCACCACCCTCGCGGCCTGCGGGTCGCCGCCGTCCGGGTCCGGCTCCTCCGCCGGCGCCCAGGACGAGATCAAGGTCGGCGTCCTCCACTCGCTCAGCGGCACCATGGCCATCAGCGAGGTCACCGTACGGGACGCCGAACTGCTCGCCATCGAGGAGATCAACCAGGCTGGCGGAGTCCTCGGCAAGAAGCTGGTCCCGGTCGTCGAGGACGGCGCGTCCGACTGGCCGACCTTCGCCGAGAAGGCGACCAAGCTGATCAGGCAGGACAAGGTGGCCACCGTGTTCGGCGGCTGGACGTCGGCCAGCCGCAAGGCCATGCTGCCGGTCTTCGAACGTTACAAGTCGCTGCTCTGGTATCCGGTGCAGTACGAAGGCCTGGAGAGCTCCCCGAACATCTTCTACACCGGCGCCACCACCAACCAGCAGATCATCCCCGGCCTCGACTACCTGAAGGAGCAGGGCAAGAAGAAGATCTTCCTGGTCGGCAGCGACTACGTCTTCCCGCGCACCGCCAACAAGATCATCAAAGCGTACGCGGCCGCGAACGGGATGCAGGTGCTCGGCGAGGAGTACACCCCGCTCGGCCACACCGAGTACTCCACCCTCGTCAACAAGGTCGTCCAGGCCGGGCCCGACGCCGTCTTCAACACGCTCAACGGAGACTCCAACGTCGCCTTCTTCAAGCAGCTCAAGAGCGCCGGCGTGAGCGCCGAGGCGATGCCGGTGCTGTCGGTGAGCGTCGCCGAGGAGGAGGTCAAGGGCATCGGCGTGGACAACATCGCCGGCCACCCGGTCGCCTGGAACTACTACCAGACCACCGACACCCCGGCCAACCAGGCGTTCGTCAAGGCGTTCAAGGCCGCGTACGGCGAGGACAAGGTCACCAGCGACCCGATGCAGGCCGGCTACAACGCCGTCCACCTGTGGGCCGAGGCGGTCAAGAAGGCCGGCACGACCGAGGTCGAGGCCGTCAAGAAGGCGGCCGGCGGGATCGCCCTGGAACGCCCTGAGGGCCTGGTCACCATCGACGGCGAGAACCAGCACCTGTACAAGACCGCCCGCATCGGCGTCATCCGGCCCGACGGCCTGATCGAGCAGGTGTGGGACTCCGGCGAGCCGATCAAGCCCGACCCGTACCTCAAGGGGTACTCCTGGGCCGGCGGGCTGGCGGAGGAGTGATGACGGCCGTCGTCAACCAGCTCCCCATCGGGCTGTCCATCGCGGCCGTGCTGCTCCTGGTGGCGCTCGGGCTGACGGTCACGTTCGGCCAGATGGGCGTGATCAACATGGCGCACGGCGAGTTCATCATGGCGGGCGCGTACACCGCCTTCCTGCTCCAGGACCTGCTGCTCGCGCTGCCCGCGGCGTTCGTGGTCGCCGGGCTCATGGGCCTGGCGCTGGAGCGCGGCGCCATCCGCCACTTCTACGGCAGGCCGCTCGACACGCTGCTGCTCACCTGGGGCGTCAGCCTGGTGCTGCAACAGCTCGCCCGCGACCTGTTCGGCGCGCCGAACGTGCAGGTGCCCGCGCCGTCGTGGCTGTCCGGCGGCATCGGCATCCTCCCGTACAACCGCCTGTTCATCATGGCGCTCGCCGTCGCGGGCGTGGTGGGCATCTGGCTGTACCTCACCCGTACCGAACTGGGACGGCGCACGCAGGCGGTCGTGCAGAACCGGCGGCTGGCCGCCACCAGCGGCATCGACCCCGGCCGGGTGGACATGCTGACCTTCTTCATCGGCTCCGGGCTGGCCGGGCTGGCCGGGGTGGCGCTCACTCTCATCGGCCCCGTCGGGCCCGCGCTCGGCACCTACTACATCGTCGACGCCTTCCTGGTGGTGGTCGCGGGCGGGCTCGGGCAGCTGCGCGGGGCCGTGCTCGCCGCCGTCGGGCTGGGGCTGCTCAACTCGTACGCCGAGTTCTGGTCCGACGCGAGCCTGGCCAAGGTGCTCGTGTTCGCGGCCGTCATCGGCTTCCTGCAGGTGCGGCCACAGGGGCTGGTCGCCCTGAGATCGAGGGCGCTGACATGATCAAGAGGAACCTGCCGTTCGCCGCCATCGCGGTGATCGCCCTGGTCGCCGCCCCGCTGCTGCTGGAGCCGTTCCGGCTGAGCCTGCTCGCCAAGTACCTCTGCTACGCGATCGTGGCGCTCGGCATCGGGCTGGCCTGGGGGCAAGGCGGCATGCTCACCCTCGGCCAGGGCGTCTTCTTCGGCCTCGGCGGCTACGCGATGGCCATGTACCTCAAGCTCAGCGAGAGCGGGGGCGGCCTGCCCGACTTCATGGTGTGGAGCGGCGTGGAGGAACTGCCCGCGCTCTGGGCGCCGTTCGCCAATCCGGTGTTCGCGCTGACCATGGCGGTGGCCGGGCCGGTGCTGCTCGCGGTCGTGCTCGGCACGCTGGTCTTCAGGCAGCGGGTACGGGGCGCGTACTTCGCGATCCTCACCCAGGCGCTCGCCGCCGCCATGGTCATCCTGCTCGTCGGGCAGCAGGGGCTGACCGGCGGCACCAACGGCATGACGAACTTCTTCGAGCTGTTCGGCGCCGACCTGGCCGACGACTCCACCCAGCGGATGCTGTACCTGGTGGTCGCGGGCGTGCTCGGGGTGCTCTACCTGGCCACCCGGCAGCTCGTGAACAGCAGGTTCGGCAGGCTGCTGGTCGCCGTGCGCGACGGAGAGGACCGGGTGCGCTTCCTCGGGTACGACCCCGCCCTGGTCAAGACCGTCACCTTCGCCGTCTCCGCCGGGCTGGCCGGGCTCGCCGGAGCCCTGTTCGTCCCGGTCGTCGGCATCATCTCGCCCGCCCTGCTCGGCGTCGTCCCGTCCCTGGAGCTGGTCGTCGCGGTCGCCGTCGGCGGCCGGCAGGTCCTGGCCGGGGCGGTGCTCGGCGCGGTCGTCATGGGCTACGCCCAGACCACGTTCAGCGAGCAGTTCGCCAACGGCTGGCTCTACCTCCAGGGCGCGCTGTTCATCCTGGTCATGACGCTGGCGCCGAAGGGCATCGCCGGCATTCTGGGGAGGTTGCGCCGTGCTCGAACTGCGTGACGTGCGGGTGGTCTTCGACGGCTTCCACGCCCTCGACGGCGTGGACCTCACCGTCGCCGACGGCGAGCTGCGCTTCCTCATCGGCCCCAACGGCGCCGGCAAGACCACGCTCATCGACGTGATCACCGGCCTGACGAGGCCCGCAGCCGGGCGGGTCAGGTTCGGCGGGTACGACCTGGTCGGCCGGAAGGAGCACCAGATCGTCCGGCTCGGCGTCGGCCGCACCTTCCAGACCTCGGTCGTCTTCGAGGAGCTCACCGTCCTGGAGAACCTCGACCTGGCCGCCTGCTTCAGAAAACCACTGTGGTCGCTGGCCGGGCGGCGGCGAGGAGTGTCGGACGCCGTCGCGGAGGCGCTGGCCAGGACCGGACTCGAACCGCTCGCCGGCCGTTCAGCCGGTGTTCTCTCCCACGGCCAGCGCCAGTGGCTGGAGATAGGCATGCTGCTGGCACAGCGGCCCCGCCTGCTCCTCCTGGACGAGCCCGTCGCCGGCATGTCCAAGGATGAACGGGACCGTACGGGGCAGTTGCTCACCGAGATCGCCGACGACCACACGGTGATCGTGGTGGAGCACGACATGGAGTTCCTGCGCCGGCACGCCTCGGCCGTGACGGTGCTGCACGAGGGCAGGGTGCTCGTCGAGGGGTCGGTGGAGCAGGTCAGCGCCGACCCGCGGGTGCAGGAGGTCTACCTGGGGAGGAGGCCCAGCGATGCTGTCGGCAAGTGAGCTCGAATCCGGCTACGGCAGGGCCCGGGTGCTGTTCGGCGTCTCGCTCGACGTCGGCCCCGGGCAGCTCGTCTGCGTCATGGGACGCAACGGCGTCGGCAAGACGACGCTGCTCAACACCATCATGGGCGTGCTGCCCGCGACGTCCGGCGCCGTCACCTTCGACGGCCGCGACGTCACCCGGCTGCCCACCCACGAGCGGGCCCGGCTCGGCATGGGGTACGTGCCGCAGGGCCACCAATGCTTCCCCCAGCTGTCCGTGCTGGGCAACCTGCTGGTGACCATGGAGGCGGCCAGGACCGGCAAGGAGTCCGTCGACTCGGCGCTGGACCTCTTCCCCGGGCTCAAGCCGCTGCTCAAACGCCGGGCCGGGCACCTGTCCGGCGGCCAGCAGCAGCAGCTCGCCATCGCCCGCGTGCTCGTCACCCGGCCCCGGCTGCTCATCCTCGACGAGCCCACCGAGGGCATCCAGCCGTCGATCATCCTGGAGATCGAGGAGGCCATCGAACGCCTGCACGCCTCCGGGCTCGCCGTGCTCCTCGTCGAGCAGTATCTCGACATAGCGGTCCGGCTGGCCGACCGGTTCGTCATCCTCGACGCCGGCCAGGTCGTGCGCACCGGCGACGCCGGGGACCTGCACGGCGAGGACGTCCACCGGCTCCTCGCGGTGTGACCGTCACCCCGCCGCCCACCGGCGGGCCGACTCGACGATCTCGTCCAGCCGCCCGCCGTGGGCGCCGTGCCAGTAGACCTGGCCGCACTCGCGGCACCGCCCGTACGCGTCGTAGTTGCGCTCCGTGCCCGCCTCCAGCAGCGGCGCCACCTCGCCCTTGGACACCGCCACCAGCTCACCGTTGCAGGCCGTGCACCGCGTCCACGGACGCAGCGGCGGCGCGAACCGTTCCAGCAGGTCACGCAACTGGTCGTCAGGACGGGACCCGCGCACGTACGCGCCCAGCCACAGCGCCCGGCGGCGCAGCAGCCCGCGGTCCTGGGTGAGCAGCACCCGCCGCTCCGCGTTCGCCTGCGCCACCAGCGACGGGTCGTCCATGTCGTTGTGGTAGGCGGTGTCGAGCCCGAGCAGCCGCAACCGCCTGGCCAGCGTCCCCAGGTGCACGTCCAGCAGGAACCGCTCCTCCGGCAGCGCCTGCGGCCGCGGCACGGCCGCGACCTCCAGCACGTCCCCCGGCCGCGGCACGTACGCCGGCGTCACCGCGCGCCCGCCGGCCGTCATCGGCCCCACCTCGGTCAGCGGGACGCCGGCGGCCTCCACGTGGTGACCCAGCGTCGACGACCCGTCGGGGACGATGGGCCGCTGCGGCTCCCGCCGGCCCGCGGGCAGGAACAGCAGCAGCTCCGGGGCGATGCGAAGAAGCGCCGTCCGTTCCGTCACATCACCCATTCTGCCGCTCCCGCGGACAGGCCCGGTCATAGCGGAAGCCGCCACTCGTACCACTCGTCGAGCACCTCGAAGCCCATGGCCTCGTTGATCGCCAGCATGTGCCGGTTCGTGGTGGCGTTCCAGGTGACGATCCGGTCGATGTGCGGCTCGCTCTCGCGCAGCCAGAACAGGTTGGACAGCTTGAGCAGCAGGCCGAGCCGGTGGCCGCGGTGCTCCTTGAGCACCGTCGTGTCGCCCTGGTGGCCCCAGCGGCTCGCGCGGCCGGCGTCCAGGTAAATGCGGGTGATCCCGGCGGGCGCGCCGTCGGAGGCACGCCGGGCGAGCATGCTGTAACAGTCTTCGCCGTCCCGCCGCATCCGCTCCTCGGTGGCGCGTATCCGGTCGACCGGCAGCCGCTTGGGCTCCACGCCCGCGTCGCGCGGCGCGTCGTTCATGCCGTCGAGCACCGCCGCCAGCGCGGGCAGCAGGTCGTCGCCGGCCGGGCCCGTCCAGCGCTCCAGCAGGTAGCCGCCGGACTCGGGCATCATGCGGGCGAGCCCGTCCCAACCCGCTGCACCCAGGTCGAGCACGCTGCGCGCCTGCGTGACGGCCACCGAGCAGCCGCGGGCGGCGGCGAAGGCGGATCCCGGGCCGCCGACGAGCGTGGCGCCGCCGATCAGCAGATCGCGGCCACCCGCCCGCGCCCGGCCGGCGGCGTGGTCCAGCAGCGCGGTGCCCAGCCCCCGGCGCTGCCGCTCAGGATGGACCGTCAGCGTGAACAGGGTGGCGAGGTGGGTGTTGTCGTATCGAGGGAGGCCCAGCGCGTAGCCCGCGACGACCCGGCCGTCCTCGACCACGGCCCACGCCTCGGCCCGCGACCCCGGCGACCCCTCCAGCAGGTAAGCGCCGAACCGGGTCCGCGACCACAGAGGCCCGGGAATCCCCGCCATGCTCGCCACGTACGTCTCGTAGAGCCCGGTGGCCCGGTCACCCGACTCGATCCGCTGGATCAGCACGGCACCAGACAAGCGCACCTCGTCCGCCCACGCGAACGGTTTTACTGACGGTAGTTCTCCACCTGGCTCGCCGGACGGCTCGACGCGCCGTCGGGGTCCTCGCCCGCGCCGCGCCGGGCGCGCCGCTGCCGCAGCAGGTCCCAGCACTGGTCGAGCGCCGCCTCCAGCTCGTTGACCCGGGCGTTCTCCTCGTCCGTGGCCAGCTCGCCCGCCATCAGCCTGGTGCGCAGGCCGTGCTCCTCGTCGACCAGCGCCTTGATCCGGTCCAGAATCTCGTCGTCCCGCATAGGGGGACTCTAACTCCCACGTGATAGAACACGCCCTATGGCTGGTCTCGCCCTGGTAAGGAAGCCCGGCCCCCGCATCGCCGAGGGCATCGTCACGAACATCCCGCGCGAGCCCGTCGACCGCGAACTCGCCGCCGAGCAGCACGCCGCCTACGTCGCCGCCCTCGCCGCCGCCGGCTGGCGCCCGGTGCACGCCCCGCCCGCCGACGACCTGCCCGACGCCCCGTTCGTGGAGGACGCGGTCGTGGTGTCCGGCCGGCTCGCCGTACTGACCAGGCCGGGCGCGCCGGAGCGGCGTCCCGAGGTGGACTCCGTCGAGCAGGCCGTACGGGGCCTCGGGCTGAACACGGTACGGATCACGCGGCCGGGCACGCTCGACGGCGGCGACGTCCTGCAGACCGGCGACACCGTGTACGTCGGCAGGTCGGCCCGCACCGACGACCACGGCATCGCCCAGCTCGCCGCGCTGCTGCCCGAAAGGCGGGTGGTGCCGGTCGAGCTGTCCGGCGTGCTCCACCTCAAGTCCGCCGTCACCGCGCTGCCCGACGGCACCCTCATCGGCGACCCCGCGCACGCCCGCCTGCCCGGCCTGCTGGTGCCGCCGGAGGAGGCGGGCGCGCACGTCGTGCCGCTGGACGGGGACACGGTCCTGATGGCGGCCTGCGCGCCGCGCACCGCCGAGCTGCTGGAGAAGCGCGGTCTCGCCGTGGTCGCGGTCGACATCTCGGAGTTCGAGAAACTGGAGGGCTGCGTCACCTGCCTGAGCGTGCTCGTCCCCGACGCTCTCAGCATGTGAGATCTTGACCGGTCCACGCCGAGACGTCTGGTAGCGTGATTCGCATGCTGCGCGGGCTCCTTCTTAGCTGCCGCGGCGAGGGCCTCTAAAGGCCGGCTCCCTCGCCGCGGAGCCAGTCATGCGCGTCGGCCGCTTTCCTTCGACCGACACCCAGGAGCACTTCGATGACAGCTCAGCAGCCCAGCCGCATGCCGTTCCAGCGCTATCAACCCTTCGAGCCGATCCGGCTGACCGACCGCACCTGGCCCGACCAGGTCATCACCAAGGCCCCGCGCTGGTGCGCCGTCGACCTGCGTGACGGCAACCAGGCGCTGATCGACCCGATGGACTCCCACCGCAAGCTCCAGATGTTCGAGCTGCTGGTCCGGCTGGGCTACAAGGAGATCGAGGTCGGCTTCCCGGCCGCCTCCCAGACCGACTTCGACTTCGTACGGCAGATCATCGAAGAGGGCCGGATCCCCGGCGACGTGGTGATCCAGGTGCTGACCCAGGCCAGGCCCGAGCTGATCGAGCGCACCTTCGAGTCGCTGCGGGGCGCCAAGCAGGCCATCGTCCACCTCTACAACTCCACCTCCACGCTGCAGCGGCGGGTGGTGTTCGGCATGGACAGGGAAGGCGTCACCGCCATCGCCGTCGAGGGCGCCAAGCTGGTCAGGAAGCTGGCCGAGGCGAGCGACGTCGACGTCTACTACCAGTACTCGCCGGAGTCGTTCACCGGCACCGAGCTGGAGTACGCCGTCGAGGTGTGCGACGCGGTCAACGAGGTGTGGCAGCCCACCCCCGACCGCAAGGTGATCATCAACCTGCCGGCGACGGTCGAGATGGCCAGCCCCAACGTGTACGCCGACCAGATCGAGTGGATGCATCGCAACCTGAAGCACCGCGACTCGATCATCCTGTCGCTCCACCCGCACAACGACCGCGGCAGCGCCGTGGCCGCCGCCGAGCTGGGCTACATGGCCGGCGCCGACCGCATCGAAGGCTGCCTGTTCGGCAACGGCGAGCGCACCGGCAACGTCTGCCTGGTCACGCTGGGCATGAACCTGTTCTCCCAGGGCGTCGACCCGGAGATCGACTTCAGCGACATCGACGAGATCCGCCGCGTCGTCGAATACTGCAACCAGCTGCCCGTCCACCCCCGCCACCCGTGGGGCGGCGAGCTGGTCTACACCGCCTTCTCCGGCTCCCACCAGGACGCCATCAAGAAGGGCTTCGAACACCTGGAGGCCGACGCCGAGGCCGCGGGCGTCCCCGTCGACTCCCACACCTGGGCCGTCCCCTACCTGCCCATCGACCCCAAGGACATCGGCCGCACCTACGAGGCCGTCATCCGGGTCAACAGCCAGTCGGGCAAGGGCGGCGTCGCCTACATCATGAAGGCCGACCACCAGCTCGACCTGCCGCGGCGGCTGCAGATCGAGTTCTCCAAGGTCGTGCAGGCCCGCACCGACGCCGAGGGCGGCGAGATCACCCCGGCTGACATGTTCGCCATCTTCCAGGACGAATACCTGCCGACGCCCGGCAACCGCTGGGGCCGGCTCGGCCTGATGGCCCACCGCCACGACTCGACCGTCGACGAGAAGGTCCGCCTCAACGCCGACGTCCGCGTCGACGGCGAGATCCGCGAGATCGAAGGCGTCGGCAACGGCCCCATCTCCGCCTTCATCGACGCCATCGGAGCCGCCGGCATCAAGGTACGCGTCCTGGACTACGTCGAGCACGCGCTGAGCGCCGGCACCGACGCCAAGGCGGCCTCCTACATGGAGTGCGAGGTCAACGGCGCGGTGCTGTGGGGGGTCGGCATCGACGCCAACACCACCACCGCCTCCCTCAAGGCCATCATCTCCGCGGTCAACCGCGCCTCCCGCTGACCGTTCACCTGCACCGCCCTGCATGATCTGCGGGGTTCCGGTGCCCGGCATACCGCCCACAAGGCTCGATGCCTCTTTCTCGACCGTGCCTCTGCTGACCATGGGGGTGCGGTCGAGGTGTTTTATTTGGTGTTGAGGGTGCAGTTGTGGATTTGGCTGTAGCGGTTCTGGGCGATGCGCATGAGGTCGGTCAGGTCTTTCATGGCGTCTCGGCCTTTGGCGACTTGGGTCAGGTAGATGTCGATCATGCGTTCTTTGTCGCCGCAGGTGAATTTGGCGCTTACCTGGTACGGCTGGTCGGCCAATATGCTATCCGTCAGATAGGCGACCATGCCATCGCCAAGATCGGCGGGAAGAGCAACTCCGCCGTGGCGTGTATACAAGTTGCGCTTGCCGTTGATTAGAAATTCCAAGTGCTCTAATGGCATCCCTGACCCTTCCTGCCTCCACCACACTTCAAGGGGCGGTGTAGCTGTATCTGGGATCCGGCAGTCGCCATTTCTGTCAGTGCCCTTACTGGTATTGGTGAGGGGTGTGTTTATGCCGCTGATCAGGCGGAATGCTTGCTCGGGAATAAAACTACAAACGTATGGAGGTGTATCTATGGCCTGCCTCAGGTCTGGCGCCGGTGTGGCGACTATCAGCTTCTCCGGCGTACAGGAGGCGAGTACAGCAACTGCAGACAGGGCCACGATGAGCATGTGGAAACGGCTCATCTGCCACCTCCAGAGGAGGAACCACCGTCTAGGCCGAGGTAGTCGTGCACCTCGCTAGTCCGACGGAAAGTGCCGTTGAAAGTACCGAGAGTCTCGCTGCTTCCACCCGTTTTCCTCGCCCATTCGAGAAACAAGCTGTACTCCTGCCGGGTCATCTCATTGAAAGACTTGATCCTAGGAGGATTGCCGGTCACGAATGGTTCATGTTTCACTTCCATACCGTCAAGCATTCCTGTGTTTAGCATGGCCGTTCCAAACATTTGCTCTGCCAATCGCTCCACTCCAAGACGGTTGTCCGCCAATGTCCGATACGTCTCGTCGAGATCGTGGCGCAGTTCGGCCATTCGTTGGGCTACGTGTTGAGAGAGTTGGTCGTACGCGGCTCCGGCGAGCTTCTCGTAACCGTTGCCGGTCAGCTCACCGAACGCACCAGAAGCAAGGGTGCTCACTTGCTTGGCCCCGGGTATCGGTAGCAGACCGATAGCATCAGCCACCATCTGCTTCAGCGCCTCGTCCGCCTTCTTGTCGTCCAATCCTTGAGCGATCAGTACCTGGCGTCGGGTTTCCACGAGGTATTTGAAGGGAGTTGCCTCCTCTACGGCACGATCCAATAGATACTGTGCGGTGTCACCCTTGTCGATGCGTCCGTTCCCATTGAGGTCAAATCTCTCTACATCGGCTTTCGTAAAGCCGAATCGTTCAGCGTTGGAGGCATCGAGTCCGACAGGAGGAGCGCCTGCAAGCGCTGCTCGCATGTGCTCAGTCTGCGCCCGCACCAAGACTTCAAACCCTGGGTCGTTGGATGTAGCAAGCAGCAGGGCATATGCCATGTCTTGGGGAGCGACTTCGCCGAACGTTCCACGATTCAGGTAGAGCTTCGAGAGCTGGTCGATGTTGGCGGAGATGGCGCGAGCCAATGGGTAGCCCAGTGGTGCGTACCGGTCGAATGTCTCCCGGTCCTTGATCTTCAGTTTTTCGCCACCCTGCTTGAAGGCCCCGCGCACCTCGTTGGAAATGGTCTTCGTCATCTGCGCGGCCAGTTTTTGGGAGGTGGCGTCCTGCCCAGTCGTCGCCGTGATCAGCATGCCGTTGATCGGCTCGTAGTCGTCCAGGTACTGGGAAGCACCCCACCGGGTAGTAAGCAGATACTCCAGCACCGACTCCCCCCACCCCGGCGGAGTGTGATCCAGCAGAGCATGCGATGCCTCCCGGCTGGACTTCGCCGCATGGAACAGGCTCTCCACCATCGACGAGGGCTTCTCGGTGATCGGATCATTCGCAGATACTCCCCACCTCAACAGAGCCCCGAGGCCGAGCGAGCCGGCGAGGTCGACGATGGGGACCTGTGCACCGCCGAAGGCACGACCCAGCGCATCGTTGCTCGCCGCCCATGCGTCCTCACGCTGCTCGCGCTCGTAGACGATCACATCCCGCCCGACGACCTCCATGAACTCCTTCGAATACGGCGGCTCCCCGTCGTGAGCACGCCAGATGAGCGCCAGAGCCTGGTAACCCAGGTATGCCCCGCCGCCCGTACCATGCTGAGCCCGCCCTTCCCTCACCAACTCCTCCAGGAAGTCGTCCCCCTGGTACGCGGAGTTCTTCCGGTTGGTCCCCTTGGCCAGGATGGAGCTCAGCGTGGTGAGGACGTTCCGCCCCGAGATGGAGAGCCGATTCTTGCGATCGATGTCCCCGCGCGCCACGGCGTCGCGCAGCATCGTCGCGAGTGAGCCGGACATTCGCGTCACACCCCGGGCGCCGATCGTGCCGAGGAACGCCTTCACGAACTCCGAATCCCCCGTACGTGACGCGTACTTCTCCAGGTCCGCCAGCGCCTTGTCGTCCCCGTCGGCCACCTTCGAAGCCGCCCGCCCGGCGAGCGTCCCGTCCAGGAGGGCCTTGGCGTCATCCAAACGGTCGGGCATCTCCACGAAGCTTCCGGCGGGAGTGCTCCTGCCCAGTGACACCCTCTGCCGGTGCAGCTCGTGGGCGAGGTTCTGCCGCCGCCGCAGGTCGTCGGCCTGCGTGGTGACCCGCCGGGCCAGCTCGCGCAGCCGCGCCGCCGGTGAGGTGTCGAGCCCGGCGCTCTGAAGCTCGCGGTGGAGCGCCTGCGCGAGTTCCTCCAGCCGCCCGGCGGCCTCGGTGTGCTTGCCCGCCATCAGGTCGAACTCGGCCCGCTTGACCCCGCTGAACCCGCTCATGGCGTGACCGGGATCGAGGCCAGCTTCTGGTTGGCGCTGCGCACGGCCTGCGCGAGCATCGCCTGCAGTTCGCGCTGGTCAGCGCGGACCTGGGCGTCGAACCGGGTGCCCGCCGGCCCCACCCAGGCGTCGCACTCCATCAGACGGCAGGAGTGGGTGAGCGCCCACCAGTGCTCGTCCGACAGCCGCTGGATCCGCTCCGCCGCGGCCCGCATCGCGTCGCGATCGAGGTCAGCCACGATGATCCCCCCGTACGGCTCGCTCCACCAGAACCAGATCAGGAGGCGGCGTCCCCCATGTCGTTCAGACCGTAATCAACAACGCGTCAACAGAACAAGCGAAACAACGGTGAAAGTACGAGTGCGCGCGAGATCTGCCAGGGAATGTACGGCTTTGCTAGGTAAAACGGTGGCTGCCGCGTCACGGTGAAGAGAGGTCGCGCAGCAAGAATCGACCGAGATCAACGTCCTGAAAACAATGAAACCCTGGCCGTGATCGTTGAAAACAACGGAAAAGGCCAGGGTGATCAGGCACTCAGGATCATGTCTAGTCGAACTCGCCATCCTTCACGCCGCTGATGAATGCGGCCCACTCGCCGAGGGTGAAGATGAGGGCTGGTCCGGTGGGGTTCTTGCTGTCGCGGACCCCCCGGCGGCCGCCGGAGAGTTCGGCCACTTCGACGCAGTTGCCGCCGTCGGGCCCGGATCTTGTGGACTTACGCCACACGGCTGTGTCGAGTTCTCGCGTCAGCTCGTCCATCGCTGCAGCGTCTCCTTGATCAGCTCTAGGGATTCACGACGGGACAGTGCTTCAGAGCGAATCCCTTCATATCTGTATGTTAGGACGCTTACGTCCTCTGGTCGCTCTGTCACTCGGCTCATAACCCCAGCGGATTCGACATAGGCCGTGTCGAAGACGCCATGTGCCTGCGCGATGGCGAATCCTCCTGCGAGCCCGGTCGTGGAGTAGGCGTTGAGAGGAAGGACCTGAATCGTGGTCCGAGGGGTCCCGCCGGCTTCGAGGAGGCGGGTGAGCTGTGCTGACATGATGGCGGGGCTGCCGATCGGGCGATGCAGGACCGCCTCGTCGATCACGGCCCACAGCAACGGCGGCTTGGGGCGTCCGAGGATGGTCTGACGTTCCATGCGGGCGACCACCTGCTCCTGGACCTGCTCGGGTGTCACGCCGACATCGCCGCTCAGCACCGCCCTCGCGTAGTCCTCCGTCTGGAGCAGCCCAGGCACCACCAGCGGCTCCCACGTCCGGATGGCCTCCGCCGTCGCCTCCACGTCCAGCCACGGCCGGAACCACGGCGGTGCCGCCGCGTGACTGACCATCGGCCAGAGGCGCATCAGCGCGCCCTCCGCCTCCAGCGCCTCGTCACAATGGCGGGCGAACTCCTCCGTCGGCGACCGCCTGGCCGTCTCGATCATGCTGATCGTCCCGACGGAGTAGGACACCGCCTTCGACAGCCGGATCTGCGACCAGCCTCGGGCTTTGCGGTAACGCCGCAGCTCGAACCCGAAGAGCGCGGTCGGCGAATCGGCGGGGCACAGCTCGCTTTCCTTGGGCACCTGACCTCCCGGGGGGCTGCCGCCGCGTTTCAACAGCCCTTTCATCGAAACGGTTGATGGCACAGTGCAGTCAATTGACTACTGATCGTAGTCAATATTTGGGATGGTGGGAAGGTCGATCAGGGCTGAGTTCTCCGAATGGGTGAAGCAATGAAAACAGCGGGGCCAGAGTGGTCGGTTCGATTCGGTTGATGTGCCTTCGGGAGTCCGTCTCGTACGCCCGCGCGCACGTCCGCGACTGGCTGGGAGGTGATCATCCTGCCATCGACGATGTCGTGCTCGCGGTGTCCGAGCTCGTGACGAACGCCCTGCGGCATTCGGACGCACGGCCGGGCGACTTCATCGGCCTCACCGTCACGGACGTAGGAGGGCTGGTCCGCGTGGAGGTGCGTGACCCCGGTACGGCGTTCTCCGGGCCGTACGTCCGCCAGGAGCCGGAGGCAGAGGACGGCCGAGGATTGCTGATCGTCCGCGAGATCTCCCAGGACTGGGGGATCGGTGAGCATGGACGCGGGCTGGGTCGTACGGTCTGGTGCCTCATCCCGGCAGACGCGCGCTCCCGGGTCCGAGGGCCGCGCCGTGACACCCTGATGGCATGAGGATCGCGGTGACCGGGGCGACCGGGCATATCGGTGGCGGGGTGGCGCGGCGGCTGGCCGGGGCCGGGTCGGAGCAGTTGCTGCTCGTACGGGACGCGAGCCGGGCGCCGAGGCTGCCCGGGGCGGAGGTCGCGGAGGCGGAGTTCGGGGACCGTGAGAAGGTGCGCAGGGCGCTGCAAGGCGTCGACGTCGTCCTGATGGTGTCGGCGTCGGAGTCCGCCGACCGGCTGGAGCGGCATTTCGCCTTCGTCGACGCCGCTGCCGAAGCGGGCGTCCGGCACCTCGTGTACACGTCGTTCGCCAACCCGGGACCGGACGCCGCCTTCACGCTGGCGCGCGACCACTGGGCCACCGAGGAGCGGATCCGCGCCTCGGGGATGGCGTTCACGTTCCTGCGCGACAACCTGTACGCGGACTTCCTGCCCGACATGGCCGGGGAGGACGGGGTGATCCGCGGGCCGGCGGGGGAGGGCCGGGTGGCGGCGGTGACCAGGGATGACGTGGCCGACGTGGCGGCGGCCGTGCTGGGGGATCCGGCCGCGCATGAAGGAGGCACGTACGAGCTGACCGGGCCGGAGGCGCTCACGCTCGCCGAGGTGGCGAGGATCCTGACCGAGGCGACCGGGCGTGAAACCAGGTACCACGCCGAGACGGTCGAGGAGGCGTACGCGTCGCGCGCCTCGTACGGGGCGCCCCGGTGGCAGGTGGACGCCTGGGTGTCGACGTACACGGCGATCGCGGCCGGTGAGCTGGAGCGGGTGACCGAGGACGTGGCGCGCGTGGCGGGACATCCGGCGACGGGGCTGGGGGAACTTCTCCGCCGAGGCTGACCACCGAGATAGGCGACGGCTGAATAGTGAACGTTGCGTTTCTTAGCGATGGCGCTTACTCTCCTTAGAGAACGACTCGTTCTCTAAGGAGGTGGCGGGATGGTCGTCGTCCTGACCGGGCTGATGCTCTGCATGCTGCTCGGCGCGCTCGATCAGACGATCATGACGCCCGCGCTGCCGTCCGTGGCCGGCGACCTCGGCGGGCTCGACCAGATGCCCGCCGTGATCACCGCCTACCTGGTGGCCGCGACCGTCGTGATGCCGGTGTATGGCAAGCTCGGCGACCGGTTCGGCCGCAAGCCGCTCATGCAGGTCGCCATCGTGATCTTCGTGGTGGGCGCGGTCCTGTGCGCCACGGCCGCGAGCATGCCGCAGTTCATCGCGTTCCGCGCGGTGCAGGGCGTCGGCGGCGGCGGGCTGATGATCGGCGCGCAGGCCGTCATCGGCGAGGTCGTCAGCCCGCGCGAGCGCGGCCGCTATCTCGGGCTGATCGGGGCCGCCTATGTGGTGGCCGCCGTCGGCGGGCCGCTGATCGGCGGGTTCCTCATCGACAGCGCCGGCTGGCGGTGGATCTTCGCCATCTACCCGCCGCTGGGGCTGCTCGCCTTCGTCGTGCTCACCGTCACGCTCAAGCTGCCCAGGCCGGAGTCGCGCGCGCCCGTCGACATCGCCGGAGCGGTCACGCTCGGTCTGGCCGTCGTCGGCGTGGTCATGCTCGGCCAGACGAGGAACCCGGTGTTCCTCGCCCTGGCCGCGCTCGCCGTGCCGGCCTGGCTGGTCACCGCCCGCTACGCGACCGACCCGATCCTGCCGCTCCGGCTGTTCAGGGACCGGGCGTTCGCGGTCCCGGTGCTGATCAGTTTGCTCATCGGGTTCGCGCTCTTCGGCACCCTCACGTACATCCCCGCCTATCTGCAGATCGCCCACGGCGCCTCGGCGACCGGGGCCGGGCTGCTGGTCACCGCGCTCATGGCCGGCGTGCTGACCACCACCGTCGTCTCCGGCAGGCTCATCACCAGGACCGGCCGCTACAAGCGCTACCCCGTCGCGGGCACCGCGCTCGCCGCGGCCGGGCTGGCCGTGCTGCCGCTCGCCGCCGGCGACGCGGCCGCGCTGGCCGGCGTGCTGGCGCTGATCGGGCTCGGCGTCGGGCTCGTCATGCAGGTGATGGTGCTGGCCGCGCAGAACGCCGTCGCGTACGCCGATCTGGGCACGGCCACCTCGTCGGTGACGTTCCTGCGCCAGATCGGCGCCTCCGCCGGCGTCGCCCTGGTCGGCGCGCTCATCACCTGGCGCTTCGCCGGCGGCATGCCCGGCGCCGGCGCCCCCCTGGACACCGCCGCGCGCGCCGCCTTCGCCGAGGCCGTGCCGCCGGTGTTCGCGGCCATGTCGCCGCTGCTCGGCGTGGCCTTCCTGCTCGCGCTGGCGCTGCCCGCGCGGCCTCTCCGCACCACCGCTCACGCACAGGAGACCTCATGACACTCGTCGCCCCCCTGAGCTCGTTCCGCCGCGGCGACCTCGCCCTCGCGGGCGGGAAGGGAGCCAACCTCGGGGAGCTGATCGCCGGCGGCTTCCCCGTCCCCGCCGGATTCGTGGTCACCACCGCCGCCTACGACCTGGTCGCCGCCGGTCACGCCACGCGCGCGTACTTCGAGAAGCTGGAGATCCCGGAGACCCTGCGCGGGGCGATCCTGACCGCGTACCGGGAGCTCGGCGGCGGGCCGGTGGCGGTGCGCTCCAGCGCGACCGCCGAGGACCTGCCGGGCGCCGCGTTCGCGGGGCAGCAGGACACCTACCTCAACGTCGTCGGCGAGGACGGGCTGATCGACGCGGTCCGGCGCTGCTGGGGCTCGCTCTGGTCCGAGCGCGCCGTCGCCTACCGCGACCGGCTCGGCCTCGACCACGTCGAGGTGCGCATCGCGGTCGTCGTGCAGCGCATGGTGGCGGCGGAGGCGGCGGGCGTGATGTTCACCGCCGACCCCGTCACCGGCGACCGCGGGCGGCTCGTCGTCGACGCCGGCACCGGGCTCGGCGAGGCGGTCGTGTCCGGCCTCGTCACCCCCGACCACTACGTGCTCACGCCGCGGGGCGAGATCGCCGAGTTCGCGCCCGGCCGCCGTGAGGTGGTCGTCCGCGCCCTGGCGGGCGGCGGCGTCAGCCACGAGACCGGCGACGGCGCGCCCGCCGAGCGGCTGCCCGGCGGCGTGCTGCGCGAGCTGGCCGGGCTCGGCACCGGGGTCGCCCGTCACTTCGGCCGCCCCCAGGACATCGAGTGGACGTACGCGGGCGGCGAGGTCAGCCTCGTGCAGGCCCGGCCGATGACCGCGCTGCCGCCGCCCCCGCTCGGCAAGCTCGGCCCGATCCGCCGCAAGCTCGGCACCGTCCTGATGGAGTACTTGCCGGTACGCCCCTATCCGATCGACATGTCCACCTGGGTGCCGTACGGGCCCGCCGGGCTCATGGCGCAGGTGACCCGCAACTTCGGCCTGCGGGGGGCGTTCGACCACTTCATCGAGGAGCAGGACGGCGTCGCCTACCGGCTGGTGCCGCCCCGCCCGCACCCCTCGGCCAAGCTGCTCGTCGCGCCGTTCCTGATCTTCGCCAAGGCCCGCCGGTACGATCCCGCCCGGTGGAGCGGCGACCCGCGCTTCCAGAGCTACCTCGACGACGTGCGCGAGCTGACGAAGCTCGACCTGGCCGCGCTGCCCTGGCCGGAGCTGGTCAGGACGCCGCGCAGGGTGCTGGCCGTCGTGCGGCCCGTGGCCGGCCTGCGCACGGACTACCTGCCGCGCAGCGGGCTGTCGCTGCTGCGGCTGCGCGCCGCGCTCAAGCTGCTCGGACGTACGGACCTGTTCGGCGCGCTGATCGCCGGCGCCCGCACCCGCACCAGCGACGCCAACCGGGCCCTGGAGGAACTCGCCGAGCAGGCCAGGAACACCGGCGCGCTCGCCCGGGACCCGATGCCCGAGGCTTTCCAGGCGGCGCTCCGGGAGTTCCTGGCCGAGTACGGCCACCGGGAAGGCGCCAGTCCGCTCCTGGTCACCCCGCCGACCTGGGCCGACGGACCCGAGACCGTGCTCGACCTGATCAAGGTGCTGGCGGCGGAGCCACCCCGGTCCGAGCCCGGCGACGACGCGATGGACCGGCTGCTCGCCCACCCGCGGCTGCGCGGCGCCCGCAAGCGGGACAAGATGGTCCGCAAGGTGCACGCCGCCCGCGCGGGGATCGCCTTCCGTGAGGACAGCCACTTCTCCTTCACGATGCCGCTGCCCGCGCTGCGCCGGTCCATCGTCGAGATCGGCCGCAGGCTGCGCGACGCGGGCGTGCTCGACGCTCCCGAGGACGTCTTCCACCTCAGGCTGGAGGAGCTGGAGGCGATCGAGGACGTGAGCGCTCTCGGCGACGAGCAGGGCCGGCGGCTGCGCGCGAGCGCGACCGCCCGGGCCGCCCGGCGTGAGGAGCTCGCCGGCGTGCGGCTCATCGACCCCCGGGCCGTCTTCCCGGCCCGCGACGCCGGTGACGCGCTCGTGGCGGGCACGCCCGCGAGCGCGGGCACCGCCACCGGGCCGGTCAAGGTGGTGCACGACCCGTCGGAGTTCGGCAGGCTCGAACCCGGTGACGTGCTGGTCTGCCCCTACACCAACCCGTCGTGGACGCCGCTGTTCCAGCGGGCCGCCGCGGTGGTCGTCGACACCGGCGGCATCACCTCCCACGCCGCGATCGTCGCCAGGGAGTACGGCATCCCCGCCGTCATGGGCACCGGCGAGGGCACCTCCCTGCTGGCCGACGGGCGGCAGGTCACGGTCGACGGCGGCTCCGGTGTGGTGGTGGAGGCTCGGTAACATGGCTGAGATGGTCACCGACCACCGCAAGCTGCCCCGGCGCCGGGGCGAGGAGCTCGCCGCCGCCATCTACCGGGCGACGCTCGACGAGCTGGCCGAGAGCGGCTACGCCAAGCTCACCATGGAACGCGTCGCCGAGCGGGCCAGGGCGAGCAAGGCCTCGCTCTACCGCCGCTGGCCCACCCGCGTCGCGCTGGTCATGGACTCGGTCTACCACTCGCTGCCGGCCCTGTCCGACGTCCCCGACACCGGCAGCCTGCGCGACGACCTGCTGACCGTGCTGCGCGGCACGGCCGACATCCTGTCCGGCCCGGCGGGCGAGGCGATGCGCGGGCTGCTCTCTGAGGCGCTGCGCGACGAGGCCAGCGCCCGCACCTTCAAGGAGAACTCGCAGGGCGCGGGCCGCAAGATGATGGCCGAGATCGCCCGCCGCGCCGTCGAGCGCGGCGAGATCTCCGGGGACGCGGTCACGCCGCTCCGCCTCGACACCGGCCAGGCCCTGCTCAGGCAGCACTTCCTCTTCCAGGGGCCGCCCATCCCCGACCGGCTCGTCGTCGACATCGTGGACGAGGTCTTGGTGCCGCTGCTGACCCGTGTCTGACCCGGTGTACGAGGCGTGCGACATCGTTTGCCTTTTCACGGATGATTACGAAATCTTTTCAGTTACTGGATTGAAAGAGTGCCCTCCGATCGGGATCGCTTAAGTCGCGACAGCTGCAAGCAGTCGTCAAGTCGGCAGCGCTAACTTGTGCCGGCGTCACAGAGGGCTTGGGCGCGGCTTTTCTCTGACAGGGAAGTCTGATCCGTTCGAAGAGGGAGGATTCATGCTCGCCGAACTCGGGATCGGCATAATCCAAGGTGCAGCGCAGGCTTTGACGGACCGTTTCATCAAAGGTCGGGAGACTTCTGCCACGCTCCAGTCCTTGATCGATGAGGTGGCCGAGATCAAGGAGCTTCAAGCGCGCGATCGAGCAAGTCTGGCCGATATCCAACGCCAATTGGCTGAGATTCTCGACTACACGAGCGGGCTCGCGGTGCATCATAGTACGGTGGTGTTCACCCCGACTTCCGACGCTCCGAGTGTCGAATTCGCACTGGCCAATCTGGACTTGGAGATCAGTAGACTGCGGCACGCTCTTCTCAACGAGACCGCCGACCCAAAGGCCAGTGTGCAAAAGAGTCAGCACGACCCTTCGAGCATTCTCTACCGGCTGGACGAAGAGATAGAGCACCTGCGGCAAGACACAGAAGGGGATCGACGATGATGGTGTCCGAGCGGTTCACCCGGGCCGTAAGAGAGCATCTCGTGCTGAGTTATGTCGATCTGCCGGTCCATCCAGTGATCATGGGCATCTTCGGTGCGCCCGGCGAGGGAAAGTCCTTCCAGTTGCGTGCGATCCTCGACTCCCTCGCTGTGCGGACGGAGTCGATCAGCGCGGCGGACTTCGAGAGTGAACGCGCCGGAGTGCCGGGAAAGAATCTACTCGCCACCTACGTGGGCGCATCCCGGGCCATCCAGAAGAAGCGCCCGGCATGCATCGTCATCGACGACGTCGACACCACCGTCGGAGAGTGGGAGAACAACACCGGCACGGTCAATCACCAGCAGGTACTGGCTCAGTTGATGCATCTGGCGGACCGGCCCTGTGACGTAGAGAAAGTGGGTCACATCGACAGGGTGCCGATATTCGTCACCGGCAACGACTTCGGCAAGCTGTATCCTCCGCTGCGCCGGCCGGGACGCATGAGCGTGCTGCATTGGGAGCCGACGGCCGAGGAACGGCAGGGCGTGGTCGGTCATATTCTGGGCGGGCTCACCGACAGCGAGACGGTGGCGCGTCTGCTCGCCGCCTACCCCGCCCACCCGATCTCCTTCTTCGCGGAGTTGCGCGCGCAACTGGTGCGCACCGGCGCGGAGAAATTGATCGGGATCTTCGCGGACAATCTCTCGCTGATCTCAGGAGAACCCGATCGCTACCGTGCGCACGTGGAGAGGGTGGCGAACGGTCGACTCGATCCACTTCTCGTCGAGCGTGCGGCGGCGGTGCTGCATGAGCAACACCAGGCCGCCAACCGCACCTATCTCCATCCGGCCTACCTGACCCCTTCCTGTGATTAGGTGAGTGAATGAAAACCTACTCCTACACCGCTACCCGCAGCAGGACCGAGGCGGTCGTAGACCAATTCGACATCTTCCTGCGCTACGCGGGAATTCTGGATGCCGACCGGGTCAAGGTGCTCGGCGCCGTAGAAAAGAAATGGCTGGACAAAGTAGGCGTTTATCTGGTGGACCACAATCAGAAGCGTATTCTGGAGGTCTCCATATCGATCAGCTGGGAAGTCCACGCGCAGTTCGCTGCGATCAGCCCGCGCGTCAGCACCGACCTTCCAGGCTGGGAATCCGGCGCAGCGCCGGAGATTCGTGTGCTGGGCCACCGCTTCGGCAGGAAGGCTCGGGAATATGGCCAGACACCGCAGTACTGGGTGCTGTTCATCCCGGCGATACTCGGCGATGTCCACCTCCATCGCAGACGGTGCGACGAGACTGGCGTCAGCTTCTCCGGCACGTTGCCCGCGTGGCGGAACCCGCCAGTACGACAGGAGGACCGATCGGTGCTGGATCTTGAGGAACTGGGCATATCCGTCACCGAAGCATGAGCATGCGGCATCCTGGTGAGGCGCCGCCGGAGCGCTAACGCAGGCCCATGAGGGCGGCCAGGGTGCGCATCGAGTGGTCGAAGGCCGTGCGCCTTTCCTCGATGGCGTTGTTCAGCTGGCCGAACAGCTCGAAGCTGATCCACCCGTACAGGGCGGTCCAGGACGTGAGCGCGCGGAACATCAGCTCGTCCGGGACGCCCGCCATGATCGTGCGCAGGTTGTCCGCGTCCGCCCTGAGCGCGTCGGGGGGGAGCGGCCGCAGCGGGGGCGGGTCGACGGCGTCCGCCTCGTGCGCCTCGCGCAGGGTCGCGCCGAGCACGGTCACGTCGCGCAGCCGGGCCGGGACCGTGTCCTGCGGCGCCTGGTAGCCGGGCACCGGGGAGCCGTAGAGGAGCGCGTACTCGTGCGGGTGCGCCAGCGCCCAGTCGCGCAGGCCGTGGCAGGCGGCGAGCCATCGGCCGAGGTAGTCGTCGCGCGGGCAGGCGGCGTCGGCCCGCTCCACGGCCTCGCCGAGCGCGTTGTAGCCCTCGATGATCAGCGTGGTGAGCAGGTCGTCGCGGCTCGGGAAGTAGCGGTAGATCGCCGAGGACACCATGCCCATCTCGCGGGCGACCGCGCGCAGCGACAGCCCGCCCGCGCCCTCGGTGGCCAGTTGGCGGCGGGCGATGTCGGTGATCTCCCTGGTGAGCTCGGCTCTGACCCGCTCTCGCGCGGTACGGCTCGCTGTCATGCCCAGCACGTTACCAGAGCGCACGCCGGAAACGAGAGCACTGCTCTTGACGATGGCCGCTCTCTTGAGAGAGCATTGCTCTCGTAAGGGAACGGCAGTCACTCAGGAGGTCATCGTGCTCCCCATCGCCAAGGGCGCCAACCTGGCGCTGATGTTCTTCCTGGAGCTCGGGGTGCTCGTCTCCGCCGGCTACTGGGGGTTCACGCTGAGCCAGCACTGGGGCGTGAAGCTCCTCGCCGGGCTCGGCGCGCCCGCGCTGTTCATCGCCGCCTGGGCCCTGTTCGGGGCGGGAGGCGGCGCCAACGCCGTCATCCCGCTCACCGGCCTGGCGCGCGCCGCGCTGGAGATCCTCTGGTTCGGCGGCGGCGCGCTGGCGCTCTACGCGGCCGGCGCCGCCCTTCTCGCCGGGGCGCTCGCCGCCCTCTTCGTCGTCAACGCGGTCCTCCGCATCGTCTGGAAGCAGGTCTGATCATGGGCAAGCACGTCGTCGTGGGTTCCGGCCAGGTCGGTGCGCACCTGGCACGCCAGCTCCTGGACCGGGGTCACGAGGTCACCGTGGTGACCCGGTCCGGCAGCGGTCCCGAAGGAGCCGTCAAGGTGGCGGCCGACGTCGCCGACCGGCGCCGCCTCATCGAGATCACGAAGGGCGCGGACGTCCTCTACAACTGCGTCAACCCGCGCTACCACCGCTGGCTCACCGACTGGCCGCCGATGGCCGCGTCGTTCCTGGCCGCGGCCGAGGCCAGCGGCGCGGTGCTGACGATCCTCGGCAACCTCTACCCGTACGGCCCGGTCACCGGCCCCATGACCGAGGACCTGCCGCTCGCCTCCGCCAACCCCAAGTTCCGGGTACGGGCCCGCATGTGGGAGGACGCGCTGGCCGCGCACCGGGCCGGCCGGATCCGGGTGACCGAGGTGCGCGGCTCCGACTACTTCGGCCCCGGCGCCACCGACCAGTCCTACCTGGGCACCCGGTTCCTGCCCGCGCTCAAGGCGGGCAGGACCGTCCAGGTGGTCTGGCCCCTCGACGTCCCGCACAGCTGGACGTACCTGCCCGACGTGGCCAGGGCGCTGATCGTCGCCGGGGGCGACGAGCGGGCGTGGGGGCGGCCCTGGCACGTGCCGACGGCGGAGCCGATGACGTTCCGCCAGGTGGGGGAGGAGATGGCCCGGCTGCTCGGCCGGCCCGCGCCGAGGATGGTCCAGCTCCCGTGGCCGCTGGTGCGGGCGGCCGGGCTCTTCCAGCCCATGATCGGCGAGCTGCGGCACGTCCGCTACCAGTTCGTCGCGCCGTACGTGCTCGACTCGTCCGACTTCCAGCGGACCTTCGGGGTCGCTCCGACCCCCGTCGGCGAGGCGTTCAAAGCTACGCTCGACGCGTGAAGACCGCCCTGATCGGCCTCGGCGACATCGCGGAGAAGGCCTACCTGCCGGTGCTGGCCGCCCATCCCGGGCTCGACCTCCACCTGTGCACCCGTGACCGGGCCAGGCTGCGCCGCCTCGGCGACGCCTACCGGGTCGACCGGCGGTTCACCACGGTGGACGAGGTGGCCGAGGCCGGGGTGGACGTGGCGTTCGTGCACGCCGCCACCCCCGCCCACCCGGAGATCGTGGAGACGCTGCTGTCCGCGGGGGTGCACGTGTACGTGGACAAGCCGCTGGCCGACAACCTGGGCGACTGTGAGCGGCTGGCCGCGCTGGCCAGGGCCGGGGGCAGGTCCCTGATGGTGGGCTTCAACCGCCGGCACGCGCCGGGCTACGCCGCCCTGGCTGAGCTGCCCCGGCACCTGGTGCTGATGGAGAAGAACCGGGAACGCCTGCCGGGCGCCCCGCGCCAGGTGGTCTTCGACGACTTCATCCACGTCGCCGACACGCTCAGGTTCCTGGCGCCGGGCGAGGTCACCGATACCCGCTTCCGCACCCGGGTGAACGGCGACGGCCTGCTGGAGCACGTCGTGCTGGAGCTGTCCGGCGACGGCTTCACCGCAATCGGGGTGATGAACCGGGTGAGCGGGGCCTCCGAGGAGAGCTGCGAGGTGATGGGCGACGGCGTCAAGCGCCGCGTGGTCAACCTCGGCGACGTGGTCGACTACGCCGGCGGCGAGACGCTGCGGCGGCGGCCCGACTGGGTGCCGGTCGCCCGCCAGCGCGGCATCGAGGCGATCTGCGCGGAGTTCCTGGCCGCCGTCGGCGCGGGCCGCCTGGTCACCGCCGACGACGCCCTGGTCACCCACGCGCTCTGCGAGGAGATCGTCACTTCGATCGGAGCATGATCCGGTCGGCCTGCTCGTACATCCGGGTGAACGTCCTGCTGCCGAGCCGGCTGAGCACGGTGAAGCCCTTGTCGTCGCGGAGCGGGCTGGAGGAGGAGACGACGCCGGCCACCCCTCCCTCGTACAGCGCGGGGCCGCCGCTGCCGCCGGCCGCCGCGTGGCAGTTGCGGGTGACCAGCACGCCAGGCCCGCGTTCCTTGCCCTCCACCGCGTCGCCGACGCAGCGGTACATGCGGTTGCCCGGATACTGCTTGCCCGCCGGGTAGCCGAGCAGTTCCAGCCCGCGCAGCGGGGTGCCCCTGCGGGTCGGCAGCGGGCGCAGCCCCCGCCCGGTCAGGTCCTCCAGCCGGCCGCGCGGCTTGGCCGAGACCCCGGCCAGGCCGACGTCGTACGGCAGCAGGTCGGGCCCGAACCCCCGGCCGCGCCAGCGGGACGGCACCCACGTGCGCTCCACCGGCCACACGCCCTCGACCGGCCGGCCCCGGTCGTAGCCGGGCAGGAACGCGAGCTGCTCCAGCACCCGGCCGTGGTTACGCAGGCAGTGCGCCGCCGTCAGCACCAGGCTCCGGCTGCGGGAGCGCACCACGGTGCCGCCGCACGTGATGTGGCGGCCCGTCTCCCGGTCGCGGCCGACCAGGACGCCGGTCAGCCGCCGCGTGCCCGTGTAGGGCCGCGGCACGGGGGCGTAACCCAGCCGGTCGCCTTGGGGCGTGAGCACCTCCCGCGCCGGGATGTTACGCCGCGGGACCTCGGCGCCGCCGGAGGGATCGAGCAGGGCCAGACAGAGCACCAACCTCAACACCCACCTACTTCTAGCAGGAAACGATCAGCGCCCTGACCAGCGACATCAAGGTTTACCCAACCTGGGTACTTCTCACCCCCGCGGGGGTACGGCCTGCCCGTGGACCCGGCCAGGGCAGGCCTGCCCGGCGTACCGGCTCTACGGGTAGAGGCCGCGCATGCGGTGGGCCTCGGCGACCCGGCCGACGCCGATGACGTGCGCCGCCTCGCGGAGGGTGAGGTCGCGTTCGGCGGCCACCGACTTGACCTCGCCGTACGCGCTCTCCATCATGTCGCGGAGCTTGCGCTCGATCTGGCTCTCGCTCCAGGAGCAGGCCTGGATGTTCTGCACCCACTCCAGGTACGACACGATCACGCCGCCGGCGTTGGCCAGGATGTCGGGCACGATCGTGGTGCCGTTGGCGGCCAGGACGCGGTCGGCCTCCGGCGTGGTGGGCCCGTTGGCGCCCTCCACGATCAGGCGGGCGCGTATCCGGGGCGCGTTCGCCTCGGTGATGGCGCCCTCCAGCGCGGCCGGGACCAGCACGTCCACGTCCAGCTCCAGCAGCTCGTCCAGGCCGAGCGCGTCGGCGTCGCGATAGCCGCGCACCTGCCCGGACTCGGCGACCCAGGCACGCAGCCCGGCGACGTCGAGGCCCTCGGGCGCGTACACCGCCCCGGTCACATCGGAGACCGCGACGACCTTGCAGCCCGCGTCGGCGAGGTACTGGGCGGCTCCCGCGCCCACCTTGCCGAAGCCCTGCACCGCCACCGTCACGCCCTCGGGCGAGCGGCCGAGCGCCGACAGGGCGGCGATCTGCACGCCGCGCGAGGTGGCGCCGGCCCGGCCCAGCGAGCCGCCGAGCGGCATCGGCTTGCCGGTGACGACGCCGGGCACCGCGTAGCCGGCGTTGACGCTGTAGGTGTCCATGATCCAGGCCATGGTCTGCTCGTCGGTGCCGACGTCAGGGGCCGGGATGTCCTTGTCCGGGCCGATCAGCGGCAGGATCTCGTTGACGTAGCGGCGGGTGAGCCGCTCCAGCTCGCGGGTGGTGTATCCGGCGGGGTCGACGGCCACGCCGCCCTTGGCGCCGCCGTACGGGATGCCGACCAGCGCGCACTTCCACGTCATCCACATGGCGAGCGCGGTGACCTCGTGGATGTCGGTGGCCGGATGGAAGCGGATGCCGCCCTTGGCGGGGCCGCGCGAGACGTTGTGCTGGACCCGGAAGCCCTGGACGACGTCCATGCTGCCGTCTTCGCGCCGGACCGGCACCGCGACGGTCAGCGACCGGCGGGGCGTGGCGAGCATCGCGCGGAGCCCGTCGTCGAGCCCCAGCCGCTCGGCTGCGCTGCCGAGTTGGAAGTGAGCGGATTCGAGGGCCTCCTGGCCCGCGCTGATCTGTGCCGGCGTCATTGACGGCACCATGACACTCATGGAAGAGCTTCCTCCTGTTATGTACGCCCGTTACCGGGTAAGGCGCCGTTGCCTATAACCCATTTGGGCGTTCTTGTACGGATCATCCTAGAGCGGGGGGAATATGTAATGTGTGATCTCCTTGCGATCCAAGCCGCTGATCCAGATGCTTGGAAGGTGCCACTCTGGCAGGCTTGTGGCCCGGAGTGCGCCGAACTGTCGAAGTGGAGGGTGTGATGCCCGAACTGGTGGTCGGGCCGATGCTGCGGTACGTCGATTCTGCCAGCGCTTCGATTTTCGTGGAGACCGACGAGCCGTGCACGGTCCACATCGAGGCCGCAGGCGGCTCGTACGAGTCGGAAACCTTCACCGTCCACGACCATCACTACGCGATCGTCGACATAACGGAGCTTTCCCAGAATGTCGGCTCCTATGCCGTCACTCTCGACGGTGAGCGGGTGTGGCCGCTGGAAGGCCGTCCGCCCAGCCGGATCCGGCTCATCCCGCCCGACGGGCCCGCGCGGCTGATGTTCGGCTCCTGCCGCACGACCGCGCCGCACGACACGGCGCACCTCCTCACCCACGGGTACGACGTGCTGCGGTCCTACGGCTGCCATCTGGCCGAGGCCGGTGACGAGGAGTGGCCCGACCTGCTGCTGCTCCTCGGCGACCAGGTCTACGCCGACAACCCCTCGCCGGAGATGCTCGACTACATCCACGCGCGCCGCGACACCGAGCCGAAGAACGAGATCGCCGACTTCGAGGAGTACGCGGAGCTCTACCGCAGGGCGTGGACCGACCCGGACATCCGGTGGCTGCTGTCGACCGTGCCCAGCGCGATGATCTTCGACGACCACGACCTGCGCGACGACTGGAACACCTCGAAGACCTGGCGCGAGCAGATGGCCGAGACCGGTTGGTGGAGCCGCCGGGTGGTCGCCGGGCTCGGCGCCTACTGGGTCTACCAGCACCTCGGCAACCTGTCCCCGCAGGAGCGGGCCGCCGACCCGCTGCTGCGCAAGCTGCTCGACGGCGGCGGCGACGGGGCGGCCGAGCTGGACGCGTTCGCCTCGCAGGCCGACGCCGAGCCGAGCAGCAACCGGTGGAGCTACTCCCGCGACCTCGGCCACGCCCGGCTCATCATGATCGACACCAGATGCGCCAGGCAGCTCACCCCGGGCGACCGCCGCATGCTCGACCCGAGCGAGTGGGCCTGGCTGGAGGAGGAGCTCGCCAAGCCCGCCGAGCGGCTGATCATCGGCTCGTCCATCCCGTTCCTGCTCCCCGAGGGCGTGCACGGGGTGCAGAACTGGAACGAAGCCCTCTGCGACGGCGCCTGGGGCCGGCCGGTGGCGCGCGTGTCCGAGTCCTTCCGCCAGGCCGTCGACCTCGAACACTGGGCGGCCTTCCGGCGCTCGTTCGAGGACCTGTCGAAGCTGCTGGCCGCGCTGGGCAAGCCGGTGCTCATCCTCTCCGGCGACGTGCACTACTCGTACGTCGCCAAGGCCCGCACCGGCCCGATCTACCAGATCGTCTGCTCGCCCATCCGCAACCCGCTCAGCCGCCTGCTGCGCTGGGCCAACGTGCTGACCCAGTTCGGCGTCGCCACGCTGATCGGCGGCCTGCTGGCCCGCTCGGCCCGGCTGCCGCGGCCGCCCTTCCGGTGGCGGATCGTCAAGGGGCCGTGGTTCCAGAACGCGGTCGCCACGCTCACCTTCCCGGGCCCCGAGGCCACCTGGTACGAATCCACGGGCGACGACGTACGGAAGATCGCCACGTTACGGCTGGAGTGAGCCGCCGAGTCCGCGCGCCCGCGGGCGCGCGGACTCGGCGGGTCAGCGCAGGGAGTCGACCGTCTCGGCGAGCCGGTCGAGCGCCCAGAGGAGGTCCTCCTCCGAGATGACGATCGGCGGCGCGAGCCGGATCGTCGACCCGTGCGTGTCCTTGGCGAGCACGCCGCGCGCCATCAGCGCCTCCGACACCTGGCGGCCGGTGGCGAGCGACGGGTCGATGTCGACGCCCGCCCACAGGCCGCGCCCGCGCACCGTCACCACGCCGTGGCCGACCAGCTCGCGCAGCCGCGCGTGCATGATCCCGCCCAGCTCGGCCGCCCTGGCCTGGAACTCGCCGGTGCGGAGGATCTCCACGACCGCGCTGCCGACCGCGCAGGCGAGCGGGTTGCCGCCGAACGTGGACCCGTGCTGCCCCGGCTTGATCACGCCGAGCACGTCCTCGTCCGCGGCGATCGCCGACACCGGCACCACGCCGCCGCCGAGCGCCTTGCCCAGGACGTAGACGTCGGGCACGACGCCCTCGTGGTCGCAGGCGAAGGTCCTGCCGGTGCGGCCCAGGCCCGACTGGATCTCGTCGGCGATCATCAGCACGTTCTGCTCGGTGCAGATCTCCCGCACCTGGGTGAGGTAGCCGTCGGGCGGCACCAGCACCCCGGCCTCGCCCTGGATCGGCTCGACGAGCACCGCGACCGTGTCGTCGTCGATGGCCGAGCGGATCGCGTCGGCGGACCCGTACTTCACGATCGTGAAGCCCGGGGTGTAGGGGCCGAAGTCGTCGCGGGCGTCCGGGTCGGTGGAGAAGCTGACGATCGTGGTGGTGCGGCCGTGGAAGTTGTCCTCCATCACCACGATGTTGGCCTTGTCGCGCTCGACGCCCTTGACCAGGTAGCCCCACTTGCGGGCGACCTTGATCGCGGTCTCCACGGCCTCGGCGCCGGTGTTCATCGGCAGGATCATGTCCTTGCCGGTGAGGTCGGCCAGCCCGGCACAGAACCGGGCGAACTGGTCGTGGTAGAAGGCCCGGCTGGTCAGGGTCAGGTTCCTCAGCTGCTCCTGGGCCGCCGCGAGGATCTTCTCGTTGCCGTGGCCGAAGTTGAGCGAGGAGTAGCCGGACAGGAAGTCGAGATAGCGCCTGCCCTCGACGTCGGTCACCCAGGCGCCGTGCGCCTCGTGGAGGACCACGGGCAGCGGATGGTAGTTGTGCGCGCTGCGGCGCTCGCTTACTTCGATCAGCTCCGCGCTGGTGGTCATGTCAGTTCTCCCCCCTGATCTCGAGTGTGCAGCACTTGGGGCCGCCACCCGCCTTGCGCAACTCCGACAGATCGACCGGAACCACCTCGTACCCACGTCGCTTCAGCTCTAGCTGGAGATCGCCCGCCTCGGCGTTGATCACCACGTTGACGCCGTCGCTGACCGCGTTGAGCCCGAGCACGGCGGCGTCGTCGGCGGTGGCGAGCACCGCGTCGGGAAACAGCCTGCGCAGCACCTCCCGGCTGCCTTCGGAGAACGCGCCGGGGTAGTAGGCGACGTTGCGGCCGTCGAGCGGGAACAGCGCCGTGTCGAGGTGGTAGAAACGCGGGTCCACCAGCCGCAACGAGATCACCGGACGGCCCAGGAACTCCTGGGCCTCGTGGTGCGCGGCGACCCGGGTGCGGAAGCCGGTGCCGGCCAGGACGATCTCGTCCATGGTGAGGAAGTCGCCCTCGCCCTCGTTCACGTGCTCCGGCTCCAGCGTCGGGTAGCCGCGCTCGGCGAACCAGCGCAGGTAGGCCGGCCCCTCGGCGGCCCGCTGCGGGAACGCGAACCGGGCGCCGTACACGCGGCCGCCGACCACCAGCGCGCCGTTGGCCGCGAACACCATGTCGGGCAGGCCCTCGATCGGCTCGATCAGGCTCACCTCGTGCCCGAGGCTCTCGTACGCGGCTTTGAGGCCCTCCCACTGCCGGATCGCCACGGCGCGGTCGGCGCCCGCCGCGGGATCCATCCACGGATTGATCGCGTACTCGACCGCGAAGTGCTCCGGCGGGCACATGAGAAAGCGTCTGGGCATGCAGACTCCGTCGTCTTCGTCAGAGTGTTTCCCCATGTCAGGGGTCGAGCACAGCCTAAGAACGCCCCTCACGCGGCGGAAGAGGGCGGGATTGCGCGCGTGTGAAGTTCTGTTGCGAGTATCAGCCGGGGACGTGTGATCCGTTGCGCGCGTCCGGCAACGTGGTGCCGGGAGGGCTGTCGACCAGCCTCGACAGCACGATCGCGCTCTTCGTCCGCACCACGAACGGCTCCGCGGCGATGCGCTCGATCACCCGCTCCACGTGGCGCACGTCCGTCGCCCTGATGTGCAGCAGCGCATCGGCCTCGCCGGTGATCGTGGCCGCGCCCACCACCTCCGGATAGCGGGCCACGGCCAGCGCGATGTCGGACGGTTTCGTCTTGCCCTGGCAGAACAGCTCGACGTACGCCTCGGTGGTCCAGCCGAGCGCGGCCGGCGCGACCATGGCGCTGAAGCCGGTGATCGCGCCGCTCTCGCGCAGCCGGTCGACCCGCCGCTTGACCGCCGACGCGCTCAGGCCGACTTCCTGCCCGATCTCGGCGTAGGTCTGCCGGGCGTCCTCGACGAGCGCGGCGATGATGTCACGGTCCAGCCGATCCAGTTCCACGGGCTCTGTATATCGCCAACGTCGTGTGGCGCGCGACGATCGAACCGGGGCAAACTGGCCCCTTCGATGAGGCATGGCACGGGGAGTTGGCGAGTGATGAGCAGAGGGACGTTCCCTGATCGTTTCGTGTGGGGCGTGTCGACCTCCGCGTACCAGATCGAGGGCGCGAACGCGGAAGACGGCCGGGGGCCCTCCATCTGGGACGCGTTCTCCGACTCGCAGGCCGCCTGCGACCATTACCACCGCTACCCCGACGACGTGCGGCTGATGAAGGATCTGGGCGTGGCCGCCTACCGGTTCTCGGTGAGCTGGCCGCGGGTCCTGCCCGAGGGCTCGGGCCGGGTGAACACGGCCGGGCTCGACTTCTACGAGCGGCTGGTCGACGAGCTCCTCTCGGCCGGCGTCACCCCGTACGCGACCCTCTACCACTGGGACCTGCCGCAGGCGCTGGAGGACCGGGGCGGCTGGCCGGAGCGCGACACCGCGCTCCACTTCGCCGACTACGCCCGGGTCGTGCACGAGCGGCTGGGCGACCGGGTGCACACCTGGTTCACGCTGAACGAGCCGTGGGTGGCCGCGTTCCTCGGCTACGGCGCCGGGGTGCACGCGCCCGGCCGGAAGTCGGCCGCCGACGCCTTCCGCGCCGCCCACCACATGCTGCTCGGCCACGGGCTGGCCGCCTCGGCGCTGCGCTCGGCCGGCGCGGCCAGGGTCGGCGCGGTGCTCAACTTCGCGCCCGTGATGACCCCCGGCCAGGTCACCGACCCGTCCAGGGAGCTGTCGGAGGAGGACGCCGACGCGGTCGCCAGGATCGACGAGCTGGTGCACGGGCAGTTCCTGGAGCCGATGCTGCGCGGACGCTACCCCGAGCGACTGCTGAACGTCGTGGAGTCCGCCGCCGGGCTCGGCCACGTCCGCGACGGCGACCTGGCCGTCATCGCCCAGCCGCTCGACATGCTCGGCGTCAACTACTACGCGCCCAGCGTGGTGCGCGCGCAGCCGGGCGAGCCCGCCGACCCCGTCTACCCGGGCAGCGACGGCGTCCTGTTCTGCACCGTGCCGACCGCGGTGACCGCGATGGGCTGGCCGATCGTGCCCGGCGCGCTGACCGTGCTGCTGCGCCGGCTGTCCCGGGAGTACCCCGACCAGGAGCTGATGATCACCGAGAACGGGGCCGACTTCGTCGACACCGTGACCGCCGACGGCATCCACGACGTCGACCGCGTCAGCTTCGTCGAAGAGCACCTGCGGGCCCTGCTCGCCGCCCTCGACGAGGGCGCCAAGGTCCGCGGCTACCTGCTGTGGTCGCTGCTCGACTGCCTCGAATGGGCCGACGGCTACCAGCGCAAGTTCGGCATCGTGCACGTCGACTTCGCCACCCAGCGGCGCCGCCTGAAGGACAGCGCCCTGTGGTACCGCGACGTGGTGCGCCGCAACGGGCTCGGCGACGGCCGGCCCAAGCGGCCCACCCTGGAGACCGTCGCCGCCCGGGCCAAGGTCTCCAGGGCGACCGTGTCCCGCGTCGTCAACGGCGACGCCGCGGTCAGCCCCGAGGTCCGCGAGAACGTCCTGCGGGCCGTCAAGGAGCTGGGCTACGTGCCCAACGCCGCCGCCCGCAGCCTCGCCACCCGCCGCACCGACACGGTCGCGCTCGTCCTGTCCATCCCGCGCCCCGACGACGCGCTCACCGCCGCCGTCGTCCAGTACGTGACCAGCGTCCTGGAAGGGGCGGGCAAGCAGATCACGCTCATGCTCGCCGACACCTCCGAGAGCCACCGGCGCATCGTCCGGCACGTCGAGGCCGGGCTGTCCGACGGGGTGGTGCTGCTCCCGACGGACGGGGCCGACCCGCTCGCCGAGCGGCTCGCCCGCACCGACGTGCCGCTCGTCCTGCTCGGCCGGCCGGCGATCAGCTCGCTCGTGCCGTACGTGGACGCCGACAACACGGGGGGCGCCGCCGCGGCCACCGAGCACCTGCTGCGGCAGGGGCGCAGGCACATCGGCCTCGTCTGCGGCCCCACCCACCTGGTCGCCGTCCAGGACCGCATGGCCGGGCACCGCGACACGCTCCAGCGGGCCGGACGGCTGCCGCACGTCGCGCTGGCCGGCGACACGGCCGAGTCCGGCGCGGCGGCCCTCACCCGGCTGCTGTCCGACGAGCGCCGCCTGGACGCCGTCCTCGCGACCTCCGACCACCTGGCGATCGGCGTGCTCCGGGCTGCTGCCGAGGCCGGGCGGCGGGTGCCGGACGACCTGGCGGTGGTGGGCTTCGGCGACATCGAGGCGGCCGCGTACACCACCCCGGCGCTGACCACCGTACGGACGCCCGCCTCCGACCAGGCCATGGCCCTGGCCCGGCTGATGCTCTCCCGCCTGGAAGGCCGCCACGCCACCCCGGTGGTGCTCCCCGCCAGGCTGGTGACACGCTCCAGCGGCTGACCGGCACGGAGGGACGGTCCGGGAGGGCGTGGGGCGGTTAGCATCGAGGGACAGTGTCGTCCGGAGGGTCGTCTGGAGGCCCGATGCGCCTGTCACGCCGCCGTCCCACGCAGCCCGACGAGCCCGCGCAGGTCATCCGCGTGGCGCCCGCGGTCGCGTACGACGGAGACCTCTACCACCTGCCCGACTGGACGGCGCGCCGCGACGCCGAGCGCGAGCTGGGGCGGCGGCACGCCGCCGACGGCCAGATCGACACGCTCACCCTGCAGACCGGCAGCGTGCCCCGCTTCCACGAGCTGGAGGACGAGCGGCTCGGCGAGCTGGCCCGCATCGAGGACCTCACCGAGCGGGAGCTGCGGCAGGCGCGCGCCGCGCTCGAAGGGCAGAAGATCAGGCTGGCCGAGTCGCAGCGCGCCTTCGCCGCCGCCCGCGCGGCGCTCGACGACACCCGGCCACGGGTCGCCGAGCTGGAACAGCCCAGCCGCCGCCCCGGCGACGGCCGCCCCAGCTCGATCGCGATCTCCGGCAGCCGGTGGCCCGTCGTGCGCCGCTGGCTGCCCGCCGCGCTGCTGCTGCTCCTGCTGGTGATCGTCGAGGTGCCGATCCTCTACCAGGTGATCCTCGACTGGGGCGACAGCGTCGCGATGACCGCGCTGCTCGCCGCGGGCGCCGCCCTCATCATGCTGGTCGCGCCGCACATGTACGGGCGCGCGTTCCGGTCCTGGCAGGAGCACGGCGGCTCGGCCAAGGGGCGCTGGCTGCTCATCGGCGTGGCGCTGGTGTGGCTGGGCTTCATCGTGGCGGTGGCCGTGCTCCGGCGCGACGCGCTGGTCCGGCCGCTCGTCGTGGACGGGGAGGAGATCGGCCCCACCGCCGAGGGCGCCGGCACGCTGCCGACCATGGTGCTGCTGCTGGCCCTGCTGATCGCCACCGCCCTCATCGCCGCCGACCTGGGCCGGCGCATGCACAACCCGAACGACCGGACGCTGCGGGAGCTGCGCGCCAAACTGGACGCCGAGTCCAGGGCGTTCGCGACCGCGCAGGGCGTCTACCAGCAGGACGCCGGATACGCCGAGAGCATCGCCCAGTACGTGGAGTCGGTCGACCGTCGCCTGGCCGGCCGGACCCGGCAGCTCGACCGCGGCTTCGACAGCCTGGCCACCGCCTACCTGGGCGGGGTGGTTGAAGGGTTACGGGACCCGGAGGCGGCGAGCTGGGCCGAACGGATCGTGGCCAGGCGCCGTGCGGCGCCCGGCCGGTGATCCCCTTAGGTGGTGGAGAAGGTGAACCAGTTGACGTTCACGAAGTCGGCGGGCTGGCCGCTGCTGAACGTCAGGTAGACGGTGTGCGTCCCGGTCGTCGGCGTGATGTTGGCCGGGACCGTGCGCCAGCTCTGCCAGCCGCCGGTGTTCCCGATCGCGAAGTCGCCGATCGGCGGCGCCGTCGGGCTGCCCAGCCTGACCTGGACGAGCCCGCTCACGCCGGTGCCCGCCCCGGAGGCCACCCTGGCCTTGAACTGCTGGGCCGCCGTCGAGCCGAACCGGACGTTGTCGAAGCGGAGCCAGTCGCCGTTGCGGATGGCGCCGACGTTCTGCCCGCCGCCGGAGTCCGTGGTGGTCTCCGTGATGGTGCCCGACTGGGCGCTGTAGCCCTCGGCCTGGATGGTGGAGCGCGCGTCGAACCCGTCACCCGGGGGGTCGGTCGGCGGGTCGGTCGGCTGGGTGCCGGTGCCGCTCTGCCACACGGCCACGTAGTCGACCAGCATCGGCCGGCCGGACACGGTCGCGGCGGTCGGCGTGCCGAAGCCCGCCACGCCGTTCGGGAAGGCGCCGCCCATGGCCACGTTCAGCAGCAGGAAGTAGCCGGCGTGACCGGTCATGTTGGTCCACGTGGTGGCGTCGAGCTGCGACTGGCTCACACTGAAGAACTGCTGGCCGTCCACGTACCAGCGCAGCTGGTTGGGGCTGACGCTGCGGTCCCACTCGAAGCGGTAGGTGTGGAAGGACGACTGGCAGGTCGAGCCGGGGCAGGCGCGGCTGCCGCCGATGCCCTGGGTCTCGTTGCACGGGCCGCCGGGGTTGACGCCGCAGTGGAGCACGGCCCAGACGGTGTTGAGGCCGTTGACGTTCTCCATGATGTCGAACTCGCCGATGGCCGGCCAGTTCCAGTAGTTGCCCCGGTAAGGGGAGCCGAGCGCCCAGAACGCGGGCCAGTAGCCGAGCGCGGCGTCGCCGGTGACGTTCGGCATCTGGATGCGGCCCTCGATGCGCAGGATGCGTCCGTCGGCGGGCTTGAAGTCGGAGCGCCGGGTCTCGATGCGGCCGGAGGTCCACTCGCCGTTCGAGCCGCGCAGCGGGGTGATGCGCAGGTTGCCGGAGCCGTCGAGGCTCAGGTTGGCGGGGTTGGACGTGTAGTTCTGGATCTCTCCGGTGCCCCAGTTGCCGGGGCCGCCGGGGTAGCCGTGGCCGGTGTCGATGATCCAGTTGCTGGACGAGGGCAGCGAGCCCGACGAGCCGTTGAAGTCGTCGGCCCAGACCAGCGACCAGCCGGACGGGGTGGCCGGGACGGAGGCGGCGGCGCTCGTGGCCACCTGGACGAGCAGGCCGCCGACGGCGGCCAGCGCCACGGCGGCGGCCGCTATGCGGCGGCGCACCCTGGACGGTGGTGATGTCATCACTGCTCCTGGGGGGAAGGGAGGCGGAGTGAAGAGAGCGCTCTCACGCCGAACGAAAACACAGTTCCTTACCTGTTGTCAACAATCGTCACCGCAGGCGTTGCAGGAAGGTGAACAGTCCGGCATGCTGTGAGAGAGCGCTCTCCCTACAGGAGGTCGGCGGCCGTCGTGCCGGCCGCCTCGAACGCCTCTGCCCAGAACGCCTCCAGCAGCGGGAACCGGTCCGGGTTCGCCGTCCGCTCCCGCAGGAACCCGTGCACCGTCACCGCGTACCCGCCCATGGCGGGCAGCAGTCCGGCCCGCCGCAGCTCCTCGACCTTCCGCTTCCGCGCCGCTTCGCCCAGATCCAGGCGGTTGATGTTCAGCTCGCCGCGGTTGTTGCTCAGATCGCTGAACACGATGAGCCGGTGCTCCTTGTCCGGCTGCCGCCGCGCGGTCATCTGCTTCACCATGTACCGCAGCGCGCCCAGCACGTCCGAGCCCTCGCCCTCCGCGGGGCAGTCGAACAGCCGCACCGCCCGGGGCACCACCTCTTTGATCCGGTGCGTCCTCACCCGTTCCTCGACGACCGGGTTGTCGTTCGGGTTCTCGGCGCGGGTGGCGGCCACGGTGACCGGGTCCTCCCGGCACGAACTGCTCTCCGACGCGCCGGTGACGGCGGCGAACCCCACCCAGTCGCACCCCTGGGCGAACTCGGGCAGCTTCGAGGTCACGTCCTCACGGGACGTGGCGGGCTCCGCGTAGCTCGTGGAGTCCACCACCACCCCGCACACCGCCCCCGCGTCCGTCCCGCACCCCGCCACGCCACCGGCCACCAGCGCCGCGACGCCGAGCACGGCCACCCTTCTGCTCCCTAACCCGGCCAACGCCGCTCCTCTCCGTCGCCGTCACGTGGTGTGCTGGGCGATGCGGCGCTCGGGTCGCCGAACGCCTCCCGCCATGGATAGGTCCGCCGCTGCCCTCTGGCACGGTCCTGTCCGGTTGGGGTGCTTGTTGCAGTGGTGTCTTGTGTGGGTGGGGTGTGTGGTTCGGCGGCGCGGTCGTGTGCCGGTGGGGTGCGTGTTTCTGTGGTGCGATCGTGTGCCGGTGGGGTGCGTGTTTCTGTGGTGCGGTCGTGTCCCGGTGTGGTGCCTGTCTCGGTGGCGCGGTCCTGTGCCGGTGGGGTGCGGTTGGTGTGGTCCTGCTTGCGTGTCTCGGTGGCGTGGCCCGGTCCGGGATGGACGTCGGTTTCGGCGTCCTGGTGTGGTTCCCGCGGGCCGTCGTCGGCTGGCTCGCCGACGTCGCTGTCCGTACGAGGGGAGCCGGGCCCGGCGCTCGCCGGCCCGTCGGCGGAAGCCTCAGAGTCGTCATGCCCTGGATGCTCATCGCTCGTCGGCGAAGGCGTGAGGGCGTCGGTCTCGCGGGTCTCCACCGCCTCACCTGGTACGTAAGCGGTCTCGTGCAGAGGATCCGGGGAGGGGTGGGCGGCTTGCGGCGGTGACGGAGCCATGCCGGAGGTACCTGCCGGGGGAAACGTGACCTCCGCAGGGTCCGCTGCCGTACGTAAGGAAGAGACGGCTTCTGGAAGAGACGTGGGGGATCGGTCCATCGTGGGCCGGGCGGCTGGCGGCGGAGATGTGGTGGCGGTTGGATCCAGTGCGGGGTGGGTGGTCTCCGGCGGGGAGACGGTGGAGGCCGTCTCGGGTCGGGCGGCTTGCGGCGGGGATGGGGTGGCGGTGGGGTCCACCGTGGGATGGGTCTCCGGCGAGGAGACAGTGGGGGCCGTCTCGGGTCGGGCGGCTCGCGGCGGAGGTGGGGTGGCGGTGGGATCCAGTGCGGGGTGGGTGGTCTCCAGCGGGGAGACGGCGAGGGCCGTTTCGGGTCGGGTGGCTTGGGATGTGGTGGCGGTGGGATCCGCCGGGAGATGAGTGGTCTCCGGAGGGGAGACGGTAGGGGGCGTTTCCGGTCGGGTGGTTTGGGACGGGGATGTGGTGGGGGTGGGGGTCGGGTCCGCCGGGGGTTGGGTGGTCTCCTCCGGAGATGTGGTGGGGGTGGGGGTCGGGTCCGCCAGGGCTTGGGCGGTCTCCGGTGGGGATGCGGTTGGGGTGGGGTCCGCTGGGGGTTGGGGGGACTGAGTCCGGTGGGGAGGTTCGAGCGGGGGGAGGCGGAGGGCTGAGGGTAGTTCGTGGGGGAGGACCTTGGTGTGCCAGTCCGCTACCCGGGCTTCCACCTCGTGGAGGATCCGGCCTAGCTCGTCGCGCCCCGAGATGCCGAGCCGGGTCTCGCCGGTGGGTTCCATGGCGATGACCTCGCCCTGCCAGAGCGGCGGGATCTCTTCCCGGCGCGGGTGGGTCTCCATGACGCCGCTCCGGTAGGCGGCGATGATCTGCTCGGCCCGGGCGTGCACGGCCTCCACCTCGTGGTCGTGCTCGACCAGGGCGTTCTCCCACTCCTGCGCGTACTGGCCGATGCGGGCGCCGGCGCGTTGCACGCTCTCCTGGCTCTCCCGCACCGCCTCCCGCCGCCGCGCCTCACCCCGCCTCCATCGGGCCTCGGCGATGGAGATGAACGCGTCCTCCTCGTAGGGAGCCGCCGGGCGCCCGCCGCGATCACCGTACGATCCCGCCGCACGTGCCCCTGAGCCACCGTACGGTCCTGCTGCGCGTGCCCCTGAGTCACCGTACGGTCCCACGGAATCGGGGTCTGGCGGATCGCCGCACGATCCCGGCGGGTCAGGTGAAGACCCAGGCTCTGGCGGATCGCCGTACCGTCCCGCCGGTTCAGGTGAAGGCATGGACTCTGGTGGATACGGATCAGCGGGTGGGCCGGGGTGGCCGTTGGGTGGGGGCTGGGGGAGGAGGTCGGTGCGGCTGAGCTCCAGGAGGATCGCTTCCCGCGCGGCCAGGGACTGGTCGAGTAACTCGCCGCGCCGGGCGGCCAGCCGGCGGCCGGCGTCGGCGATCTGCTCGCGGGCGCGGGCCCGTACCTCGGCGACGAACGGGGGCCGGCTCTCGGGGTCGGTGAAGGTCGTCAGCGGGTGTCGCCGGGCGTCGCGCATGCCCTGCCGACGCGCCTCCGCACGCTCGGCCAGCGGGTCGCCCCGCTTGAACAGCCGCGACAAGAACGCCATCCGGCTCCTCCGGCTCAGAGTCCCTGAGTCCCCAGCCTAAACGCTCCCCTCGCGGAAGCCGGGGTGCCGGAGGAAACGCGAAAGGCGGGGCCGTGAGGGCGGCCCCGCCTTTCGCGTAGGGGAGATCAGGCTTTCTCGGCCTCGCCGGTGGCCTGCTCCAGCGCGTCCTCGGGGGACTGCTCCAGGTCCTGCTCGGCGTCGGCGGCCGCCTGGGCCGACGCCTTGTCCAGGCGGACCCAGCTCGTCACGCTCTCGACGGCGAACAGCACGAACAGGTAGGCCGTCAGCACCGCCAGCACCGGCGTGACCAGGCCGAACGCCGCGCCCGCGCCGATGATGAGCAGCCGCAGCTCCCAGCCGAGCCCGGCGTAGAACACCCAGGCCGGCGGCCAGATGCTCTGCCGGGTCCGGTAGACGGTGTCGTAGGTGTGGTAGCCGACCACGTACACCAGCACGAACAGCAGCCACTTCGGCGCCCCCGCCGCGAGGCCGACCACGATCATGGCGAGGAACTCGGCGGCGCGCAGCAGCGGCGGCGTGAGCCAGTCGAAGCGGCCCAGGTGGTCGCGCGGCGCGGTCGGCAGCACCAGCAGCAGCACGATCAGCGACGGCAGCAGCATCGTGAAGCCCGGCTGGACCAGGCCGGTCACCGTGACGGCGATGACGGCCAGCAGCGCGGCCAGCGTGGCGGGGACCGGCGGCAGGCCCTTGCCGAGCCTGCCCGACAGCACGTGGACGAGGGGACCGTCGTCGCGGTAGGCGAGCAGGCGGGCGGTCTGGATGCGCCGGCGCTCCTCGTCGGGGTCCGGCGTGGGGGTTGCGGCGGCCTGCGGCTGGGTGATCATGCGAGCGACCTCATGAGGCGTCCGGTGAGAGTGTAAACGGCGGCGACGGAGCCCCAGATCACCAGCGTGAGGAAGGTAATGCGGGCGTCGAAGAGCGCAGCGGTGATCGCGATGGCCGCGAACCGCTCGCCGATGGGGAACACGATCATTTTACGCGCCCAGTGGACCGCGCGGTACTTGCCGGCCTTGGACCACATCTTGAGCATGCGCTTGACGCCACTGCTCTGCTCGACCTTGCGGCGCTCCAGGGCCTGGCGCAGGTCACGGTCGTCGCGGGCGTCGAGCGCCAGTGTGGGCAGCTTGGCCGGGGGCTTGCGGCGGTTGGAGATGCCGAAGGAGAAGTCGAGCAGGTGGCGCACGGACTGCAGGCCGATGGCGGCCAGCGCGAAGATCCAGATGTCGTCGCCGCCGTTGCCCGCCACGACCCAGCCCACGGCCAGGCCGGCGAAGACGACGTACTCCTTGAACCGGTCGAACGTGGCGTCGAGCCACGCCCCCAGCACCCCGAACTTGCGGGCGTAGCGGGCGACCTGGCCGTCGACGCAGTCGAACACGAAGGCGAAGTAGATCAGCAGCCCGCCGGCGATCATCCACGGCCGCTGGCCGGTGGCGAAGCAGGCGGCGGCGGCCACGCCGAGGGCGATCGAGATGAGCGTGACCTGGTTGGGCGTCAGCCCCCGCCGGGCCGCCCAGCGGGCGATGAACCGGGAGTAGGTCGAGACGAAGTAGGTGGTGAAGAAGCCGTCGGCGCCCTTGACCGCGTTGTTGAGCCTGGCGCGGTCCTCGTCGAAGCCGGACATCTCGACGGCGGCCTCGTTGGCCTGCTCCTGGGAGGTGACGCGGCGGTAGAACAGGTCGCGGCGGCCCCGGATGCCGACCGACACGCCCTTGCGCACCAGGCCGAAGGCGATGATCTGGACCAGGTCGTCGTCGTCGCCGAAGGCGGACGCCATCGCGGCCAGCTCGCGGCAGGTCTCGGCGAGCATCGGCGCGTTGCGCGCGCTGATGTACATCGGGCCGAGCAGCACGGCGTTGGGCCTGGTCACCAGGTGGGTGGCGGTGCCGACCGAGATGACCCGGGTCTTGCCGATGCGGGAGCGGACCGGCAGGCCCTCCACCTCGTTCATGCCGATCTCGGGCTCGGCCTCCGCTATCGGGACGTTACCGTTGAGCTGGTCGTCCTCTGTCTCCTCGCCCTCCTCTTCCGCCACCGGGCGCGGCTCCTTGGCGACGAGGACCAGCGCGCCGCGCTTGGTCTTGTTGATCTGGTAGATCAGCTCGTCGTGGATGACCGAGTTCTCCGGGATGATGAACAGGGGCTCGGTCGCGGACTCCGCGACCTCCGCCAGTGCGCGCAGGGCGGCGGCCACGTCGCCGGAGCCGATCGTGGCGGGCGTCGGGTCCATGGTGAGGACCTGGTTGCGCAGTCGCTCCGCGACGGTGGGATTGCCGGGAAGTGCGGCGAGCCTCAAGCCGGTCGGAGCGGTGTCGGGGCCGGGTGAAGAGCCCAGCAGGACCACGCGGGTCATGACTACCTTTCGGCGGTAACGGAGGGGTGAACAGTGGGCAATGCGGAACAGGCGTCAAAGTCTAGTGACGGTTGCGGAAAGGCGTGTCACACCGCCATGGGAGTAGCACGAAGTGTCGTCACTTTGATACGACCGTAGGATGGCCGGGTGAGTCTCTATCGTGACGAGGGCGTGGTCCTGCGCACGCAGAAGCTCGGCGAGGCCGATCGCATCGTCACGGTTCTGGCCAAGCGCACCGGCAAGATCCGGGCCGTCGCCAAGGGGGTGCGCCGCACCACCTCGCGCTTCGGGGCGAGGCTGGAGCCGTTCACCCACGTCGACCTCCAGCTCCACACCGGCCGCACGCTCGACGTCGTCACCCAGGCGGAGACGATCAGGCCGTACGGCGAGGCGCTGGCGAGCGACTACCCGCGCTACACCGCCGGCACCGCGATGCTGGAGACCGCCGACCGGCTGACCCACGGCGAGAAGGAGCCGGCCCTGCGGCAGTTCCTGCTGCTGGTGGGCGGGCTGCGCACGCTCGGCGAGGGCGATCACGAACCCCGGCTGGTGCTCGACGCCTATTTCCTGCGCTCGCTGGCCGTCGCCGGATACGCGCCCGCGCTGGAGGCGTGCGCCAAGTGCCGGGCGCCCGCGATCCGGGCGTTCGCCATCGTGGCGGGCGGCGTGGTGTGCGGGGCGTGCCGGCCCGCCGGCGCGGCGGTGCCCGCCGGTGAGACGATCGGCCTGATGACGGCGCTGCTGCGCGGCGACTGGGCGACGGCCGACGCGTCCGAGCAGCGACACCGCAGCGAGTGCAGCGGCCTGGTCGCCGCCTATCTGCAATGGCACCTCGAACACGGGATACGCTCGCTCCGCCACGTAGAAAGGGAGCCCGTTTGAACGTCCGCCCGCCGACACCCCATCCGTCCGGCGCGACCCCGCCGCCGATCCCGCGTGAGCTGCTGCCCCGCCACGTGGCCATCGTCATGGACGGCAACGGCCGGTGGGCCAAGGCCCGCGGGCTGCCCCGCACCGAGGGGCACAAAGCGGGGGAGTCGTCGCTGTTCGACGTCATCGAGGGCGCTCTGGAGCTGGGCATCCCCTACCTGAGCGCCTACGCGTTCTCGACGGAGAACTGGAAGCGCTCGCCCGACGAGGTGCGCTTCCTCATGGGCTTCAACCGCGACGTGATCCGCCGTCGCCGCGACGAGCTGCACGCGATGGGCGTGCGGGTGCGCTGGGCGGGCAGGCCGGGCCGGCTGTGGAAGAGCGTGATCTCCGAGCTGCAGTCCGCCGAGGAGATGACCCGGGCCAACCGCAAGCTGACGCTGCAGTTCTGCGTCAACTACGGTGGCCAGGCCGAGATCGTCGACGCGGCACTCAGGCTGGCCGACGACCTCCAGGCGGGCCGGGTCAAGCGGTCCAAGGTCGACGAGAAGGTCTTCGCCCGCTATCTCGACGAGCCCGAGATCCCGGCCGTCGACCTGTTCGTGCGCTCGTCGGGCGAGCAGCGCTTCTCCAACTTCCTGCTGTGGCAGTCGGCCTACGCGGAGATGGTCTTCCTCGACCGGCTCTGGCCCGACTTCGACCGCAGGGACCTGTGGGAGGCGTGCGAGATCTACGCCAAGCGCGACCGGCGTTACGGCGGAGCTCTGCCCAACCCGGTCTAACCGTTCCCCGCGCGGGGAACTCTTCCCGCATGCGGCGACTCGCCTGGCACACCGCGCTGATCATCGCGGCCTACTACGTGGTGCCCCTGCAGGAGGACCAGCCCGACTGGGTGCGGTTCCTGCGGGTGGCCTGCGTGATCGCCGGTCTCGCCCTGGTGTGCTGGAGCGTCGTGAGGGAGGCCAGGCAGCAGTCGGCCGGCGACGAGGGCGGGCTGACCCCGGCCACGCTGGCGCTGATCACCGTGGCGGGCGTGGTGCTGTTCGCGCTCGCCGACTACAACGTGGCCTACTGGCGACAGGGCGAGTTCGCGGGCCTGGAGACCAGGACGGACGCGCTCTACTTCGCGGTCTCCACGCTGGCCACCGTCGGTTTCGGCGACGTGCACGCGCAGGGTCAGCTGGCCAGAGGGCTGGTGCTGGTGCAGATGGCGTTCAACCTCATCGTGCTGGCCACCGCCGCGACCCTGCTGACCGGCAAGCTCAAGGCGGGTCAGGCGCGGCGGCGGGCGCGGTAGGCGGCGACGTGCATGCGGTTGCCGCAGGTGCGGCTGTCGCAGTAGACGCGGCTGCGGTTGCGCGACTCGTCGACGAAGACGTGCTCGCAGTCGGGCGCCGCGCAGGTGCGGAGCCGCTCCCACTCGTCCTCCACCAGCAGGTGGGCCAGGGCGACGCCGCAGTCGGCGGCCAGGTGCTCGGCCAGCGTGGCGTCCGGGGCGAAGTAGTGGACGTGCAGCGGATGGCCGTCGTGCTCGGCCAGGCGCGGCGTTATGCGCGTCTCGGAGAGCAGCCCGTTGAGCAGGCGCACCGCCGTCGGCTGGTCGGCCGCGGTGAAGACGCGGTAGAACGCCTCCCGTATCATCCGGACCTGGCCCAGATCACGCGCGGTGAGCCCGCCCAGACCGCTGACCTGCCGCCCCTCGACGAAGGACTGCAGCTCGGTCAGAGTGGCGAGCCGGTCTTCGCCGCCCGTCGACGGGGAGGTGTTGACGAGCTCGACGACGGTGCCCAGGGAATGCTGCATGTCATGGCCAAAGGGCATGTTGACTCCTGTCGGGGCCGGTTCTAGCGTGGTCGCAGCGTATCTCTCCCACGGGGGGCCTGGGATTTCCGATGAGTTCACACCGCCGAATCGTGCTGATCGCGATCGCAGGCGCTCTGATCATTTCCACCTCCGGGCCGCTCGTCCGGCTCGCCGACGTGGCGCCGGCGACCTCGGCGATCTTCCGGTGCGCGTACGCGATCCCGCCCCTGATCGTGCTCGCCACGCTGGAGCGGCGCCGGCGCGGGCCGTTCAGGGGCAGGCCCCGCCTGCTGGCCTGGGTCGCGGGCCTGATGTTCGCGCTCGACCTGTTGTTCTGGCACCACTCGATCGCGTACGTGGGCGCCGGGCTGGCCACGGTGCTCGGCAATCTCCAGGTGTTCATCGTGGCGTTCGCCGCCTGGGCGATCTTCCGTGAGCGGCCGTCGCGCGCCCTGATGGCGGCCACCCCGGTGGTGTTCGGCGGCGTCGTGCTGATCTCCGGCGTGTTCGACCGGGCCGCGTACGGCGTCGACCCGGTGCTCGGGGTGGTCACCGGCGTCGCCACGTCGCTCTCGTACGCGGCCTTCCTGCTGCTGATGAAGAGCGCCTCCGACCGCTCGGCGGCGCCGCTCGCGCACGCCACCGTCGTGGCCACGCTCGCCATGACGGCGCTCAGCCCGGTCTTCGGCGGCGCCGACCTCACCGTCAGCTGGCCCGAGCACGGCTGGCTGCTGGTGCTCGCGCTCGGGCCGCAGGTGCTCGGCTGGTCGCTCATCACGTACTCGCTGCCCCGCCAGCCCGCCGCGCTGACCGCGCTGCTGCTGCTCGTCCAGCCGATGACGACGGTCGGCCTGTCGGCGGCCGTGCTCGGCGAGCGTCCGTCGGCGCTGCAGCTCGCGGGCTGCGCGGTGGTCGTGCTCGGCGTGCTGTGGGGGTCACGTCGCGATCAGCCCGCCTCCGGCGGCTTGGAGCAGGACGAGCAGGTGCCGAAGACCTCGACGGTGTGAGTGATCTCGGTGAAGCCGTGGTCGGCGCCGATGGTCTCGGCCCAGCGCTCCACGGCGGGGCCCGCCACCTCGACGGTGTGGCCGCAGCGGCGGCAGACCAGATGGTGGTGGTGCTCGCCGGTGGCGCACGCGCGGTAGACCGACTCGCCTTCGTCGTTGCGCAGCACGTCGACCTTGCCGTGGTCGGCCAGCGTCTGCAGCGCGCGGTAGACCGTGGTCAGCCCGATCTTCGCGCCGTGCTGGCGCATCTCCGTATAGACGTCCTGGGCGCTGCGGAACCCCTCGCTCTGACGCAGGGTTTCGTGGACGGCCTGCCGCCTGGAGGTCATCTGACCTCCTTGACGCGGACGCTGCCTGCCTGCTGGCTCACGTTCGACTCCTGGGATCGGCCTTGACGTACGAATCTACCGACACCGAGGGCCAGGACGAAGCCGGCCAGGGCGAGAAGGACGATGGCCGCCCCCGGCGGCACCCGCGTGGAGGCGGTCGAGGCGAGCAGCCCGCCCACCGACGCCACCACGCCGAACACCATGGCCAGCAGCATCGTCGTGCGGAATCCTCTGGTGAGCTGCTGGCTGGTCGCCACCGGGATCACCATGAGCGCGCTGACCAGCAGCAGGCCGACCACCCGCATGGCGATGACCACGGTCAGCGCGGCCGTGACCGCGACCAGCACGCTGAGGAAGCGCACCGGCAGCCCGCTGGCCCTGGCCATCTCCTCGTCCTGGCAGAGCACGAACAGCTCCCTGCCGAAGACCGTGACCACCCCGAGCACCAGCACGGCCAGGCCGCCGATGACCCAGATGTCCTCGGTCGTGACGCTGGCGATGGCGCCGAACAGGTAGGAGTTGAGCTTGGCGTTGCTGCCGCCGGGCGCGATGCCCATGAGCATGACGCCGCCCGCGATGCCGCCGTAGAACAGCAGCGCCAGCGCCACGTCGCCGCTCGTGCGGCCGCGCGCCCTGACCAGCTCGATGGCGAGGGCCCCCGCGATCGCCACCACGACGGCCGTCAGCACCGGGGCGGTGCCGGTCAGGAAGCCGAGCGCGACGCCGGTCAGCGCCACGTGGCCGATGCCGTCGCCGAGCAGGGCCAGCCTGCGCTGCACGATGAACGTGCCCACGGCGGGCGCGCAGAGCCCCACCAGCAGGGCGGCGATCAGCGCGAGCTGGAAGAACTGCTTGTCGAGCAGGCTCAGGTCGATCATGGTTCTCCCTGCCAGCCGCGGAGCGGGCCCGCGGTGGCTTCGGCGGCGTGCGGGTGCACGTGCTCGTGACCCGGTCTGGCGCAGTCGCCCTCCGGCTCGGGGGGCGGCCCGTCATGGGCGATGCGGCCCTCCCGGACCACCACGCCGCGCGTGATGAGCGGCTCCAGCGGGCCCAGCTCGTGCGCGACCAGGACGATGGTCTTCCCGGCGGACACCAGGCGGGCGAGCGTGTCGGCGAGCAGCCGCTGGGTCCCGGCGTCGACGCCGGCGGTCGGCTCGTCCATCACGTAGGTGTCGGGCTCCCCGGCCAGCGCGCGGGCGATGAGCACCCGCTGCTGCTGGCCTCCGGACAGGGCCTGCGCCGAGTCGCCGGCCCGGTCGGCCAGCCCCACCGCATCCAGGGCGCGGGCCACGGCCTCCCGGTCCTCCTGACGGTAGGGGCTCAGCCTGCGCCGCCGGGCGACCCGGCCGGAGGTGACGACCTCCCGTACGGTGGCGGGCACACCGCCGCCGATCGCCAGGCGCTGCGGCACGTAGCCGATGCGCCACCAGTGGCGGAACCGCGCGGGCGGTGAGCCGTAGAGCAGGGTCGTGCCGCCGGACAGCGGCGTGAGCCCGAGCAGCGCGCGCACGAGCGTCGACTTGCCCGAGCCGTTGGCGCCCATGATGGCCACGACCTCGCCCTCGCGGACGGTCAGGTCGACGCCCGCCAGCACGGGCCGGCCGTCGAGCGCGACCCGCCCGCCGGTCATCGCGAACGCGGTCTCGCTCATGTGGTGCACCCCAGCGCTGTCTGCAATGTCTTCAGATTGTCGCGCATCGCGGACGCGTAATCGCCGGAAGGCGCGCTCTCCAGCGGGTCGAGCACCGCGGTCTTCGCGCCGACCTCGCCGGCCAGCACCTCGGCCACCTTGGGGCTGACCAGCGCCTCGGTGAAGATCGTGGTCACCTTCTCGCGCTTGGCCAGCTCGGCCACCTCGGCCAGCCGGGCGGGCGAGGGCTCGGACTCGGGGTCGAGCGTGATGCCCACCTGCTCCAGCTTGTAGCGGTCGGCCAGGTAGCCGAACGCCTCGTGCGCGGTGACCATCGTGCGCGTCGAGCAGGTGGCCAGGCCCTGGCTGAACTCCTCGTCCAGCGCGGTGAGCGAGGCGGCGGTCTTGGCGGCGCGGTCCTTGAACGCCTGCGCGTGCGCGGGGTCGGCGGCGGCCAGCCGCTCGCCCAGCTCCGTGGCGACGGCGGCGAACCTGGACGGGTCGAGCCACAGGTGCGGATCGTAGGAGACCTCGTGGTCGTGGGCCTCCTCGCCTTCCTCGTGCTCGTGCTCGTCGTGCCCGCCCGCCGGGATCGTCCGGACGGCGGTGGCGGCGTCGAACGCCGTGTCGGGCGTGACGGCCTCGTCCACGGCGGGCTGGACGCCCTTGATGTAGACGGTGAGCGCCGCGTCCTCCAGCTGGGCCATCTGGTGGGCGCCCAGCTCCATGTCGTGCGGCTCGACACCGGGAGTGGTCAGGCTCGACACCTGGACGTCGGAGCCGCCGACCTGCTCGGTGATCCACTGCAGCGGATAGAAGGCGGCGACCACCTGCGGAGTGTCTCCGGTGGCCGCGCCGGTCCCGGCGTCGGCGCCGCACGCGGTCGTGGCCAGCAACGTCGCGCCCGCGAGCGCCCCAGCGACCCGCATACGGGAATGTCCTGACATCATGTGAGTCAGTATGCCGGGGAATGAAAATGGTTGTCAAAGTCGATGGCTTGGGATGCCGGACGGCGGCTGGGGGCCAGGCCTTCCGCACGGCATCCCGCCATCACCTCGGGGGAGGTACGCCGGCTGAGCCGTAGCCGGCACCCGAGGTGAGGTCCAGCCGCTGTTCGCCCGCGTAGACGTTCATCGAGTCCCCGCGCAGGAACCCGATGAGCGTCAGGCCCTCCTCGGCGGCCAGCTCGACCGCGAGGGAGGACGGGGCGGAGACCGCGGCGAGCACCGGGACGCCCCCCATCACCGCCTTCTGCACCAGCTCGAAGGAGGCCCGGCCGGACACCATCAGGACGGTGCCGCGCAGCGGCAGCCGCCCGTTCCTGAGCGCCCAGCCCAGGAGCTTGTCCACCGCGTTGTGCCGGCCCACGTCCTCGCGGACGCAGAGCGGCTCCCCCTCGGCGGTGAACAGACCGGCGGCGTGCAGCCCGCCGGTCCGGTCGAAGACCCGCTGGGCCGCGCGCAGCCTGCCGGGCAGGGCCGCCACGGTCGCCCGGCCGAGTTCGACGGGGTCGTCGTGCGCGGCCCAGCGGGCGACGGTGCGCACCGCCTCCAGCGAGGCCTTGCCGCAGACCCCGCAGGAGGAGGTGGTGTAGAAGTTGCGCGGTGCCGGGGCCTGGACGCCCGGAGCGAGCCGCACGTCCAGGACGTTGTAGGTGTTCTGGCCGTCGGCCAGGGCGCCCGCGCAGTAGCGGATCGTGGCGATGTCGTCCGCCGAGCCGACGGCCCCCTCGCTGACGAGGAAACCGGCGGCCAGGTCGAAGTCGTCGCCCGGGGTCCGCATGGTGACGGTCAGCGGGGTGCCGTCGAGCCGGATCTCCAGCGGCTCCTCCGCGGCGAGCGAGTCGATCCTGCGCGTCGGGGCGGCGTCCCTGATGCGCAGGATGCGGCGCTTGACGGAGACCCTAGACATAGCCGAACCCGAACCGTCCCTTGACGCAGAGATTGCCATGGGTGACCGGGTTGTCGTGCGGCGACGTCACCTTCACGATCTTGTTGTCCTGCACGTGCAGGGTCAGGTTGCAGCCGACGCCGCAGTAGCTGCAGATCGTCGTGGTCTCGGTCTGCCGCGACTCGTCCCAGGTGCCCTCGGCCCGCATGTCGAACTCGGTCTTGAACGACAGCGCCCCGGTGGGGCACACCTCCACGCAGTTGCCGCAGTAGACGCAGGCCGAGTCGGTGAGCGGCGCGTCGAATTCGGTGGAGATCGTCGCGTCGAAGCCCCGGCCGGCCACGCCGATGGCGAACGAGTTCTGCCACTGCTCGCCGCACGCGTCGACGCACTTGTAGCAGAGGATGCATTTGCCGTAGTCGCGCACGTACAGCTCGTTGTCGACCTTGGCGGGCTGCTCGACGGTGGCGGCGTCGTCGCCGAACCGGCCGGGTTCGGCGCCGTACTCCTCGATCCACTCGGCCGCCCGCGGCGTCGTGGACAGGTCGACCGACGAGCCGAGCAGTTCCAGCACGACCTTGCGGCTGTGGCGGGTGCGCTCGGTGTCGGTGCCGACCGTCATGCCCGGCTCCACCTTCCTGGAGCAGGCGGGGGCGAGCGTCCGCGACCCCTCCACCTCGACGACGCACACCCGGCAGGCGTTCTTCGGGGTGAGCGTGTCGCCGTAGCAGAGGGTCGGGACGTCCTTGCCCGCCGCCGCGCAGGCGTCCAGGATCGTCGAGCCTTCAGGCACGCGGACGTTCTCGCCGTCGATCTCGACGTCGACGAGCCGCCGAGGCGGCTGCAGCGGGATCACCGGTACACCCCCAAGCGGTCGATGGCTGATTCCACGGCGTTCCAGGCGGTCTGGCCGAGCCCGCAGATCGAGGCGTCCCGCATGGTCTGCCCGACCTCGCGCAGCAGCAGCAGGTCCCGCTCGTCCACCCGCTCCGACAGGCGGTGCAGCGCCTCCTCCTGCCGTACGGTGCCGACCCGGCAGGGCACGCACTGCCCGCACGACTCGTCACGGAAGAACTCGGCGATGCGCAGCAGGATCGCCTTGAGGTCCACGCTGTCGTCCAGCACGAGCACCACGCCGGAGCCCAGCGTGGCGCCCGCCTGCCTGGTGCCCTCGAAGGTCAGCGGGATGTCGGGATCGGTCACGAACGCCCCGGCCGCGCCGCCGAGGAGCACCGCCCGCGGCTCGCCCACCGGGCCCGCCAGGTCCATCAGCTCGCGGAGCGTCGCCCCGAACGGCAGCTCGTAGATGCCGGGCCGGGCGACGCCGCCGGACACGCAGAACAGCTTCGTGCCGGTCGAGGACCCGGTGCCGGTCGCGGCGTACGCCTGGGCGCCGTGCTCCAGGATCGGCAGCACGTTGACCAGCGTCTCCACGTTGTTGACCACCGTGGGCTTGCCGAACAGGCCCTTCTCCACCGGGAACGGCGGCTTGCTGCGCGGCTCGCCGCGGAAGCCCTCGATGGAGTTGAAGATCGCGGTCTCCTCGCCGCAGATGTACGCGCCCGCGCCCCTTCTCAGCTCGATGTCGAAGTCGAAGTCGTGGCCGAGGATGCCGGCGCCGAGCAGGCCCCTGGCGCGGGCGGTGGCGATCGCGTGCTCCAGCCTCCGGACGGCCCTCGGGTACTCGCCCCTGATATAGAGGTAGCCCTTGGTGCAGCCGGTGGCGTAGGCGGCGATCGTCATGGCCTCGACGAGCGCGTACGGGTCGCCCTCCATGATCACGCGATCCTTGAAGGTGCCCGGCTCGCTCTCGTCGGCGTTGCACACCAGGTAGTGCGGGTGGTCGGGCTGGCGTGCGGCGGCGTCCCACTTGCGGTCCGTCGGGAAGGCCGCGCCGCCCCGGCCGACCAGCCCCGACTCCAGCACCTCGCGGATCACCCCGGCGGGGCCGAGCCGGAAGGCCCGGCGCAGCGCGGCGTACCCGCCGTTGGCCCGGTAGTCGTCCAGGCTCGCCGGGTCCGCCACGCCGATGCGGCGCAGCAGGACGAGCCCGTCCTGCCCGGCCTGGGGCACGGCGGCCTCGGCGGGAGGCTCCCCGGCGTCCCCCGTCTGCCTGGCGCGCGGCCCGTCGGAGGCGGCCGTGCCGTTCGCGGCCGCGCCGTTGGAGGTCGTGCTGGGGGAGCCGTTGAGCGGGACGCCGCCCGGGTCGGGCAAGCCCGTCCAGATTCCGTCCCCGATCGTCTCCGGCAGGATCGGCCCGTACACGTCGGCCGTGGGCGGGTCGCCCGCCTCCAGGGCGAGGGCCGCCGGGGCGCGCTCGCACAGGCCGAGGCACGGGCTCGGCTGCCAGGACTCGCCGGGCGGGCCGAGCCGCTCCTCGACGCGCCGCCGTACCGCGTCCGCGCCCTTGGCGTGGCAGGCGAGGTCGGTGCAGACGTGCAGCACCCGGGGCGGGCGCGGTTTCACGGAGAGCAGCGAGTAGAAGGTCGCCACCCCGTACGCCTCGGCGGGCGGCACGGTGAGGCGGCGGCAGATGTAGTCGAGCGCGCCCTCGCTGATCCACCCCACCCGGTCGTTGACCGCGTGCAGGGCCGGCAGCAGCAGGTCGCGGGAGCTCTCGGCGCGGGCCGCGACCCGCAGGTCGGTCGCGGTCCGCTCGCCGCCGTCCCAGGCGGAGGCGGGCGGCCCGAGCAGCGCGTCGACCGCCTCGCGCTCCTCGGCCGTCGGCTCCGCGTCACGGAATCGCAGATCCATCGCTCACCCGACCTTGACGAGCTTCTCGACGCGTACGGCGGCCGCCTTGAACTCGGCGGTGCCCGCGATGGGACAGGTGGCCTCGATGGTCAGCGAGTTGACGTCGACCTCGTCCGGGAAGTGGAACGTCATGAACACCAGCCCCGGCCGCAGGGCGGGGTCGATGTACACGGGCGCGACCACCGAGGCCCGGCGCGAGGTGATGCGCACCTCCTCGCCGGCCACGAGGCCGAGCCGCTCGGCGTCCTCCGGGCACATGTCGATCGTCTCCCCGCGCCGCAGCGGCGAGGCGAACCCCGAGGACTGCACGCCCGTGTTGTACGAGTCGAGCCTGCGCCCGGTGGTGAGGCGGAGCGGGTACTCCTCGTCCAGCAGGTCGACCGGCGGCGAGTGGCGCAGCACCGCGAACGCGGCGGGCATGCCGCGCTTGACCGGGTCGGTCTCCCACAGCCGCGCGTGCAGGTACGGCGGCTCCAGCGTGTCCTCGGAGAAGCACGGCCACTGGATGCCCTGGTGCTCGTCCAGCCGCCGGTAGGTCATGCCGTGGTGCACGGGGGAGACCGAGCGCAGCTCGTCCCAGACCTGCTCGGCGCCGTCGTAACTCCAGTCGTGGCCCAGCCTGCGGGCCAGCTGGCAGAGGATCTCGATGTCGTCGCGGGCCTCGCCCGGTGGATCGAGCGCCTTGCGCACCCGTTGCACCCGCCGCTCGCTGTTGGTGAACGTGCCGTCGGCCTCGCACCACGCGGCGCTGGCGGGCAGCACCACGTGGGCCATCTGGGCGGTCTTGGTGAGGAAGATGTCCTGCACGACGAGGTGGTCGAGCATGGACAGGCGCTTGATGCAGGCCAGCGAGTCGGCCTCGGACTGCACCGGATTCTCACCGATGAGATAGCAGGTGGTGACGTGGCCCTCGGCCATCGCCTCCAGCATCTCGGTGAGGTTGTGGCCGTACTTCGGCTGGATCGGCGCCCCCCACGCCCGCTCGAAGGTGGCCCGGATCTCCGGGTCCAGGATGTCCTGGAAGCCCGGCAGCCGGTTGGGAATGGCGCCCATGTCGCCGCCGCCCTGCACGTTGTTCTGGCCGCGCAGCGGCGACAGGCCGGAGCCGTAGCGGCCGACGTGGCCGGTCAGCAGGCTGAGGTTGATCAGCGCGCGGACGTTGTCGGTGGCGTTGTGGTGCTCGGTGATGCCGAGCGTCCAGCAGAGCTGGGCGCGGTCGGCGCGGGCGTAGGCGTGTGCCAGCTCCCTGATCGCGTCCGCGGGCACGCCGGTGACCTGCTCGGCCACGCCGAGCGTCCACGGCTCGACCGACGCGCGGAACTCCTCGAAGCCGGTCGTGGCGCGCTCGATGAACGCCTCGTTGTGCAGCCCGGCGTGGATGATCTCGCGGGCTATGGCGTGGGCGAGCGGGATGTCGGTGCCCACGTTCAGGCCCAGCCACAGGTCCGCCCACTGCGCGGTGCCGGTGCGCCGTGGATCCACGGCGAACATCCGGGCGCCGTTGTGTATGCCCTTCAAGACGTGCTGGAAGAAGATCGGATGCGCGTTCCGGGCCGCCGAGCCCCACATCACGATCACGTCGGTGTCCTCGACCTCCTGGTATGAGGAGGTGCCGCCGCCACTGCCGAACACCGCGGAGAGCCCCGCCACGCTGGGCGCGTGACAGGTGCGGTTGCAGGAGTCCACGTTGTTGGTGCCGATGACCACGCGGGTGAACTTCTGGCCCACGTAGTTCATCTCGTTCGTCGAACGGGCGCACGACAGCATGGCGAAGCTGTCGGGGCCGTGCTCGGCGACGTTGCGGCGGAAACCCTCGGCGGCGCGGTCGAGCGCCTCTTCCCAGGTCGCCCTGCGCAGCACGCCGTCCTCGCGCACCAGTGGATGGGTCAGGCGGTCATAGCTCATGATCCCTCCATTCTGTATACAGACTACGGTATGTGTCCTCAGACCGCACGGACAAGGTTCTCGTTGAGCAGGTCGCTCACCGCGTGGATGGCGCGCAGCGTGGGCACGTCGGCCCCGGTGAGATCGGCCAGCTCGACCACCGCCGCGAGCAGCACGTCGAGCTCCAGCGGTTTGCCCTTCTCCAGGTCCTGGAGGGTGGAGGTCTTGTGCTCGCCGGCCTTCTCCGCTCCGCGCAGGCGGCGCTCGATCGAGATCCCGGGATCGCAGCCGACCCGCCTGGCCACGTCCACCGTCTCGGTCATCATCGATCTGACCAGCTCCCGCGCGCCGTCGTGGCGGCAGATCCCGGCCATCGTGGCCCGGGCCAGCGCGCTGATCGGGTTGAAGGCGATGTTGCCCATGAGCTTGATCCACACGTCCCGGCGCAAATCCGTCTCCACCGGGCACTTCAGCCCGCCCGCGACCATGGCCTCGCTGAACTCCGCGCAGCGCGCGGTCGGCTCGCCGCTCGGTTCCCCGATGGAGAAGCGGGTGCCCTCGTAGTGACGGATGACTCCGGGCCGCTCGATCTCGGTGGCCGCGTAGACGACACATCCGACAGCCCTGTGCAGGGGGAGCGCGGCGGTGACCGTGCCCCCCGGGTCGACGCTCTCGATGCGGTAGCCCTCGTAGGGGCCCTTGAGCCCGTGGAAGTACCACCACGGGATGCCGTTCTGCGCGGCGATGACGCTCGTGGCCTCGTGCAGCAGCGGCTTGATCATGGGGCCCGAGGCGGCGTAGTGGTTCGCCTTGAGGCCCAGGAAGACGTGGTCCACCGGGCCGACCTCGGACGGGTCGTCGGTGGCATGGGGGTGGGCGACGAAGTCGCCCCGGGGGCTGAGCACCATCACACCGGACTTGCGTATGGCCTCGAGGTGCGGCCCTCTCGCGATGAGGTGGACCTCGACTCCCGCCCTGTGGAGGGCGGCCCCCACATACGCGCCGATGGCGCCGGCGCCAAGAACAGCGACCTTCATGCTCTCGCTCCGTTCTCGCGTCGGATTTGCATTCGGTATACAGTATGGAAAAATTCGGGTCAAGGAGCACGTCGATGACCGTTGTTCGACATGAGGCCGCCGTGCGCGCGCTCTCGTGGCCGGCCGCCCGCGACCTCGCGGCCCGCTCCGCCCGTCCGCTGCCCCCGGCTGACCTGCCCCTCTCCCGCGCGCTCGGCTGCCGCCTCGCTGGGCCGCTGCGTGCCCTGGTGGCGGTGCCCGGCTCGGACGTGTCGGCGATGGACGGGTACGCGGTGGCGGGGGCGCCGCCCTGGCGCGTGGTGGGCCGGGTCCTCGCGGGAGGTCTCCCGTACGGGGACGCGCTGCGGCCTGGTGAGGCGGTGGAGATCGCCACGGGCGCCCCGGTCCCGCCCGGGTCCGAGTCGGTCCTCCCGTACGAGCGGGCGTCGGGCGGGACGTGGGTGGACGGGCGGATCGAGGCCGGGCGGCACATCCGGCGGCGGGGCGAGGACATCGCCGGGGGCGCCGTCGTGCTCGGGGCCGGGGCCGTCGTGACGCCTGTCGTCGCCGGGCTCGCCGCCGCGCTGGGTCACGACATCCTCACCGTACGGCCAGTGCCGTCCGTCGCGGTGCTGGTGACCGGCGACGAGGTGGTCGACCACGGCCTCCCGGGACCGGGCCGGGTCCGCGACGCCATCGGCCCGTTCCTCCCGGGACTGATCGCCTGGGCCGGAGGACGCCTCACCTCCCACACCCGCCTCCCCGACGGCGCCACCCCCCTCCACACAGCCCTGTCAGCCTTTGTTTCGCCACCCTCCTCCAGACAGAACCTCCAAGAACACCTCAGGTCCCGCCCCGGCGAGAACCCCCCACCCCGAGAAGGTTCTTCTCCCAAACCCCGAGGTGATGAGCCTTCGCGAGAGGGGTTCTCTCCCGGAGAGAACCCCCAACTCCGAGAAGACCTCCGGTTCCGATCCGGCGAGAAGTCCCCGCCCTCGGAGGGTTTCCGTTCCCGCGAGGAGCTTCCTCTCCGCGGAGACCTGCCGCTTCTTCCCGAAGAGGGCCGTGAACCCCGAGAAGACCTTCGGTTCCGCTTCGGTGAGCAGCCTTCGCCTCGAAGGGGGTCTTCTCCCGAAGAAAGTCCCGAACCCCGAGGTGATGAGCCTTCGCGAGAGGGGTTCTCCCCCGGAAAGACCCCCCAGCTCCGAGAAGACCTCCGGTTCCGTTCCGGCGAGGAGTCCCCGCCCCCGGAGGGCTTCCCTCCCCGGGAGGGACTTCCGCCCCGCGAAGACCCGCCGCTCTTTCCCGATGAGGGCCGTCCACTCCGAGAGGACCTCCGGTTCCGTTCCGGTGAGGAGTCCCCGCCGCGGGAGGGACTTCCGTCCTGCGAAGACCTGCGGGTTCTTGCTGATGAGGGTCGTGAAGCCCGAGAGGACCTCCAGGTCCGTTCCGGGGAGGGAGGTGGGGTGGAGGTGGTGGTGGTTTGTGGGGCGTCGTCGCGGGGGCCGGCTGATCATTTGCGGGGGGTGCTGGGGGAGTTGGGGGCGGAGGTGCTCGTGGACGGGGTGGCGGTGCGGCCGGGGCATCCGCAGCTGCTCGCCCGCCTGCCCGGGGGGACGCTCGTGGTGGGCCTGCCGGGGAACCCGTTCGCGGCGCTGGCCGCCGCCATGACGCTGCTCGTTCCCGTACTGCGGGGGATGCGGGGGGCAGGGGTGCGGCGGGAGAGCAGCGCGCTGGCGGGGGCGGTGCGGGCGCACGAGCGGGACACCCGGCTGGTTCCGGTGCTCAGGTCGGGCCGGGGCGCGATTCCCGTCGGGCACGACAGGCCGGGGTCGTTGTGGGGAGCGGCGCTGGCCGAGGCCCTGGCGGTGGTGCCGCCGGGGTGGTCGGGGGAGCAGGTCGAGCTGATCGAGTTGCCCACTGGGGGCTAGACAGCTCGGTGAGGAGAGGGTAACCATTGCCTTCATACGGTATGCAGTATGCGATAGACAGTCGCCGGAAAGGGTGCACGATGTCGGAAACGATCTCTGGCGGTCATCTGGTAGCCAAAGCGCTCAAGGCCGAGGGCGTGGAAGTGATCTACACGCTCTGCGGCGGCCACATCATCGACATCTACGACGGTTGTGTCGATGAGGGCATCGAGGTCATCGACGTACGACACGAGCAGGTGGCCGCGCACGCCGCCGACGGTTACGCCCGCATCACCGGCAAGCCCGGTTGCGCGGTCGTCACCGCGGGGCCGGGCACGACCGACGCGGTGACCGGCGTGGCCAACGCCTTCAGGGCCGAGAGCCCGATGTTGCTGATCGGCGGCCAGGGCGCGCTGAGCCAGCACAAGATGGGCTCGCTGCAGGACCTGCCCCACGTCGACATGATGGCCCCGATCACCAAGTTCGCGGCCACGGTGCCGACCACGGAACGGGTGGCCGACCTGGTGTCGATGGCCTTCCGCGAGTGCTATCACGGCGCGCCGGGGCCGTCGTTCCTGGAGATCCCGCGTGACGTGCTGGACGCCAAGGTGCCGCTCGACAAGGCCAGGATCCCGAAGAACTACCGGGCCTCCACCCGCCAGGCCGGCGACCCGGAGTCGATCGAGCGCCTGGCCGACATGCTGGCGCACGCGGAGAAGCCGGCGATCCTGCTCGGCAGCCAGGTGCAGACCTGCCGGGCCACCGACGCGGCCATCGACTTCGTGCGCGGCCTCGACGTCCCGGCCTACATGAACGGCTCGGCGCGCGGCACGTTGCCGCCGGGCGACCCGATGCACTTCCAGCTCAGCCGCCGCTACGCCTTCACCGAGGCCGACCTGATCATCATCGTCGGCACCCCGTTCGACTTCCGCATGGGCTACGGCAAGCGCTTGTCGCCCACCGCCAAGGTCGTCCAGATCGACCTCGACTACCGCACCGTCGGCAAGAACCGCGACATCGACCTCGGCATCGTCGGCGACCCCGGCCTCATCCTGTCGGCCGCGGCGCAGGCGGCCAGCGGGCGGGTGGAGAACGGCGCCGCCCGCCGCAAGGAGTGGATCGAGGAGCTGCGCGCGGTCGAGACCCAGGCGTACGAGAAGCGGCTGCCCCGCCAGCTCTCCGACGCCCAGCCCATCGACCCGTACCGGCTGGTCCACGAGATCAACGAGTTCCTCACCGAGGACACCATCTACATCGGCGACGGCGGCGACATCGTCACCTTCTCCGGCCAGGTCGTGCAGCCCAAGTCGCCCGGCCACTGGATGGACCCGGGCCCGCTCGGCACGCTCGGCGTCGGCATGGCGTTCGCGATGGCCGCCAAGAAGGCCCGCCCGGACAAGGAGGTGCTCTGCCTCTTCGGCGACGGCGCCTTCAGCCTCACCGGCTGGGACTTCGAGACCATGGTCCGCTTCGACCTGCCGTTCATCGGCGTGATCGGCAACAACTCGTCCATGAACCAGATCAGGTACGGCCAGGCCGCCAAGTACGGGGAGGACCGCGCCCGCGTCGGCAACACGCTGGGCGACGTCCGCTACGGCGAGTTCGCCAAGCTGCTCGGCGGCCACGGCGAGGAGGTCCGCGACCCGGCCGACATCCGCCCCGCGCTGGAGCGGGCACGGGAGTCGGGCAAGCCGTCGCTCATCAACGTCTGGGTCGATCCCGACGTGTACGCCCCGGGAACCATGAACCAGACCATGTACAAGTAGGCAGGTCCGAACATGAAGGCACTCGAAGGTGTCCGCGTCCTCGACATGACCCATGTCCAGTCGGGTCCGTCCGCCACCCAGTTGCTCGCCTGGCTGGGCGCCGACGTGGTCAAGCTGGAGTCCATCACCGGCGACATCACCCGGCAGCAGCTGCGTGACCTGCCCGGCGTCGACAGCCTCTACTTCACGATGCTCAACTGCAACAAGCGCAGCATCACGCTCAACATGAAGTCTGAGCGCGGCAAGGAGATCTTCACCGAGCTGGTGAAGCAGTCCGACGTCCTGGTGGAGAACTTCGGCCCCGGCGCCGTCGACCGCATGGGCTTCACCTGGGAGCGGCTCCAGGAGCTCAACCCGCGCCTCATCTATGCCTCTATCAAGGGCTTCGGCCCCGGCCGCTACCGCGCGTTCAAGGCGTACGAGGTGATCGCCCAGGCGATGGGCGGCTCGATGACCACCACCGGCTTCGAGGACGGCCCGCCGCTGGCCACCGGCGCGCAGATCGGCGACTCCGGCACCGGGATCCACGCCGTCGCCGGCATCCTGGCCGCGCTCTACCAGCGCCAGACCACGGACCGGGGCCAGCGGGTGCAGGTGGCCATGCAGCACGCGGTGCTGAACCTGGCCCGGGTCAAGCTCCGCGACCAGCAGCGGCTGGCGCACGGCCCGCTGCGCGAGTACCCGAACAAGACCTTCGGCGACGAGGTGCCCCGCTCCGGCAACGCCAGCGGCGGCGGCCAGCCCGGCTGGGCGGTGCGCTGCGCGCCCGGCGGGCCGAACGACTACATCTACGTGATCGTCCAGCCGGTCGGCTGGAAGCCCATCTCGGAGATCATCGGCCGCGCCGAGCTGGCCGACGACCCCGAGTGGGCCACTCCCGAGGCGCGGCTGCCCAAGCTGGACAAGATGTTCCAGCTCATCGAGGAGTGGACGATCAGGCACGACAAGTGGACGGTCCTCGACAAGCTGAACGCGGCCAACGTGCCGTGCGGGCCGATCCTGTCCACCAAGGAGCTGATCGAGGACGAGTCGCTGCGCGAGGAGGGCATGGTCGTCGCGGTCGACCACCCGGAGCGGGGCGAGTTCCTCACCGTCGGCAGCCCGCTGCAGCTGTCCGACTCCCCGGTGGAGGTCAGGACGTCGCCCCTGCTCGGCGAGCACAACCAGGAGATCTACGGCGAGCTGGGCGTGAGCGCCGACGAGCTGGCCGAGCTCAAGACGAACGGAGTCATCTAGTGGAGCAAGGGGCGCGCGGCGCGGTCAGGGACGTGCTGGACAAGGCGCTGGCCGAGGGCCGCACGGCACTGACCGCCCCCGAGGGGCGCGGCATCTGCCAGGCGTACGGGATCGCCACCCCCGGGGAGGGTCTGGCCACCTCGGCGGGGCAGGCCGCCGAGCTGGCGGCCGAGATCGGCTTCCCGGTCGTCCTGAAGATCGTCTCACCGGACATCCTGCACAAGACCGACGCCGGCGGCGTGCTGGTCGGGGTGAAGACGGCCGAGGAGGTACGGGAGGGCTTCGACAAGATCCTGGCCAACGCGCGGGCGTACGACCCCGACGCCCGCATCGACGGCGTCCAGGTGCAGCAGCTCGTCGGCGGCGGCCACGAGGTCATCGTGGGCGCGGTCACCGACCCCACCTTCGGCAAGGTCGTCGCGTTCGGCCTCGGCGGTGTCCTGGTCGAGGTGCTCAAGGACGTCACCTTCCGGCTTGCCCCGGTTTCGGGTGATGAGGCGCTGGGGATGCTGGACGACATCAAAGCGGCTGAGGTGCTGCGTGGGGCACGCGGTGCGGAGCCGGCCGACCGCAAGGCGCTGGCGGAACTGATCGAACGCGTGAGCAGGCTCGTCACGGACTTCCCCGAGATCGCCGAGGTGGACCTCAACCCGGTCTTCGCCGACGCGCGCGGGGCGGTCGCCGCGGACGTGCGCATCATCATCGGCGAGCCGGCCAGGGAACCCGACCGGCTGCCGAGGGAGGAGATCCTGCGGCAGATGACGCGGATCTTCAAGCCGCGCTCGGTGGCCGTGATCGGCGCCTCCGCCGAGGACGGCAAGATCGGCAACTCGGTCATGCGCAACCTCATCAACGGCGGCTACCAGGGCAGGATCTTCCCGATCAACCCCAAGGCCCCCGAGATCATGGGGCTGCCCGCGTACCAGAGCATCTCCGACGTGCCGCACGACGTGGACGTGGCCGTGTTCGCCATCCCCGCCAAGTTCGTCCCGGCCGCGCTGGAGGACGCCGGGCGCAAGGGAGTGGCCGGGGCGATCATGATCCCGTCGGGGTTCGCCGAGACCGGCAACGTCGAGGGCCAGCAGGAGATCGTGGATATCGCCAGGCGGCACGGCGTGCGGATGCTCGGCCCCAACATCTACGGCTACTACTACACGCCGGAGAACCTCTGCGCGACGTTCTGCACCCCGTACGACGTCAAGGGCAGCGTGGCGCTGACCTCGCAGAGCGGCGGCATCGGCATGGCCATCCTGGGCTTCAGCCGGACCACCAAGATGGGCGTGTCGGCGATCGTCGGCGTCGGCAACAAGGCCGACGTGGACGAGGACGACCTGCTGACGTTCTTCGAGCAGGACGACAACACCAAGGCCGTCGCCATGCACCTGGAGGACCTCAAGGACGGCCGCGGCTTCGTCGACGCGGCCCGCCGGGTCGTCAAGGAGAAGCCGGTCATCGTGCTCAAGGCGGGGCGCACCGCCATGGGCGCGCGGGCCGCCGGCTCCCACACGGGGGCGCTGGCGGGCGACGACAAGGTGTACGACGACATCCTGCGGCAGGCCGGAGTGGTGCGCGCGCCCGGGCTCAACGACATGCTCGAGTACGCGCGGGCGCTGCCGATCCTGCCCGCGCCCAAGGGCGAGAACGTCGTCATCATCACCGGGGCGGGCGGTTCCGGGGTCCTCCTCTCGGACGCCTGCGTGGACGCCGGGCTGACGCTGATGGACATCCCGCCGGACCTGGACGAGGCGTTCCGCGCCTTCATCCCGCCGTTCGGCGCGGCCGGCAACCCGGTCGACATCACCGGCGGCGAGCCGCCGTCGACCTACCAGAACACGGTCCGGCTCGGCCTGGCCGACGACCGGATCCACGCGCTCGTCCTGGGTTACTGGCACACCATCGTGACCCCGCCGATGGTCTTCGTGGAGCTGATCGCCCGCGTCGTGGCGGAGGAGCGGGAGAAGGGCAACGTCAAGCCCGTCGTGGCTTCGCTTGCCGGAGACACCGAGGTCGAGGAGGCGTCGGAGTACCTGTTCGAGCACGGCGTGGTCGCGTACCCCTACACGACCGAGAAGCCGGTGGCGGTGCTGGGCGCCAAGTACCGCTGGGCAAGAGCGGCCGGGCTGCTGAGCTAAGAGCCGAGCTCATCACCTGGCGAGGGGGCGATCGGGGCAGCGCAGGAGAACAACCAACCCCCCAGGAGGTCCGTAGGTGGACACATCCAACACCCCGGCGACGTCTGCGCCGCCGGATGAGGACAAACGAGTATGGAAAGCGGGCCGGCTTGAGCCGATGCCCATCAGGAAACTCCCCGATGCGCCTCCCTCGGTGCACATCCTGGGGCCCACCGTCTTCCTCGTCGCCCTGGGCGTGGGGATGGGCGAGTCCTACATGTGGCCCAGGCTCGTGCTGCTGTTCGGGCCGGAGATCAGGTGGCTGTTCCTGATCGGCGTCACCCTGCAGGCCGTGGTGATGCTGGAGATGGCGCGGTACGCCATGGCCACGGGGGAGAGCATCTTCTCCGGCGCGGCCCGGGTGTTCAAGCCCATCATGTGGTTCTTCTTCATCGTCGCCGTCCTCGTCTACATCTGGCCGGGCCACCTTTCGGCCGGCGCGGCGGCGTTCGAGCAGATAACCGGGATCCCGTGGATGGTCACGGCCATAGCCGGGCTCATCCTGGTCGGGGTGATCTTCAGCCTGGCCAAGGTGATCTACAACGTCCTGGAGAACGTGCTGTCCTTACTCATCGGCACGCTCGTGATCGGCACCTCCGTGGTCGCCGCGATGGTGGGCTCGTGGAACGACGTGGTCACCACCATCACCGGCATGTTCGCCTTCGGCTATCTTCCGGAGGAGGCCATGACAGCGGCGTGGTTCCCGGTCATCGTGGGCGCCTGCGCCTTCGCCGGACCGTCGGGCATGCAGCAGATGTGGTACACGCTGCACCTGCGCGACTCCGGCGCCGGCATGGGCGCGCACATCCCGAAGGTCCGCGGGCTGCGGCACGCGGGCGAAGAAGAGGCCATGCCCTCGCGGGGCTTCATGTTCGACACCGAGGACCCCGCGGAGATGGCCAAGTGGAAGGGCTGGCGGCGCTGGGTCACCTTCGACGCGCTGGCGCTCTTCTGGGGCATCACCATGCTGGTCACGATCTCCTTCACGGTGATCGCCCAGTCGGCGGCGCGGCTGAACCCCGAGGTGCAGACCGCGCTGCGGGGCGACGACCGGGACGTGGCGCTGAGCGCCATGTCCGAGGCCGTCTCCTCGGCGGGCAGCTCGGTGCTCGGCGGCGTCTTCCTCGGGTTCATCGCGCTGATCGGGCTCAACGCCACGCTGGGGCTCTTCGACTCGTTCTCGCGCGGCCAGGCCGACATGACCTACAACTTCGTGCCCGGCGCGAAGAAGCTGCGCATGTCGCACCTGTACGCGGGCTTCCTGTGGGGCGTGATCATCTTCGGCATCCTGATCCTGCTCTTCGGCCCGGCCGACGGGCCTGAGGGGATCCTGGACACGCTGGCGTTCCTGTCGACGTTCGCGATGGGCGCGTACTGCGTGACGCTGCTGCTGGTCAACAACCGCATGCTGCCCAAACCGATCAGGCCGAAGTGGTGGACCAACGTGATCATCGGCCTCGGCGCGGTGTTCTATCTGGGCATGCTGTTCTACAGCCTGTTCGCCTTCGGGGTGGTCGTGGGTTGATGATCGATCGGGACGACCTCGAACTCGCCCTGCCCGGGGCGACGATCGGAGCCGTCGCCGGCGCGCTGGCCGGCGGGCTGACCCTCCTCGCGGAGGTCCCCGCCGGCCTGGCCGCCCAGTCCGCGCTCGCACTGTCCGCGCCGCTCGCCTTCTTCGGCGGGCTGTACGGGGTGCTGCTCGGACGCGGCGTGTTCCGGCCCGGCACGTTCGGCCCCACCGGGCTCTACTGGATGGCCGCTTTCCCGCTGTCCCGGCTGCTCCAGGAGAGCGTCGCCGGGGCCGGGGCGAACGACGGCGTGCTCACCTTCCTGCTGTTCCAGGCGATGGTGAGTCTCGGCTTCGCGATCGGCTTCGTTTTTCTGCACGAAAGGGTCATGCCGCCCTGGCTGATGCGCCGTCGCGCGGGCAACCCCCGCGCCGAGGCGCTGTTCGGCCTGTACGTCCGCCATGCCCAGGTCATGCAGACCAGGAAGGGAGCTCGTCGATGAACCTGCCCGCCTGGGTCTGGCTCGCCACGATCGGCGGTTTCGCGATCGTGCTCGCGCTGGACTTCTACCTCGTCGCCCGCAACCCCCGCGAGCCCTCCTTCCGGGAGTGCGTGGCCTGGGTGTCTTTCTACGTCGCCCTGGCCATCGCCTTCGGATGCGGGCTGCTCTTCGTCTCGGGGGCGCAGCACGGCGGCGAGTTCTTCGCGGGATGGATCACCGAATACTCGCTCAGCGTCGACAACCTGTTCGTCTTCATTCTGATCATGAGCAGGTTCAGGGTGCCCCGGCAGTACCGGCAGAAGGTGCTGCTCATCGGGATCGTCCTGGCCCTGTTGATGCGCGGCGCCTTCATCGCCGCCGGCGCCGAGGCCGTGGCCAGGTTCGACTGGCTGTTCTACGTCTTCGGCGCCTTCCTGGTCTACACCGCCTGGAAACTGATCGGGCACGAGGAGGACGAGGCCGAGTTCAGCGAGAACGCCGCCCTGCGCGCGGTGCGCCGGGTGCTCCCGACCACGGACACTTACTACGGCGCCCGGCTCACCGTGCACCTGGGCCGCAGGATGGTGACGCCGATGCTGATCGTCATGGTCGCCATCGGCACCACCGACCTGCTGTTCGCGCTCGACTCGATCCCGGCCATCTTCGGGCTCACCAAGGAGCCCTACCTCGTGTTCACCGCCAACGCCTTCGCCCTCATGGGGCTGCGGCAGCTGTTCTTCCTGATCGGCGGCCTGCTCGACCGGCTGGTCTACCTGAGCAAGGGACTGTCGGTGGTGCTGGCCTTCATCGGAGTCAAACTCATCTTGGAGGCGATGCACCACGACGGCGTGTCGTGGGCGCCGGAGATCCCGATCCTGGTCTCTCTGGGCGTCATCCTCGGGACTCTCGCCGTGACCACGGTGCTGAGCCTGATGAAGTCGGCCCGCGACGCGAAGGCGGCAGGGGAGCCGCTGGAGGAGGACTCGGCGTCGTCCGATCCGGTGCGTTCGGACTCGGAGCGCTGAGGCGCGCCGCGCGCGGGGGGCGCCACCCCTGTGCGCGGCACCTCAGCCGTCAGCGCGCGCTCTTGTGCACGTGGCGCTGCTCGGCCCACCGGGTCAGGAACCGCTCCGCGTCGTCGGCGGAACGCTGCTTCCTGAGCGCGGTGGCCAGGCCGATCCCGATCGGCCGGCCGTCGGCGGGCTGACCGAGGGGATCTCCAAGGAGGAAGCGGGCAAGCTTCTTCATCTCTGTTCACCTCCTTTCGTCGCCTGGTTTCAGACAAAAATCGTCCCAAACCTCTGCTCGAAGTGCCGGGGGCGACTTCCGCGTCCCCATCCTCTGCCCGAGGTGTTACGGGATAGGCGTCCAGGTGTGAACGCCGGGTCAACCGGTGGCCGGCGTCCGCGGGCGGCGGCGCCGGACCGGCTTGGGTGCGGGCTCCACCGGCTCGCTCTCGCGCTGCTCCATGTAGGAGGCGCGGGTGTGCTCGGTGTGCTCGCGCATGATGTGGGCGGCCCTCTCCTGGTCGCCGCGCTCGATGGCGTCGATCAGGGCGGTGTGCTCCTCCCAGGAGGCCATGCCGCGCTGCCGGGCCACGGGCGTGTGGTACCACCGCACGCGGCGGGCGACCTGGCTGGCCAGCTCGGACAGCACCTTGTTGCCGGACAGCTCGGTGACCAGGGCGTGCAGCTCGGAGTTGGTGGCCACCGCGCCGTCCACGTCGTCGGACTGGACGGCCTCGATGCCGCGCCGGCACAGGGCGCGCAGCCGGGCCACCCCGTCCTCGCCGGCGTGCCGCGCGGCGAGCCTGGCGGACTCGGTCTCCAGCAGCGCGCGGACCGCGAGCAGCTGGTCGGCCTCCTCCATCGTCGGGATGTGCACGAACGCGCCCTGACCGGGGTGCAGGTCGACCCAGCCCTCGCCGCTGAGCTGCTGCAGCGCCTCGCGGACGGGCTGCCGCGACACGCCGAGCAGCTCGGCCAGCTCGCTCTCGACCAGGTGCTGGCCGGGCTTGAGCTGGCCGGAGACGATGAGCTCCTGGATGGCCTCGATCACGCTCTCCCGGAGCGTGGCTGGGCGGGGGATCTTGGGGGCCGCCGCCCGACCGGCCTGATCCGACAGCAACATGATTCTGACTCCAGGGGCTGACGAAATGGTTTTGGTCGACTGCCTACAGCATACCGCCCCGTACCTTCGGCTGATCGTGAGTCTCATCACAGAGACCGAGGTCACAGGGGCATCATGACGGGGAGGCCCGTCATAGGGGGATCGTGACGGGCCGGCCCGTCACAAAGGGATCGTCGCGGGCAGGCCGGGGGTGCGCAACCGCGTCGACGCCAGCGCGGGCAGCGCGGCGAGCCCCGCGGCGAGCAGGAGCGCCGTCGCGGGCGCGGTGAGCGCGTACGCGGCCATGGCCACACCGAGCACTCCTGCCACGGCCTTGGCGCTGTAAACGACCGCGTGGATCTCGCAGGTCTGCCGTTCGCCGAAGAACTCCCTGACCAGGCTCGCGACCAGCGGGTAGAACGCCCCGCCGCCCAGCCCGGCGGCGATCGCGCCGAGCCAGAGCAGCGGGCTCCCGGCCGCGACCCCCAGCACGGCCCCGGCGTCCAGCGCGGCCCCGGTCCCTGGCGCGGTCCCCGCGTCCAGCGCGGCCGCGTTCGCGGCTTCCGGGGGCAGGCCCGTCACGCCGCCGGCCGGCCTGGCGGTGGGGTTCATGGCGCCTGCCAGGAGGACCTGGCCCAGCGCGAGGAGTCCGAGCACCGAGGCCAGCACCAGGCGGCGGCCGAGGAACTCCGACAGCCGCATCGCGACCGCCCGCCCGCCGCCGTTGAGCGCCACCATGAGGGCCAGCGCGCCCCACGCTCCGGTGCTCGCCACGACCACTACGTCGAACACCGACACCGCGCCCGCGCAGGCCAGGATCACTGCCAGGGCCGGCAGCGCCCGGGTGCGCAGCGCCTGGGCCAGCCCGAACTGCCGCACCGCGCCGGGCGTCCTGCGCAGCCGCGCCGCCTCCAGCGCGTGCGCGCGGGGCTCCACCGTCTCCGGCCACCAGCCCTCGGGGGCCAGCCGCAGGGACCTGGCCGCCGTCCCGATCGCCGCCGCGGCCAGCAGCGCCGCCACCGCGAACACGGCCGGCGTCATGGCGGGCGCGAGCCCGGCCCACACCAGGAGCGGCGCGGACCCGTACCCGAAGGCGCCCGTCACCATGCTCACCCGGGCGGCGGGACGGTCGGGATACCAGGAGGAGACCACCTCGCCGCAGACCCCGTACACGGCTCCGGCGCCGAGCCCGCCGAGCACGGCGTATCCGAGCAGGGCGAGAGGGAACGCCGCCGTTCCGGTTCCGGCGCCCACGACGGCGGCCGTCAGTAAGCCGAGCGTCGTCAGGGCGGCGCCGGCGGCCAGCGCGGCGCGGACCGGCAGGCGGCCGCGGCGGACCAGTCGCAGGGTGGGCAGCGCGCCCACGGCCTGGAAGACGATGCAGGCGGCCAGCAGGATCAGCCCGTTCGCGTCCGTGGCCAGCAGGGCCGCGAAGCCGTACTGCAGGGGACCGATCGCGGCCATGGCGGCCAGCGCGAGACGGAACATCCGGGTGCGGTCGGCGGGCACCGGTCCCACGAGGTAGGAGCGCCCGCGCCAGTCTCTGACAGTTGTTGCATTCTCCATACCGTATGGAATATCCGGTACACCGCGCCCTGTCGAGGGTCTGGACGAGGGATATTCCATACGGTATACCGTCTACAAAGGAGGCTCGAATGGACCTGTACGAGTATCAGGCGAAGGAGCTCTTCGGGCGCCACGGGATACCGATCCCCGCGGGCAGGGTCGCGGCCACCCCCCAGGAAGCCCGCGCGATCGCCGCCGAGCTGGGCGCGCCCGTCGTCATCAAGGCCCAGGTGAAGACCGGCGGACGCGGCAAGGCGGGCGGCATCAGGACCGCCCCCGGCCCGGCCGCCGCCGAGGACGAGGCCGGCCACGTGATCGGCATGGACATCAAGGGGCACACCGCGCACCGCGTGCTCGTCGAGACCGCCACCGTGCCCTTCGAGGAGTACTACGCGGCCTTCCTCGTGGACCGGGCCGAGGGCGGGTTCCTCGCCATGGTGTCCGCCCAGGGCGGCATGGAGATCGAGGAGCTGGCGGCCACCGACCCCGACGCCATCGTGCGCGTCCAGATCGACCCTGAGACCGGTGTGGACGCGGAGACGGCCCGGCAGCTCGCGGCCAAGGCGGGGCTGCCGGAGGCCGCCGCGCAGGTGCTGGAGCGGCTGTGGCGGGTGATGGTGGCCGAGGACGCCGTCCTGGTCGAGGTGAACCCGCTGATCTGCACCACCGACCAGCGGATCGTGGCCCTCGACGGCAAGGTGACGCTCGACGGCAACGCCGCCTACCGCCACTCCTGGGAGTACGCGGAGCCCGCGGACAGCCTGGAGGACAGGGCCAGGGCCAAAGGGCTCAACTACGTGAAGCTCGACGGGCGGGTCGGCGTCATCGGCAACGGCGCCGGCCTGGTGATGAGCACGCTGGACGTGGTGGCGGGCGCGGGCGCGGCCCCGGCCAACTTCCTCGACATCGGCGGCGGCGCCTCGGCCCAGGTGATGGCCGACGGGTTGGAGATCATCCTGGCCGACCCGGACGTGCGCTCGGTGCTGGTGAACGTCTTCGGCGGCATCACCGCCTGCGACGCGGTGGCCAACGGCATCGTGACGGCTCTGGAACTGCTCGGCGAGCGCGGCCTCGGCCGGCCGATCGTCGTACGGCTGGACGGCAACAACGCGGAGGCCGGGCGGCGCATCCTGAGCGAGGCCAGGCACCCGGCGGTCCGGCAGGTCCCCACCATGGACGGCGCCGCCGAGACGGCGGCCAGACTCGCGGCAGGTGCGTGATGGCGATCTTCCTGACCAAGGACAGCCGGGTGCTCGTGCAGGGCATGACCGGCGCGGAGGGCACCCGGCACACGGCCCGCATGCTGGCCGCCGGCACCGACGTGGTGGCCGGGGTGACGCCCGGCAAGGGCGGCCGCACGGTCGACTTCGGCGAGCGCACGGTGCCGGTGTTCGGCTCGGTGGCCGAGGCCGCGGCGGAGACCGGCGCGGAGGTGTCGGTGGTGTTCGTGCCGCCGCGCTTCACCTTCGGCGCCGTCGAGGAGGCCGTCGCCGCGCGGGTGCCGCTCTGCGTGGTCATCACCGAGGGCGTGCCGGTGCACGACACGGTACGGTTCCGCGCCCTGGCGGCCCGCGCCGGCACGCGGATCATCGGCCCGAACTGCCCCGGCCTGATCAGCCCCGGCCAGTCGTCGGCCGGGATCATCCCCGCCGACATCACCTCCGCCGGGCGGATCGGCCTGGTCTCCAAGTCCGGCACGCTCACGTACCAGCTCATGTACGAGCTGCGCGACCTCGGCTTCTCCACCGCGGTCGGGATCGGCGGCGACCCGGTGGTGGGCACCACGCACATCGACTGCCTGGCGGCCTTCCAGGAGGACCCCGGCACCGACGCGATCGTGATGATCGGCGAGATCGGCGGCGACGCCGAGGAACGGGCCGCCGCCTACATCGCCGGGCACGTCACCAAGCCGGTCGTGGCCTACGTCGCCGGGTTCACCGCGCCGGAAGGCAAGACCATGGGGCACGCGGGCGCGATCGTGTCCGGCTCGTCCGGCACCGCCCAGGCCAAGAAGGAGGCCCTGGAGGCGGTCGGCGTCCGGGTCGGCCGCACCCCGTCCGAGACGGCGCGGCTGCTGCGCTCGGCGCTCGGGAGGCTCTCGCCATGAGGTTCGACGTCAACCTGTCCATCCTGTTCACCGACCTGCCGCTGCTGGAGCGGCCCGCCGCCGCGGCCAAGGCCGGGTTCGACGCGGTGGAGCTGTGGTGGCCGTTCGGCACGGCCGAGCCGTCCCGCGCCGAGCTGGACGCGCTCCGCGCGGCCATCGAGGACGCCGGCGTGCGCCTGGTGGGGCTCAACTTCGACGCCGGGGACATGGCGGCGGGCGAGCGCGGCCTGCTCGCCCGGCCGGACGCCTCCGCGCGGTTCCTGGCCAACGTCGGCGTCGCCGCCGGCTTCGCTGCCGAGCTGGGCTGCGGCACGCTCAACGCGCTGTACGGCAACGACCCGGGCACCGACCGGGCGCTGGCCCTGACGAACCTGCGGGCGGCGGCCGACGCGGCGGCGGACGCCGGCGCCACCGTGGTCGTCGAGGCGCTCAACTCCCGGGAGAACCCGCACTACCCGATCACCTCGTCGGCCGCCGCCTTCGACCTGATCGACGAGGTGGGCCGGGACAACGTGGCCTTCCTGGCCGACCTGTACCACCTGCACGTGATGGGGGAGGACGTGCTCGCGCTCATCGACGCGCACGCCGCCAGATTCGGTCACGTGCAGATCGCCGACGACCCCGGCCGCGGGCAACCGGGCAGCGGGCGCATGCCGTACCCGGAGATCTTCGCCCGGCTGGCGGTGGCGGGCTACCGGGGGCACGTCGGGCTGGAGTACCGGCACGAGGGGCCGGGCGCGTTCGCTTGGAGGCGGCAGTGACCATAGCTTTCATCGGCCTCGGGATCATGGGCAGCCCGATGGCCGCCAACCTCGTCAAGGCCGGGTACGACGTCGTCGGCTACGACGTCAGCGCCGAACGGGTCGCCGAGCTGGAGGCCCGCGGCGGCAAGGGCGCGGCCGGGGTCGCCGAGGCGGTCGCCGACGCGGACGTGGTGATCACCATGCTGCCCGACTCGCCGCAGGTCGAGGAGGTCGCGCCGGTCGTCGTCGCGCAAGGCGCGTCCGGCCTGATCTACCTGGACATGAGCACGATCAGGCCGGACACCTCCCGGTGGGTCGCCCGCGAGGCCGCCGCCAAGGGCGTCCGCGCCCTGGACGCGCCGGTGAGCGGCGGCGAGCGCGGCGCCGTCGACGGCACCCTGTCGATCATGGTGGGCGGCGACCCCGAGGACTTCGCGGCGGCCCGGCCGGTGCTCGGCGCGCTCGGCACCACGATCGTGCACGTCGGCCCGCCCGGCGCGGGCCAGACGGTCAAGGCCGCCAACCAGCTCGTGGTGGGCGGGATCTACGGCCTGGTGGCGGAGGCCATCGTGCTCCTGGAGGCGTCGGGGGTGGACCCGGTGGCCGGTCTGGACGTGCTCGCGGGCGGTCTGGCCGGCTCCCGGATCCTCGACATCAAGCGGCACACCATGATCAGACGGGAGTTCGCCCCGGGCTTCCGCATCGACCTGCACCACAAGGACATGGGCATCGCCGTGGCCGCCGCCCGCGAGGCCGGCGTCGCGCTGCCGCTCACCGCGCAGGTGGCCCAGCTCGTCGCGGCCGCCCGCGCCCAGGGCCACGGCTCGCTCGACCACTCCGCCCTGCTCAAGGTCGTCGAAAGGTTCAACGGATGAACGCCGTCCCGTGCATGGAGGCCGTGGTCAAGGTGCTGGAGTCGGAGGGTGTGGACACCGTCTTCGGCATCCCGGGCGCCGCCATCCTGCCGCTGTACGCGGCGCTCCAGCACAGCTCGATCCGGCACATCACGGTCCGCCACGAGGAGGGCGGCACGCACGCCGCCGACGGCTGGGCCCGCGTGACCGGGAACGTGGGCGTGTGCATCGGCACCTCGGGCCCCGCCGGCACCAACATGATCACCGGGCTCTACACGGCGATGGCCGACTCGATCCCGATGATCTGCGTCACCGGTCAGGCGGTCAGCTCGAAGCTGCACCAGGAGGCGTTCCAGGCGGTCGACATCGTGGAGATCGCCAAACCGGTCACCAAGTGGGCGGTGCAGCTCAAGGAGCCCGCGCAGGCGCCGTGGCTGTTCCGCGAGGCGTTCCGGATCGCCCGCTCGGGGCGGCCGGGGCCGGTGCTCATCGACCTGCCGCTGGACGTGCAGCGCGGGACCTGCCGGTACGATCCCGCGGTCGACGCGCCGCTGCCCGTCGAGCAGCCCAGACCGCTGCCCCAGGCGGTGCGCAGGGCGGTGGACATGCTGGCCGCCGCCAAGCGGCCGCTGATCCTGGCCGGCGGCGGTGTGATCATCGCGGACGCGCACGAGGAGCTGCGCCGCCTGGCCGAGCACCTTCAGGTGCCGGTGCAGGTGACGCTCATGGGCAAGGGCGCCTTCCCGGAGGACCACCCGCTGTTCGCCGGGATGGCCGGCATCCAGACCCAGACCCAGTGGGGCAACGCCGCCTTCCTCGACAGCGACCTCGTGCTGGCCGTCGGCGCCAGGTTCGGCGACCGGCACACCGGCGACCTCGACGTCTACCGGGGGAACCGGCGGTTCATCCACGTGGACATCGAGCCCATGCAGCTCGGCCGGGTCTTCGAGCCCGACCTCGGGATCGTCGGGCACGCCCGGCCGGTGCTGGCCGGGCTGCTGGACGAGGCGCGCTCCCGGCACCCCGCGCCGCGCCGGCCGGGCAAGTGGGTGCGCCGGGTCGGCGAGCTGCGCGCCACCCTGGTCCGCAGGGACGACTTCGAGGACGTGCCGATCAAGCCGCCCAGGGTGTTCCGCGAGATCAACGAGCACTTCGGCAGGGACACCACGTTCGTCACCGCCATCGGGCTCTACCAGATCTGGTCCGGCCAGTTCCAGACGACCTACCTGCCGCGCCGCTACCTCGTGTGCGGGCAGGCCGGGCCGCTCGGGTGGGAGGTGCCGGCCGCGATCGGGGTGAAGACCGCGCACCCGGAGCGCGACGTCGTGGTGGTCGTCGGCGACTACTCCTTCCAGTTCCTCATGGAGGAGGTCGCGGTCGCCGCCCAGTACAACATCCCGTTCGTGATCGTCATGATCAACAACGAGTATCTGGGTCTCATCAGGCAGGCCGAGATCCCGTACGGCATGAACTTCGCGGTGGACCTGCACTACGGGGAGGGCGGCATCGACCATGTCAAGGCCATGGAGTCCTTCGGCTGCCCGGCGCGCCGGGTGGAACTGCCCGGCGACATCCGCGACGCGCTGGCATGGGCGTCCGGCGAGGCGGCCCGCCGGCGGCTTCCGGTGCTGGTGGAGGTGATGGTGGAGCGCGAGGCCAACGCCGCCATGGGTCCCTCGCTGGACGCCGTCAAGGAGTTCGAGCCGCTGCCCGAGCTCGTCGCCGTCGACTGGTCAGACTGAGAGGAAGGCTCATGCAGGTCAAACCGGGCACGTCCTGGCAGGACGCGTACGACAGGTGCTGCGAGGCGGCGCCGGAGGCGTTCCACCACGACAGGGTGCTCAACCACTGGGGCGGGTTCTGGCAGCGGGACGGGCGGCCCGCGCCGGTGTTCTCGCCGGTGGACGGCACCGCCATCGCCGGGCCGCCCCGGCTGGACCGGGCCGGCGCCGCGCGCGCCGTGGCGGGCGCGGTGGAGGAGCACCGGCGGTGGCGGCACGTGCCGCTGGAGGAGCGCAAGGCGCGGGTGTCGGCGGCCGTGGAGTCCATGGCCGCGCACCGCGACCTGCTCGCGCTGCTGCTGGTGTGGGAGATCGGCAAGCCGTGGAAGACGGCCCGCGCCGACGTCGACCGCTGCCTCGACGGGGTGCGCTGGTACGTGGAGGAGATCGACCGGATGGCGGCGGGGCGCGCCCCGCTGCCCGGCCCCGTCAGCAACATCGCGAGCTGGAACTACCCGATGAGCGTGCTCATGCACGCCATGCTCGTGCAGGCGCTGGCCGGCAACGCGGTCATCGCCAAGACGCCGACCGACGGCGGGCTGTGCTGCCTCACCCTGGCGTGCGCGCTCGCGGTCCGGGAAGGGCTGCCGTTCACGCTGGTCAGCGGGAGCGGGGCGGAGCTGTCACCGGTGCTGGTGGCGGGCAGGTCGCTGGGCTGCGTGTCGTTCGTGGGCGGCAGGGACGCCGGCGGGCACGTCGCGGGCTCGCTGTCCGACCTGGACCGGCGGCACGTGCTGGAGCAGGAAGGGCTCAACTGCTGGGGCGTGTGGGAGTACTCCGGCTGGGAGCTGCTCGGCCGGCAGATCAGGGCCTCCTTCGACTACGGGAAGCAGCGGTGCACCGCCTACCCGCGGTTCGTGGTGCAGCGGTCACTGTTCCACGAGTTCCTCGGGGCCTACCTGGAGGCGGTGGGGTCGCTGCGGTTCGGGCATCCGCTCGCCGTCGCCCATCCCGGCGATCCGCTGCCGGAGCTGGACTTCGGGCCGTTGATCAACGCCTCGAAGGCCAAGGAGCTGGCCGACCAGGTGGACGAGGCGGTGGCGCGGGGGGCGGTGCCGCTGCACCGGGCGTCCGTGGAGTCCGGAAATTTCCTGCCCGGTCAGGATATTTCGGCTTACTTTGCGCCGGTGGCCCTGCTCGACCCGCCCCGCTCGTCCCCACTCCACCACGCCGAACCGTTCGGCCCCGTCGACAGCTTCGTGCTCGTCGACACCGAGGCGGAGCTGCTGGCCGCGATGAACGCCAGCAACGGCGCGCTGGTCGCCACGCTCTCCTGCGACGAGGAGGACACGTACCGCAGGCTCGCCCCGGACGTGCGGGCGTTCAAGGTCGGCCACAACCGGCCACGCTCGCGGGGCGACCGCGAGGAGCTGTTCGGCGGGCTCGGCGCCTCCTGGCGCGGCGCGTTCGTCGGCGGCGAGCTGCTCGTCAGGGCCGCCACCCAGGGCCCCGACGGCGAGCGCCTGCCGGGCAACTTCCCCGGCTACACCCTCATCCCTACTTGAACCCGAACCGGGTCAAGACCACCAGCACCAGGAACGTCAGCATCGCCACCCGCAACAGCTTGCCACCCACCCCGAGCGACGGCCACGACAGATAGGCCAGCCAGCCGACGAACACCACGACCGGCAGCACGGCCAGCCCGCCCAGCCAGCTCTGCACCGCGAACCCGGCCAGCAGCAGCACCACCATCACGGCGGGCGTCACCCAGCGCGGCACCTGCGTGAACAGGAACGCCATCGGCGCCGCGCTGCGCCGCTCCACGGCCTTGCGCATCCCCGTCGCCCCGGGCGTGAAGAACTGCTCGCCCGGCGGCAGCGGCCGCTTGGGCTTGCCCTGGATCTCGCGGGGCTGCGCCATCGGATGCCTGAGGCGGTCGTCGTCAGTGGCCACGGCCCGAGCCTAGCGCCGCCCGAATCGCCCCGGCATCCATCGAACGTCTGACATGCTGGGGGCGTGCTCGCCGTGATCCGTTACACCGTTCCAGAGGCCCAGTCGCAAGGCTTCGCCAAGCAGGCCGAGGTCATCCTCGACACGCTCGCCGCCCAGCCCGGCTACCTGCGCGGCAGGCTCGCCAGATCGGTCGACGAGCCCAACCTGTGGGCCCTGGTCACCGAGTGGGAGGGCGCCGGGTTCTACCGCCGGGCGCTGTCCACCGCCCGGATGGAGATGTACCCGCTCATGATCCTCATGGTGAACGAACCGTCCGCCTTCGAGGACGTTCTCGTCCAAGACGGGGCGTAGCGATAGTCGGGCGCGGAGCCGCTCGCCCTTCCCCTAAGCTGGGATCTCACACATTCATTTCCTCGCCGACCTCCAGCCGGAAAGAGATCCGATCAACATGGCACGACGCACCGACGTCATGGACACCATCGTCAGCCTCGCCAAGCGCCGCGGGCTCGTATACCCGTCGAGCGAGATCTACGGCGGACTGCGCGCGTCCTGGGACTACGGCCCGCTGGGCGTCGAGCTGAAGAACAACGTCAAACGGCAGTGGTGGCTGTCGACGGTCCAGTCGCGCGACGACGTGGTGGGCCTCGACTCCAGCGTCGTCCTGGCCCGCGAGGTCTGGCAGGCCAGCGGCCACGTCGAGACCTTCACCGACCCGCTCACCGAGTGCCAGTCCTGCCACAAGCGCTACCGCGCCGACCACCTGCTCGAGGCGTACGAAGAGAAGAACGGCAAGGCCCCCGAGCGCGGCCTGGCCGACGTCACCTGCCCCAACTGCGGCAACAAGGGCGCCTTCACCGAGCCGCGCCAGTTCAGCGGCCTGCTCAAGACCTACCTCGGCCCGGTCGAGGACGAGTCCGGCCTGGCCTACCTCCGGCCGGAGACCGCGCAGGGCATCTTCATCAACTACCTCAACGTGCAGCAGTCGGCGCGCAAGAAGATCCCGTTCGGCATCGGCCAGATCGGCAAGTCGTTCCGCAACGAGATCACGCCCGGCAACTTCATCTTCCGCACCCGCGAGTTCGAGCAGATGGAGCTGGAGTTCTTCGTCAAGCCCGGCTCTGACGAGGAGTGGCACCAATACTGGATCGACGAGCGCTTCCGGTGGTACTCCGATCTCGGCATCGCCAAGGACAACCTGCGTCTCTACGAGCACCCGCGGGAGAAGCTCTCCCACTACGCCAAGCGCACCGTCGACATCGAGTACCGCTTCAACTTCGCCGGCGGCGAGTGGGGTGAGCTGGAGGGCATCGCCAACCGCACCGACTTCGACCTGACCGCCCACTCTAAGGCGTCCGGCACCGACCTGAGCTTCTTCGAGCAGGAGACCGGCGAGCGCTACGTGCCCTACGTGATCGAGCCGTCGGCCGGCGTCGACCGGGCCACGCTCACCTTCCTCATCGACGCCTACACCGAGGACGAGGCGCCCAACGCCAAGGGCGTCATGGAGAAGCGCACGGTCATGCGGCTCGACCACCGGCTCGCCCCGGTCAAGGCCGCGGTGCTGCCGCTGTCGCGCAACGCCGACCTGTCGCCCAAGGCCCGCGACCTGGCCGCGGCGCTGCGCAGGCGGTGGAACGTCGAGTTCGACGACGCGGGCGCGATCGGCCGCCGCTACCGCCGCCAGGACGAGATCGGCACTCCGTTCTGCATCACGGTCGACTTCGACACGCTCGAGGACAACGCCGTGACCATCCGCGAGCGCGACTCCATGGGCCAGGAGCGCATCTCCATCGACCAGGTGGAGAGCTACCTGCGCCAGCACCTCAACGACTGACGCGCGCCGCGTCGCGGGGGGCCTCTCTACGGAGGGGCCCCCTTCCGTTGTGTGCCGCGCCGCTCACTCCAGACCCCGTACACCGAAAAATCATGTAAAGGCCGGTGTTACGCCCCTTTTCGCGTGCGCTTGATGGAGTGGCCCCCATAGCTGAAAGACAGGGGGATCCATGGCACGCACAACACTTCTCGCGCTCGTCCTGGCCGCCGCCGGTGCGCTCCTCGCGACCGGCGGCGCCGCCATGGCCGAGCCGGAGCCCTCGGCGCTGGAACTGCGGGTCGTCGTCGACGACTGCCCCGAGGCCAGGCCATGACCGAAGCCGCGCTGCTCGAACGGGCGCTGTTCGAGGTCAAGAGGGTGATCGTGGGGCAGGACCACATGGTGGAGCGGCTGCTCGTCGCGGTCCTGGCCCGCGGGCACTGCCTGCTCGAAGGGGTGCCCGGCATCGCCAAGACGCTGGCCGCCGAGACCACCGCCACGGTCGTCGGCGGCACGTTCTCGCGCATCCAGTTCACGCCCGACCTGGTGCCGTCCGACATCGTCGGCACCCGGATCTACCGGCCGTCGACCGAGACCTTCGACATCGAGCTCGGCCCGGTGATGGTCAACCTGCTGCTCGCCGACGAGATCAACCGGGCGCCCGCCAAGGTGCAGTCGGCGCTGCTGGAGATCATGGCTGAGCGTCAGGTCAGCATCGGCGGGCGCACCTACGAGGTGCCCAAGCCGTTCCTGGTGCTGGCCACCCAGAACCCCATCGAGTCGGAAGGCGTCTACCACCTGCCGGAGGCGCAGCGCGATCGGTTCCTGCTCAAGGTCGACGTCGGCTATCCCAGCGAGTCGGAGGAGCTGGCGATCGCCTACCGGATGAGCGTGGACCCGCCGCGACCACAGCCGGTCCTCACCCCCGACCAGGTGGTGGCGCTGCAACGGCGCGCCGACGAGGTGTTCGTGCACCACGCCGTCGCCGAGTACGCCGTCCGCCTCGTCCACGCCACCCGTGAGCCCGAGCGTTACGGGCTGCCCGACCTGCGCGGGCTGCTCGCCTTCGGCGCCGGCCCGCGCGCCACCCTCGGTCTGCTCGCCTCCGGCCGGGCGCTGGCGCTCATGCGGGGTCGCGAGTACGTGCTGCCGGAGGACGTGCGAGACCTGGCGCACGACGTGATGGCGCACCGGCTGGTGCTGTCGTTCGACGCGCTGGCCGACGACGTCCCGCCGCGGGCCGTCGTGGACCGGGTGCTCGCGGCGGTGCCGCTGCCGGTCGTCGCCCCGCAGCAGGAGTCAGCGGCATGAGCTCCTACCTGACGGCCGAGCCCGCGCTGCGCAGGCTGGAGCTGACCATCACCAGGCGGCTGGACGGGCTGCTGCAGGGCGAGCATCTCGGACTGTTCCCCGGGCCGGGCAGCGAACCCGCGGAGGCTCGCCCGTACCAGGCCGGAGACGACGTGCGGCGGATGGACTGGAACGTCACCGCGCGCACGAACGAACCCCATGTGCGCGAGCTCGTCGCCGACCGCGAGCTGGAGATCTGGGCGCTGCTCGACGCCAGCGCCAGCATGGACTTCGGCACGGCGTCGATGGAGAAGCGGGAGCTGGCGCTGGCCGCCCTCGCCGCGGTCGGCTTCCTCACCCAGCGCACCGGCAACCGCATGGGCGCGCACCTGCTGCACGGAGGCGGTGTCCGGGTGCTGCCGGCCAGGACCGGGCGGCCGCACCTGATGGCGCTGCTCCGAGCCGTGTTCTCGCTGCCGCGCACCCCGCCCGGCACCCCTGGGTCGCTCCTGGGCGCCGCCGCCGATCAGCTCTGCCGGACTGTCAGGCGGCGCGGCCTCGTGGTCGTGGTGTCGGACTTCCTGGACGCGCCGCGGACGTGGGAGGGGCCGCTGCGACGGCTCACCGCCCGGCACCAGGTGCTGGCGGTCGAGGTCCTGGACCCGCGGGAGCTGTCGCTCCCCGACGTGGGCGTCCTGACGCTCGTCGACCCGGAGACGGGGCGGCGGTGCGAGGTCTCCACGGCCGGCGCCAGCCTCCGCCTGCGCTACGCCGAAGCGGCCGCCGGCCAGCGGGCCGCCATCGAAGCCGGTCTGCGCCGCGCGGGGGTCGCCCACCTGCGCCTGCGCACGGACGGCGACTGGGTACGCGACCTGGTGCGCCACGTCCTGAAACACCGCCGCCTCGCCCACCGCTCCGCCACCGCGGGGCCTTCCCCCGCACCCCTTTCAACCACCACGACGGCAGGCCGTCCTTCCGGAAACGGCCCCTCACCCGAGCCCGCTGGATCCGGAGAGAGCCGGAGACGGGGGCTTGCCCGGCTCGCCGCCTTCCGCCGCGCCCTCGCCCGCTCCGACGCCCCGTCTGAGGAAGACCGTCCGCTCGGTCAGGGGCGGCCGGCCGGGAGGGGGCAGGTCGTCGGTGAGGGGCCTCCGCCGGGAGGGGGTGAGGTCGCATGACGCTGCTCTCGCCGATGTGGCTGCTGTTGCTGGTGCCCGTCGCGTTGCTCGCGGCAGGGTACGTGGTCGCGCAGAGGCGGCGCACCGAGTACGCGGTGCGGTTCACGAATCTCGATCTGCTGGACAAGGTCGCCCCGCGCGGGCCGGGGTGGCGCAAACACGTGCCGGCGGCGTTGTCACTCGCCATGTTCGTGCTGCTGGTGGCCGGGTTCGCCAGGCCGACGGCCGAGGTGACGGTGCCGAGGGAACGGGCCACGATCATGGTGGCGTTCGACGTGTCCGCCTCGATGGCGGCCACCGACGTCAGCCCTGACCGGTTCAGCGCGGCCAGGCAGGCGGCCACCCAGTTCGTGGAGCACCTGCCGCCCCGGTTCAACCTGGGCCTGGTGGCGTTCTCCGAGAACGCTTCGGTCGTCGTGCCGCCGACCACCGACCGCCCGGCCGTGCTCGGCGCGCTCGACCGGCTGACCACCACCGCGGGCACCGCCATCGGCGAGGCCGTCTACTCCTCGCTGGACGCCATCGAGGCGCTCGACACCGAGGAGCAGGCCCCGCCCGCGCACATCGTGCTGCTCTCCGACGGCGAGAACACGACCGGCCGGACCGTCGAGGAGTCGGCGCGCGAGGCGGCGGCCCGGGGCGTGCCCGTCACCACGATCGCTTATGGCACGCAGGAGGGCGTCATCGAACTCCAGGGAAGACAGTTGCCCGTGCCGGTGGACGGCCCCGCGCTGCAACGGCTCGCGGAGACGGCCGGTGGCGGCTTCTACGAGGCGGCCAGCGGCGATGAGCTCCAGGCCGTGTACGAGGACATCGGCACCTCGGTCGGCTATCGGACCGAACGGCAGGAGATCTGGCAGTGGTTCGTCGCGGCGGGGCTGATCGCGGCGCTGCTGGCGGCGGCCACCTCGATGCTCTGGTTCGCGAGGCTGCCGTGAACGGGCTCGGCAGGCCCAGCGGCCCCGCCTTCACGCAGGTGCCCCTGGCCGTCCCGCCGCCCTCCCGCCCCGTGGAACCCGCGCGCCGGGGCGGTCGTCTCCTGGTGACCGCCGTGCTCGTCGCGGCGGTCACCGGTGCGGCGGCCGGACTGGCGGGGGCGGCCGCCTTCCGATACGGGGAACCCGCCACCGCACTGCCCCGGGCGGCGCCGGCCGCCTCGGGCGGCGCGACCGGGCTGAGCGCGACGGCCGCGATGGTCCTGCCGAGCGTGGTGTCCGTCGAGGCGGGCCGGGCAGGCGGGTCCGGCTTCGTGGTGGACGGGAGCGGCCATGTCCTCACCAACGCGCACGTGGTGCGGGGCGCGTCCGACGTGACGGTGGTGCTCAGCGACGGCCGCAGGCTGGGCGCGCGGGTGCTCGGCTCCGACGACGACGAGGACCTGGCCGTGCTGGAGGTGGTGGGCGCGGGTTCCGCCCGCCTGCCGCCGGCCACGCTGGGCCGGTCGGCGGACCTGTCGGTGGGGGAGCAGGTGCTCGCCATCGGCTCGCCGCTCGGCCTGTCGGGGACGGTCACCGCCGGCATCGTCAGCGCCACCGATCGGGAGGTGCGGCTGGGCGGCGCGTCCCGTACCGCGGTGCAGACCGACGCCTCCATCAACCCGGGCAACTCCGGCGGCCCGCTGGTCAACGCCCGTGGCGAGGTCGTGGGGGTGAACACCGCGATCGCGGCCGGGCGGGGCGGCGGCAACATCGGCATCGGGTTCGCCATCCCCATCGACCGGGCCGCGCCCATCGCGGACCGCCTCATCCGAAACTAGGGTCCGAAGTATGCGATTGCTGGTCGTCGAGGACGAGGAAGACCTGGTGGAGGCGTTACGCGTGGGCCTGGTCCGGGCCGGATACGCGGTCGACGTGGCCGCCGACGCCCTCACCGCGCACGAGAAGCTCCAGGTCAACTCCTACGACCTGGTGCTGCTCGATCTCAACCTGCCCGGCGGCGACGGTTTCCAGCTGTGCCGGGCGGTCAGGGCGACGGGCGACGGCGTGCGCATCATCATGGTCACCGCGCGGGACCGGCTGGACGACCGCGTGCGCGGACTCGACGAGGGCGCCGACGACTACCTGGTCAAGCCGTTCGCCTTCCCCGAACTGCTGGCGAGGGTCAGAGCCCTGCTGCGCAGGGACACCGGCGGCACCTCCGTCCTCGAGGTGGGAACGCTGCGGATCGATACCGCGAGGATGGAGGTGTCGCTGGACGGGCGGGCGCTGGCGCTCACCCCCAAGGAGTACGGCGTCCTGCACTACCTGATGACCAGACCGGGCTACGTGGTCTCCAGCGAGGAACTGCTGGAGCACGTCTGGGACGAGCACGCCGACCCGTTCACCAACACCGTCCGGGTGACCGTCGGCAACCTGCGCCGCAAGCTCCAGGCCGACGGCCTGATCGAGACCGTCATCAGCCGGGGGTACCGGCTCAGGGAGCCCGCATGATCCACACCATCCGGTTCCGGCTCACCGTGCTCTACTCGGGGCTGCTCTTCCTGCTCGCGGCGCTGGTGCTGGGCGGCATCTACTACGCGGTCTCCCGTACGACCGAGCAGCGCTCGTACGCGACCGAGATCGCGAAGACGTACCGGGACGGCGAGTACGTCGGCAAGCAGGAAGTGGTGTTCATCGAAGAGGTGGAGAACGCGATCAACGTCGGGACGCTCGCCACCCTGCGCGACTACTCGCTGTACACGCTGGGCGGGCTGTTCGCGGCGAGCCTGGGCATCGGCTGGCTGCTGTCGGGCCGGGTGCTGCGGCCGGTCCGGTCGATCACCCGTACCACCGAGGAGATCCAGGCGACGGACCTGTCACGGCGGATCACCCTGCGCGGCCCGAGCGACGAGTTGAAGGACCTGGCCGACACCATCGACACCATGCTCGACAGGCTGGAGGAGGCGTTCCGGGCGCAACGGCAGCTCATCGACGACGCCTCCCACGAGCTGCGCAGCCCACTGACGATCATCAGGGCGAACGTGGACGCGGTGCTGCTGTCGCCGGAGGCGAGCGAGGAGGAGCGCGGCCGGGCCGTCGCCGTCGTGGACCGGGCCACCACCCGGATGACCCGCCTGGTGGAGGACCTGCTGGCCAGCGCCCGCAGGCAGGGCACCGCGTTCGCCGACACCGACCTGGGCCTGTCGCGGGTGGCCGTCGAGGCCTGCGAGGAGTACGCGGCTCTGGCCACCGCGCGCGGCCTCACCATCACCAGGCGGCTGATGCCCGGCCTGGAGACGACCGGCGACCAGGACGCGCTCCGGCGGGCGGTGGCCAACCTGCTGTCCAACGCGGTGCGGCTGTCCCCGCCGGGCGGGCGGGTGCGGGTGGCCGCCGGCAGGTGGGGGGCGACGGACATGATCTCCGGCGGAGCGTCCCGCCTGCGGCCGCTGCACCGCGCGGCGGGCTGGGCTGCCGCGAGGTCCGGCCACCAGAAGGCCGGTCACCGGGAGGCCGCCGTGGACGAAGCCGGCGGCTGGCTGTGGGTGGCCGTGCGCGACGACGGCCCGGGGCTGGCGGCGGAGGACCAGGCGCGGGTGTTCGACCGGTTCTGGCGCGGTGAGGCCAGCCGCCGCGACCGGCACACCGGGCTGGGGCTGGCGATCGTCAGGCAGATCGTGGAGTCGCACGGCGGCAGGGTGGCGGTGCACTCGCGGATCGGGGAAGGGGCCACGTTCGTGCTGTGGCTACCGGCCCGCGGCGGCGCCCCCGGCCCGGCGCCCGACCACAACCCGTTCCCCTGACGGTCCGGCCTGCTGCCATCGTCGCGCCTGCGGCATCTGTGCGCCGCCGCGCGGGTGCCGGCTGATCTCCATGACCGACGCGTACGCCAGCCCTTCCGACGGCTTGTATAGCAGTGATCCGATTCTGCGCCCGATGCTCAAGAATTGGTTTGAACCATTGGTATAAACCACTTCTCGAAGTGGTCGGAATAATGAATGGATTAGACCTCTGGAGGGCGTCTGAGCTGGGGAAACGTTGACTTAACCGAAGAGTGCAGTTTCATCATCAATTCCGCCGGTAGAGTCCGAGTAGAAGCGTTGATTGGAGCTGTGGTGGCCAAGTACGTTTACGACTTCACCGAGGGCAACAGGAATCTCAAAGATCTCCTGGGCGGAAAGGGCGCCAACCTCGCCGAGATGACCAATCTCGGGCTGCCCGTTCCTCCGGGGTTCACGATCACTACTGAGGCGTGCCGCCACTACCTGGCAGAGGGCGCCCTGCCCGAAGGTCTCGACCGGGAGGTCGAGGAGCACCTGCGGGCGCTCGAGGAAAGCATGGGCAAGCGGCTCGGCCAGGCCGACGACCCGTTGCTCGTCAGCGTGCGCTCGGGTGCCAAGTTCTCGATGCCGGGCATGATGGAGACGGTGCTCAACATCGGGCTCAACGACGAGTCCGTGCACGGCCTCGCGAAGCAGGCGGGCGGCAACGACCGCTTCGCCTGGGACTCCTACCGCAGGCTCATCCAGATGTTCGGCAAGACCGTGCTCGGCATCGACGGCGACCTGTTCGAGGACGCCCTCGACGCTCTGAAAGACGGCCGCCAGGACACCGACCTCGACGCCGGTGAGCTCCAGCGCCTGGTCGAGTCGTACAAGGGCATCGTCCGCGACCAGACCGGCGACGACTTCCCCGCCGACGCGCGCGAGCAGATGCGGATGGCCGTCATGGCCGTCTTCGACTCCTGGAACGCGCCGCGCGCGATCCTCTACCGCCGCCAGGAACGCATCCCGGCCGACCTCGGCACCGCCGTCAACATCTGCTCCATGGTCTTCGGCAACTGCGGCGGCGACTCCGGCACCGGCGTCGCCTTCACCCGCGACCCGGGCAGCGGCCGCCAGGGCATCTACGGCGACTACCTGCAGAACGCGCAGGGCGAGGACGTCGTCGCCGGCATCCGCAACACGATCCCGCTGCAGGAGCTGGAGCGGCTCGACAAGCGCTCCTACGACGAACTGCTGTCGATCATGGAGACGCTGGAGAACCACTACCGCGACCTGTGCGACATCGAGTTCACCATCGAGCGCGGCAAGCTCTGGATGCTGCAGACCCGCGTCGGCAAGCGCACCGCCGGCGCCGCCTTCCGCATCGCCACCCAGCTCGTCGACCAGGGCCTCATCACCATGGACGAGGCCGTCACCCGGGTCACCGGCGACCAGCTCGCCCGCCTCATGTTCCCCCGCTTCGACGCCGGCGCGGACAAGCGGCGCATCGCCAAGGGCATGAACGCCTCGCCGGGCGCGGCCGTCGGCAAGGCCGTCTTCTCCTCCGAGCGGGCCGCCGAGCTGGCCGCCCAGGGCGAGGACGTCATCCTGGTGCGCCGCGAGACCAACCCGGACGACCTGTCCGGCATGATCGCGGCCCGCGGCATCCTCACCAGCCGCGGCGGCAAGACCTCGCACGCCGCCGTGGTCGCCCGCGGCATGGGCAAGACCTGCGTGTGCGGCGCCGAGGAGCTGGACGTCGACACGGCCGGCCGCACGTTCTCCGCCCCCGGCGGCGTGGTCGTCAACGAGGGCGACGTGATCTCCATCGACGGCACCAGCGGCGAGATCTTCCTCGGCGAGGTGCCGGTCGTCGCCTCCGCCGTGGTCGAGTACTTCGAAGGCGCCGAGCCCGAGGACGACCTGGTCAAGGCGGTCGACCGCATCATGCGGCACGCCGACGGGGCGCGCCGCCTGGGCGTGCGGGCCAACGCCGACAACCCCGAGGACGCCGCCAGGGCGGTCCGCTTCGGCGCCGAGGGCATCGGGCTGTGCCGCACCGAGCACATGTTCCTCGGCGACCGCCGCCAGCTCGTCGAGGACCTGGTGCTCGCCGCCGGCGCCGAGGACCGGCAGGCCGCGCTGGACGCGCTCGAACCCCTCCAGAAGTCCGACTTCGTCGGCATCTTCCAGGCGATGGGTGACCGGCCGGTGACCATCCGGCTCATCGACCCGCCGCTGCACGAGTTCCTGCCCGACATCGTCGGGTTGTCCGTCAAGGTCGCCACCGGCGAGGCCACGGACAAGGACCGCGCCCTGCTGGCCGCCGTCAAGAGACTGCACGAGCAGAACCCGATGCTCGGCCTGCGCGGCGTACGGCTCGGCCTGGTCATCCCCGGCCTGTTCGCCATGCAGGTACGCGCCATCGCCCAGGCCGCCAAGGAGGTCCCCGGCGCCCGGCCGGAGATCATGATCCCGCTCATCGCCGCCGTCCAGGAACTGGAGTGCGTCCGCGAGGAGGCCGCCGCCATCCTCGCGGAGGCGGGTGTCGACGCGCTCATCGGCACCATGGTCGAGACTCCCCGGGCCGCCCTGACCGCCGGGCAGGTCGCCGAGGCCGCCGAGTTCTTCTCGTTCGGCACCAACGACCTCACCCAGATGGCGTGGGGCTTCTCCCGCGACGACGTCGAGGCCTCGTTCTTCTCCCGCTACCTGGAGCTGGGCATCTTCGGCGTCTCCCCGTTCGAGACCCTCGACCGCGAGGGTGTCGGCCGGCTGGTCGCGATCGCCACCGAGGAAGGCCGTGCCACCAGGCCCGACCTCAAGATCGGCATCTGCGGCGAGCACGGCGGCGACCCGGACTCCGTCCATTTCTGCCACGACACCGGGCTCGACTACGTCTCCTGCTCACCCTTCCGCATCCCGGTCGCCCGCCTCGAAGCCGGCCGCGCCGCCCTCAGCGACACCGACTCCGACACCCGCTGACCGACCTCCCCCGGAGCTCCACCCACCGGAACTCCCCGTCCGAGAAAGTCCTCGTACGGGGAGCTCCGGGGACGGGTCCTGTCCGGGGAGGTCTCGTGCGAGGAGAGGCCCCCGTACGGGGAGTTTCCGGCGGACGATGGTCCCCTACGGAGAGTTTCGGGGACGCGCCCTATCTGGGGGAGATTCCGTACGAGGAGAGGTCTCGTACGGAGAGTTTCGGGGACGCGCCCTATCTGGGGGA
>NZ_JBVJKR010000003.1:443763-671191 GCF_055585125.1 Nonomuraea sp. NPDC054003
GTACGGAGAGTTTCGGGGACGCGCCCTATCTGGGGGAGATTCCGTACGAGGAGAGGTCTCGTACGGAGAGTTTCGGGGACGCGCCCTATCTGGGGGGAGATCCCGTACGAGGAGAGGTCTCGTACGGGAAGTTCCGAGACGGGTCCCGTCCGGGGGATAGTCCCGTGCAGGGAGGGTCCTGTACGGGGATGGTCCCGTGCGGAGGTTCGGGGACGCGTCCTACCTCGGGGAATGTCTCGTACGGGGAAGGTTCCGTACGGAGAGTTCCCGGGATGGTCTCGTGCGCGGGGATGGTCCCGCGCGGGGAATTTTCGGGAACGGGTCCTGCCTGGGGAAGGCCTCGTATGGGGGTTCGGGGACGGTCTCGTCCGGGGGACGGTCCCGTACGGAGGGTCTCGGGGACGCGTCCTACCTCAGGGAATGTCTCGTACGGGGAAGGTCCCGTACGGAGACTTCCCGGGATGGTCTCGTGCGGAGATGGTCCCGCGCGGAGAGTTTCGGGAACGGGGCCTGCCTGGGAGGGTCTCGTATGGGGGTTCGGGGACGGTCTCGTCCGGGGGATGGTCCCGTATGGAAGGTTTCGGGGACGCGTCCTGCCCGGGGAGGGTCTCGTACGAGGAGAGGTCTCGTACGGGGAGTTTCGGGGACGCGTCCTGTCGGGGGGAGGTCTCGTACGGGCGAGGGTTCGTACGAGGGAAGACCCCGTACGGAGAGTCTTGAGGATGGGGGTCGTACGGGGGAGGTCAGGGGGACGGGATGGGGGTTGGTTCGGCGTTGGCTGGGATGTAGTCGTGGCGTACGCCGAGGTCGCCGAGCCAGGTCCGGAGGCCGCCGATGGCCGCGGGGTCGGCGGACACCTGGGCCGCGTAGCCGGAGAGGGCCACCTCCTCGCCGTCGTCGTACAGCAGCCGCGCCGGCCCCGACCAGGACAGCGCCCAGCGGGCCTGGCCGTGCTGGATCAGCAGCCCCTCCAGGGCGGCGCCCAGCACGCGCGCGAGCAGTCCCTCCTCGGCGGCCCACCCCAGCTCGCGCAGAGCCGCCTCCAGCTCCGCCTGACGCCCTCTGGCGATGGCCTCGAAGGCCGCGTCCAGGTACGGCCTGGACGCCCCGACCACCCGGGCGCCCGCCACCGCGAGGTCGCGCAGCGCCTCGGCGTTGCGACCCTCGTACATGCCCTGTGAGACCAGCTCGTCCCAGGACACCGGACGCAGGGCGGCCGCCGCCTGCGGCGTCCACAGGGACCCCTCCACGGCGTTGGCGGCCACGTCGGCGTCGTGCAGCAGCATCAGCGCCGAGCGCGGGTCGGGCACGTGCTCGGGCTCCGGCAGCCGCTCCACCGCCGCCAGCCGCTCGGCCAGGCTCGGATGCGAGTCGTACGGGGACGTCTCCTCGGGCCGCGCGGCCAGCTCGGTCAGCTGGGCCCGCCGGGACTCGTCGTTCAGCATGGACTGGAAGCCGCCGAACACGGCCGCGGGCCGGCAGCCGCCCGCCCCCGCCATCGACAGGTACGTGGCCGTGTAGAGCTCCCAGGCCGCCGCCGTGTAGTGGATCTTGCGCAGCGCGTCGGCCATCGCCTGCCGCCCGCCGATCGCCACCGCGAGCTCGTCGGCCTCCAGCTCCTGCCTGCGCGACACGGCCTGCGACACCCGCATGTAGAGCTTGGCGTACCAGGTGAACAGCCGCTGGACGAACGGGTGGCGGTCCAGGCCTCGCACGGTCGCGATGAGCGAGACCCGCCCGCGGTAGACGGGCGCGCCGAGCCGGGTGTGCGCGCCGCTGTAGTGGCCCAGCTCGTGCCCGAGCACCGCCCGCATCTCGTCGACCGTGAGCGTCTGCAGCAGCGGCAGCCCGATGTACATGCGCCGCCTGGTGGCCTTCAGCCCGAGGAACCGGGTGTCTTCCGCGACCGCCGCGTTGACGTCCGGCAGCAGCCGGATCTCGTCAGGCGGCGCGGTGCGGACCCGGCGGGCCAGGTCCTCGACGGTCTGCCACAGCACCGGCTCGTGCTCCCTGGTGACCGCCACGCCCGGCTGCTCGCCGCTTTGCCTGCGGCTCACCATGATCAGCGTACGGACGAGCGCGGCGGCGGCCAGCGTCAGCACCACGGCGAACTTGATCAAGTTGGCGTGGAAGTCGATGATCAGCAGCACGTCGAGCGCGACCGCCGCCAGCACGATCACGCCGACGAGCACGTAGAAGCCGGCGAGCAGGCAGAAGGCGAGGACGGCCCGGAACGCGGTCGTCATGGGTGAGGGCTCCCGGGGACGGGGGGACTCTGGCGTGGCTTCGACCCTAGCGAAAACCGGAAACCGGATAAAATCGCTCCCTTATGGCCGGCTACGACGAACACGACACCGCACGCTGGGTGCCCGAACCACCCGGTAACCCCGAGCGCAGCGCGTTCGAACGAGACCGCGCACGGGTGCTCCACAGCGCCGCGCTGCGCAGGCTCGCCGCCAAGACGCAGGTGGTCGGCCCGGCCGAGGCGCTCGGCGCCGGCCAGCACATCCCGCGCACCCGGCTCACCCACTCGCTGGAGTGCGCCCAGGTCGGCCGCGAGATGGGCGCCACCCTCGGCGTCGACCCCGACCTGGTGGAGACCGCCTGCCTCGCCCACGACCTGGGCCACCCGCCGTTCGGCCACAACGGGGAGACGGCGCTCGCCGAGCTGGCCGAGCCCTGCGGCGGCTTCGAGGGCAACGCGCAGAGCCTGCGGCTGCTCACCCGGCTGGAGGCCAAGGTCATCGCCGACGACGGCACCAGCGCCGGGCTCAACCTCACCAGGGCCGCGCTGGACGCCTCCATCAAGTACCCGTGGACCCGCGGCGAGTCGCCCAAGTTCGGCGTCTACGACGACGACCTGCCGGTGTTCCGGTGGATCAGGGACGGCGCGCCCGACGGCCGGGTCAGCTTCGAGGCGCAGATCATGGACTGGGCCGACGACGTCGCCTACTCGGTGCACGACCTGGAGGACGCGCTCCACTCCGGCCACGTCGTCCCGGAGGCGCTGCGCTCGCCCGCCGAGCGCGCGGCCGTCTGCGTGACGACCCGCACCTGGTACGCGCCCGGCGCCGACCTCGCCGAGCTGGAGGAGCTCTTCGCGGAGCTGGTCGCCGCCCCGCCGTGGCCCCGCCGCTTCACGGCCACCCTCTCCGACCTGGCGGGGCTCAAGGCGCTCACCAGCGGGCTCATCGGCCGCTTCTGCCGCGCCGCCCAGACGGCCACCAGGGAGTCGTACGGCCTGCGCCACCGGACCAGCCTCGTCGTGCCCGAGTCGACCCGCCTGGAGTGCGCGCTGCTCAAGGGCATCACCGCCCACTACGTGATGGCCACCGAGGACCACCACGCCAACCAGGCCAGGCAGCGTGAGCTGATCATGGAGCTGGCCTCGCTCATCACCCTCGGCGCGCCCGGCACGCTGGAGCCCGCCTTCAGGCCCGCCTTCGACGAGGCGGCCGGCGACGCGGACCGCGTGCGGGTGGTCATCGACCAGATCGCCTCGCTGACCGACACCTCCGCCGTCGCCTGGCACCGGCGGCTGTCACGCTGAGCGCGTCACCGCACGGTGCCGACCGACGCCGTCGGCGCGAGCGTGATCGCGAGCTCCGGCGTCGGGGTGGCGCGCTTCTTCTTCCGCGTCGGCGTCGGGGTCGGCTCGGCCGACGCGGGCTCGGCCCGCTTCCCGCCGCACAGCAGCCGGCACGGCGGCGTCTCGCCGAGCTTGCGGCGCAGCGCCAGCGTCTCCTGGCGGGGCGAGAACGTGCGGTTGCCGGACCGCCACGCGTCGAGATAGTCCCACGGCTCGACCATGCCCCTGCGCACCCACCAGAACGCCGGGCCGGTCTTCCAGGAGATCGCGAAGTAGAGGTTGGGGCCGGTGTCGCGGGCGTTGCCCGACGTGCCGACCCGGCCCAGCGTCTGGCCGCCCTTCACCTTCACACCCGGCCGGATGCCCTCGGCCACGCTGTCGAGGTGGGCGCCCAGGTAGCGCACCCCGTCGTCGCCGATGACCGTGACGAACCTGCCCTCGCGGTGGGCGCCCTCGTCGGTGGACGGCAGCCACCGGTTGGCGGTGTTGACCTCGTCGACCACGCCGTCGACCGGCGCCACGAACGCGCATCCCCGCGGCGCCCAGATCGTCGTCTTCGGCAGCACCAGCAGCTTGCTCTGGTAGGTCACCTCGCAGCCCTTGACGGGGAAGGTGTAGGTGTACTTGGAGAGCTTCGGCGGCGGCACCCGCACCGGGTCGTCGCCCGCGGGCGGCTCGACGGGGCCCTGCGGGGCCGGTGTCGGGGCCGGCGAGGTCACCGCCGCGGAGCCCGCGCCGGACGTGGTGGCGGCCGACCGCACGCCCGCGATCCCGGCCGGCTGGCTGCAGCCGCTCACCAGCAGCGCGGCGCCGGCCGACGCCGCCAACAGGCCGATCCGCCCCGCTCGCATGATCTCCACCGTATCCGAGGACAACCTTTACCTTTGTAGCCGACAGGGAGCGGTCCCATAACGTCTTTCGGACCAACGGGTGCGACCTGTTCCATCCCGCTGCTTCCTCTCCGTCCCGCAGGTCACATCGCTCTCAGTGGGAGAAGTGTCGGGCGCTCCGCATAGACTCACCGGCGTGGCTGGCCGGATCCGTGACGTCGACATCGCGCTCGTACGCGAGCGTTCCCCCATCGCCGACGTGATCGGCGAGCACATCCAGTTGCGCAACGCCGGAGGCGGCAACCTCAAGGGGTTGTGCCCGTTCCACGATGAGAAGTCGCCTTCCTTCAACGTCACCCCCGAGCGGGGGATGTACTACTGTTTCGGCTGCTCCGAAGGCGGTGATGTGATCACCTTCGTGGAGAAGGTCGAGCATCTGACCTTCGGCGAGGCGGTCGAGCGGCTGGCGCAGCGGGCCGGCATCCAGTTGCAGTACGAGCAGGGTGGCTACGTGCCGCGGCGCGACCACGGCGAGCGGGCGCGGCTGATCGAGGCGCACCGGCTGGCCGCGGAGTTCTACGCCGCCAAGCTGTTCGCTCCCGACGCCGGCGCGGGGCGGCGGTTCCTGTCGGAGCGGGGGTTCGAGCGGGCCGACGCCGAGCTGTTCCAGGTCGGTTACGCCCCGGCCGAGTGGGAGGCGCTGACCCGCCACCTGCTGGCGCGCGGGTTCAGCGCCGAGGAGCTGGTCAAGGGCGGGCTGGCCAAGCAGGGGCGGCGCGGGCCGATTGACCGGTTCCGCGGGCGGCTGATCTGGCCGATCAAGGACTCGACCGGCGACGTGATCGGGTTCGGCGCCCGCAAACTGCTCGACTCCGACGACGGCCCCAAATACCTCAACACCCCCGACTCCCCGCTCTACAAGAAGAGCCAGGTGCTCTACGGCATCGACCTGGCCAAGCGCGAGATCTCCAAGCGGGCCCAGGCGGTGATCGTCGAGGGCTACACCGACGTGATGGCCTGCCACCTGGCGGGCGTGCCGACGGCGGTGGCGACCTGCGGCACCTCGTTCGGCGAGGAGCACATCAAGATCCTGCGCCGGTTCCTGCTCGACCAGGCCGAGTTCCGGGGTGAGGTGATCTTCACCTTCGACGGCGACGCGGCCGGCCAGAAGGCGGCGCTGCGGGCCTTCGCCGACGAGCAGAAGTTCGTCACGCAGACCTACGTCGCCATCCAGGCCGACGGGCTCGACCCGTGCGACCTGCGGGTCAAGCAGGGCGACGCGGCGGTGCGCGACCTGGTCGCGAGCCGCGAGCCGCTGTTCCAGTTCGCCATCCGCAGCACGATCGACCGCTACGACCTGCGCAGCAACGAAGGCAAGATCGCGGCGCTCGACGCGGCGGCGCCGATCGTGGCCGGCATCAAGGACGCGGGGCTGCGCAAGCGCTACGCCATCGACCTCGACCGGTGGCTCGGGTTCATGGACGAGCGGTTCGTCATGCAGCGCATCGCCGAGGTGGGGCGGGCGCAGACGGGCCGCCCGCAGCAGGCCCCCCGGCCCGCTCCGGTCGATCCGCACGTACGGGTGGAGGCCGAGCTGCTCAAGCTGGCCGTGCAGCGGCCGGCGCTGCTCGGGCCGCGCTTCGACGCGCTCGACCCGCAGGCGTTCACCGCGCCCGACCACGTGACGCTGCAGCGGCTGATAGCGGCGGCGGGCGGGCTGGCGGCGGCGGGCCACGGCGGCCGCCCGTGGGTCGACCGGCTGCTCGAACACGCCCACGAGGAGGGCGCGGCGGCGCTGGTGACCCGGTTCGCGGTGGAGACCATCCAGGCCGACTCCCACGCCGAGGAGCGCTACGCGGGCGCGATGCTCGCGGCCATCGAGGCCATCGCCGTCGACCGGGCCATCGCCCAGGTGAAGTCCCGCATCCAGCGGCTCAACCCGGTCGACGAGCAGCAGGAATACAACAAGCTCTTCGGCGAGCTGGTGGCCCTGGAGCAGCAGCGCCGGGTCCTGCGCGACCGGGCGGCCGGAAGCTAGCCCGCCGGAGGCCGGCGAACTTTCGCCGGGCGGCCTCTGTCCAACACCCCGTGAAGATCCGAATGGTGACCGTTCTGGTGGCGGGATCCGCCGTCCTGGCGGGCGGTGGCGGCGTCGCCGTCGCGGACGTCCCGGTGCGGACGGGATGGCTGCCCAACTGCGGCGGCACGGTCAAGCAGCCCGCGAACGAGGTCGGCGTGGACGAGACCCGCCTGCTGCTGTCGCCGGACGGGTCGCGGCCGGCGTACCTGCCCAACGACGCGGGCAGGCGGATCCGGGTGTACGACGTGCGCTCGGGCCGGGCCGTCGGCACGCTCCCGGCCGAGGACGGCTTCTCCTGCACGGCCGGGTTCAGCGGCGACGGCGGGGAACTGCTGCGGGTGGAGGAGAGCATGCGGGTCACCGATCCGCGCGGGCGCACCCTGCGCAGGGACGTGCCGCCGCAGGTGGTCGCCCACAACCTGCCCCGCCGGCCCTCGTCCGTGGCCGACGGCGGGGGCGACGACCAGCCCAGGGTGGCGGCGGCCGCCGCCGACGGACGGCGGCTGGCCGTGTACGTCCCGGGGGAGCGGCCGTCGGTGATCGTCTACGACCTCGGGTCGCGGAAGGTGACCGCGAGGGTCCCGCTTCCGACTGGGGTCCGCCCGGCCGCGGCGACGTGGACCGGAACGGCGGAGGTGACCGTACGCGGCGACGGCGGGGGAATGGGCCGGTGGGTGCGCGTGGATCTCGATGAGAAGCGGGCGGAGATCGTCGAAACGTACGACAGGCCCGCCGGCGGGACCGTCTACCACGCGGGCGGCTGATCGGCGCATAGCCGAGTGGTAGACCCGGTAATGCCGCACAAAGCGGCATCCGGGCAGCAAGACCCATGTGTCCGGCGCTTCACCGAGCCGGACACACCAATCCAGACCGCGTAATTGACTTTACTTTCCTGATCAAACTCCGGCTAAACCTTAAAGGGATCTCAATTCGGTAAGGGTGAAGGCCTTACCTTCGGTGACAAAAATGGGTCTGCCATTTTATGGAACCAATACTGCAGACTGTCTCCCGTGGGTGCATCGGTGCTGCCAAGTGGACCGCCATCCGTAGATCAGGTGGCGGACCTCGTCGCTAAGGGAAGGGAGCGCGGGAGCGTAACCGTCGATGACGTCGCAGCCGCGCTTGACCGATCCGAGCTTCCCTCCGACGCGCTGGAGCGCGTCGTGCGGATGCTCGCCGAGAACGGTGTGGAGGTCCTCGAGCCCCAGGGCGACGAGGAGACCACCCGCGCCGATGAGGAAGACGTAGGCAAGCGGGCGCCGACCAGTGATCTGGTCCGTATCTACCTGCGGGAGATCGGCCGGGTGCCGCTGCTGACGGCGGAAGAGGAGGTGGAGCTCGCCAAGTCGATCGAAGCCGGCCTGTTCGCGGAGGACAAGCTCGGCAACGGGGTCTCGCGTCTGGCCTTCCCTGAGTTCAGGGAGCTCGTCTGGCAGGGCACCCGGGCCAAGCAGCGCCTCATCGAGGCCAACCTGCGGCTCGTGGTGTCGATCGCGAAGCGGTACGTCGGCCGCGGCATGCTGTTCCTGGACCTGATCCAGGAGGGCAACCTCGGCCTGATCCGGGCCGTGGAGAAGTTCGACTACACCAAGGGCTACAAGTTCTCCACCTACGCCACCTGGTGGATCCGTCAGGCCATCACGCGGGCGATCGCCGACCAGGCGCGGACCATCCGCATCCCCGTGCACATGGTGGAGACGATCAACAAGCTCGTCAGGGTGCAGCGGCAGCTCCACCAGGACCTCGGCCGCGAGCCGATCCCGGAGGAGATCGCCAAGGAGATGGACCTCCCCGTCGACCGGGTCGTGGAGATCCAGCGCATCGCGCAGGAGCCGGTGTCGCTGCAGTCTCCGATCGGCGAGGAGGACTCTGACCTCGGTGACTTCATCGAGGACGCCGACGCGGTCGTGCCCATGGAGGCGGCGGCGTTCATCATGCTGCAGGACCAGCTCGACGACATCCTGGCGACCTTGTCCGACCGCGAGCAGCGCATCATCCAGCTCCGCTTCGGCCTGGCCGACGGCCATCCGCGCACGCTGGAGGAGGTGGGCAGGGAGTTCGGCGTCACCCGGGAGCGCATCCGGCAGATCGAGTCGAAGACCCTGGCCAAGCTCCGCCACCCGACGAGGGCGCAGATGCTGCGCGACTATCTGGACTGAGTGGTCACGACGGCGGGCCGGGGAGCCTCCCCGGCCCGCCGTCGTGTCACGAGCAGCCCTCGAACTGCGGCACCGCGACCGTGCCGAAGTCCAGGCCGGTGCCGCCGAACCACTCGCGCAGCAGCTTGGCGGCGGTCCCGTCCTGGTACATGTCGGTGATCGCCCGGTTGACCTCCTCACACCCGGCCACGTCTCCCCGGCGCATGCCGATGCCGGTCCGCTGCTCGTTGAACTGGGCGTTGGCCAGGCGCAGCCCGCCGCCGTCCTGCTTTGCCAGCCCGGCCAGGATGACGTCGTTGGTGGTGATGGCGTCCACCTGGTTCTGCTTCAGCGCCACCATGCACGCCTGGTAGTCGGGGAACGGCTTGACCTCCGCCGCCACCCCGCGCTCCTCGACCACCCGCTGGGCCGCGTTCGCGCCCTCCACCTCGCAGATGCGCCGGCCCCGCAGGTCGCGCACGTCCTTGATCCGGCTCTCGTCGGGCCGGATCAGGATGTCCTGGTAGGAGATGTGGTACGGGCCCGCGAACAGCACCTTCTGCTTGCGGTCCTCACTGATCGTGTACGTGGCCACGACCAGGTCGGCCTCGCCGGAGAGCACCGCGTCCTCGCGCTCGGCGGCCAGCACCGGGACCAGCCGGTAGTCCTTGCCGAGCCGCTCGGCGACGTAGGCGGCCACGTCGACGTCGAAGCCCTCGAACCCGCTGCCCTTCCTGAACCCCACCGACGGCAGGTCGGGCCGGACGCCGATGACGATCTCGTCCTTGTCGAGCAGGGACCCGGGGGCGCCGGCGCCGCATCCGGCGGCCACCAGCGCGACCGCCGCGAGCATCACGATCATCAGCCGCTTCAACGGTACTCCCTCAGTCGTGGCCATACGCCCAGGGCCAGCAGCACGCCGATGCCGCCCATGGCGAACGGCAGCACGGTCCACAGCTCGTCCAGCGCCCGCTCGCCGCGGTCGACCGCCGAGGCGAAGACGCTCTGCTTGCGGTCGGCCACCTTCACGAGCTCCTCGTCGTACTTCGCGAACGCCTGCCGCACCTCGCCGAGCCTGATCGCGACCGCCTCACCGGTGCGGCCCGTGGCCGCCCGCGCGCGCATCAGGCTGTCGGCCTCCTGGTAGCGGAGGTAGGCGTCGAGCACGGGCTTGGCGGTCACCCCGGCGAGCTCGGGGCCCAGCATGCCCCGGAAGTCCTCGGCCCCCCGCACCGCGGTCTGGTACTTCGCCAGGCTCCCCGCCTCGACGTACATCAGCCGCTGCGACTTGTCCAGGAACCGGTGCTCGTAGGTGTCGGCCCGCTCCTTGTCCAGCAGGAAGCGGCTCTGGTCGCCCTGCATGCTGTTGCCGATGGCGCGGGCCCTGGCCAGCGTCACCACCGAGTCGAAGCCTTCGAACTTGGCCGTCCGCAGGAAGTCGATGTCCCGCTGGATCACGCTCAGCCCGGCCGCCATCGCGCCCGCGGTCGCCAGGGTGGCGCCGACGAGCGCGAGCCCGAGCACCCGGCGGAACCGCCGGGCCAGGTACACCTGCAGGTACAGCAGGCACCCGAGCGCGAGCAGCCCGGCCACGATCACCGCGGCCCGCACCAGCGGCAGCATCCCGGCCGTGTCGTCGTAGGTGCGGCGCACGATGGTGCCGCTCTCCAGCGTCAGGTTGTAGGCCTGCGGCAGCAGCACCTGGCGCATCAGGTCGGTGGCGTCCCGGTAGACCCCGAGGACCGAGGCGGGCGGGTCCCCGGCGGCGTGACTGGACTGGCTGTCGAGCAGCAGCGCCCGCGCGACCAGCTGCTCGTAGCGGCCCAGCCCGTCCAGCACGGACTGGATGGTACGGCGCTCCGCCTGGTCGTCGCCGGCCAGCTGGAACGCCTCCAGCAGCGCCAGGTTGGCGGCCGAGCGCTGCTGCTCGTACCGCGCGAGGGCCTTGGCCCTGAGTCCTCCGTCCTCGGGGCCCATCACCAGCACGTCGGCGATCAGCGCGTCCATGTCGCTCAGCCCGAAGTACAGGCCGGAGGTGGCGACCACCTGGGGGCCGGCGTCGCGGCCGATGACGCGCAGGCCGTCGCCCGCGGTGGTGCCGCCGGCGGCGACGGCGGCGAACAGCAGCGCGAGCGCCGCGGCCGCCACCCCGGTGAGCACCCGGACCCTGCCGGGCACGCTGCGCGCGGCCCGCCGCCTGACCGGAGGCGCGGCCTGGTGCGGTGCGGGCGGCGTGGGTGAGATCGGCGTCACCGTCAAGGCGTGCCCTCCCTGATCGTGATCACGGTCCACGCGCCGAGGTGGATGCGGTCGCCCGGCCCCACCGGGACCGGCACGTTCACCGTGACGGGCTTGCCGTTGACCTGGGTGCCGTTCGCCGAGCCCGGGTCGACCAGCATCCAGGTCCCGCCGGGCGTGGCCAGCAGCACCGCGTGCAGGCCCGACACGCCCGGATCGGTCGGCGGCCCGGCCAGATCGATCTCGGGCGTCAGGTCACGGCCCCTGCGGCTGCGCCCGATGCGCACCTGCTCGCCGATGAGCGGGAACGAGCGTTCCGGGCAGTACGGGGGGAAGGCCATGGCCGCGGCGTCCGGGCCGTTCTGGGCGATGACCTGGTCGTAGTAGGCGCGGTCGGCGGCGGTCACCGCCTCCCAGCGGGCCCCGGCCACCGAGGTCTGCGCGGGCAGCGCGCCGCCGTCGAAGGAGTGGCCGCACACCTCGCAGAACTGGCCGACGCGCGGGGTGGCGCAGATCGGGCAGCTCTCCGCGGGCCGCGACCCCTGTGGCTGGGACGTCGCCGGCTGCCGCGGGGCGGGCGCGGACATCTGCGTCCCGCACACGTCGCAGTAGTCGTCGGTGCTCGACGCGTGCCCCTGCGGGCAGGTCGCCATCAGCCGCCCTCCGTCCTGCGGAGCCTGCTCGTGCGTACGGAGCCGGTGTCCAGCTCCAGTTCGTCGGCCTTGTCGACGTTCCTGACCAGCCGGGCGGTGCCCTGGACGGGATCGACCTCGACCACCTTGTCCAGCAGCCGCGCGGTGTCCTCGCGCCCCGAGTCGGCGGCGATCTTCCTGGCCCTGGCCAGGCGGGCGGTGGCGGCCTCCACGTTGCCGGCCGCGCGGTCGCTGAGCCCGTCCTGGATCAGCTGGTGCAACTCGGCCTGGCCGGTGTAGTGGATGACCTTGGGGTTGATGCGGGTGGACTGGGCCAGGTCGTCGGTCCACTGGGCGAGCACGTTGCCCGAGGCCAGCACCTCGTCCGTGTCAGGCCGCACCAGCTTCACCCACCCGGCCCTGATCTCCTGGCCGATCTGGCCGGGGGCGACCTCCACGCACAGGTGGTACTCGCGCTCCTCCTGACCCCACGAGCCGGTCGGGTAGTCGCCGGTCATCGGGTTGACGTCGGCGCGCTTGCCGGTCAGGTCGAGCAGCGTGGGCGAGACCTGCTTGACGAACTTGAGCGTGGCGGTCTGCGGCACCCACACGCGCAGCGACAGGTCGGGCACGGTCTTGGCCATCGCCGTCTGGGTGATCCGGCGGAAGAACTCGGCCAGCTCGTGCTGGTTCCTGACGAACTCGAAGCTGCCGAGCAGCGCCTCCGACACCATGCGGAGCTGGGCGGGCACCCAGTCCGCGCCGACGCCGAGGCTGTCGCAGACGAACTTGCCGCTCCAGGCGCGCAGCACGTGCTGGAACGTCTCCTCGCGCTCGTTGTTCTGGCCGTCGGTCATGAGGATGGCGTGCCGGACCGCGTTCGGGTGCGCCGACAGCAGGTGGCCGGCCAGGTTGAGCCACTCGCCCATCGCGGTGCCGCCGCGGGCCGTCAGCCTGGAGATGGCCTGCTGCGCCTCGGCCCGGGTCGCCGGGGTGGCCCGGACCAGGCCGTGGCCGTGCGGGTAGATCACCTTGGCCGTCGAGGTGCCGGAGACCACCGCGAAGTACGCGCCGTCGCGCAGTGTTTCCACGGCCGTGGCGGCGGCCGTCCGGGCGTCACGGATCTTGCTGCCGCTCATCGAACCCGACGTGTCCACGATGATCACTTCGGCGGCCTCGGTGGCGGTCTCCGCCACGGCCGCGCCGGTGGAGCCGATCGTGAGGATGGCGTGCACCTCCCGGCCGTCCACCGGGAGGAATTTGTTCTGGTCGATCTGCAAGGTGAAAGAGGGCTGGTCACCCATGCGTGCCTCCTAGAGGGATCAAGGCGATGGTCACGTTGTCGTGGCCGCCGGAGTCGAGCGCGTGGCGCAGCATCTGGCGGGCCTGGTCGAGCGGGGTTCCCTCGGTGGGGAAGCGGTAGCCGGCGAGGTAGCGCCACAGCCCGTCGCTGCACACCAGCAGCAGGCCGGGTCCCGGCGGCGTGAAGACGCGCGTACGGGGGCGCACGTCGGGGTAGTCGGCCCCGAGCCAGGCGGTGATCTCCCCGGTGGGCGCCACGTCGTCCTCGGTGAGCAGCGTCCCCTCCCGCCGCACGCCCCCGGCGGCGGGGACGTCGGCGAGCCAGTACGCGCGGGTGTCGCCCGCCCAGCAGAGCGTGATCTCGCCGGGGCGTGCGACCGCGGCCACGTACGTACAGGCCGGGGCATGGTCGGGGGAGCTGGCGAGCTTGCCCACCGCCAGGCCGGCCAGCGCGAACGCCTCCTCGTGCGGCCGCCCCTCCGCCAGCGCCGCCGCTGCCGCCGCCACAGCCGCGGCCGCCGCCTCATCAGCCCGCGGCGAACTCCCCACCCCATCACAAACCACCGCGATGGTCCCCGAACCGACCGCACCCAACGGGACCGCCCCACCTGCTGGAGTCACGCTGGGAGGAAACGTCCCTGACGGGACTGTCCCCGCCGCGCCGGAAGTGGCCGTGCCCGACGGGACCGGCCTGCCTGCTGAGGTCGCGCCGGGAGGAGGGAAAGTCCCCGCCGGGTCTGCCGGGGTCGCGCCGGGAGGCGTCCCTAGCGGGACAGCCCCCGCCGCGCGGGGCGGGAGCGTCTCTGGCGGGATTGTCCCGCCTGTTCGGGGCGGGCCGGGTGGGGGGGTTCTTGGGGCTGATGTGGTTACAGGGATGGTGGTCGCTTCTGGTGGGATCGGGTTCGGCGGGGGTGGGGTGAGCGTTAGCAGGGTTACCGCGTCCTCGTTGCGGGCGCGGCGCAGGCCGCGGTCCGTGACGGCGGCGGCGCCGTGGGGGAGGACGGACTCGGCATGGTCCCTGGCCGTGGGCTGGCGCACGCCGCAGCGTTCGCAGTAGCCCTCCGCGTCCACGGCGGCGGCGCCGCAGGACACGCAGGAGGGGGAGGCGAGCGGGTGGCCGCAGGCTTCGCAGAAGGAGTCGCCCCGGGCCACGGGCGCCTCGCACAGCGGGCACATCACAGCCACGTCCGGGGCCGGACGGTGTTGGCCAGGTCGACCAGCGCGTACCGTTCCTGCCGCGAGGACGCCGCGCCGGCGAGCTCGCGGTAGATCGACTCCAGCCGCCCGCGCACGCCCCGCTCCGTGAAGGGGGTGTCCGCCACCCGCGCGCCGGGCGCCGGCTGGTTGCCGTCGAGCCAGGTGAGCGCGGCACGCAGGATCTCGGCCGTCAGCCGCTTGCGGCGGCGCGGGTCGAGGTCGGCCAGCTTGCCCAGGCGGTCGGCGGCGGCGGTCAGCTCGCCCGGGTGCAGCGCCCGCGGGTCCCGGCGGGCGGCGGCGGCCACCAGCGCGAGCTGCGCGGCCACCCGGTGACTGGAGGACGCCGGCACCTCGTCGAGCACCGCCGTCCGGCCCGCCCTGGCCAGCCCGAAGGCGGCGCTGACGTAGGCGTGGTCGGTCCGCCACACGCTCTCGTACCAGGGGACCGGATCGCGACCGGCGAGCTCCAGCGCGAAGCCGAGCGCGAGCTTGGGCGCCCGCTCTCCCGGCATCATCGACACGCACCGGTCGAACGACCTCACCGCGAGATCGGGGTCGCGGACGGCGAGCCCGGCCACGCCGCGGTACCAGGTGACGCGCCAGTCGCCGGGCAGTGCCCGGTCCAGGTCGTCCAGCATGTCCCGCACTCCCGCGAAGCCGTCCTCCGCCGCCAGCCTGGCCAGCGTCAGCCGGGTCTCCGGCGTCTCCGGCATGGCCCCCACCTGGGCGGCCAGCTCGTGCGGGTGGCTGCCGGCCAGCCCCGCCAGCGCCCCGGCCGCGGGGTCGGCGGGGTCGGCCAGCGGCACGGGCAGCGACGTCACCGCCGCCATCGGGTCCAGCGCGTCGAACACCCGCTGCGGGTCGTCGGACAGCGCCCTGCCCACCGCGTCCCGCTCGGGCCCGAACAGCGCGGACGGCGCCGGGTACGGCACGCCGTCCTCCAGCGCGGAGATCTCGCGCAGCACGCCGACGAGCTGCTCCTCCATCTCCTGCGCGCTGTGGAACCTGGCGGCCGGGTCCGGGTCGGTGGCGCGGCGCAGCAGCCGGGCGAACGACTCGTGGCCGCAGTCGTCCGGCAGCGGCGCGGCCACCCCGCCCCTGGTGGGGCTGAACCCGGGGACGGCCAGCGCCGCCAGGGTCCTGGCCACCGTGTAGAGGTCGGAGGCGACGGACGACGGCTGGGTGTCCAGCTCGGGCGCGTGGTAGCCGGTCGTCACCCAGGAGGACCCGGGCGGCGAGCCGACGCGCTGCACCGCGCCCAGGTCGATGAGCTTGAGCCGCCTGCCGACCCGGATCACGTTGGCCGGCTTGAGGTCGCAGTAGACCAGGTCGTGCTCGTGCAGGTAGGCGAACGCGCGCAGGATCTCACGCCCGTACATGAGCGTCTCCCGCAGCGGCAGCGGGCCCTGGCCGCGCAGCTCGTGCAGCGACTGGCCGCCGACGTACTCCATGACGATGTAGCCGAGGCCGCCGGAGCGCTGGAAGTTGAAGATCTTGACGATGTTCGGGTGGTCGACCATCGTCAGGAAGCGCCGCTCGGCCTCCGCCGCCGCGAGCGCCTCGGCGTCGGCGGTGTTGAGCAGGCCCTTCAGGACCATCCAGCGGCCGTCCAGGTTCTCGTCGGAGGCCAGGTAGATCCAGCCGAGGCCGCCGTGGGCCAGGCAGCCGAGCACCCGGTACTGGCCGCCCACCAGGTCGCCCTTGGCCAGCTTGGGGGAGAAGGAGTACGGCGTCCGGCAGTGCGGGCAGAACCCGTCGGTGCGGCCTGGCCGCCCGTCCACCGACCGGCCGACCGGCTTGCCGCAGTCGAGCTTGGCGCAGAACCGCTTGTTCTCCGGCACCTGAGGGTCGGACTGCACCGCGGTCGCGGGGTCGCGGTACGGCACGGACGGCAGATCGGCGATCTCCGCGAGCACACCGGCGCGCGACCGGCCGCTGCTCATCGGCCCCGACACGCCCCTGCTGGAGGGCCCCGTCCCGCGTACGGGCCGGGTGACGCCGGCGGGCTGCGACACGGCCGGGTGCCCGGTCCACACCCCGACCGAGCCCTCCGCCGGGCCGCTCGCCTGCGCGGCCACCGGGGGTGAGACGGCGGCGTGACCGCACAGGTCGCAGTAACCCTCGTCGATCGTGCCCGTGCAGCCAGGCTGCGCGCACGACGTCATCGCCCACCTCCGTTGATCGCCCGCTTGTACTCGTCGACGGCCGCGGCCGCCCTCGTCAGGTCGCACGGCGAGCTCCACAGCAGCAGGCGTGCCCGCTCGTAGAGCCGCATCGCGGCCGGATCCTCGACCATGCCGGTGCGCGCGGCCTTGGCCTGGCAGGCGCCGAGCAGGCCGCGCAGCTCGTCGCGCCTGTTCAGCAGCCCGCGCAGCGCCCGCGCCGCCGCCCCCGCCTTCGCCTCGGCCTCCACGGCCTGTCGCTCCAGCACCGTGAGCCGTCTGGCCCGCTCCAGCCACGAGTCGGCCGAGGCGTCCAACGCCGCCAGCGCGGCCTCCAGCTCAGGCACGCCGCTCCTGGGCTGCGCCTGCGGCGGCAGCGCTATCTTGACGACGACGGCGCCGTGCGCCAGTCGCGCCTCGCTCTCGGCCGCCCGTACGAGGTCGAGCGCCGCCTTCAGGTTCTCCCTGCGCGCGCCGTACTCGTCCTTGACCGTCAGCGCCTGCTCCAGGTCGGCGCGGACGTTCTCCAGGTGGCGGACCAGCGTGTCGAGCTCCTGCTTGACGTGTCCCGATCCGAGCGGGTCCGCCAGCACGGCGGCGCGAAGGCGGGTCAGGTCGGCGTCCTGGCGGGTCAGGTCGACCGGCTCGCCCAGCCGGCTGCCCAGCTCGCGCGCCCCGGCGAGCGCGGCGGCGGCCGAGTCCACCCGGGGGAGCAGCGCCGACCAGACGGAGTCGATCTCGGTGAGCGCGTCGGTGGCGAGCTGGAAGGCCGCGTCCATCCGCAGGACGGTCTCGTCCAGGGTCAGCCGCTCCTCCACCGGGGGAAGCAGGGAGCGCTGCTCGACGGGCTTGGCCGGCGCCTTCAGCAGCACCGACCGGCCCGACAGCAACGCGGTCAGCGCCTCCAGTTGCTCGCCGCCGAGCCGGGACCGCTCGGCCCTGACCTGCTCCGCGTCGCGCAGCACCCCCCGGTACGCGTCGTACAGGGACCAGAGCCTGGCCAGCGCGGCCTGCGCCTCCTCCCAGCGGAGCCGGGTCGCGTCGCGTAAGGAGGCGCCCTTGAGTAACTGGTAGGTCGTGTGCGACTCCAGATCGAGCAGGTCGCCCGAGATGCGGTCACGCTCGGCCGCCCTCGCGCGCAGCGCGTGCTCGGCGCCTTCTCTGCTCATGGGTGGGCCCTGGCTCATCACGCTCCCGATGCCATAGGGGGGACCCTGACTTGTCCCTGATTGAACCCTGTCTTACCTGCAATCCGCTTAAAGGATCTCGTACCGTTCAAGTCATGGGACGAATACTTCTGGTCATCGCAGCCATCATCGCGGCATTTATCCTGCTCGGGCCACTTGTCGGATTCATCTTCGACCTGCTCAAGTGGGCGCTCATCATCGGTGCCGTCGCGGCCGGCGTCATGCTGCTGACGAAGCGGAGCAGCGGGACGTAGCGTCCTCGGGCTTACCGGCGCATAGTGGGTGGATGGAAGCGCGGCCGGCGGTCGACGACGCCGCGCTCGGGCGCGAAGCACTGTCCGTGCTCGAGGCGAACTGGACGGGAAGCGCCACCGTGCCCGCGCCCGGCCTCTACCCGCACCAATGGAGCTGGGACTCGGCGTTCGTCGCGATCGGCCTGGCCAGGCACCGCCCCGACCGGGCCCGCGCCGAGCTGCTCGGCCTGCTGGACGGGCAGTGGGCGACCGGGATGATCCCGCACATCGTCTTCCACACGCCCGAGGCGTACTTCCCCGGCCCGGCCGTATGGCGCTCCGAGGACCACCCGGCGGCGCCCCGGGTGCTCACCTCGGGGCTGACCGCGCCGCCGCTGCACGGGCTGGCGCTGTGGTGGCTCTACCGGCACACCGGCGACGACGCCTTCGTCAGGCGGGCCTTCCCGGCCCTGGCCGCGCAGCACGCCTACCTCGCCGGCGCCCGCGACCTCGGGGGCGCGGGGCTGGCCGCGATCGTGCACCCCTGGGAATCGGGCATGGACGACAGCCCGGCGTGGGACGGCGCGCTCGCCGCGCTCCCCGAGATCCGCTACGGCTACCGCAACGTCGACCTGGACGAGCGGCACCCCGACAGCGACCACGACCGGTACGTGTGGCTGGCGCTGCGCTACCGCAACGCCGGCTACCAGGCCGGATACCTGCGCGACGAGCACCCGTTCGCGATCGAGGACCCGCTGTTCAACGGCATCTGGCTCGCCTCGTGCCAGGCCCTGGCCGAGCTGGCCCCGATCGCGGGTGCCGACCCCGTGCCGCACGTCGAGCAGGCCGAGCGCATCAGGAGCGCCCTGCTCGACCGGCTGTGGGACGGCTGCTTCTACGCCCGCGACCTGCGCGACGAGCGTCTCGTCCGCATCTGCACCGTCGGCGGGTTCGGACCGCTGCTCGACCCCGGGCTGCCCGCCCTGCAGGTGAACACGGCCGTCGAGGTGCTGGAGTCGGCCCGGTTCATGGGCGCCACCGGCTACCCGGTGCCCAGCTGCGAGATCCGCGCCGTCCAGTTCGACCGCACCCGCTACTGGCGCGGCCCGTCCTGGGTGAACACCAACTGGCTGCTGCGCCGCGCCGCCGCCGTGCACGGCCTGGAGTCGCTCGGTCAGCAGCTCACCAACGGCACGCTGCGCCTGGTCAGGCAGGCAGGGTTCCGCGAGTGCTTCGACCCGTTCGACGGCAGCGGTCGCGGCTGCCGGGACTTCTCCTGGAGCGCGGCGCTCACCCTGGACCTGCTCGCCGACACGACCGATGACACGGTGGATACGGTGGAGAGGTGAAAGTCTTCCGTCGCCTGCCCGCCGGCGTCCGCGAGTCCCTGACCACCGAGCCGGGGGAGCGCGTGCTCGCCTTCACCCCGTCAGACGACGCTCACCTCGTGGCGACCACACTGGCGCTGTTCCTGCCCGACGGCACGAGAGTGCCGTACGAGACCATCGACAAGGCCTCGTGGGACGAGGACGGCCTGCGGCTGGTCACCGGCGACGGCACGATCCACGCCGTGCGGGTGGCAGAGCCGCGGCTGCTGCCCGAGACCCTGCGCGAGCGCGTCAACGCCACCATCGTGGTCAACAAGCACGTGGAGCTGCCCGGCCGCGGCGGGGTGCGCCTGGTGGCCAGGCGCAGACCCGGCGGCGAGGTCGTCGGCTGGAAGCTCGTGTTCGACGAGGGCCTCGACCCCGACGACCCGGGCCTTCGGGCCCAGGCCGAGCAGGCGCTCGAAGGGATGCGACGCAGCATGGGCGTGTGACGAGTCACACGCCCATGCTCCCGTCAGTAGGGAATCCCCGTCCGGTCGGCCGTGGCCGGCTCGGTGACCTTCTCGTCCGGCCACCCGGTGCCCTGGTCGGCCTTGTGCTTCTTGCCGAACGGCATCTTGTCCTGCATGGACCCGCTCATCTTCGACCGGGCCATCTCGCCTATCTTGGACGCCTTCGCGCCCATCACCCCCGCGGCCTCCTGGACCCGGGGGTCGTCGGCGACACGCTGGGCCGTTCTCTTGATCTGTTCGTACCGTTCACGTCCGGCCCGGCTGCCGAGCACGTACCCGACGGCCAGTCCCATAACGAATGGCATTCGATACCGCATATTGCACCTCCGCTCTCACGGCACTACCCGGATCACGATGCGACACGCACTCCAGGAGTGCGCTAATCTATTCCTGCGCACGACGGGCGGCCCGACAGGCCCTCCGATCAGCGCGGATCCGATCGATCCCGCGTAGCTCAACGGCAGAGCAGCCGGCTGTTAACCGGCAGGTTAGAGGTTCGAGTCCTCTCGCGGGAGCTTCGGCAAGACGCAGATCAGGCCCCTCTCCTGGATCAAGGGAGAGGGGCCTGAGTCGTTCCCGGAGCCGGTCAGGGATCACCGGCCCGAGGAGATCGGTGATGGATCCGGGTGTGGGATCCGTGCCGGTATGTCATTTTCCTCGGCTCAGGGCCTGCACCTGATGTTGAGGCATTGGGCGGGGTTGCCGTTGCCGCTGGCCCGGTTGCCGCCACCGTCGGTGACCCCTAGTTCGGCTCGAATACCGAACTCGTCGTTGTTGCGTGCGCGGTTGTCCCTGATCACGGTGGCCGCATCGGTCGCGGTGACGTTGATGCCGCTTCCCCCGTCGTTGCCCTCGCCATTGCCGTTGGCGTCGTTGTCGTCGATGAGGGTGGAGGTCGAACTGGCCGTGACGAAGATGCCCGTGCCCCTGTTGTTCACCACGCTGTTGCGGTGGAGCACGGTCCTTCTGCTCGCCGTGACGACGATTCCTTCATCGCTGTTGTTGAGGGCGGCGTTGCGCTCGACGCGTGCGTTGGTCACGGACTCGATAAAAATCCCAAAACGGGCGCTGTCGGCGGCGCTGTCGCTGATATGCGGGCGATCCACGTCCCGGGCGACGATCCCGGCGCCGCCGTTGTCGGTGGCGAGAATGTTCCGGACGTGGTTGCGGTCGGCCCCATCCCCGAGACTGACCCCGGCCCCGAATTCGGTGACGGTGCCGTTCTTGATGGTCACTCCGGAGTGACCGGTGCGGGACGATCCCTCCGGGGTGTTGTCGATCCCGTTGAAGGGCAGGGCGCCCCCGCTGCCGTCGATGGTGTGGCCGTTGAGGTCGATGGTGATGTTGCGCGCGCCGACTTCCAGCCCTATGCCGCGGCAGTTGTGCAGGTCGTTGGCGAGCTTGATGGATCTGGTGATGACCTGTCCGCAGGTCACGGTGGTCTCGCCTCTGTGGTGGCCGTCCTGCGCCGCCCAAGCGGCCATCGGCAGGGCGCAGGCGAGCAGAATGCCCCCCAGGCCGCCGACGAGCAGAGTTTTTGCATACATGAGATTCCCCCATAAGGACACAGATTAGTTCTGTGGCACAAATATCCTCCCACTGGGGCGAAGGGCTCAAACTCTGGATGAATTGCACAGAATTCCGAGCTAGAGGAACGTAACGACTTTAATTATTACAATAGAGATAATGTACGCTATATCGCTTCTAACGGAACAAATAGGGCATATGCGCCTCACGCCGCCCACTTTCCTGTTTTGCCGGACAGAACCGGTACCGACGGGTCAGGATGAAAGCTGCCGCGGACAAGCCGTCACGGCGGTGCGGAGAGGGCGCCGCCACCAGGACGTACTGCCGGCCCGGAACCGGCGGGGCGATCCGTGACCGGAAAAGTGCTGGTTACTGCGTTGCCTACCTGGATCAGAACGCTGCGACCCTTCGACGCCCTGCCCGTACCGACCCTCATCGAGCGCACCACCGACCATCGCGAGGCCGAGCGCTTCGTCAGGCTCTTCCACGAGGAGCACCCGGAAGCCGGCGACCCGGCCGCGCGGCTGCGGGACGTGGCCAGGGAGATCGCCCGGCGCGGCTCGTACACGCACACCTCCGAGGAGCTGGAGTTCGGCGCCCGGGTGGCCTGGCGCAACAGCAACCGCTGCATCGGCCGGCTGTACTGGAAGTCGCTGAAGGTGCGTGACCGCCGCCGGACCACCAGCGCCGAAGGGGTGGCCCTGGAGTGCGTGGAGCACCTGCGGGAGGCCACCAACGGCGGCAAGATCAGGCCGGTCATCACCGTGTTCCCGCCCGACCTGCCCGCCCGCCGGGCGCCCCGGGTGCTGAACGACCAGCTGATCCGCTACGCCGGATACCGCGAACCCGGCGGGTCCGTCGTCGGCGATCCCCGCCACGTCGGCCTCACCGAGCTGGCGACCTCGCTGGGCTGGCGGGGCGGGGGAGGCCGGTTCGACGTGCTGCCGCTGGTGATCCAGCCGGGGATGGGCGAGCCCCTGCTGTGCAACGTGCCGGGCGACGTGGTGCTGGAGGTGCCGATCGAGCATCCGGAGTTCCCCTGGTTCGCCGAGCTGGGGCTGCGCTGGCACGCCGTGCCGGCGATCTCCGGCATGTGCCTGGAGATCGGTGGCGTGTGTTACCCGTGCGCGCCGTTCAACGGCTGGTACATGGGGGCGGAGATCGGCGCCCGCAACCTGGCCGACGCCGACCGCTACGACCAGCTGCCCGTGGTGGCCGCGCGGCTCGGGCTGGACGTCTCGTCCGAGCGGTCGCTCTGGCGCGACCACGCGCTGGTGGAGCTGAACGTGGCGGTGCTGCACTCGTTCGAGAAGGCCGGGGTGACGATGACCGACCACCACACCGAGTCCCGCCGGTTCCTCACCCATCTGGCCAGGGAGGAGAAGGCGGGGCGGGTCTGCCCGGCCGACTGGTCCTGGATCGTGCCGCCCATCTCGGGCGGCGTCACCCCCGTCTTCCACCGCTACTACGACAACCCCCTGCTCACGCCGAACTTCGTGGCTCGTCACTGATGGGCGTTGCACCCCGCTCTAGAACATGTTTCTGTTGGCCCATGGCAGAACTCGTACTCTCCTCGCTCGACCGAGGCGTGCTCACGCTCACCTTCAACCGCCCGGACCGGCTCAACGCCTGGACCGACGCCCTCGGCCGCCGCTACTTCGACCTGCTGGCGGAGGCGGAGAAGGATCCGCGGGTGCGCGCCGTCGTCGTCACGGGAGCCGGCCGGGGCTTCTGCGCGGGGGCCGACTTCGAGGCGCTGGCGTCGATCCAGCAGGGCACCTACGAAGGGGAGCCGGACCCGCGGCCCAACACCTTCCCCGTCACGATCGCCAAGCCGGTGATCGCGGCGGTCAACGGCGCCTGCGCCGGGCTCGGGCTGGTCCACGCGCTCATGTGCGACCTGGTGTTCACCGCCGAGGACGCCAAGTGGACCACCGCCTTCGCGCGCCGCGGCCTGGTGGCCGAGTACGGGCTGGGATGGGTGCTGCCGCGCATCATGGGGCAGCAGCGGGCCATGGACGTGCTGCTGTCGGGCCGGACGTTCACCGGGCGCGAGGCGTGCGAGATGGGCCTGGCCCTGCGGGCGGTGCCCGGGGACCGGCTGCTGGAGGAGGCGCGGGCGTACGCGGGGGAGCTGGCCGCCCTCAGCTCCCCGGCCTCGATGGCGGTGATCAAACGGCAGGTGTGGGGCGACTGGGTGACGACGCTGGACGAGTCGTACCAGCGGGCGACGGAGGAGATGCTGGCGTCGTTCGGCCGTCCGGACTTCGCCGAGGGCGTCGCCAGCTTCGTGGAGCGCCGCGACCCCGACTTCCCCTCCCTCTGACCCGGCGCGCCCCGGGGGCCCGCGGCGTCAGGTGAGGGGGTGGGCGCCGGGGGCCGGGGTGGCGGGCAGGAAGCGGGGCGGCTGCCAGGAACGCTCCTCGTAGGCCGAGGACACCGCCTGCCGGACCGTGTCCAGCCGGTCCTCGGCCACCAGGGCGATGGCCGAGCCGCCGAAGCCGCCGCCCGTCATGCGGGCGCCCCGCGCCCCGCCGCGCACGGCCGCCTCCACCGCGACGTCCAGCTCGGGCGACGACACCTCGTACTTGTCGCGCAGCGACAGGTGGGAGGCGTTGAGCAGGGCGCCGATCTCCGCGGGCCGGCCGGCGCGCAGCAGGCCCACGACCGCCTCCACCCGGTGGCTCTCGGTCACCACGTGCTCGACCCGCTTGCGCTCCTCACCCCGCAGCCGGGCCAGCGCCGCGCCCAGGTCGGTCACGTCCCGCAGCGCGTCGACGCCGAGCGTGCGGGCGGCGGACTCGCACTCGGCCCGCCGCTTGGCGTACTCCCCACCCGCGTGCTCGTGGTGCACCCGGGTGTCGATGATCAGGATGCGCAGCCCGTGGGCGGCCAGGTCGAGCGGGACGTTGCGGGAGCCGAGGGTGCGGCAGTCGAGGAACAGCGCGTGGCCCTCCCGGCACAGCGCCGAGGCGGCCTGGTCCATGATGCCGCACGGCATGCCGACGAAGTCGTTCTCGGCCCGCTGGCCGAGCAGCGCCACCTCCATCGGAGTCATGCCGAGGCCGTGCAGCTCGTTGAGCGCGGAGGCCACCGACACCTCCAGCGCGGCGCTGGAGCTGAGCCCGGCGCCCTGGGGCACGTCCCCGTCGACGGCGATGTCGGCGCCGCGCACCCGGTCGCCCAGCATGGCGAGGACGCCGACCACGTAGCGGGTCCAGCCGCGGGCGTCGTCGCGGGCCGCGAGGACCACGGGCTCGGGCGAGGACGCCTGCAGCGACAGCAGGCGGATCGTCTGGTCGTCGCGCGGGCTGACCGCCGCGGTGACGCCCCACGGGACCGCGAACGGCAGCACGAAGCCGTCGTTGTAGTCGGTGTGCTCGCCGATCAGGTTGACCCGGCCGGGCGCGCGCCAGACGGTCGCCGGCTCGGCGCCGAAAGCGGCACGGAAAGCTTCAACAACCCGCATATTCCAACACCCTTCAACAAGGACCCGACCGTAGACTAGCGGCACGAGCGGTACGAGCGGCACCAGGAGGAGCGTGGAGGAGCTGCTGGATCCCGCGCTCGGTTCGGTGCGGGTCTTTCTCATGCACGACGACAACAAGGCGCGCAAGCTCCGCCACAACCTGGGCCATCCGCGCGTGCTCACCTTCGGCGGCGCCTACTCCAACCACATCAGGGCGGTGGCCGCCGCCGGGCGCCGCCACGGGTTCGAGACCGTCGGCGTGATCCGCGGCGAGGAGCGCCTCCCGCTGAACCCGTCACTGGCCTACGCCGTCGCCTGCGGGATGCGGCTCGACTACCTCGACCGCGACTCGTACCGGCGCAAGGACACCCCCGAGGTGGTGGCGCGGCTGCGCGAGCGCTGGGGCGACGTGGCGATCCTGCCCGAGGGCGGCAGCAACGCCGCCGCCGTCCGCGGCTGCGCCGAGCTCCCCGCCGACATCCCGGTCCCGTACGACGTGGTCTGCTGCCCGGTCGGGACCGGCGGCACGCTCGCCGGCATCGCGGCCGGGCTGCCCGAGGGCAAGCGGGCCCTCGGGTTCGCCGTGCTCAAGGGGGCCGCGTTCCTCGCCGGCGAGGTGGCGAGGCTGCAGCGCGAGGCGTACGGGCGAGTATGGGACAACTGGGCGATCGACCTCGGCCACCACTTCGGCGGCTACGCCCGCACCACGCCCGAGCTCACCGCGTTCGCCGCCGAGCACCGGGTGGAGCGGGTCTACGTCGCCAAGATGCTGCTCGGCATCGTCGGCCTGGCCCGCCGCGGCGTCTTCCCCGCCGGCGCCCGCGTCGTCGCCGTGGTCACCGGTCAGCCCTCGACCCCGGTGGCCGCGTGGGGCGCGCCGACCGGCTTCGACTCGGGCGAGCCCCGCTGACGCAGGTAGATCGAGAGCACCACCATCGACAGCACGGCGAGCAGCTCCGACTGCCAGTTCTGCAGGCTGCGGTTCCAGAAGTCGGGCGAGGTCACGTACGAGCCCCAGCCGACCGGGTCGCGCAGGTCGGTCAGCCGCTCGGCGTTGTACGACGCCAGCCCCGCCACCGACTGCGCCCCCCACGACAGCAGGAAGATCGAGCCCATCACCAGGCCCAGCGAGTTGCTGTAGAGCCACAGGCGCGCCCCCTTCGCCCTGGCCCACGCGGGCGAGCCGGGACCGGCGTGACGGCCGATCAGCTGCTGCTCGTCGGACTCGGCGCCCGCCTGGCCCGGCTCCTTCGACTCCGGCGAGCCCCGCTGGACCAGCCAGACGGTGAGCATGATGAACATGAAGAACTGCAGGTACTCCGACTGCCAGTTCTCCGCGACGTCCACCGCGTAGTCGGAGGAGAACACGTACCGCAGGAAGGAGACCGGCTCGCCGCCGTCGACGAGCTGCCGCTCGTTGTAGTCCAGCATCCCGGCCAGGGCCTGCCCGGCCAGGCAGACGAGGAACAGGACGAGGAAGGCCACGGACAGCGCGTTGTCCTTGAACCGCCTCAAAGGTGGGACCATCCGATCGTGTAGAAGAAGGCCAGCCCGGACACGATGACGAGCAGGGTCAGCGTGAACATCACCTTCATCAGTTCTCCACCTCGCACTCGTACGGGAGGTCGCGGACCGGCGCGCAGCCCGCGGCGACGACCCGCCAGCCGTCGGCGAAGTGGTGCAGGAAGAGAGTGTCGCCCTCCAGGCGCACCTGCGCCTCGTCACCCCAGACGCTCACCTCGGTGACGCCGCCGCCCGGCCCGAGCGCCAGCTCGCGCAGCGCGTCGGCGCACGTCTGACCAGGATCGGGCAGCTTGTCGGCCGTCTTGGGGGCGAGCATGCCGCAGGCCGCCTCCAACTGGCGGTCGGCGAGTGCGGCGTGGAAGCGCTCCGCGGCCCTGGAGGGCCCGGCGGTGTCGGCGACACAGCCGGTGGCGAGCACCGCGAGCATCACACCCACGACGAGTCTCATGACCGTGGGCTACCCGGAAGACCATCCGGCATGCTCAGGGGCCGAGCTGCTCCAGGATCGGCGCGACCAGCGCGTTCAGCTCGCGGGCGAGCACCGTCACGGCCCGCCGGGCGCTCTGCTCCACCTCGTCGTGCGGGCCCTCGGGCTCCGGCGGCAGGTCGTCGAGCGGCACCGGCGCCTCGACGAGCAGGCTCACCCGCAGGAACGGGTGGCGGGCCAGGTCGGACTGCGAGGGCTCGACGTACTGGCCGAACGTCTCCTGCCAGCCGAGCCAGCCGCGGTCGCGCCACCAGGCGCGCGAGCGGGTCAGCTCCGCGGGCGGCGGCGAGACGAGCCTGATGCGCGCGTTGAGCGTGCCGTCCCAGGTGTTGCGGACGCAGGCCGCCTCCAGCACCCGCCGGTCCCAGCGCACGTAGCCGGGCGACAGCGACGGCGGCGTGGCCAGCTCCCAGGCCGCGCACGCGAAGCGCACCGGCGCGATGTCGCCCCACTCGAACGCGTCGAGGTTCTTGCGCACGTGCACGGCGTAGCGCCCGTCACGGTCCCTGTCGAACTCCTGGTCGATCCAGAACGCCTTGCCCATGAGCTCTACCGTACGGCGCGGGCCGGGCGCCGAGTATCACCGAATGGCCTGTGACGCAGGTGACAGATGTGTAGTTTTTTCACTTCAGTGGTTAAACAGGGAGCGTAAATGACGTCAGAACAGCTCGGGCCGGCCATGGACCGCTGGGAAGCGGGAGATCTCGAAGGGGCCGCCGCGCTGTTCAGGGAGGTGGCCGCGACCGGGGACGCCCAGGCGTCGCACCTGCTGGCATGCCTGCTGGAGGAGCAGGGCGACCTGGACGGCGCCGAGGCCGCGCACCGCGCGGTGATCCAGTCGGGCGACCCGGTGTACGGGCAGCGCTCGGCGATGGCCATGGGCATGATGCTGATCAACGCCAGGGAGTGGCCCGCGGCGCACCGGGTGCTGTCGATCGCGGCCGACGGGGCCGACTTCGAGGTGGCCGCGCTCGCCGAGACGGCGATGGTGCTGGTCTGCACCGAGCTGGGCGACGAGGCGGGCGCCGGCCAGGCGCTGGACCGGGCGCGCCGCTCCGGCAGCCCCGCGGTGGCCGAGCTCGCGGCCCGGCTGCGGCTGCCGGACTTCCCGCCGGCCGGCTCCGCCAGGGAGCTGTACGAGCAGGCGCGGGACGAGGACGACTACCGGGACCTGCTCACCGGCGGCGACCCCGAGGTGGTGTCGCTGTCGGCGTTCCGGCTCTACCGGCAGTACGCGGACGAGGGGCGGTTCGAGGAGGCCAGGGCCGTCTGCGAGCACGCCGTCGCCGCCGGTCACCCCGACCACCTGTCCATGGCGTACAAGCTGCTCGGCGCCGTCCTGGTGGACCTGGGCGAGTACGCCGAGTCGGTGGCCGCCTACGCCCGCGCCGCCGAGGACCCGCGCCCGGAGATGCGGCTGCCCGCGCTGCTGGAGCAGGCCAAGGTCATCGGCCATCTCGGCGACGAGGACCGGACCAAGGCGATCTTCCGCCGGGTGATCGCCAGCGGGCAGCGCGAGTACGCGCTGGAGGCGCAGGCCTGCCTGGCCCAGCTGCACACCGAGGCCGGCGAGGTGGCCGAGGCGCTGGACGCGCTGCGGGTCGTGCTCACGGCGGGGGAGAGCGAGTGGGCCTCGGTGTCGGTGACGCTCCTGGCCATGCTGCTCGAACGGCACGCGGAGGCGTACGAGGAGATCATGGAGCTGGTGTGCGCGGCCTCCCGGCACCCCGACCCCGACGCCGCCTTCAAGGCGGCGCTGCTGCTTGACCACGACGCGCGGCGCGAGCCGCTGTCGGACCCCGTCGAGGAGCAGGCGCTGCAGGACGCCGACGAAGGGCTGGCCCAGCTGCGCGCCGGAGACCTGGCGGAGGCCAGGCGGCTGCTGCGGCGGGCCGCCGACTCCGGCGCGGGCGCCCAGGCGGTGCGGGCCATGATGGCGCTCGCCGAGCTGGAGCTGGGCGAGGGCGACCGGGAGCAGGCGGACGAGCTGCTCACCTACGTCGCCGAGGGTGAGGACGTGCCGCAGGGCTTCACCGCGGCTTTCCTGCTGTGCCTGCTGGAGCGCTCCGGCGACGAGCCGCACCCGGTGCTGCGGGCGGTCGTCGCCCATCAGCGGCTGGGGCGGGAGGAAGGGCTGGCCCGCTACCGGGAGGCCATGGACGCCGCCGACCCTGGCGTGGCGGCCGTCGGGACCGCCGTGTTCGCGCAGGTGGCGGGCTCGCTCGGGCTCGACCTGTCGGAGGCGGCAGGACTGCTGCGGCGGGCCGCCGGCTCCGGCGACCCGCTGGCGCTGTCGTACGCGGCGGTGATCGGCAGGGACGTGCTGCGGGAGCGGGACGAGGCCGCGGACCTGCTGCGCCGCGCCCGGCTCGGCGGGCATCCCGCGCTGGCGCCGTGGGTCGCGCACGCGCTCGCGGGCATGACCGACGAGCTTGCCCTGGCCCGTGAGGCGTACACCGAGGCCCTGTCGTCCACGCACGAAGGGCTGCGGCGGGAGGCGGCGGCGGGGCTGGCGCGGGTGTACGAGGAGCAGGGCGACCTGCTCGCGGCCTGCCGCCTGCACGAGCGGGTCATCGCGCACGGCGGCCGGGACGCCGTCCGCGCCGCCTGGCTCCTGGGCCTCACCCGGGTGCGGCTGGACGACCTGGAGGGTGCACGGGCCGCCTTTGAACTGGTGCCGGACGGGGCGGGTGACCGCGCGTCCGGGGGTCGGGTCGCGTCCGAGGGCCAGACTGCGTCCGAGATTCAGATTCCGTCCGAGAGTCGCTCCGCGTCCGGGGTTCAGGCGGCGTCCGAGAGTCGGTCCGCGTCCGACGTTCCGTCCGTGTCCGAGAGTCGGGTCGCGTCCGGGATGGTTTCGGAGGGGCGGGCGTCGTACGGGGAACTGGGGTCGGACGCGGCTGGAGATCGGGCCGTCGGGTTCGAGGGTGCTGCTGCGTCTGGGGTGGTTTTGGACGGGCGGGACTCGTACGGGGAGTTCGGGCGGTACGGGAGGGCGCTGCTCGATCGGGAGTTCTCGGCGGCGGGGCGGGCGCTTGGCGGGATCGGCGGGGAGGTGCGGTGGCTCGCGGCGATGCTGGCGATGCAGAGCGCGCATGCTTGGCAGCGGCGTGGTGACCGTGAGGCGGCCGACAGTGCGCTGACGCTGGCGCTGGACTCCGGGCACGCCGGGGTCGTCCAGGAGGCGGCCTGCTATCTGGGGGCGCTCCGCCAGGAGTCCGGCGACCTGGCGGGGGCCGCCTCGGCATGGGAACTTGCCGCCGAAGGTGACGACGACAGGCTGGCCGCGATGGCGCTGCGCCACCTGGGCGCCGTGCGGCAGTCCGCCGGTCGCCACGACGACGCCGCCTCGGCGTACCGGCGAGCACTCGACCTCGACCCCGCCGACGTCCGTGCGGTCACCCACCTCGCGGACGCCCTGGTAGCCGCGGGCCGCCTGCCCGAGGCCCGCGCCCTCCTGTCGGCGCACTCCCCGCACGACGCCGCCCTCCACCTCGCGCGCTCCCTCCGCACCCACGGCCACCTCACCGAAGCCATCACCACCCTCCAAGCAGCCCGAGCCCGAGGCGCCCAGCCGGACACCCCACTGGGTGCAGCGTCCGGGGAGGTGGGTTCGCCCCTGGACGCACCGTCCCTGGAGGTGCGCACTGCTGTCGGCGGTGAGTACCCCACCCCCGGCGAGCGGGAGGCGGGCTCATCTCTAGGTGCGGCGGATGCAGCGTCCCGGGAGGTGAGCACTGCTCTCGGGGGTGAGAATCTCACCCCCGGCGAGCGCCCCGCCATCGTCGGTGAGAGGCGCACCGTTCTCGGGGGTGAGGACCACGCCTTCGGTGAGCGCGCTGCCGTCGTTGGGGTGCTCGGGGGTGAGGGGGAGTTGTTGCTGGGGGAGTTGCTGGCTCAGGGTGGGGACTCTCGGGGGGCGTGGGAGGCGTTCGAGCGGGCTGCCGGGGGTGCGGACGAGAGGGCGGCGGCGGTGGCCAGGGCTCGGCTGGGGAGGGCGAGTGCGGAGGAGTTGCCGTGGGCGCTGGCCGCGCTGGGGGAGCGGGAGGCGGCGTTGACGGCGCTGGCCGGGGTCGCCGGGTCGGCGGAGATGGCCGAGTTGCTGCTGGCGCTGCATGAGGACGACGTCGCCGAGGTGCGGCACCTGCTGGTGGAGCGGCCGGCCGCGGAGTCGTACGACGAGGTGCTGGCGGCGGCGCGGGGGCTGGACGGTGAGGAGCCGGCGGAGGAGCTGTACCGGATGCTGGTGGAGCTCGGCGAGCCGAGGGTGTCCGCGCAGGCGAGGCTGGGGCTGGGCGGGGTACTGGCCGAGCGGGGCGAGCACAGTCGCGCCGAGCTGTGCCTGCTGCCCGCCACCGGGGACGAGGACGCCGCCGCCCACGCCTGGGAGGGCATCGGCCGGGCCAGGCGCGCCAGAGGTGACCTGGACGGCGCCGCCGAGGCGCTGCACGCCGCCATGCCGGGCTCCGCCGTACAGCTCGCCGAGCTGCGGCGGGAACGCGGCGACGGGGAGGGGGCGCGTGCGGCGCTCGCCGCCGGGGTCGCGGCCGGTGACCTGGAGAGCCTGCGCCACCTGCTCGTGGTGCTGCTGGAGCAGCAGGCGTACGAGGAAGTCAAGGAGCAGGCGGAGCGCGCGGCCGGCACCGGCGACCAGGAGACCGTCACGATGGGCTACTGGGCGTGGGGCGAGGCCTGCCGGAGCGGCGGCGACCTGGCGGGCGCGGTGCTGATGCTGCGCAAGGCCGTCGAGGCCGGATACCGGCGCGCCGTGCCCGCCGTCCGCGGCGACCTGGCCAGGGCGCTGCGCGCGCTCGGCGACGCGGCGGGCGCCGCCGAGGAGGCCCGGCTGGCGATCGAGTCCGAGGACGCGGACGCGGCCGCGCAGGCGGCGCTCGACCTGGGCTGCTGGCTGCACGAGGACGGCGACCCGCTGGGCGCCGCCGACGCGTTCGCCGTCGCCGTGGACGCGGGCGGCGGGTCCGAGGCCGCCCGGCTGGCCGTCGGCAACCTGACCGTGCTGGCGCGGCAGGCGTGCGGGCGCGGCGAGCACCGGCTCGCCCTCCAGGTGCTGTCGCGGATGGGGGAGCACGCCGCCGCGGCCGGCCGGGAGATCGGTGAGGAGTGCGAGGACCCGGAGGCCGTGCGCGCCTACTACGCGCTGGCGGGCGACCCGTTCGCCGAGCTGGAGGCGGCCGCGCGGCTGGCCGCGCTGGGGGAGACCGGGCAGGCCAGGGAGGTCTACGAAGGGCTGAACGAGGACGACGACCCCGAGGTGCGGTTCGTGGCCGGGAGCAGGCTGCTGGAGCTGCTCGACGCCCAGGGCGACGCCGACGCGTTCTACCGGCTGGCCGAACGGCGGGCGGGCGACGCGGACAGCCCGGCGCGGCCGGTGTTCGGCAGCCTGCTGGGCATGCTGCAGGAGCGGCAGGGCGACACCGAGACGTCGCTGCGCACGCTGCGGGAGGCGGCGGAGAGCGGCGAGCCGACGGCGCTGACCGTGTACGCGCAGGCCCTGGTCGCCGCAGGCAAGGAGGCCGAAGGGCGGGCGGCCTACCGGCGGGTGCTGGAGGCCGGCGACCCCGAGGCGGCGGCGCGGGCGATGGTGGCGCTCGGCAACACCTACCACGACGAGGACGAGGCGGCCGCCCGTGCCTGGTACGTGCAGGCGGTGCACGCCACCGAGGGGCACGTGAGCGCGCTCGGCGCGATGTACCTGGGCGCGCTGGCCAAGCGGCGGCGCGACTTCCCCGAGGCGCTCGGCTGGTACCAGCGGGTCATCGACGCCGGCGACCCCGAGGCGGGGATGGCCGCGGCGCATCTGGGCGAGCTGGCGTACTGGCTGGGCGACCGTGACGGGACCGTGCGGTACTACGAGCTGACCCTGACGCTGACGGACCGGCCGGAGCTGGTGGCCGAGGCCGCCTGCCGGCTCGGCGAGGTCCGCATGGCCGACGGCGACCCGGACGCCGCCCGCCGCCTGCTGGAGCGGGCCGTGGCGAGCGGCGACGAGACGTTCACGCTGGAGGCCAAGACCTTGCTCGCCAAACTCCCCTAAAAACCGACATTTCGCCGTACGAGAGGAAACTTGTGGTGAATAAAATGACCGGATAAGCTAATCCGGTCAAATATTTGGGGGAACAGATGGCCAGACCAGGACGGCCGCCGCAGGACCCGGCCCGCCAGCTGGAGCGGGCGCACCGGATCCTCGACGCCGCCGCCGAGCTGATCCTGCGCTGGGGCTACGACAAGACGACCATCGAGGACGTGGCCCGCGCGGCGGGTGTCGCCAAGGGCACGATCTACCTGCACTGGAAGACCCGCGACGCGCTCTTCGTCGCGCTGCTCCGCCGTGACCGGGTGCTCATGGTGCGGCAGGTGCGCGCGGCGGCGCCCGGCACCCTGCCCGAGCTGATCGGCGCGCTGACCACGGCGCTGCTGCGCCGCCCGTTGACGCGGGCGGCCGTGGTCGGCGACTCTCAGATGCTCGGCAAGCTGACCCGGCAGAAGCTGGAGAGCGGCGGCACCACTGAGGGCGCCGCCGCCTTCGACCGTTACCTGGACGAGCTGGCCGCGCTCGGCGCCGTCCGCTCCGACCTCGGCGCCGACGAAGGGCTCGCCCTGGTCACAGCGCTGTTGTACGGGTTCCTGGTCCCGCAGGGGATGCGGCCTGAGGAGTGGCGGCTGCCGGACGAGCGCGTCGCCGAGCTGGTCGCCGACGCCGTCGGCCGGACGCTCGGCACCGGCGCGCCCCCGGATCCGGGCGTCGCCCGCGCCACCCGCGCCTGCCTCGACGCCATCGAGGAGATCGCCTGCCGCAAGCTCGCCGGCTCCCTCGGCGTCGCGACGCTTCCCGAGGAGAAGTGATGAAGAAGACCGTCCGCTGCGAGCTGACCGGCGCGGTCCTTCCCGAGCTGGAGAAGACCGCCCGCCGCGGGCTGACCGGCGCGGACCTTTCCGAGTCGAAGGAGGCGTGATGAAGGTCGTGATACCGCTCGACGCCGCGGGTGATCTCGCCACGGCCGGGGGCAAGGGCGCCTCGCTGGCGCGGCTGGCCGGGGCGGGGCTGCCGGTGCCCGGCGGGTTCGTCGTCACCACAGAGGCCTACCGCGCGTTCACCGCCGGCTTCCGGGACGAGATCCTCGAAGCCGCCGAGGCCGGCGACACCGAGCGCATCGCCGGACTGTTCGCCGCCCGCGACGTGCCGGGCGACCTGGCCGCCGAGATCCTGGCCGCCTACGAGGCGGTCGGGGCCCCGGTGGCGGTGCGCTCGTCGGCCACCGCCGAGGACCTGCCGGACATGTCGTTCGCCGGCCAGCAGGACACGTACCTGAACGTCCGGGCCGACACGCTCCTCGACGCGGTCAGGCGCTGCTGGGCCTCGCTCTGGAACGCCCGCGCCATCGCCTACCGCGACCACAACCGGGTCCCGCACGCCGAGGTGGCGCTCGCCGTGGTGGTGCAGGAGCTGGTGGACGCCGACGCGGCGGGCGTGATGTTCACCGCCGACCCCGTCACCGGGGCCCGGGACGAGACAGTGATCGACGCCGCCTGGGGTCTCGGCGAGGCGGTCGTCGGCGGCCAGGTCACTCCCGACACGGTGGTGGTCTCGCAGGGGCGGGTCACGCGCTCCCGTACCGGTGACAAGGCCGTCATGACCGTGCGCACCGAGGACGGCACCCGCGAGCGGCCCGTCCCCGAGGAACTGCGCCGCGCGCCCGTGCTGGACGAGCGGCAGGCGGTCGAGCTCGCCGCGCTCGGCGCGCGCGTCGAGGAGCTGTACGGGACGCCGATGGACGTGGAGTGGGCCAGGCGCGACGGCGCGTTCGCCATCCTCCAGGCGCGCCCGATCACCGCGCTCGGGCAGCGCCACGAGGAGTGGAACGACGCGGCCGAGGGCGGCCACTTGTGGAGCGGGGGCAACCTGGGGGAGGCCATCCCCGATGTGATGACGCCCGCCACCTGGTCGTTCGTGCGGCTCTTCATCCGCGAGGCCATGTACGCGTCCACGCTGCCCGGGTTCCGCCTGGTGGGCAACATCGGCGGCCGGTTCTACATGAACCTGAGCATCGCCTACTCCGTGGCCCACGCCTTCGGGCTCCAGTCCCGGCTCAGCGCGCTGGAGGAGGTGTTCGGCAAGGTCCCGGCCGGGCTGGACGTGCCGTTGCTGGACGTGTCCCGCTGGGAGCTGTTCAGGCGGGTCTTGCCGGTGGCCGTCGAGGTGCGAAGGCGGGTGCGCCGCAACCTCAAGGGCATGCGGGAGTTCCTGGCCGAGGCGCCGGAACGCGCCGGCGAGCTGCGCGCCCGGATCGCCGCCGTCGATTCCGGGCCCGAGCTGGCGGAGCTGGGGGAGCGCGAGATCCTGCCGTACCTCGTCACCGCCTGCCGGATGCTGGAGGCCGCCGGGCGGCAGGGCGGCGCGGCGCTGGTGCTCACCCGCGTGCGGCTGCGCAAGCTGGCGGGCGAGGTGGACGCCGAGGCCATGCTCACCGGCGTGAACGCCGACGGCGAGCTGGCCAGCCTCGGCCTGCTCACCGGGCTCGGCAAGGTCGCCAGAGGCGAGATCACCCGCGAGGAGTTCGCCCGCCGCCACGGGCACCGGGGCCCGCACGAGTTCGAGATCTCGATGCCGCGGCCGGGCGAGGACCCGGCCTGGCTCGACGCCCAGCTCGCCGGGCTGCGCGACCTGCCCGAGGACACCGGGACGCTGCTGGAGCGCCAGCGCGAGGCGGCCGGCGCGGCGTGGGCCAGGTTCGCCCGGAGTCACCCGCGCAAGGTCGCCGGGATGCGGGAGAAGGTGCGGCGCTGGAACGCGGTGGTGCGCGACCGGGAGGCCGCCCGCTCGGAGGTCGTCCGCGCGTTCTGGGTGGTGCGCGCGTACGTGCTGCGCGCCGGGGAGCTGACCGGGCGCGGCGACGAGCTGTTCTTCCTGGACCGGGAGGAGATCGCCGCGGTGCTGCGCGGCGACACCGGCCCGCTGGCCGAGGTGCCCGTGCGGCGCGCCACCTACGAGCGCTACGCCGCGCTGCCCGCCTACCCGGCGCTGATCGTCGGCCCGTTCGACCCGGTGCGCTGGGCAGCCGACCCCGACCGGCGCGCCGACCTGTTCGACGCGCGCGGCGGCGTCCCGCCCCAGGACACGGTCACCGGCTTCCCCGGCGCCCCCGGAGTGGTCGAGGGCGTGGCCCGGCTGATCGGCGGGCCGGAGGACGGCGACCGGCTCAGGCCGGGCGAGATCCTGGTGACGACGCTGACCAACGTGGGCTGGACGCCGCTGTTCCCGAGGGCGGCGGCGGTGGTGACGGACATGGGGGCGCCGCTGTCGCACGCCTCGATCGTGGCCAGGGAGCTGGGCATCCCCGCCGTGGTGGGCACGGGCAACGCCACGATGCGGCTGCGCGACGGCGACCGCGTCCGCGTGGACGGCGAGCGCGGCACCGTCGAGGTCCTGACCTGACGGGCCGCCGCGTCGCGGGAGCGCTCCCGCGACGCGGCGGCCGATGCCCTTGCTGATAGTGCCTACGACGCCGGGGAGGCCGCCTCGGCGGGGAGCGCGTTGGCCGCCACCACGTCGTGGTACCAGCGGGCGCTGTCCTTCCAGGTGCGCTCCATGGTGTCGCGGTCCACGCGGACGATGCCGAAGCGCTTGCCGTACCCGTGGGCCCACTCGAAGTTGTCCATCAGCGACCACAGGAAGTAGCCGCGCACGTCCGCCCCGCCCTCGATCGCCTCGGCCACCGCCGTCAGGTGGCGGCGCAGGTAGTCGATCCGGTCGTCGTCGTGCACGCGGCCGTCGGCGGAGACCTCGTCGGGGAAGGCCGCGCCGTTCTCGGTGATCATGACGGGCAGCGACGGGTAGTCGCGGCGCAGCCGCAGCAGCAGCTCCGTCAGGCCGGTCTCGTCGATGTTCCAGCCCATCTCGGTGTACGGTCCGGGCTGCTGGACGAACTCGACGTCCGCGCAGTTGATCCACGGTGAGGCCGCGCCGTCCGCGTGCCCGTCGGCCGTGTCGCGGGCGCTGGTCCCGTCCCACTGCCGCACCAGGATCGGGTTGTAGTAGTTGACGCCCAGCACCTCGATCGGCGCGGCGGCGGTCGCCTCGTCGCCGTCCTTGACGAACGACCAGTCGGTGACCGAGGCGGTGTCGTCGATGAGGTCGCGCGGGTAGGCGCCGTCCAGCATCGGGCCGAGGAAGGCCCGGTTGGCCAGCGCGTCCACCCGGCGCACCGCCTCCGCGTCCTGCTCGGAGACGCCGCGCGCGTGGTGCAGGTTGAGCGTGACCGACACCTGGGCGGCCGGGTCGACCACCTCGCGCAGCGCGCGGGCGGCCAGCCCGTGGCCCAGGTTCAGGTGGTGCACGGCGGCCAGCGCCGCGGCCGGATCGGTGCGGCCGGGGGCGTGCACGCCGGAGCCGTAGCCGAGGTAGGCCGAGCACCACGGCTCGTTGAGCGTGATCCAGGTGCGCACGCCGTCGCCGAGCGCCTCGCCCGTCTGCCGGGCGTACTCGGCGAACCGGTACGCGGTGTCGCGGTTCGGCCAGCCGCCCGCGTCCTCCAGCTCCTGCGGCAGGTCCCAGTGGTACAGGGTGGCCACCGGGGCGATGTTCCTGGTCAGCAGTCCGTCGACCAGCCGCCGGTAGAAGTCCAGCCCGGCCTGGTTGACCCGGTCGCCGCCGCCGGGCAGCACGCGCGGCCAGGAGATGGAGAAGCGGTAGGCGCCGACGCCCAGCGCCGCGAGGAGGTCCAGGTCCTCCTCCAGCCGGTGGTAGTGGTCGCACGCCAGGTCACCGGTGTCGCCGCCGGTCACCAGGCCGGGCGTGTGGGAAAAGGTGTCCCAGATCGACGGCCCGCGGCCGTCCTCGTTCCAGGCGCCCTCGACCTGGTAGGCGGCCGTGGCCGTGCCCCACAGGAAGTCGTCGGGGAAGGTTGTCATCGGGGAGTCACTCCTCAGTGTTCGATGCTTCGTGCTCCGGGCTCTGCAGGGCGACGGCCTCCCGGGGGGCCAGGGTGACCGCGCCGTCCACGACGGCTCCGGTCAGCAGGTCCCGCGCGGGGCCGGGGATCGGCACGCGGGCGGTTCCGTCGCCGTGGTTGAGGAGGAAGAGCGCGGGGCCGCGCCGGACCGCCTCGACGCCGGGCGGCGGCGGGCCGGGCAGCGCGCCGGTGACGCCCGCGTCGGCGAGCAGGCGCCCGGCCAGCGTGGCGAGCGCGTCGTGCTCGGGCCGCGTGGCCACGTACCACGCGGTGCCCGCGCCGCAGGGGTGCCGCAGCACCGCCGGATCCCCGCTCCCGGCGAAGACGGCGACCGCTTCGGCGCCTTCGGCCCGTACCAGCTCGGTCCAGAGGCGGGCGGTGAACGCGCCGCCGTCCGTCCACGCGCAGGGCACCGCCCGGTCCTCCGGCACGGGCAGCCACTCCTCGCCGGACAGGCCCAGCACCTCACGCAGCGGCGCGGGGAACCGTCCCCGGTGGACGCGCGCGTCCCGGTCGGCGATCCCGGAGAAGGGGCCGACCGCGAGCGTGCCGCCGCCGCGCACGTACGAGGTCAGCGACGCCGCGTCGTCCTCGCCGAGCAGGAACAGGCTGGGGGCCACCACCAGCGCGTAGCCGGAGAGGTCGGCCGAGGGCGGTGCGAGGTCCACGCTCACCCCGCGCTCCCAGAACGGCCGGTAGTAGCGGAACAGCTCCTCCACCGGGTCGAGCCGGTCGCTGGGCAGGCCGCGCTCGGTCGCCGCCCACCAGCTCGGCCAGTCGAACACCAGCGCCACCCGCGCGGGCACCCGCGTGCCCGCCACCCCGGCGAGCGCGCGCAGCTCCGCGCCGTGCGCGCGCACCTCGCGATGCAGCCGCGTGTCCGGCCCGGAGTGCGGGACCATCGCCGAATGGAAGCGCTCGGAGCCGGAGCGGGAGGCCCGCCACTGGAAATAGCAGAGCCCGTCCGCGCCCCGCGCCACGGCCTGGAAGGACTCCAGCCGCAGCTGTCCGGGTGGTTTGGGCAGGTTGTGCGGCCGCCAGTTCACGGCGGAGACCGCCTGCTCCATGAGCATCCACGGCCCGCCGGCGAGCGAGCGCATCAGGTCGTGCGTGAGCGCGGCCCGCACGTGGGACAGCGGGTCGGCCGGGTCCGGGTACCAGTCGTCGGAGACGACGTCCTCCTCGGGCGCCCAGGACCAGTAGTCGACGAGGTTGAAGAACCCCATGAAGTTCGTGGTGACCGGGATGTCCGGGGTGTGGGCGCGCAGCACGTCCCGCTCGGCCCTGAAATGCGCGAGCAGCGCGTCGGAGCAGAACCGCCGGAAGTCGAGCCGCTGCGCCGGGTTGACCAGGTAAGGAGCGCGCCGGGGCGGCAGCACCTCCTCCCAGGCGCTGTAACGCTGGCTCCAGAAGGCCGTGCCCCACGCGTCGTTCAGCGCGCCGAGGTCGCCGTGCCGCTCCCGTAACCAGGTACGGAACGCCTCGGCGGTGGTGTCGCAGTGGCACACCTGCCCGTACTCGTTGCCCACGTGCCACATGGCCAGCGCCGGATGCCCGGCGTAGCGGCCGGCCAGGTCCTCCACCAGGGCCAGCGCCCGTTCCCGGTAGACCGGCGAGGACGGGCAGAACTGGTTGCGCGAGCCGTACCAGAGCCGGTGCCCCGACTCGTCCGCCGGCAGCGTCTCCGGCCACCGGTGCCCCAGCCAGGGCGGCGGCGAGGCGGTGGGCGTGGCCAGGTCCACCGCGACGCCCGCGCCGGCGAGCAGGTCGAGCACCCGGTCCAGCCAGCCGAAGTCCCTGACGCCCGGCTCCGGCTCGATCCGCGCCCAGCTGAACACGCCGACCGTGACCAGGTTGACCCCGGCCTCCCGCATCAGCCGGACGTCCTCGGCCCAGACCTCCTCCGGCCACTGCTCGGGGTTGTAGTCGCCGCCGAACAGCAGCCCGTGCCGCCGGGTCAGGTCGCGCAGGCCGGGGCTCACCGCGCGGCCCCGCTCCCGCGCGGCGGCGCCGAGCTGTCGCCGATCACCAGCCGGCACGGCACCAGGCGCTGCGCCGGCGGCGAGCCGGGGGACTCCAGCCGGTCGATGAGCATGCGGGCGCCCAGCCTGCCCAGCTCGGCCCCGGGCGGCTCCAGCGTGGTCAGCCGGGGCCGGAACATCTCCGCCACCCGGGCCGAGGCGCTGGCCAGCAGGAGCGACAGGTCGCCGGGGACGCGCCAGCCGCGCTCCTCGACCGCCTGGAGCACGCCGACCGCCGCCTGGTCGCTCATCGCGGCCACCGCCGTCACCTCGGGGTGCTCGGCCATCAGCCGCTCGAAGGCGAGCCGGCCCTCGCCGGCCGTGTCGGCGCGCACGTCGCCCGCGTACCACAGGCCGGCCTCGCGCGTGCCCGACTCCAGCAGGAAGTCCGTCCGCTCGTCGGCCAGCCGGACCTCCATCAGATCTGGCGAGGGGACTGCCGGGTTCACCCGGCAGGGGAATCGCTTCCCTGTTATAGTTTCTTTGTTCGAAACGGGCAGGGCTTGTCCGTCGCCTACCTCAGCAGGGGAAAGCGAGAAGCCGCTTCCTTCAGGAAGTGGAGGAGTCACCCCGGTCAGGTAGCGCAGCTCCTCGACCGAATCGGCGCTCTCGGGCGACAGCAGCAGGTGGTAGCCCAGCTCGGCGGCGGCCTCGGCGGCTCCGGTCGCGAACCGCATCTCGGTCAGCCCGAACCCGCTGCCGGGCGGGGGAGCAGCAGCGCCAGGATGCGGGTCCGCTTGGACACCAGGCCGCGGGCCAGCAGGTTGGGCCGGTAGCCCAGCTCGGCCGCGGCCCGCTCGATGCGGCGCTTGGTCTCCGCCTTCACCGGGCGGGTCCCGTTGAGCGCGGCGGAGACCGTGCTGACGGCCACCTGGGCGCGCTCGGCCACGTCGCGCAACGAGGTCATGCCCCTCCGGTTCCTGCCAGGACGCGGATCGAAACGTTTCGCAAAACGTATGGGGCGGTTTGTCGGGATGTCAACGGGCGGGAGCTCAGGGCTCTATGAGACCCGCTCTTATCGCGTACCGGGTCAGCTCCAGCCGGTCGCGCATGCCCAGTTTGGCCAGCACGTTGGCGCGGTGCCGGTCGACCGTCTTGATGCTGATCACCAGCAGGTCCGCTATCGCTTTGGACGAGTGGCCCTCGGCTATGAGCTTGACGATCTCCTCCTCGCGCGGCGTGAGCAGGCTCCCCGGCAGCTCCTCGCCCCGGGTGTCGCGCTGCAGGAAGTCGCGGATGAGCGCGGTCACCGCGCCCGGGTAGAGAAAAGGCTCGCCGCGCATCGCCGCGCGGCACGCCTCCAACAGGTCGCGGTCGGCCACCGACTTGAGCACGTAGCCGGACGCCCCGGCCTTCAGCGACTCGAACAGGTACTGCTCGTTGTCGTACATGGACAGCATCAGCAGGCGCACCTCGGGGGCGCGCCGGGAGATCTCGCGCGCCGCCTGGATGCCGGTCATGCGCGGCATGGCGATGTCGAGGATGGCCAGGTCGACTCCCTCGCCGGCCAGCTCGACGGCCTCCGCGCCGTTGCCGGCCTCGGCGACCACGACGAGGTCGGGCTCGGCGTCCAGGATCATCCGCAGCCCACGCCGCACGAGGGCGTGGTCGTCGGCGAGCAGGATGCGGGTCCGTTCCAACCTGATCAGTTCCTTTCCGGCCGGACCGGTATGGCCAGCCGCACGGTCGTTCCGCCCCCCGGTGGGCTGGTGATGGTCAAACGGGCGCCGATCAGCAGCGCGCGCTCACGCATGCCGCGTACGCCCGTGCCCTCGGTCATCGGGCCGCCCCGGCCGTTGTCGGCGATCTTCAGCACCACGCCGTCGGGCTGGCGGCAGAGCGAGAGCTCGACCTTGGTCGCCCTGGCGTGCCTGGCCACGTTGGTCAGCCCCTCCTGCGCGATGCGGTAGACCACCAGCTCGGCCTCCTCGCCCAGCTCCGGCAGGTGCGACTCCAGGCGGCGGGTGACGTGGGCGTCGGACATCTCGCCGAAGTCGGCGGCCAGCGCGTTCAGCGAGGCGATCAGCCCCAGGTCCTCCAGCATCCCCGGGCGCAGCCGCCTGGCGACCTGGCGCACCTCGTCCAGGCTGCCCCGTACCGTCTCCTGGATGTTGTGCAGCTCCTCGCGCAGCTCCTCCGGCGCGAGGTCGACGGCGCGCTTGAGGCCGAGCAGCACCACTGTCAGGCTCTGGCCGATCTCGTCGTGCAGCTCGCGCGCGATGCGCTGCCGCTCGCCCTCCTGGGCGGCCAGCGCGTGCGCGGCGGCGGTGCTGCGCTCGGCCTCCAGCCGGTCCAGCATCGCGTTGAAGGTCGCCACCACGTCGGTCAGGTCGCCGTTGCCGCTCTCGGCGAGCCGGTCGCGGGAGCGCAGCAGGTCGACCCGCTGCATGAGCGCGGTGAGCGCCACCAGCGGGGCCAGGCTGCGGCGCAGCAGCACCGCGTTGGCGCCCAGCATCAGCGCCAGGCCGATCGTCAGCACCGGGATCTCGGTGAGCAGCACAGGCGCGGACACCGTGGCGGGTGACACCGCCAGGACCAGCGTGCCGACCGTGAACACCAGGCCGTTGATCACGATGAGCCGCCGGAACAGCGCCTGCGCAGGTGAGCGGGCGGATGCCGGACGTCGCTCTTTCATATCATCAGAGTCGCCGCCGGACGGCGTGCGTGTCCATCCGTAGCAGCACCCATCTCCTTGTGCGTGCCTACATGGTTTCCCCCACCGGAGATGGGTGTCAGACCCGATGGCGTGGTTACCGGTCCGTTACCGAAACTGGAAACCATGAGACAACCCGCCATATCTGCACCGTATCTGTTGCCCGTTTGCCGTCCGGCTCGCACCGGCCCGCCGGGGCACGCCCGATGAGCGGTGTCATCGCCCTGACCGTCTTCGTGGTGGCGTACTACTTCATCGCCACCGAGAAGGTGAACAAGGTCAAGGTGGTGCTCGTGGCCGCCGGCGTCATGGCGGTGCTCGGGCTGATCCCCGGCGCGGAAGTCTTTCACTCCGAGCACGAGGGCATCGACTGGAACGTCATCTTCCTCCTGCTCGGCATGATGATCATCGTGGGGATCATCAAACAGACGGGGCTTTTCGACTTCCTGGCCATCTGGGCCGCGAAGAAGTCGCAGGGGAAGCCCTACCGGCTGATGGTGATGCTCATGGCCATCACCGCGATCGCCTCCCCCTTCCTTGACAACGTCACCACGATCATGCTGGTCGTGCCGGTGACGTTGATGGTGTGTGAACGTCTTGACATCCCAGCCCAGCCCTACATCATCGCCGAGGTGCTCGCCTCCAACATCGGCGGCGCGGCCACCCTCATCGGCGACCCGCCGAACATCATCATCGGCAGCCGCGCGGGCCTGACCTTCAACGACTTCCTCGTGCACATGTCGCCCATCGTCGTGGTGGTCTTCGTGGCCTTCCTGCTGCTGACGCGGGTGATGTTCAGGAAGTCGTTCCAGTACAACCCCGACCGGGTCGCCGAAGTGATGAAGCTGCAGGAGAAGCGGGCCATCACGGACCCGAAGCTCCTGGTCCGGTGCATGATCGTACTCGCCCTGGTGATCGTCGGGTTCGGGCTGCACGCCATCGTGCACGTCGAGCCGTCCATCGTGGCGCTGGTCGGCGCGGGCGTGATGATGCTGGTGGCGCGGGCCGAGACGTCCGAGGTCATGGCCGAGGTCGAGTGGCCGACGCTGGTCTTCTTCATCGGACTGTTCGTCATGGTCGCCGGGCTCGTGCACACCGGGGTGATCGAGGCCATCGGCCTCTGGGCGATCGAAGCCGTCGGCGACAACTTCTTCGGCGCGGCGACCGCGCTGGTCTGGGGTTCGGCGATCCTCGGCGCGTTCTTCGACAACATCCCCTATGTGGCCACCATGGCACCTATCGTGGAAGGGCTGGTCGCGCAGGCTCCCGATCCTGACACCGGGCAGGCGTTGTGGTGGGCGTTCGCGCTGGGCGCGGACTTCGGAGGCAACGGCACCGCGGTGGCGGCCAGCGCGAACGTGGTCGCCATCGGCCTGGCTGCCCGCTCCGGCCACAAGATCACGTTCTGGCAGTTCACCAAATACGGCATCCTCGTCACGGCGATCAGCACAGCAATGGCCTGGCTCTACGTCTGGCTGCGCTATTTCGTCTGAGTGAGGAGGGGCGACGATGACGTTGCCGCAGCTGTACGTGGTGTTGCTGGTGGGCGGCCTGGTGCTGCTCGCCAGCATCGCCGCGGCGCGCACCGCCGCCCGGCTCGGCCTGCCCAGCCTCCTGCTGTTCCTCGGGCTGGGCGTCCTGGTCGGCGAGGACGTGCTGGGCATCCCCTTCGACGACGCCCAGCTCGCCCAGACGCTGGGAACGACGGCGCTGGCCGTCATCCTGGTCGAGGGCGGGCTGAGCACCCGGTGGGCCGACGTCCGCCGGCTGCTCGCCCCCTCGGCCATGCTGGCCACCGCCGGCGTGGTCATCAGCGTGCTCGTGACCGCCACGGGCGCGCACTACCTGCTGGGCATGGACTGGCAGCTCGCGCTGCTGCTCGGCGCCATCGTGTCGTCCACCGACGCGGCGGCGGTCTTCGCCGTGCTGCGGTCGCTGCCGTTGCCGCGCAAGCTGGCCAGCATGGTCGAGGCCGAGTCCGGCTTCAACGACGCGCCCACCGTGATCCTGGTGCTGGTCTTCAGCGCCTCCGGTGGACTGCCCGGCCCGTTCACCATCGGCGGGCAGATGGTCTATCAGATCACCACGGGCGCGCTCATCGGTCTGGGCGTGGCCCTGGTCGGCGTGGTGACGCTGCGCTACGTGGCGCTGCCCGCCACCGGGCTGTACCCGCTGGCCTCCTTCGGTTTCGGCATCTGCGCCTTCGCCGCGGCGGGCGCGGCCAACGCCTCCGGCATCATCGCCGCCTACCTGTCGGGGATCGTGCTCGGCAACGCCGTGCTGCCGCACCGGGCCGCCACCCGGTCCTTCGCCGAGGGCGCGGGCTGGCTCGCGCAGATCGGGCTGTTCGTCATGCTCGGCCTGCTGGTCGACCCGAGCGAGCTGCTCGACGCGCTGCTGCCGGCGCTGGTCATCGGCGCCTTCCTGCTGCTGGTGGCCCGGCCGGTCTCGGTGCTCCTGTGCCTGGTGCCGTTCCGGGTGCCCTGGCGCGAGCAGGCGTTCATCTCCTGGGCGGGGCTGCGCGGGGCGGTGCCGATCGTGCTGACGACGTTCCCGATCGTGGCCCAGGTGCCCGGCGCGCTCGACCTGCTGCACATCGTCTTCGTGCTGGTCGTGGTGTTCACCCTGATCCAGGGGCCCGGCCTGCTCGGGATCACCCGCCTGCTCGGCCTGGTCAGGCCCGAGGAGGCCCGGGAGGTGGACATCGAGTCGGCGCCGCTCGACGTGCTCGACGCCGAGCTGCTCACGGTCTCCGTCCCCGAAGGATCGATGCTGCACGGGGTGGAGGTGTCGGAGCTGCGTCTGCCCCGTCCGGCGGCCATCAGCCTGGTCATCCGCGGCAGCTCCGCGCTCGTGCCCATGCCGGAATCCCGTCTGTACGAGGGCGACCAGCTGCTGATCGTCGCCACCTCCCGCACCCGCGACGAGGTCGAGCGGCGCCTGCGAGCCGTCGGCCGCCGCGGCCGGCTGGCCCGCTGGCACGGCGAGAGCGGCGACCCGGACCCCAGACCCGACCGACCCCACAAGAACAACGGAGGCAGAGGGAGATGGAGATCACACCGGCGACGGTCCCCGGAACCGGCCACATTTACCAGATCAGAACCAGAAGAGGTGACCGGCTCGCCTTCATCGATTACCACGACGGCCGACGCGCGCTGACCTTCTACGGCGAGGACGACTCCGACGACGTCGGCCGCACGGCCGAGCTGGAGCCCGACGAAGCCGACCGGCTCGCCGAGCTGCTGCACAGCCGGTCGCTCGACGACCGGCTGGCCGCGATCGAGCGCCGCCTGGCGGAGCTGACCGCCGGCCGCTGACGGCGGCCGGGGCCGGCCGGGAGGGCCCGGGTCAGGCGGGCCCTCCCGGCCGCGCATCCGCTGCGCGGCCGGTCACGCGGACCGGCGCGTGGCAGGTTTCAGCGGATGCGTCCCGCGCCCGCGCCGGCGGGAACCAGGGCGCGCAGCGCCCGCGGCGGGTGGACGCGGGTGTGCAGGGCCGGCGTCCAGCCGGCGTCACCGCCGAGGCTCGCGCCGGTGGCGGCGTTGTGGGCGGCGACCAGATCGACCGGCCGGCCGTCGACCAGGTTGTCCTTCGCGGTGATCGCGGTGCCCTTGAACACGGTCAGCACCTTCTCGGCGGCGATGCCGTCGAACGCGTTGGCGTTCGCGTACACCTGCGACTGGAAGCCGACCCCGATGCTGTACACGTACGGGCCGCCGCCCGTGAAGTAGTTGTTGTAGACGTGCACCTGGCCGAAGCGCACCCGCGGGGTCCGCTGGCCGAGCCCTTCGAAGTAGTTGTGGTGCACGGTCACCTTCAGCTTGTCCGCCTCCTGGTACGAAGCGGGGTTGTCGGTGTTGCCGATCAGCGTCACCTTGTCGTGGTCGCTCAGGTGGTTCCACGACAGGGTCACGTAGTTCGAGCCGCGCACCACGTCGAGCAGCCCGTCGTGCACCTGGTACGGCCGGCCGAAGTGGAGCGGCTGGTTCGCGTCCGGGTTGTCGCCGTCGTTCAGCGTGTTGTGGTCCAGCCACACGTGGGTCGAGCCGGAGATCTCGACGTTGTCGAAGGAGGCGTTCCAGTTGCCCTCCTCGCCGTCCGTCGGGTCCCACTGCGGGAAGCAGTCGGCCGTGTCGCTGATCGTGAGGTTGCGCACGATCACGTTGTCGGCGTTCCTGATCCGCAGGCCGAAGCTCTTCAGCGCGGCGTCGCGCCCCAGGCCGGCCAGGGTGACGTTGGAGCCGACCGCGATGCTCACGTGCTCGCTCATGGCGTTGTACGAGGCGCGGCGCGCGTCCTCCAGCGGCCCTGACGGCGGGCTGGATCGGCCCCACACGGCCGGGTCGTAGGCGGCCAGGTACGCCTCCAGGCTGTAGCCGCCGACGGCGTAGTCCGCGCAGGTCAGCGGGTTGCCCGCGGCGTCGGTGTCGGCGTCTATCGCGCCCTTCACGTACACGATCCGCGGCCGGTTGTCGGCCGGCTCGCCGAGCGCGGCGATCAGCCCGGCCCTGGTGGAGACGACGTGCACGTCCTCCGGGCGGGCGGCGGAACCGCCCGTGGTGCCGGTGCCGGCCGCCGCCCAGCCGTCCTTCTCGCCGAGCGTCTCGCGGCCCAGCCGGTACGGGTCGGGCCGGTCGTGGTGGTGCCGGACGGGGTTCCAGCCGTCGCGGCCCTTCAGGTAGTGGTGAGGGGTGAGGCGGGCGGCGTCCCGGGCGGAGAGCTGCGGCCGGTCCTCGCCGGCGGTGGCGCCGGGGCCGTGGTTGCGGTACTCGGACAGGCGCGCGTCCCGCCAGCTCAGGCCCGACATGTCGGTCCACGGGGCGTCCTTGAACTGCTGGCCCAGCCACGACTCGCGGACCAGCACCTGCCCGCGCGCCGTCGGCGACCCGCCCGCCGGCCACGGCCGGCCCAGGTGGTACGTCCCGGCGGGTGCGTCGCTGACCAGGTGGCTGCGGTGGATCAGGAACCCGTACGGGTTGGCCACCTCGGTGCTCGCGGCGGTGACGTAGCCGTTGTTGGCGGCGTCGCCCCGGTCCAGGGCCTTGATGACGCACCGGTCGAAGACGGCGGTGGCCCGGCCGAAGATGAAGTCCACGTCGCCTTCGACGTAGCAGTCGTGGAAGTACTGCCGGGCGGTCGCGCCCGCGCTCTCGGTGTTGGCGTAGAGCGTGTCCTGGTTGCCGATGAACCGGACGTTGTCGTACACCTGCCGGTCGCCGGTGGTGCGGACGGCGACGGCCTGGCTGGGCCCGTTCGCGGCCTCGTCGTAGGAGTTCTCGAACGTGAGGTCGCGGGCGGTGAAGTCGGGCGCGCTGATCACGTACGAGGCGCTGCCCGAGGTGCCGTACGGCCCGGAGCCGTCGGGCCGCTGGATCGTGGCGGCGGCGTCGAAGGTCAGCACCACCTTGGCGGGGTCGTCGGTGTCTCCGGCGAGGGTGATGTGCGGCTTGTCGGCGGGGATGACGACCTGCTGCTTGTAGGTGCCCTCGCGGACGAGGACGGTCACCGGCCTGGCGTTGCCGGAGGGCACGGCGTCCACGGCGTCCTGCACGGTGGTGTGATCGCCGGAGCCGTCGGCGGCGACCACGATGACGCTCCTGGGCGGGGGAGCGGCGGCGGCGGGGGCGGCCGCCGCGATGATCATGACGGCGATCACCGGGGGGAGTGACAGAAGTCGCATGCGCAACCTCTCGTGAGGGTGGCAATCGGTTGCACGAAACGTTGACGTAGCTCTCCTGAAACGTCAATGGTTCCTAGTAAAACTGCACTGTTGCTGCGGCAAGCGGTTGCAGCTCTGGTAGAACAAAGGCCCCCGCGCGGACGCGGGGGCCGGTGACGCTAGGGCCGCGGGTAACCGAGGGCGGCGGACAGCTCCTGGGCCGACTCCGCCACCACCTTGCCCATCTCCTCCAGGCGCGACTCCGGGGGCACGCGGGTCAGCGACATGCTGATGGCCGCGACGATGAGGCGGCGGTGGTCGCGCACCGGGGCCGTGATGCCCCCGGGGAGGTCGTCCAGCTCGACCGCGCTCACCACGTACCCGAACTCCCGGACGTGCGCCAGGTCGGCGAGCCACTGCTCCTCGTCGGCGATCGCCGAGTCCAGGCCGCCCGGCAGGGAGGCGCGCAGCAGCTCGCGCACGTGGTCCTGGTGCCAGTCGGCGAGCAGCGCCCGCCCCGCGCCCGCCATGAGAACCGGCACCGCGACGCCTTCCCAGACCCGGTGGTACGCCCGTGACGAGGGGGCCGACAGCAGGGTGAGCACCTGCTCGCCGCGGAGCACGCACAGGTGGGTGTCCTCGTCGAAGGTGGACGCCAGCCGCCGCAGGCACGGCGCGGCCACCTGCGCCAGCCGGGCCTGCTGGGTGCGGGCCGCGAGCGCGAACAGCCGCCAGCCGAGCCGGTAGCGCCGGGTCAGCGGGTCGCGTTCGACCATGCCCTCGGCCTCCAGCGCGCGCAGCGCCCGTGACACCTGGCTCTTCTCCCGCCCCAGGCGTTGCGCGATCCAGCTCACGCCGAATCCCTCGGCGTCACGTTCAGCGCCGTGACCAGCGAGAACGTCAAGGATCTCCAGGTCTCGGCGGAGACCCGCCGACGACACTGCCGGCCTCTCGGTCATGCTCATCCGTTCATAACAATGGTGTTGCGCTAAGTGCAACAGATTTTGCAATCACCGCAACACGGTCATACGTTTACATGCCAGTGCAAGAGTAAGCGAAGGCGGTTCTTTCATGACTTTCGGCGAGTACGTGGTCTCTCGATGGGGGACTCTCTCGCTGGCCGCTGCCGAACACGCCCTGGTCGTCGCCATCGCGATCGGCATCGCGACCGTGGTGGGCGTCGGCATCGGACTCCTCGGTTTCCAGGCGCCCAAGGTGCGCGGAGCCTCGCTGGCGCTGTCCGCGGGCATCCTCACCATCCCCTCGCTGGCACTGCTCACTCTGCTCATCCCGATCACCGGACTCGGCTGGGGGCCCACGCTCGTCGCGCTCACCGGGTACGCCTTCCTGCCGATCATCAGGAACACGGTGACCGGGCTGAACGGCGTCGACGCCGCCACCGTCGAGGCGGGCCGCGGGATGGGCCTGAGCGCCGCGAGGGTGCTGCTGAAGGTGCGGCTCCCGCTGGCCTGGCCGCTGATCCTGACCGGCGTCCGGGTCTCGGCCCAGATGCTCATCGGCATCGCGGCCATCGCCGCCTACGTCGACGGCCCCGGCCTCGGCACCCAGATCTTCGAAGGACTGGCCAGGCTCGGCTCGGTGAACTCGCTGAACGCGACGCTCGCCGGAACGCTCGGCATCGTGGTCATCGCGGTGCTCTTCGACGCGTTCTTCTTCGCCGTCCGCCAGCTGACCACCCCAAGGGGGCTTCGTGTTCGACCGTGATCCAGCAGGCGTCCGCATCGAGTTGCGGGGGCTGACCAAGCACTACCCGGGGCAGCCGGCTCCAGCGGTCGACAACGTCAACCTCGACATCCCGGCCGGTGAGCTGGTCGTCTTCGTCGGGCCGTCCGGCTGCGGCAAGACCACCACGATGAAGATGATCAACCGGCTGGTGGAGCCCACCTCCGGGGAGATCCGCATCGGCGGCGAGGACGTGCTCAACCTGCACCCCGACGAGCTGCGCCGGCACATCGGGTACGCCATCCAGCAGGTGGGGCTGTTCCCCCACCTGACCGTGGGCGAGAACGTGGCCCTGGTGCCCAAGCTGCTCGGCTGGCCCGCGGCCAAGGTCGCGGACCGGGTCGAGGAGCTGCTCTCGCTGGTCAACCTGGAGCCCGGCGCGTACCACGACCGCTACCCGCGTCAGCTGTCCGGAGGGCAGCAGCAGCGGGTCGGCGTGGCCCGCGCGCTGGCCGCCGACCCGCCGGTGATGCTGATGGACGAGCCCTTCGGCGCCACCGACCCGATCACCCGCGAGCACCTGCAGAGCGAGTTCGCCAAGCTGCAGAAGAAGCTGCGCAAGACGATCATCTTCGTCACGCACGACTTCGAGGAGGCGATCACGCTCGGCGACCGCATCGCGGTGCTGCGCGAGCGCTCGCACATCGCCCAGTACGACACGCCCGCCAACATCCTGGCCGCGCCCGCCGACGACTACGTGGCCGGCTTCATCGGCCAGGACGCCACGCTGAAGCGGCTGGCGCTGCTGACGGTGGACGACGTGCCGGCCGTCGGGCCCGTACCGTCGAGCAACGGGCTGCCCCGGGTGGACGCGGGCACCAGCCTGCGCGAGGCGCTGGACACCATGGTCGCCCACGGCAGCGACAGGTGCGCCACCCCGTCCGGGGTGCTCACCTACACCGCGCTGTGCGAGGCCGTGGGCACGGACGGCGCGAAGACCGGCCGCGAGGAGGTGGCGGCCGGTGACCGCTGACACGATCGCCATCGGCCGGGCCGGCGCGCCCGTCCGCGCTTCCGGTCTGCGCCACGTGCTCACCCCCGCCGCGATCGCCGTCGTCCTGGTCGCCCTCTACGCCTGGGTGAGCACGCTGGAGCTGGACTCCATCGAGCGCCGCAGCCTCAACCGCGAGGTGATCGTCGCCAAGGTGGTCGAGCACCTGCAGATGACCGTGGCGGCCACCGCCCTCGTGGTGATCATCGCGGTCCCGCTGGGCATCGTCGCCTCGCGCTCCAGGAACCGGTTCATCACCCCGGTCATCCTCACCGCGGGCAACCTCGGGCAGGCCGTGCCGTGCATCGGGCTGCTCGTGCTGGCCACGTTCGTGCTGGGCGTGGGCTTCCAGACGGCGCTGGTCGGCCTGGTCATCTACGCCGTGCTGCCGGTGCTGCGCAACACCATGGTCGGGCTGCAGCAGATCGACCCCGCGCTCGTCGAGTCCGCCCGCGGCATGGGCATGACCAAGGGCCAGGTGCTGCGCCGGGTCGAGCTCAAGCTCGCGGTGCCCGCCATCCTCGCCGGTCTGCGCACCGCCCTGGTGCTGACCGTCGGAGTCGCCACGCTCGGCGCCTTCGTGGCCGCGGGCGGGCTGGGCGAACTGATCATCAACGGGCTCAAGCTCAACCGGATGCCCGTCACCATCGTCGGCGGCGTGCTGACCGCGTGCATCGCCTTCTTCATCGACTGGCTGGGCAGCCTCGCCGAGAAGCTGCTCAAGCCCCGTGGCATGTGATCCCGCCGACTTCCCATCCCTCGAATCCCGATTTTTCGTAAGACCCCCACCGCGAGAGGTGTTTTCACGTGTTTTCCCGCCCCGTCCGCCGCAAGTTCGCCGTGCTCGCAGCAGCGGCCCTGACCCTGACAGCGGCCGCCGGATGCGGTGGCGGCGGAAGCGCCGTCGAGGCGTCCAGCGCAGGCACCGAGCTGGAGGGCGCCTCGTTCGTCGTCGGCTCCAAGGACTTCACCGAGAACATCGTGCTCGGCAAGATCGCCGTGCAGCTGCTCAAGGCGCACGGCGCCGAGGTCGAGGACAAGACCAACCTGGGCGGCACGGTCACCAACCGCAAGGCGCTGCAGGCCGGTGAGATCGACCTGTACTGGGAGTACTCCGGCACCGGCTGGATCGAGCACCTGAAGAAGACCGAGCCGATCCAGGACTCCGCCGAGCAGTTCAAGGCCACCGCGGAGGCCGACCTGGAGCAGAACCAGATCCGCTGGATCGGCCCGACGCCGCTCAACAACACCTACGCCCTGGCCATCCGCTCGGAGAAGGCGCAGGAGCTGGGCGTCAAGACGGTCTCCGACGTGGCCGAACTGGCGAAGACCAAGCCGGAGGAGGTCACGATGTGCATCGAGACCGAGTTCTCCACCCGCGACGACGGCCTGCCCGGCCTGACCAAGAAGTACGACTTCGAGATGCCCAAGGACCGGATCGCGCTGCTGGACACCGGCGTCGTCTACACCGAGACGGACAAGGGCGAGACCTGCAACTTCGGCGAGGTGTTCACCACCGACGGCCGCATCGCCGCGCTCGACCTGACCGTGCTGGAGGACGACAAGAACTTCTTCCCGATCTACAACGCCGCGGTCACCGTCAAGGACGACCTGTACAAGAAGCACCCGGCCCTGGAGCAGGTGCTGAACCCGGTCATCGCCAAGCTGGACGACGCCACCATGCAGGCGCTCAACGCCCAGGTCGACGTGGACGGCAAGGAGCCCGGCACGGTCACCGCCGAATGGCTGGAGCAGAACGGCTTCCTCGGCAGCAGCAGCTGACCGGCCGACCGCAGCGGACGTGAGCGGGGCGGTCGTACGAGTGATCGTCTCACCGTGAAGGGCCCGGGCGCGCGCGTCCGGGCCTTCGGCGTTCCCTCCCGGCTCCGAAAGTTTCGGAGCCGCGGCGCATCCCTTACCCTCGTGAGTCGGCGTCGCGGAAGAGCCGGCCCGCATGGGCGTCGGCTCCGGCCGCGCCGCCGTGAGTCGGCGTCGCGGAAGAAGGGAGCCGGCCGGATGCCTCACGCGGCGAGACGTACGGTCACGCTGCGCGACGTGGCGGCGGCCGCCGGGGTCTCGGTGGCGACCGCGTCACGGGTGCTGGGCGGCAGCTCGCGCGCCGTCGCCCCCGAGTACGAGCGGCGCGTCCTGGCCGCGGCGGAGGCCCTGCGCTACACCGCGGACGCGGCGGCGCGCGCCATGCGGCGGGGGAGCGAGGCGATCACGCTCGTCACCGACGACCTGACCACCCCTGCCATGGGCGTCGTCGTGTCCGCGATGGAGCGCCAGGCCAGGATGACCGGCGTGTTCGTGACCGTCTCCGCCACCCACGGCGCCCTGGAGCGGCAGCTCGAAACGGTGCGCCTGCTGCGCGCGCTGCGGCCGCGCGCGCTCGTGCTGACCTCTTCCCGGTTCCGCGAGAACGCGCTCGGCGACCGCCTGACGGACGAGTTGCGCGCGTACGAGCGGGCGGGCGGACGGGTGGTGATCGTCGGCGTGACGGACCGGGCGTTCGACTCGATCGCCTTCGACGACCACGGCGCGGGCCGGGCGATGGGGACCCATCTGGCCATGACCGGCCACCGGCGGGTGGCGATCCTGGCCGGCCCCGAGGACCGGGCGAACTTCGCGGCCCGGGTCGCGGGCTGCGCCGAGGGGCTGCGCCGGGGCGGGGTGCCCGCCCGCCAGGTGCGCGTCGTGCCCTGCGAGGCCGGCAGGGACGGCGGGTACGCGGCGGTCCGGCGGCTGATCAGGAGCGGGCCGCCGGATGCGGTCGCGGCGGTCAGCGACGTCCTCGCGATCGGCGCCCTGGCGGCCCTCCGCGAGGTTGGGGTGCCCGTCCCCGCCGAGGTGTCGGTGGCGGGCATCGACGACATCCAGCTCGCGGAGGACGTGACGCCGAGGCTGACGACGGTCGCGCTCCCGCTGGCCCACGTCGGCGCCGAAGCCATCCGCCTGGCGCTTCGGGAGACCCCCGAACCCGAACACCTGACGGTCCAGGGCACCCTCGTCATCCGCGGAACCACCCGCCCCTGACCGGCGGGAACCGTTCCCGCCGAGGCCGCCACCCGCCCTGAGCCGGGCGTCGCCGTCCGGCGGTAACCCCATCCGCAGAACCCCCCTGATCCGCGGGAACCGTTCCCGCCGAGGCTTCCACCCGCCCCTAGGCGGGCGTCGCGGTCCGGCTGAAAGCCCCTTGACGGTGAAGTCCGGGAAAAGGCAGACTGCGGAATGCGTTTTCCCGGCGCGCGCCCCCCACGCCCCCCGAAGGGTCACATGTCTCAACGCAGCTACCGGTCCGCGATCGTCGGCACCGGCGGGATCGCCACCGCCCACGCACAGGCCGTCGCCGGGTCCGGCGGGCGGGCGCGCCTCGTCGCGGCCGTCGACGTCGACCTGGGCAGGGCCGAGACCTTCGCCGCCACCTGGCAGGTTCCCCGCACCTTCACGACTCTGACCGAGCTGCTCCGCGAGGAGCCGGTCGACCTGGTCCACCTCTGCACCCCGCCCCTCCTGCACGCCCCGCTCGCGCTCGAATGCCTCGAAGCGGGCGTCACGGTGCTCGTCGAGAAGCCGCCCACCCTCTCCCTGGCCGAGCTCGACACGCTCGCCGAGGCCGAGAGCCGCTCGACGGCCCACATGGCGACCGTCTTCCAGCACCGCTTCGGCCCCGGCGCGGCCCGCCTGCGCCGCATGCTGGCCGGCGGCGAACTGGGCCGCCCGCTGGTCGCCACCTGCCTGACCCAGTGGTACCGCGGCGACGCCTACTTCGAGGTCCCCTGGCGCGGCACCTGGGCCTCGGAAGGCGGCGGCCCCACCATGGGCCACGGCATCCACCAGTTCGACCTGCTGTTCTCCGTGCTCGGCCCATGGCGCGAGGTCAGCGGCCTGGCCGTCCGCCAGGCGCGCGACACCGAGACCGAGGACGTGTCGATGGCCATGGTCACGTTCGAGAGCGGCGCGGTCGCCTCGGTGGTCAACTCGGTGCTGTCGCCGCGCGAGACGTCCGTGCTCCGCTTCGACTTCGAGCGCGCCACCGTCGAGCTGGAGCACCTGTACGGCTACACCGACGCCGACTGGAGCGTCACCCCCGCCCCCGGCTGCGAGGACGTGACCAAGCGCTGGTCGGCCGAGGGCCGCAGCGCCGATTCCAGCGGCCACCACGGCCAGCTCGCGGCGGTGCTCGACGCGCTCGACCGGGACGAGGCGCCGCCGGTCACGCTGACGGACGCCCGCGTGACGATGGAGTTCGTGGCCGCCCTGTACGCCTCCGCCTTCACCGGCGAGCGGATCACGCGCGGGCAGGTCGGCCCCGGCAGCCCGTTCGCCCGGCGCATGGACGGCACCGGCGCCCCCTGGGAAGGAACGGACAGGTGACCGCCCTCCAGGCCGTCCACACGCTGGGCCGATCCGTCGCCGTCACGGCCGGGGACGTCGAGTTGTTCGCCTATGTCTACCGTCCCGACACGCCCGTCCTGGAGTCGCCCAAGCCCTACCTGCACCCGGTGCGCACCCTGGGCGGCGACGTGGTCTCGCTCTACCGGCCGCACGACCACGTCTGGCACAAGGGCATCGCTTGGTCGCTGCCGCACGTGGGCGAGCACAACTTCTGGGGCGGGCCCACGTACGAACGCGGGCGCGGCTACGTACAGCTCGACAACAACGGCAGCGCCGTGCACCGCGAGATGACCGCGCTCGGCGCGGACGGCGGGCGCGCCGGTCTGGCGCACCGGCTCGACTGGATCTCCCAGGCGGGGCGGCCGGTGATCGAGGAGCGGCGCTCGCTCACTGCCACCGTGCTGGACGAGACGGCCTGGGCGCTGGTCTTCGGCACGGCCATGACGAACGTGTCAGGCGGACCGCTCGACTTCGGCTCCCCGACCACCAAGGGACGCGAGAACGCCGGTTACGGCGGGCTGTTCTGGCGCGGCCCGCGCTCGTTCACCGGCGGGATCATCCAGTCGCCGTCCGGGGCGGGCGGTGACGAGCTGCGGGGGACGCGGGCCGAGTGGTTCGGGTTCCGCGGGCGTCACGACGAGACCGGAGGCTGGTCCACGATCGTCATGGTGGACGACGCGGCCAACCCTCAGCACCCGCCGCGGTGGTTCGCCCGCAGCGAGATGTTCGCCTGCCTGTGCCCGGCGCCGTTCTTCGGCGAGGAACTGCGGGTCGAGCACGGCCGCACGCTCGCCTTCCGGTACGCGGTCGTGATCGCCGACGGCGACCGGGGCGACGAGGGCAGCGCGCTGCTGGCCGAGCGGGGCCGCGCGGTGCTGGCCGACGTGTCAGCCGACGTGCCGGCCGACGTGCGGGCCGATGTGCCGGCCGACGTGTCCGCCGCCTTGGCGCCGCCGGGCGGGGCCGTCGCATGACGGCGTTCCCCGGCGGCACCTCCGTCTCCCGGCTGGCGGTCTACACCGGCGCGTGCGCCGACGGGCTCGAAGGCGGCACCCCTCACTTGCACACCGCCTCCACCGAGGCCTACGTCGTCACCGGCGGGCGCGGCGCGCTGCAGACGCTCGACATGAACGGCCTGCGCGAAACGGAGCTGACCGCGGGGACGACCGTGTGGTTCACGCCGGGCACCATCCACCGGGCCGTCAACCGGGGCGGCCTGGAGGTGGTCGTCGTCATGCAGAACGCCGGGCTGCCCGAGGCGGGCGACGCCGTCATGACGTTCCCGCCGGAGGTGGTGTCCGACCGGGACGCCTACCAGGAGGCGGCCGGGCTGCCCCCTGGCGGGGAGGAAGCGGCCGTGGCGCGGCGGCGTGACCTCGCCGTCGAGGGGTTCCTCCGGCTGGCCGAGAGCGCCCGCGCCGGCGACTACGGGCCGCTGTTGCGCTTCTACGACAGCGCCGTCGCCCTGGTCCGGCCCAAGGTCGCGGGGTGGCGGCGCATCTGGGAGACCACGGTCGCCGCCGGGACCCGGGACACCGCCGAGGTGCTCGACGCCCTCGGCCGAGGCGACGGCATCCACCTGCGGCACGCCATGCTCCTGGAGGCGCCGCCGCAGGAGCGCTGGGGCATGTGCGGCCACCTGCGCGCCCACGACGTCACCCGCCCCATCGTCCACGCCCCCGTCCATCCCTCCACGCACCCACCCATCAAGCCCTCCGCGCACTCACCCGTCTCTCAACCCACGCACTCACCCGTCGATCCACCCGCTCACGCGCCCGTCCATCCGCCCGTGCGCCCGGCGTCCGGCCGTGATGCTTGACGGGTCTGAAGGGCCGGGCGTGATGCCTGACGGGGCCGAGGGGCCGGGCGCGGTGACCCTGCATGACGTGGCGCGGGAGGCGGGGGTCTCCGTCGCCACCGCGTCCCGCGCGCTCAACGGCAGCGCGCGCAACGTCCGCACCGAGAACGCCTCCCGGGTCCGGGCCGCCGCGGCCAAGCTCAACTACCGGCCGCACCTGTCGGCGCAGGCCATCGCCAGGGGCCAGACCAGGACCGCGGCCCTGGTCGTGGGCGACGTGGCCGACCCGTACTTCTCCGCCATCGCCGCCGGGGTCACCGAGGCCGCGGAGGCGGCCGGGCTGATCGTCACCATGGCGGTGGCCGGCCGTTCCCCCGAACGCGAGCTGGAGATCATCCGCACGCTGCGCGGCCAGCGCCCCCGCCTGATCGCCGTCGCCGGCAGCCGCATCGACGGCGCCGCGACCAGGGCCGCGCTCTCCGGCGAGCTGGAGGCGTACCGGTCCGCCGGGGGCCGCGTCGTCATGATCAGCCAGCGCGACCTGCCGTTCGACACGGTGACCATCGACAACGCGGGCGGCGCGTACCAGCTCGCCCGCGCGCTGGCGGCGGCCGGTTACCGGCGGTTCGCGCTGTTCCGCGCGCCCGTCACCGTGCGCACCTCGCGTGACCGGTGCGCCGGCTTCCTGGCGGGACTGCGCGAGCTGGGCCTGGCCGTCGAGGACCGGTTCGTGGTCGAGACCGAGTTCACCCGCGCCGGCGGCTACGAGGCCGCGCGCCGCCTCGCCGAGCGCGGCCTGGACGGGGTGGAGGTGGTCTTCGCCGTCACCGACGTGATGGCGATCGGCGCCATGTCCGCCTTCCGCGACGCCGGCCTCGTCCCCGGCAGGGACATCGGCGTCGCGGGTTTCGACGACATCGACTCCGCCGTGGACGTGACGCCCGCGCTCACCACCGTGGCCGTGCCGCTGCGCGAGGTGGGGCTCACCGCGATGCGGGTCGCCCTGGCGGACGACCCGGGGCCGGTGAGCGTGCAGACCTCGACGACGGTGCTGCTCCGCGAGAGCACCCCGGTACGCTCCCGGACCCGCTGACGTCTCCGGCCGTGCCGCAAGAAAAGGGGTACGGTGCCCTGACGGTGGCAGAAAGGCAGACATGCGGAAATTTGTGATCATGGGGGTGCAGGGGAGCGGCAAGGGGACGCAGGCGGCGATGCTCTGCGACGACCTCGACCTCGTGCACATCAACGTGGGCAACATCTTCCGCTGGCACGTCAAGAACCACACCAAGATCGGCGCCCAGGTCCGCCGCCTCGTCGCGGCCGGTGAGCTGGTCGGCGACGACCTGGTGGAGGACGTCGTCCGCGAGCGGCTCCAGCAGCACGACTGGAACTTCGGCTTCGTCGTCGACGGCTTCCCGCGCAACCGGCGGCAGACCGAGTTCTTCCTGGAGAGCTACGACATCGACGGCGTCATCCTGCTCGACCTGCCGGACGACGAGGTGCGCCGCCGGGTGCTGGCCCGCCGCCTGTGCTCGCGCTGCGGCATGGACTACAACCTCATCGCGCACCGCCCCGAGACCGAGGGCCGGTGCGACGTGTGCGGCGGCGAGCTGGTCACCCGCGCCGACGACACGCCGGAGGCCCTGGCCCGGCGGCTGCGCGACTACCACGGCAAGACCGACCCGGTGATCGACCTGTTCCGCCGCAAGGAGTACGTGGTGGTGGTCGACGCGCGCGACGACCAGGCGACGGTCCAGCAGACGATCAGGGACCGCCTCGGGCTGCCCGCCTACCGCGCCGGTTCGAGGACCTGAGCCGGGAACGGTCATCAGGTGGCCGCGCCGGGCGCGCTCTCGTGCCCCGGGAGGCCGCGGGTGCGGCGGCGGGCCTTCATCTCGGCCTCGTAGACGTGCGTGCGCCCGCCCACCAGCCGGTCGCGGGCCTCCGCCTCCAGCCGCTGGAACGTCGCGTAGTAGCCGGCGTCGTACTCCTCGACGACCTGGAACGTCCACCGGCCTTCCAGCACGTTCAGCCCGATCAGCTCCCGTTCGATGCGCCCGGCCAGCTCGCCGTGCCCGGCGCCGCGCAGCAGCTCGGCCACCTCGTCGAGGGCGTTGTCGGCGCCGCCGGTGAGCTGGTGGAAGGCGTAGAGGTGGCCACGCGCCCGGTGGATCTTCTCCAGGGCCTCGCTGAACAGGCCGAGCGCCTCGACGACCTCGTCGGTCACGCCCGGCGGCCGCCGGTGCGCGGGGTCGGGGTCTCCGCTGACGTGCTGATCTGCCATGTCCTGGCGCTACCCGCTAGAGGCCCGCCAGCACGTCCGGCCGGTTGGTGATGATGCCGTCCACCCGGTACGAGACGAGCCGCCGCATGATCTCCGGGTCGTCCACCGTCCAGGTGAAGACCTGCATGCCGAGCTCCTGGACCGCCTCCACGTAGCCGGGGGTGAGGTCCCGGTACGGCGGGTTGACCTGGCCCGCGAACTCGGCGAGCCCCGCCAGCTCGTCTGCCGTGGGCGTGCCGAGCAGGCCGACCGGCACGTCCGGCATCAGCCGGTGGAAGGTCCGCATCGAGTCCCAGTCGAACGACTCCACCACCACCGGGCCCGGCCACGAGCGGCGCAGCTCCAGCACCGTGCGGCGCTCGATGCCGGGATAGAGCTCCGGGGCCTTGATCTCCAGCAGCAGGCCGAGGCCGGTGCGGTTCATCGCCTTCAGCGCCTGCCGGAGGGTCGGCACCCGCGTGCCCGCGAACGAGGGGCCGAACCACGAGCCGGCGTCCAGCCGGCGGATCTCGGCGAGGGTGAAGTCGCCCACCCGCCACGGCGACCGGTCGGGGAACACGGACTCCACGTCGGTGGTGCGGGTGAGCGTGGTGTCGTGCATGAGGATCAGCGCGCGGTCCTTGGTCTCCTGGACGTCGAGCTCGAACATGTCGGCGCCCTGCCGGGCGGCCAGCTTGAGAGCGCCGATCGTGTTCTCGGGAGCGTAGGCGGAGGCCCCGCGGTGGGCGACGTTGGAGACCCCGGCGGGCGGCGCGGCACCGGCCGGGACGGTGAACGGGCTGGTGACCAGGCTGGTGACCATGGCCAGGGCCACCAGGACGGTCATGAGGACGGTGCGTGTGCTTCGGGACATGGGTCTCCTCGATAGCGGGGAGTCGCCTACGCACCGAACCTGACGTGCCGTCATGACGAAGTGTTGACGCGGAAGTGGACGTCCGATGGACCTTGCGGATCAGCTCTCCGTCAAGAGCGGCCGCACCACGTACCTCATCGTGGCCCAGACCACGTACAGCAGCGGCGCGAGCGCCAGCAGCAGGCCGAGCACCGGCTTGAGCAGCACCACCGCGACCGCGAGCGCGAGCACCGCGAGCGTCGGCGCCGTCAGGTACCAGCGGCGGGCCACCAGGTACAGGCACGGCCGCACCAGCTCGCGCACCCGGCGCGGCGACTCAGCCACCACCACCAGCACCGCCACCGTCACGGCCACGACCAGCGCGGCCCCGGTGGCGAAGAACGGCACCAGGGCCGCACCCCACGAGGCGCCGGCGACCACCACCGCGTCGACCGCGAGCACGCTCACCGCGACCGCGCCCGCCAGCCACGCGGCCAGCGCGCGCGTCGCGGCCCGCCGGTAGCCGGACCAGAAGGCGCGCAGCACCGCCGTCGAGCCGTCGTCCAGCAGGGCGAAGCACTGGAACGCGCCCGCCAGCGCCGGCGCGCACACCGCCGACAGCACCGCGAAGAACGGCCACGACAGCAGCGGGTCGCGCACCAGCGCCAGCGCGGCCAGCAGCGGCGCGCACGACAGCGCCAGCAGCACGTTCGTCATCAGCCCGACGTAGACGGTGCCGAAGACCTTCTCGTACGTCTCCTGCCGAGCCGGACGCAGCAGGCCGCGCGCCGCGCTCATCCTTTCAACCCGCTCGTCGCGATGCCTTGGATGAAGTAGCGCTGCCCGAACAGGAAGATGACCATGACCGGCAGCACCGACAGCACCGCGCCCGTCATGATCATGGCGTAGTCGGCCTGGTACTGCCCGACGAAGGAGCGCAGGCCGAGCTGCACGGTCCACAGCTCGTTGCTCGTCAGGTAGATGAACGGCCCCATGTAGTCGTTCCAGGTGCTGACGAACGTGAGCAGGGCCAGGCTCGCCAGCGCCGGCTTGGAGAGCGGCAGGATGATCCGCCGGTAGATGCCGTACTCGCTGAGCCCGTCGATCCGCGCGGCCTGACACAGCTCGTCCGGGATCGACATGTAGTACTGCCGCATCAGGAAGACGCCGAACGCGCCGAACGCCTGCAGCAGGATGATCGACAGGTGCGTGTTGATCAGGTCGGCCCGCTGCATCATGATGTACTGCGGCACCATGTAGGCCTGCCACGGCACCGCGATCGTGGCGATGTAGGCCAGGAAGAGCCCGTCCCGGCCGGGGAAGCTCACCTTGGAGAAGCCGTAGGCGGCGAAGCTGCCGGTCAGCACCTGCAGAAACGTGATGACGACCGACAGGTAGAGCGAGTTGCCCAGGTAGGTCGCCATCGGGATCTGCTCCCAGATCTCCACGTAGTTCGACCAGCGGAACTCCCGCGGGATCCACTCGATGGGGATCGTGAAGACCTCGTTGTTCCGCTTCAGCGACGAGGTGACCATCCACCCGAGCGGCAGCAGCACCAGCAGCGTCACCGCGACGAGCGACACGTACGCCAGCGTCCTGCGGAAGATCCTGGGCCCGCGCGGCGGCGGGCCGGCCTGGCTCGCGCCGGGGCCGGCGGCCGGGGGAGCCTCGCGCAGCGTGGTCATCAGGAGCTCCTCCGTTCGTTGATGCGGAACTGGACGACGGTCACGGTGAACACCAGGAGGAACAGCACCAGCGCGATCGCCGACGAGTAGCCGAACTCGCCCTCCCTGATGCCCTCACGGAAGATGAGCTGGGCCAGCACCAGCGTGCTGCGGCCCGGCCCGCCGTCGGTCATGACCACGATCAGGTCGAGCACCTTGAAGCTCTGGATGGTCAGCATGACCAGCACGAAGAACGTGGTCGGCCGCAGCGACGGGAGCGTGATGCGCCAGAACCGCTGCCAGGCGTTGGCCCCGTCGACCATGGCGGCCTCGTAGTACTCCTTGGGGATCGTCTGCAGACCGGCCAGATAGAGCACCATGTAGTAGCCCATGTCCCGCCACACGCTGGTGGCGATGACCGCGGGCATCGCCCAGTCGGTGCTCGCGACCCAGCGCGGCGGGTCCTGGACGCCGATCGCCTCCAGGAACAGGTTGACCGGCCCCGCCGTGGGGTTGAACAGCATGTTCCAGACCACGGCCACCGCGACCAGCGAGGTGACGTACGGGAAGAACGCCGCGGTGCGGAAGAACTCGACGCCGCGCAGCCTGCGGTTCAGCGCCATGGCCAGCCCGAGGGCGGCGGCGAGGGTCAGCGGGATGTGGCCGGCCGAGTAGTAGATGGTGTTGCGGAGCGCCACGTGGAAGTTCTCGTCGTTCCACAGCCGCGCGAAGTTCTCCAGCCCCACCCATTCGGGGTCGTTGGCGGAGTCCCATTCCATGAACGCCAGCGCGAACGCGGCGAGCACCGGGACGAGCGTGAACAGGGCGAAACCCAGGAAGTTCGGCAGGATGAAGCTCCACCCGATCAGGGTGTCGCGCCAGGCCCGCCGACGGCGGGGCGCCTGCGATCCGCCCGGCGCCGGGTGCGTCATTACGTGCGCCATGGTGTCCCTCTATGGCTCCTTTCGCGAAGACTCCTTCGCGAACCTGATGCGGGAGCGGCGGGCGCCCCCCTGCGCCCGCCACGGCGTCCCTTAGTTGAGGACTTCGCTCTTGACGCGGTCGTTCATCGACTTGATCCCCTCGGCCACCGACTTGTCGCCGACCATGATCAGCTGGTGCTCCTCGTTGAGGATGGTGTCGACGTCGGAGGTCTTGTCGCTCACCGGCATCTCCAGCACGACCTTGTCCGGCTCGAACGCCTTCTTCGACAGGTCGTCGGCCGGCATGCCCTTGAGGCCGAAGTACGCCTCGGTGATCGCCGGGTCCTGCAGCGCGGGCACCACGCCCACCTTGGTGATCGCCTCCGCGCCGGCCTTGCTCGCGGCGAACTGGACGAACTTCCTGGCCAGGTCGGCGTTCTCGCTCCGCTTGTTCACCGCGAACGCCGTCGGCGAGCCGAACGTGGTGACATCGGTGGCGCCCGGCCGCTGCGGCATCGGGGCCAGCGCCCAGTCGACCTGGCTCTCGCCCTTCTCCTTGGCCTCAAGAATGCCGGAGATGTACCAGGTGCCCATGGGCATCATGGCCGTCGCGGCGGTCTCGAACATGGTCCGGTAGTCGGCCTGCTGGGCCGTGGCGGTGCCGAAGTCCAGCGCGTTGCCGCCCTTCTGCAGCGACAGCGCCATGTTGTACTGGTCGGCGAAGAAGTTGTAGTCGCCGCTGAGCTGGTCGCCGCCGGTCTGGGCCGCCGAGATCGCCTGGATCACCGACCGCCAGGTGTGGTGGTAGGTGCCGTAGACCTTCTGGTTACCGTCGCCCTGGCTGAGCTGCTGGGCGTACTTGGCGTAGTCGTCCCAGGTGATGGGGCCGTCGAGCTTGATGTTCGCCTTGTCGAACATGGCCTTGTTGTAGTAGAGCAGCCAGAAGTCCTGGCGGTACGGCAGCGCGAAGTAGCTGTCGTTGACGTTGAACGCGTCCAGGCCGGCGAGCTTGGAGGTGTCGGTCGACTTGACCATGTCCGTGATGTCGAGGAGCTGCCCGCGGGCGGAGTAGCGCGAGTAGTCCGTCACGTTCTTCATGGTGATCACATCGGTCTTGTCGCCACCGGCCAGCATCGTGGTGACCTTCTCGGGATAGTCGTCCGCGAGAATGTCGGCCGGCTTCACCGTGACCCCGGGGTTCGCCTTCTCGAAGGCGTCGAACAGGGCGGTGAACTCCGGCGTCTTGGCGAGGTTCCACACGGTGATCGTGAGGGTGGTGCTCCCGCCGCCTTCGGCGGTCTCACCGGAGCCGCCGCCACCGCACGCGGCGACCGCGAGGGCGAGCGCGGCGGCCACTCCCGCGGTCTTCACAAGATGGCGGCGCACTCTGGCCTTGGGGGGGTTCGAAGGGATCATTGATCCGGTCTCCTTCCATGAAGCCGGGCTCAGGCGCTCACGCTGATCTCGTCGGCTGTGACCGGCGCCCGTGGCGGCAGGCCGGACAGGTAGCGTTCGAGCTCGTCGAGGGCGCTCTCACTCATCCGCCGGGTCTCTGATCCCAGAGATCCGGCGACGTGGGGGGTGATCATGACGTTGTGCAGGTCGTACAACGGCGAGTCGGCAGGCAGCGGCTCCGGGTCGGTGACGTCGAGGATCGCGTCGAGCCGCCCCGTCACGCACTCGCTCTCCAGAGCGGCGGTGTCGAGCACGGACCCACGCGCCGTGTTGATGACGGTCGCGCCGTCCCTCAGCAGGGCGAGCTCCGCCGCCCCGATCAGGTGACGCGTTTCGGGCAGCGCGGGCACGTGCAGGGTGAGCACGTCGCAGCGCCGCAGCAGGTCGGGCAGCTCGACCAGCCTGCCGCCGGCCGCGCGCACCTCGGCCGGGTCGGCGTACGGGTCGGCCACCAGGATGTCGACCTCCAGGCCGCGAAGCCTTTCGGTGACCCTGCGGCCCACCCGCGAGAAGCCGACGACGCCGATCGTGCGCCCGCGGTTGGACAGCTCGCCGCGCCCGGCCGCGTAGGACCAGTCGTCGCGATGTTTGCGCGCGTCGTGGGCCAGGAACGGGGCCTTCTTGCCCGCGAAGATGATCGCGGCGAGGGTGAACTCGGCGACCGGTATCGCGTTCTCGTCGGCGGCGTTGGTCACGAGTATCCCGCGCCGCCATACCTCGTCGGTGACGAAGGAGCGTACCGTGCCCGCGCAATGGAAGATCGCCCGGAGCTCCGGCGCACCGGCCAGCAGCTCCTTCGTCAGCGGCGGGCAGCCCCACGAGGTGACGAGCACCTCGACCTCGCGCAGCCTGCGCCGTACGAGCGGGTCGTCGAAGTTCATGGTCGAGATAGGATCGGTGAGTTCGACGAGTTCGTGCAACCGTCGTAACTGCGGCTCCTGAAACTGCACCCCGAAGTGCGCAGGATCCATGACCAGCAGGGCCTGTGGTCGACGACGGTCTCTCACCCGGGTCCTTTCGGCAGCAAGCGCTTACCAGTGTCGCTGATCATGTCCGATCATTTCAATCACGTCAAGATCTCTTTAGGGCGCTATACGATCGTTATCGATCGTCAAGGTCAGGCTCGGCGGCGCATTTCGGCGTGAAGGCTGATCGAAGTGAGCGCTTTTGATCAGTGTTTGCTTGACGTGTTCGCTCGGTGATGCCAGCATCGCCTGAACTCATCGCTGACTGGGAGGCCCGATGCGCTGGCTGCGGGAGCTGGACGACCGGAAACTCTCGCCCCACACCGGCTGGACCCGCGACCACTGGGCGGCGCTGGCCGACCACCTCCTGCTGTCGGCGCGGCGCCACGCGTCCCCGTCCCACGCGCGGATCTCCTTCCCCGGCGAGCCGGGCGGCTATGGCCCCGACGTGGACGGGCTGGAAGGCTTCGCGCGCACGTTCCTGGCCGCCGGGTTCCGGGTGGCCGGCGAGGGTGGCCGCGACCCGCACGGCCACCTGGAGTGGTACGCGCGCGGCCTGGCCGCCGGCACCGACCCGGGCTCCCCCGAGCGGTGGGTGCGGCTGGACGAGCACGACCAGGCCAAGGTCGAGGCCGCCTCCATCGCGCTGGTCCTCCACCTGACCAGGCCGTGGCTGTGGGACCGGCTCGACGACGGCGTCCGGGAGCGGGTGGTCGCCTATCTGGCCCCGGCGATCGGGTCCTGGTATCCGCCGATCAACTGGGTGTGGTTCCAGATCGTGGTCGAGCAGTTCCTCGCCTCCGTCGGCGGGCCGTGCTCTCCCGCCGACATCGAGGCCGGGCTCGCGCTCACCGACGGGTTCGCCCGCGAGCAGGGCTGGTACGCCGACGGCGACAAACGCGCCTACGACCACTACGTCGGCTGGGCGCTGCACTTCTACCCGCTGCTGTGGACCGAGATGGCCGCCGGCGACCCGGCCGCCGACACCCGCCGCCCCGCCTACCTGTCCAGGCTGGAGCGCTTCCTGCGCGACGCCGTCCACCTCGTCGGCGCCGACGGGTCGCCGCTCATCCAGGGCCGCAGCCTCACCTACCGGTTCGCCGCCGCCGCCCCGTTCTGGGCGGGCGCCAGGGCCGGCGTCGGGTCACCCGGCCTGCTGCGCCGCGCCACCTCCGGCATCGTCCGCCACTTCGCCGAGCACGGCGCCCCCGATGACGACGGCCTGCTGACGCTCGGCTGGCACGGCCCGTGGCGGCCGATCGCCCAGTCCTACTCCGGCACCGGCTCGCCCTACTGGGCCGCCAAGGGCCTGTACGGCCTGGCGCTGCCCGCCGACCACCCCGTGTGGACCGCCGTCGAGGAGCCGCTGCCGGTGGAGGAGGGCGACTTCCAGCTCGCGATCCGGTCACCCGGCTGGCTGGTCTCCGGCACCCGCGCCGACGGCGTCGTCCGCGTCGTCAACCACGGCACCGACCACGCGCTGCCCGGCGACCAGCTGTCCGACTCCCCGCTCTACGCCCGCCTGGGCTACTCCACCGCCACCTCGCCCGTCCTGGCCGGCCCGCACGCCGCCGACCCGCTCGACCAGTCGGTCACCCTCCTCGACCCGTCGGGCCGGCCCAGCCACCGCACCGGCTTCGACGCCCTCCTCGCCGACCGCCTCCCCACCGGCACCGCGCTCGGCGCCTCCCGCTGGCGGGCCCACTGGGTCGAGCCCGGCCTGGACGCCCCGGACCACGGCTCGGGCCGCGCCGGCGCCGTCACCCCCGGCCCGACGCTCACGGTCGTGTCCGCGCTGCGCGGCCCCTGGGAGGTCCGGCTCGTCCAGGTGGCCGCCCCATGCACGTCTCCTCTGCGGATCGGCGGCTGGCCGGTCTCGTCGGCCTCCGACTCCCTGATCGTCCCCGGCCCCGGCCTCGACCTGGCGGACGTCACCCGCGCCGACGACGCCACCCCGCTGTCCCCGGAGACCTTCATCCCCTGGTGCGGCACCACCGCCGCCGCCGAGCCCGGCCGCTGGTACGTCGCCGGCGTCCACCTCGGCACGGCCGCCTCCCCGGCCCCCGAGATCGCCTGGACCGCCACCACCGCCCGCATCACCTGGCCGGACGGCGTCACCGACACCCTCGACCTTCCCGCCCTCCTCCGCTGACGGGACGGCGGTCAGGCGGAGGAGGAGGAGCGCACGATCAGCCGGGGCTCGACGACCACGCGGTGAGCCGGGCGGTGCGGGTCCCGGTCGGCCAGACGGGCCGCCAGCAGCGCGAACGCCGCACGCCCGATGGCCGCCTTCGGCGGACGCACCGCCGACAGCGGCGGGTCGCACAGCTCGGCCACCTCGTCGTCGTACGTGACCACCCCCAGGTCTCCTGGCACCCGCAGGCCGCGTTCCTGGCAGCGCTCGACCAGGCCGATCGCCTCCGGATCCGGATGGACGAGCAGCGCCGTGGTGCCCGTGGCGAGGCAGGCGTCGAGGATTTGGTCCAGGGCCGCCGTCCAGCCGGGATCACGCCGGTCGACCACGGTCAGGTCGGGGGCGCCCTCCAGGCCGAGCTCCTCGCTCGCCTGCCGCCACCCGCGCCGCACGTGCGGCGCGGTCGGGCTCTGCTCGGTGGTGATGACGCCGATCCGGCGGTGCCCGAGCGCGGCCAGGTGGCGCACGGCCATGGCCGCCCCGAGCGCGTGGTCGCTGACGACGGACTCCATGGCCTCCTGGTAGGGACCGATGGTGGCGGCGCGTTCGACGAGGACGACGGGGACGGGCGCCTGGCGCAGCCACCGCACCAGCTCCTCGCCGTCGTCGCCGGTGGTCGTGGGCGCGACGAGCAGCCCGTCCACGCCCACGAACTCCACCAGCCACGACAGCTGCCGCCGCTCGTCGGCCGCCTGGTAGGAGGCGCCGCGCAGGACGATCCTGGCCCCGGCCGCCGCCGCGGCCTGCCGGACGCCGCGGATCACGTCGGGCCAGTAGTAGTCGAGCGACGGCACGACCATCCCGATCGTGAGCCGCCGCGCCTCGCCGCCGTTCTCCTCGGGGACGGGCTGCGGCGGCGCGGCCCCTTCCGGCTCGCCGACGAGCGCGCCGCCGTGCAGCACGGCCCCGCCGCGCACCCGCCGGATCACCCCCTGGGAGGCGAGCAGCGCGATGTCGCGGCGGATGGTGATGGCGGAGACGTCCAGCTCCTCGGCCAGGTCGGTGACGCGCACCACGCCGCGCTGCCGCAGCAGCTCGACCACCTGGGCGCGGCGCTCGTCCGGCAGCGGCGCCGGCGAACCGGTCCCGGTCATCCCCGCACCCCCACCCGCACCAGGACCGACCCTTCGGCGGTGCCGGGCAGGGCCAGCTCCAGCCGGGTCAGCCGGTCGCCCCACACCGCGGTGAGCATCGGGTCGTCCAGCTCGCGCACGGTCAGCGAACCGGCCGCCCGCTCCGGGTCCCACGTGAGGACCGCGGCCCGCCCGCCGCCGGGCGGCCGCACCTCCACCTCCCCGGGCCCGTCCTGCCGCACCTCGCCGGCCAGCAGGAACCGCAGCGCGCTCGGCTCCCCGTCGCCGGTGAAGCGCCAGGCGTCCTCGATCGTCACCTCGCCGGACGAGCGGTCGAGCAGCGCCGTCCGCCACCACCGCTCCAGCCCGCCGACCGGGTAGGCGGCCGCGAGGTCCAGCCGTACCCGGAAGAGGCCGGGCTCGTCGGCCACCTCGACGTCCCTGGCCCGGTAGGACGCGCCCGCACGCTGCGGCGTGCCGCGGACCTCGGGCACGTTGTGCCAGTCACCGCGCATCGTCCAGATCGCGTAGCGGTCGGGCCCGAACGTCTGGGCGGTGTACGTGGGCCGCCCCGCGTCGACCACGGCCGGCACCCCGTCGACGGCCACGATCACGGAACCGACGTCGTTGTGGTTGTGGTTCTCCGCGTTGTGCCCGCCCTTGACCACGAGCGCGAGCCCCCGGTCGGTGCCGCCGGCCGCGCGCGCGACGCCCATCTGGGTGCCCGGCAGCCACGCGGAGGCGACCAGCGGCGGCCCGGCGGCCTCGGCCGCCAGCCACGCCGGGTCGCCCAGCGCGGTCATGACCCGCCCCAGCTCGGCGGCGGGGGAGACGGCGGCGGCGCGCTGGGCGGCCGCGTGACGGACCCCCTCGGGATCGCCGACCCGCCGCGCCCACCGGTGGAGCACGTCCCAGGGCTGGCCGGCGGGCGGCCGCGCGCGGGCGTCGGCGACGTTCACGTACCACCCGCCGCCCAGATGCATCAGGTACGGGAAGCGCACGGTCGCGCGGACCACCGGCGCCCCGGCCGCGTCGAGCACCCCCGAGGTGGCGTGCGCCAGCACGTCGAGCGCCTCCAGCGCGCGGCAGGCGCCGTTCCACCAGTATTCGTAGCCCTCGTCCACCGACCCGTCGGGAGGCAGCGCCGCCAGATAGCGGTCGACGCCCTCGACGGCCAGCGCGACCTGCAGCGCCCGCTCCTCGCCCGGCTCGGCCAGGCGCAGCGCGGCGACCAGCACGTTGCCGCAGATCCACGGGCACCAGTTGTGGACGTGACCGTCGAGTCCGAGCCAGTGCCAGTCGCGCCGCCGGGTGAAGGGCTCCAGCACCCGCGCCCGCACCTCGGCGCGCACCCGCTCGCGCACGCCGGGGAAGCGCTCGTCCAGCCGCTCGCCGATCGCCTGGTCGGCCCAGGCGAGCTGGGCGGCCACGTCGCCGGCGCCGAGGTCGAGGCAGGGGACGGCCGGGTCCGGCAGCACGGCGCCGCGCGGCCGGCAGGACTCCTCGTGCGCCGGCCAGCACCACGAGCTCTGCTCGCACAGCAGCACGATCCCGTCGGCGGCCTCGGCCAGCCACCCGTCGTCGCCGGTGGCCGCCGCCATGAGCACGGCCCGGGTCAGCCGGTCCTGGCGGTCGAACACGTTGCGCTCGTAGACCGTGCGGTCGCCGTCCTGGAAGTAGCGCGCGTACTGCGAGGCGAGCGGCTGCGGCCACGGAGAGCCGCGCTCGGCCTCCGCCCGCTCGCGCACCGGCTCCAGCGCCCGCCGCGCCGGCTCGCCCGCCAGGTCGGGGGCGGGCAGCGCGCGGCCGGGATCCAGCAGGACGCGGGCCAGCGCGCCCGGAGAGGCGGCCGCTCCCCAGAGGCTGAGCAGTGGGCCGGGACGGGCGGTCTCCGCGGCCCGGAGGGGCGGGCCGGTCGCCGTGTTCGTCATAGTCCCTCCTCGGGAGCCACCTCATAGTACCGATCGAACCTGATCGAAGATGATTCACCCGCGAACCTCCATGGAGCAAGTGATCGAACCCTTACACTCCTCTGGATCATGAAAAGAAAACTGTGGGCCGCCGTGGCGGCGCTCGTCCTCGTAGCCGCGTGGGGCTGCTACGAGCTGGTCAACGCACGCACGTTCCAGCTCGCGGGGAAGCTGGTCGACCGGGTGGAGACGGCGGAGAAGGTCGTCGCGCTCACCTTCGACGACGGTCCCGACGAGCACACGCAGGAGATCATCGACGTGCTCGCGAAGGAGCGGGTGCGTGCCACGTTCTTCGTCGTCGGATCGGAGCTGCGCGCCCGCCCCGAGCACGCCGCCGCGCTGGTGCGGGCCGGCCACCAGCTCGGCAACCACACGTTCACGCACCGCAGGATGGTGTTCGTGTCCGGCTCGACCGTGGCCGAAGAGGTGGAGCCGACCGACGCGCTCATCCGCGCCGCCGGGCAGCGCGGCGACATCCCGTTCCGGCCGCCCACCGGCAAGAAGCTGCTCGCGCTCCCTCTCTACCTGGCCGAACGGGAGCGGGTCACGGTGATGTGGGACGTCGAGCCCGACTCGGGCCGCACCCCCACCGCGGAGCGGATCGTGGCCGAGGTCCGCGAGCAGGTGCGGCCGGGCTCGATCGTGCTGCTCCATCCCTGGTACGAGAGCGGCGCCCGGACCCGGGAGGCCATCGGCGGCGTCGTCTCGGGGCTGCGGGCCGACGGGTACCGGTTCGTGACCGTGGCCGAACTGCTCCGCCAGGAGTGAAAGCCGGAACCGAGGGGAAGAGGGGAGCCTTCGCGGACGGGAGGCCGGATGGGGACGAGCGCCGAGCGGCGGGTGGAACGGGTGGCCAGGGAGGCCCTCGGGCTGGACGAGCTGCGGCCCGGCCAGCCCGAGGCGATGGCGGCGCTGACGGAGGGCCGCGACACGCTCGTGGTCATGCCGACGGGAGGCGGCAAGTCGGCCGTCTACCAGGTCCCCGCGCTGCTGCTGGACGGGCCGACGCTGGTGGTGTCGCCGCTGATCGCGCTCCAGCGCGACCAGGTGGAGGCGCTGCGCGAGCGTGACGAGCAGGCGGTCAGGCTGGACGCCGGCACCTCGAAGGGCGAGCGGGAGTCGTCGTTCGAGTCGCTGCGCGCGGGCGAGACCGAGTTCCTGTTCTGCGCGCCCGAGCAGCTCGCCAGGCCCGACGTGGTGCGCGAGCTGGCCGCGGCGAAGCCGTCCCTGCTGGTGGTGGACGAGGCCCACTGCGTCTCGGCCTGGGGCCACGACTTCCGGCCCGACTACCTGCGGCTGGGCGCCGTCGCCGACGCTCTCGGCCGGCCGGTCGTGGCCGCGCTGACCGCGACGGCCGCGCCCCCGGTGCGGGCCGAGATCGTCGAACGGCTCCGCATGCGCGACCCGCTGGAGGTGGTGTGCGGCTTCGACCGCCCCAACATCAGCCTGGAGGTACGGGGGACCACCGGCGACGGCGAGGACGTGGCCGAGGCCGTCGAGGCGCTGGCCAAGCCAGGACTCGTCTACACCGCCACCCGCAAGCGGGCCGCCGAGCTGGCCGGACTCCTGGGCGAGCGGGGCGTGCGGGCGGCCGCCTACCACGCCGGGATGCGGCGGGCCGACCGCGACGCCGTCCAGGAGGCGTTCATGGCCGGGGAGCTCGACGTGGTGGTGGCCACCAACGCGTTCGGCATGGGCATCGACAAGCCGGACGTCCGGTTCGTGGTGCACGCCCAGGTGCCCGGCTCGCTCGACTCGTACTACCAGGAGATCGGCAGGGCGGGCAGGGACGGCGAGCCCGCCGCGGCGGCGCTGTTCTACCGGGCGGAGGATCTGGGGATGCAGCGGTTCTTCACCGGCGGGCTGCCGGACGAGGACGCGCTGGCCGCGGTCGCCCGCGCCATCGGCGAGGAGGGCGGGCGGACCGACCGCAAGCACCTGCGCGAACGGCTCGGCATCACCGCCCGCCGCGTCACGTCGCTGCTGAACCTGCTGGAGAAGGCGGGCGCGGTCCGGCTCGGCACCCGCTCCGTCGCCGCCGCCGAGGACGCGCCCGCCCCGGAGGAGGCGGCACGGGCCGCCCGCGAGGTCGCCGAGCGGCACCGGGAGGTGGAGCGCACCCGGCTGGAGATGATGCGCCGCTACGCCGAGACCCGCGACTGCCGCCGCGGCTTCCTGCTCGGCTACTTCGGCGAGCGGCTGCCCGGCCCGTGCGGCGCCTGCGACACCTGCCTGGCCGGCACCGCGTCCCACCCGGAGCCGGCCGGCGACGTCCGGTTCCCGATGCACGCCCGCGTCGAGCACGTCGAGTGGGGGCCGGGCGAGGTCATCCGCCGTGAGGAGGACCGGCTGACCGTGCTGTTCCACGAGGGCGGCTACCGCGAGCTGCTGCTGTCGGCCGTCACGGAGGAGGGCCTGCTGCGCGAGGCCGGGTGACCGGGCATCCCGCCCGGTCGTGCACCATGGAGACGTGACCGTAGCAGAAGGCACCGCGCTCGGCAGGCTGGCCGGGCTGGTGGAGTGCGGCGGGGTGGTGGTGCTCAGCGGGGCGGGCCTGTCCACCGAGTCGGGCATCCCCGACTACCGCGGCCCGACCGGCCGGTCCCGCAACGCCCAGCCGATGACCTACCAGCGCTTCGTCGGCAGCGAGCAGGCGCGCCGCCGCTACTGGGCGCGCAGCCACGTCGGCTGGCGGCAGATCGGCGCCGCACTCCCCAACGCCGGGCACCGGGCGGTCGCCGCGCTGGAGCGGCGCGGCCTCCTGGCCGGCATCGTCACCCAGAACGTCGACGGGCTCCACCAGGCGGCCGGGGCGCGGCAGGTGATCGAGCTGCACGGAGGCCTGGACCGGGTGGTCTGCCTGTCCTGCCGCGAGCGCACCCCTCGGGCGGAGCTCGACCTGCGGCTGCGCGCCGCCAACCCCGGCTGGGCGGCCGACGCGGGGCAGATCAACCCCGACGGCGACGCGGTGCTCAGCGACGAACAGGTCGAGGGCTTCCGGCTGGTCGGCTGCCGCTCGTGCGACGGCGTGCTCAAGCCCGACGTGGTGTTCTTCGGCGAGAACGTGCCGCGCCCGCGCGTCGAGCGGTGCTTCGAGCTCGTCGGGTCGGCGCGGGCGCTGCTCGTGCTCGGCTCGTCGCTGGCCATCCGCTCCGGCCTGCGCTTCGTGGACCGGGCCGCCGCGCTCGGCCTGCCCATCGCGATCGTCAACAAGGGGGCCACGGGCGGCGACCACCACGCCACCTTCACCGTCGACGCCCCGCTCGGCGCCACCCTCACCGCTCTCACCGCGACCACGTCGCCGCTGCGGGCACAATAGGGTCATGCCCGCCACCTGCCACTGCGGCCTGCCCGCCGCCTACGCCGACTGCTGCGGCCGGTTCCACCGCGGCGAGGCCGCCGCCGCGACGGCCGAGCAGCTGATGCGCTCGCGGTTCGCCGCGTTCAGCGTCCGCGACTCCGCCTACCTGATGCGCACCTGGCACCCGGCGAGCCGCCCGCCCGGCATCGACCTGGAGCGGAAGACGCGCTGGGTGCGGCTGGAGATCCTGGAGACCACCGGGGGCAGCGTCGTCCACACCGAGGGCACGGTCCGCTTCCGCGCCCACTACGTCCACCGCGGCAAGCCGGGCGAGATGGAGGAGCACAGCCGGTTCGTCCGCCACGAAGGCCGCTGGGTCTACTCCGGCGCCCTCTAGGAGGCCCGCCCGCGCCGCCCCGGCCGGTCCCTGCGGGTGAGCGCGGGCACCAGCCCCTGCGGCAGGAACAGCACGACTCCGATCAGCACCAGCGCGTACACCGCGTACGACAGCACGCTCGGCGCGTAGGTCGGCATCCCCGGCAGCGCGGCCAGCCGGTCGAGCCCCTGCACGAGCAGGGTGATCGCGCTCGCCCCCGCCAGCGCGCCCCACACCGTGCCCAGCCCGCCCACGACCGCCATGACGATGTACTGGATCGAGATCAGCACCGGGAACGACCCCGGCGCCACGTATCCGGTGTAGAAGCAGTAGATGCCGCCCGCCAGCCCCGCGAACGCGGCCGACAGCGCGAACACGACCAGCTTGTAGCGGCCCACCGGGATGCCGGAGGAGGCGGCGGCCGTCTCGCTGGTGGCCAGCGCACGCAGCGCCCGTCCGGGCCGCGAGGCGATGACGTGGTGCGTGACCAGCATGACCAGCCCCAGCGCCGTCCACGTCAGCCAGGCGTACGCGGCCGCGCTGTCCATCTCCCACGACCCGATGCCGAACTGCGGGATGCCCTGCAGCCCGATGTCGCCTCCGGTGAACTCCAGCTGCCCCGCCAGCGACAGCAGGATGAGCTGCACCGCCAGCGTCGCGAACGCCAGATGGTGGCCGCGCAGCCGCAGCAGCGGCATCCCGATCAGCACCGCGAAGACGGCCGCCATCAGCGGCGCGGCCACCAGCCCCAGCAGCGGCGGGAACCCGTTCAGCGCCAGCAGAGCCGCCGTGTACGCGCCGACGCCGTAGAACGCGCCCTGCCCGAGCGAGACCTGCCCGGCGAACCCCATCAGCAGCGACACCCCGACGGTCACGATGGCCGCCAGCCCGAGCAGCACGTAGACGGCCAGCGCGCTGTCGTCGAGCACCAGCGGCAACCCCAGCGCGACGGCCACAGCCAGAGCCGCGGCGGCGATCCTCCTCACACCGCCTCCTCATGGATGGCCGACCGGCGGCTCGCCTGCACGATCATGACCACGAGCATGAGCCCGAGCGCCACCTCCAGCTGGTGGGAGCCGTACCCGTACCCGGCGGCCATCGTCTCGGCCACCCCCAGCAGCAGCGCCCCGCCGAGCGCGACGACCGGGCGGGTGAGCGCGCCGAACACGGCCGCGGCGAACGCGTTCACGATCAGCGTCACGTCCGTGTCGAACGAGATCGGCCGCAGCGGCGTGATCAGCACCCCGGCGAGCCCGCCGAGCAGCCCGCCGAGGGCGAACGCCAGCAGCCCCATCCGCCGGGTGTCGATGCCGACCACGCGGGCCGCGTACGGGTTGGAGGCGCACGCGGTCAGCGCCTTGCCCAGGTAGGTGCGCCCGAAGAAGAGCGCGAGCAGCACGAACGTGGCGGCGGTGACGGCGATGACGAGCAGGTGCTGCGTCTGGATCCGGGCCCCGGCGATCGTCACCGACCCAGCCAGCCCCGGCGCCGAGCGCGGCTGGTCGCCCCAGAGCACGATCTCGACCGCGTACGCGAGCACCCCGACCCCGAGCGTGATGATCAGCGACGAGAGCGGCGTGGTGCCCGGCCGGCCGATCGCGGCCAGCCCGGTCAGCAGCCCGGCCACGCCGGCCAGCAGGACCGCCGCCGCCTCGCTCACCCCGTGCGGCACCCCGAGCCCGAGCAGCGAGGACGTGCACAGCCCCGCGACCACGGCGAACGTGCCCTGCGCGAAGTTGACCACCCCGGTCACCCGGTGGATGGCGACCAGCCCGCTGGCGATGAGCGCGATCGCGCACCCCACGGCCAGCCCGTTCAGCAGGTACGTCAGGAACGCGCTCATGTGATCGCCCCGCCCAGGTAGGCGCTGGCCACCCGCGGGTCGTCCGCCAGCTCCGCGCACGCCCCCTCCGCACGCACCTGGCCCGATTCGAGCACGTACGCGCGCGAGCACAGCTCGAACGCCAGCCGCGCGTTCTGCTCGATGAGGAGCACCGCCAGCCCCTGCTCCCGGTTGAGCGTGGCCAGGTGGGCGGCCAGGTCGGCGGTGATGTTCGGGGCCAGGCCGAGCGACAGCTCGTCCACCACGAGCACCTGCGGCCGGGACATCAGCGCCCGCCCGACGGCCACCATCTGCTGCTCGCCGCCGGACAGCACGCCCGCCCGCCGCCCGGCCAGCTCGGCCAGGCGCGGCAGCAGGTCGTAGACGGGGGCCGGGTCGCGCTGCCCGGAACGCCAGCCGCCCAGCGCCAGGTTGTCGGCGACCGACATATCCGGAAAAAGCTGGCGACCCTCCGGCACCAGCGCCAGCCTGCCCTCCACCCGCACCGTGCCAGAAACCGTGCCCGACGCCGGAGCCAGCAGCCCGGCCAGCGTGTTGGCCAGCGTCGACTTGCCCGCCCCGTTCGGGCCGAGCAGCGCCACCATCTCGCCCTTGCCCACCGCGAGCGTGACGTGGTCGAGCGCGATCGCCGTGCCGTACGAGACCACCAGGTCCGTGACGTCGATCATGAGGCCTGTCCGAGGTAGGCGGCGAGCACGAGCGGGTCCTCGCGGATCTCGGCCGGCGGGCCGTCGGCGATGACCCGCCCCAGGTCGAGCACCACGACGCGGTCGGCCAGCCGGGTCACGAACCCCACGTCGTGCTCGATGAGCAGGATCGTCAGCCCGTCCGCGCGCAGCTCCTCCACCAGCGCGGCCAGCCGCTCCCGCTCGTGCCCGCGCAGCCCGGAGGCGGGCTCGTCGAGCAGCAGCAGCCGGGGCCGCGCGCACAGCGCGCGGGCCAGCTGCAGCGCCCGCTGCTGGCCGATCGGCAGCCGGTCGGCCGGCCGTCCCGCCCACTCGGCCAGCCCCACCCGCGCCAGCGCCGCGTCCGCCTCGCGGCCGATCTCCCGCTCGTCGCGCCGGTGGCGGGGCAGCCGCAGCGCCGCCGACACGAACCCCGACCGGGTACGGCCGTGCATGCCGACCATGACGTTCTCCCGGACCGTCATGCCGCGGAACACCCGCGCGCCCTGGAAGACGATCGACATGCCGAGCCGGGCCCGCCGGTGCGGCGCCAGCCGGTCCACCCGGTGCCCGAGGAAGGCGATCTCCCCGTGGTCGGCCGCCAGGTGGCCGGTGACGAGGTTGAACAGCGTCGACTTGCCCGCCCCGTTCGGCCCGATGATGGCGCACAGCTCGCCCTCGGCCACGGCGAGCGAGACGTCCCGCACGGCGTAGACGCCGCCGAAGGAGCGCGACACCCCGGTGACCGCCAGCACCCGCTACCCCAGCCCGGCGACAGTCTTGGTCAGCTGCTCCCGCGCCCACTCGGTCGGCACGAACGCGCCGTCCCGCACCGTGTTGACCGAGATGTACTCGGGCGTCAGGCCGGAGTGGTCGGTGGGGGAGTAGCGGAAGCGGCCGTTCGGGGTGATCAGGTCCATCGTCTCCAGCGCCTGCTGGACCTTCTCCTTGTCGGTGCCGCCCGCCTTCCTGATCGCCTCGAACAGCAGCAGGCTCGCGCTGTAGCCGTCCTGCGCGAACTGCGGCGGCGGGTAGCCGTGCTTCTCCTGGTAGGGCTTCGCCATCTGCTCGATGACTTGCTTCTGCTTGCCGTCCGGCAGGTGCTCGCCCACCACGCCGATCGCGCTCTGCACCGTCATGCCCTCGGCGGCCTCGCCCATCGGCTCCAGCCACAGCTTGCTGGCCTGCGACGCGGTCAGGAACAGCGGCGTCTTCAGCCCGGACGCCGCGTACTGCTTGGCCGCGGTCACGCCCGGCGCGCCCGAGCCCCAGAACACCAGCGCCTCCGCCTCCGAGTCGCGCACGTGCTGGAACACCGGGCTGAAGTCGGCGGTGGTGGTCTCGTACGGCTCGTCCACCGCGATCGTGACCCCGTACTTCGGCGCGAGCGCGACCATGGACTCGTGCCCGGAGACCGAGTAGGCGCTCTTGGAGTCCCAGGCCACCGCGATCGTCTTGATGCCCTCCGCCTGGATGTACTGCAGGTAGCGCTCGGCGTACATGCTCGACAGCGCGGGCGTGACGAAGATGTACGACTTGATCGGCTCGACCTGCTCGACGGCCGGGGCCAGTGACAGGTAGGGCATCTTCTCGCGCTGCGCGAGCGGCTCGATGGCCAGCGCCGAGTTGGAGAACACCGGGCCGATGAGCGCGTCGATCTCGCCCTTGATCTGGTTGTAGGCCACGATGCCCTGGTCCGGCGCGGTCTTGTCGTCCCGCACGACCAGCTCGACCTGCCGCCCGAGCAGCCCGCCCTGCGCGTTGACCTGCTCGACGGCCAGCTCGACCGCCTTCTTGTCCTCGCTGCCGAGCGGCGTGTAGTTGCCGGTGAGCGAGACGATGAGGCCGACCCGGATCGGGTCCTGGGCGCCGGAGCCGCCGCCGTCACCACCGCCGTTGCCGCCGCACGCGGCGAGCGCCACGGCGAGACTTGCCAGGAACGGTAGAAGCTTGCGCATCAGGACCTCCTGGTGGGAGTGGCCCGAATGTAGGCAGGTACATTACGGCTGTCAAGACAATGCCTAACATTGCGGCGGAGCGGGCTGTGGTGGAACGGGACGGCGGCGTGCGGCCGCAATCGGTGATCCTGACCTTTCTCGGCGATCACGTGTACGGCCGACGCTCCTGCGTGTTCTCCGGCAGCTTCATCGAGGCGTTCGGCCGGGTCGGCATCTCCGAGGAGGCCACCCGGTCCACCCTCACCCGGATGGTCCGGCGCGGCCTGCTGCGCCGCCAGCGCGCGGGGCGGCGCATGTACTTCGGGCTCACCCCGACCAGCGCCGAGGTGCTCAAGGACGGCGAGCGGCGGATCTGGCACACCGGCGTGGTCAACGACGCCGCCGGCGACCGGTGGACGCTGGTCGGCTTCTCGCTGCCGGAGTCGTGGCAGCGGCAGCGGCACGAACTGCGCTCGCGGCTGATCTGGGCCGGGTTCGGCCCGCTGCAGAACGGGCTGTGGATCGCTCCAGGCGAGGTCGACGCCTCCGGCCTGATCGACGACCTGGCCGGCGTGAAGGTGTTCTCCGCCGAGCCCCGGCATCCCACCGACATGCAGGCGCTGGTGGCCGACGCCTACGACCTGGCGGGGCTGGGCCGGCGCTACGAGGGGTTCCTGCGCCGGTGGGACCGGCCCGACCCGGTGCCGGCCGCGCCCGACGACCTGGCCCGCTCGCTGCTGCTGCTCACCGAGTGGCTGCAGATCATCAGGACCGACCCCCGGCTGCCGCTGCGCCACCTGCCGCCCGACTGGCCCGCCGAGAAGGCCCAGCGGCTCTGCCACGCGCTGCACCGGCGGTTCAAGCCGGAGGCGACGGCGATCGCCGACGAGCTCCTCGACACCGTTCCCGATCTATGTTGGGCAGAACCGTGACAGCCGTTGCATAGTGGCCTAACTTGATGGCGAGAACGTCGAGGAGCGCGATGCGGAATCAGGGGCTGGGCTCGTGGCCGGCACGCAGGACCCGGATGACGCCCGACGGGGTGGCTCTCACGTACCGGGATGACCGGCGCACCTACCGCGAGCTGGCCACGCGGGTGGACCGGCTCGCGTCGGCGCTGCGCGCGCTCGGCGCGCGGCGCGGCGACCGGATCGCCTACCTGGGCGCCAACCACCCGGCGCTGGTCGAGACGTTCTTCGCGGCCGGGGCGCTGGGCGCGGTCTTCGTGCCGCTCAACACCCGCCTGGCCGCGCCCGAGCTGGACTACGTCCTGCGCGACGCCGGCGCGGAGATCCTGCTGCTCGGCGAGGGCCACGACGGTGCCGGGCTGCCCGGTCGGCACATCGGGGCGGGGGAGTACGAGGACCTGGTGGACTCGGGCGACCCCGCGCCGCTCGACGAGCCCGTGGCCCAGGACGACATGTGCCTGATCATGTACACCTCGGGCACCACCGGGCGGCCCAAGGGCGCCGTGCTCACCCACGCCAACCTCATCTGGAACACCTTCAACCTGCTCGTGGACGTGCCCTTCCGGCATGACGAGGTGACGCTGATCAGCGCCCCGATGTTCCACATCGCCGCGCTCGCCCAGACGCTCGTCCCCACCGTGCTCAAGGGCGGCCGGGTCGTCCTGGAGCCGTCCTTCGACGTCGGCCGCACCTTCGACCTCGTCGAGGCCGAACGCGTCACGGTCATGTTCGGCGTGCCCGCCATGTTCACCTTCCTCGCCCAGTCGGACCGCTGGCCGCACGCCGACCTGACGAGCCTGCGCCACCTGTTGTGCGGCGGGGCCCCGGTGCCCGAGCCGCTCATCCGCCTCTACCAGGACCGCGGGCTCACGTTCCTGCAGGGCTACGGCATGACCGAGACCGCGCCCGGCGCGCTGTTCCTGGCCGCCGAGCAGTCGATCGCCAAGGCGGGCACGGCCGGCGTCCCGTGCTTCTTCTCCGACGTCAAGCTGGTCGCCCCCGACGGCTCTCCCGCCGCGCCCGGCAGTCCGGGCGAGGTGTACGTGCAGGGCCCGAACGTCACGCCCGGCTACTGGAAGCGGCCCGAGGAGACCGCCGAGGTGCTGTCGGACGACGGCTGGTTCCGCTCCGGCGACGTCGGGGTGGCCGACGAGGACGGGTACGTGCGCATCTCCGACCGGATCGGCGACATGTTCATCTCCGGCGGCGAGAACGTCTACCCGGCCGAGGTGGAGAGCGCCCTTTACAGCCATCCCGCGGTCGCCGAGGTCGCCGTCATCGGCGTCCCCGACGACAAGTGGGGCGAGGTCGGCAAGGCCCTCGTCGTGCTCCGCGCCGGCACGGGCGCGCGGGCCGACGAGCTGATCGCCCACCTGTACGGGCGGCTGGCCCGCTACAAGATCCCGAAACACGTGGAGTTCGTGCCCGAGCTGCCCAGGAACGCGGCCGGCAAGCTGCTCAAGACCCGGATCAGAGCCCTTTACGGCGAGGCCGGCTCCGGCCCGCCCGATCCCCGTGACACGAGGAGATGACCCCGCATGCGCACCTCACCGCCGTTCCGCGCGGACCACGTCGGCAGCCTGCTGCGACCCCAGCGGCTGCTCCAAGCCAGGGAGACCCTGTCCGGGGAGGCGCTGCGCGAGATCGAGGACGAGGCGATCCGCGAGGTCGTGCGCAGGCAGGAGGAGATCGGCCTGCAGTCGGCCACCGACGGCGAGTTCCGGCGCGCCTCCTGGCACATGGACTTCATCTACCGGCTCGGCGGCATCGGCCAGGCCTCGGACGAGCACATCACGGTCCGCTTCCACAACGAGCGGGGCGACATCGAGTTCACCCCCGCCGCTCTGCGCGTGCACGACAGGATCCGGCTGGAGGAGCCGATCTTCGCCGGAGACTTCGCGTTCCTGCGCGACACCGCCACCACCGCGGTGCCCAAGCTGACCATCCCGTCGCCCAGCATGGTCCACTACCGCGGCGGCCCCGCCGCCATCGACCCGGACGTCTACCCGGACGTGGAGGAGTTCTGGGCCGACCTCAGCGCCGCCTACGCCGAGCAGGTGCGCCGCATCGGCGAGCTGGGCTGCACCTACCTGCAGTTCGACGACACCAGCCTGGCCTACCTGAACGACCCCGCCCAGCGCGCCGAACTGGCCGGACGCGGTGACGACGCCGATCACATGCACCTGCGCTACATCAAGCAGATCAACGCCGCGCTCGCCGCCAAGCCCGAGGGCATGACCATCACCACCCACATGTGCCGCGGCAACTTCCGCTCCTCGTGGGCCGCCGCCGGGGGCTACGACTTCGTGGCCGAGGCGCTCTTCTCCGAGCTGGCCGTCGACGGGTTCTTCCTGGAGTTCGACGACGAGCGCTCGGGCGGCTTCGAGCCGCTGCGGTTCGTGCCGCCGGGCAAGATGGTGGTCCTCGGGCTCGTCACCACCAAGCGTGGCGAACTGGAGTCGAAGGACACCCTCAAGCGCCGCATCGACGAGGCCGCCAAGTTCGTCGACCTCGACCAGATCTGCCTCTCGCCGCAGTGCGGCTTCTCCTCGACGGTGGAGGGCAACGTGCTCACGTCCGACCAGCAGTTCGCCAAGCTGGCGCTGATCGCGGAGACCGCCCGGGAGGTGTGGGGCTGACGGCCGGTCCGGACGCCCCCGCCATCCCTTTTTCGATGAGGGTACGGCTGGACGCCGTTATCTTCTCTGTGAACGAGAGGGTGTTCATTTATCCGTTTTTATTGTGATTAATTTCTTGAGGTACTCCGCCGCCGGGCAACGGGCCGATCTGACCCGCACCCTCCCTGACCGGGCCCCGCCACCGGGGCCCGGTCTTCCCGTGCGCGTCAGAGGCGGGGCTCCGCGCGGTTGAGCACGACCACCACCACGGGGCGCCCGGCCTTCCCGGCGCAAGGGCCGGCGGCGTGTTCGGCGGGCGCGGCGAAAGGGCGGGCGTTGACGAGGCGCCCGCACTCGGGACCGCCGGACTGCCGGTCGCACGAGGGGCGGGCCGGGAGGCCGAGCGCGGTCATCAGCGCGTGGGCGCCGGTGTTGGTGAGGCTGACCGGAGGTCCTGCCACGGCCTCCGGGCGCGCACCGCGGGCGGCCTTGCCGCGCCGGGGCGGTGGCTCGCCCCTGGCCCGGAGCAGGCCGAGCATGGTGAGGAGCACGACGAAGCCGCCGATGACGCCGGCGACCTCGTCGGCCGCGTCCGTGCCGCGCACGAGGACGGTGACGCCCAGATACACCAGCCCGACCGAGGCCAGGACGGCGGTGAAGACCTTTATCGCTCGATTTTTACAGTTTTTCGGCATCGGAATCGTGTCTCGGCTTTCCCTTTAAGCGGTCGTTTCACCGTGATCTGACGAGGGTCAGCCGAGTTTCGCCGAAGTGTGGTCGTCACGATTCCGCAACGTTGAAAGTTGTACGAGAAATGCTGGGCGACATTTCGAGAAATGTCAGGTTGTCGAGCATGAAAGGGCGGGCGCGGTATTCGTGCCGTTCCATGACGCCAGGAAACCGAAACTCGTCGACCCGCCGGGGGAGAGGAGGGCGTTCCAGCCGACGTGCGTCACGGTCACGTTCGCGCCGGAGGCCGCCAGGGTGCCGTTCCAGATCTGGGTGACGCGCTGCCCGTCGGCGAACGTCCACGACACCCGCCACCCGCTCGTCGCGGCGGCGCCCGTGTTGGTGACCGTCACCTCGCCCTGGAACCCGCCCTGCCACTGGTTCGTGTTCCGGTACACGGCGGTGCAGCCGCCCGGCGGCGTGACGGTGGGGGTAACAGTGGGCGTGACGGTGGGCGTGACTGTCGGCGTGACCGTCGGCTGCGGGCCGGACAGGACGTCCACCAGCGCCGGGTACCACCGGTCGGCGATCTTGCGGTCGCCCGCCGCGTTCGGGTGCACCCCGTCGTAGGTGTCGGCGCTCGTGCTGAACCCCGTCCACTGGTCGACCACCACCACCGGCGACTGCGAGGTGGAGATGCCCGCGGCCCAGGCCGGGATGGCGTTGTTGAAGGCCACGACCCGCTGCGCGCACTCGCCGCAGGTGCTCGGGTTCATCGGGATGATCTGCGCGACCAGGATCCTCATCGCCGGGTTGCTCGCCCGCATCTGACCCACCAGCGTGGTGAACGCGCCGAGGATGGTGGCGGGCGCGACGTTGCTCCACACGTCGTTCGTGCCGAAGTGCATCAGCACGACGTCCGGCCTGGTGGCCGCCAGCCAGCCCGGCAGCTGGTTCTGGCGGGCCACGTTGGTGACGAGCGCGCCGCCGTGCCCCTCGTTGTCGCCGTCGTACGCGACCGAGCAGCCCTGCGGGGGGAGGGTGCCGACGAAGTCGACGTCCTGGTAACCGGTGTCCTGCAGCCGGTTCCACAGCAGCGCACGCCAGCAGCCGGGGGAGCCGGTGATCGAGTCGCCGAGAGGCATGATCCGGGTCGCGGCCGCGCCCGCCGCGGTCCCGTTCGCGGCCACGAGCATCGCCGCCACCAACGCCAGCACCGCCACCAGGATGACCCGCGCCCTCGCCATCGCCCGCTCCCGTCGTCGCCTCCGCAGATCGTAAGGAGCCCGATCCGCCCCGGAAAGGCGGCCGGCCACCGCAAGGGCGTGACCTGCGCGGATGGGCGGGGAAGCGCTGTAACTTTCAGGATCCGCGCCGGTGGGGAGGCCGTTCCCTCGTCCGGTTGACGGGTAAGGGGACCCGGAGTCATCGGAAAGGGGGACTGATGATGAGCGGCATGGGCGACTGGGCCAAGAAGGCCGAAGACCTGGCCAAGAAGAACCCGGACAAGGCCGACGAGATCCTCGAGCGCGGCGAGCAGGCCGCCAGCGAGAAGACCGGCGGCAAGTACGACGAGCAGATAGGCAAGGGCGTGGACGCCGCGCAGCGCCGCTACGGCGGCGGCAAGGGCGAGGGCGAGGACCAGCCCGACCAGCAGCAGGGCTGACGACCCTCCGGGACCCACCCTTTCCACGGTGGGTTCCGGCCTGTCCGGGACCCCGGGAACGGGCCGTCACAGCGAGGAGAGCCGGTGAGCACTGTCACGGTCTTACCTGTATGGCTACAAGGCGGACGGCGCTTCCTCGCCGCCGTCGAGCGCGGAGATCACCGACCCGAGAAGATGTCCTCCGGCAGCAGCGCCGACACCAGGAAGCTGGGCACGTCCACGAGCTGGCTGACCCGCAGGTCCACCGCCACGCTGCAGATCGCGTACGCCTGCTGCCTGTCGAATCCCCGTTCCCCGAGGTGGTCGATCATCTCCAGGAGGGCGTTGCGTGCCGCCAGGGTGAGGTCTTCGGCGGCCACCTCGCCGTCCCGGCTGACCGACATGCCGGTGGTGGCGTAGAAGGAGCGCGGGGCGGCGAAGGGGGCCGCGACCCAGTAGTCCGAGCGGGCGAACCGGGGCCCGCGGATGCCCTTGGCCGCGGCCTCGCCGGTGTGGACGGTGAAGCGGACGCGCAGGGTGGCGCGCATCTCGATGGCGGTGCCGCAGGTCTCGCTGTCGCCCTGGGCGTAGTGGGCGTCGCCGGCGGAGAAGAGGGCGCCGGGCGTGTCCACCGGGATGTAGAGGCGGCTGCCCGCGCCGAGCTGCTTGATGTCGACGTTGCCCGCCTGCTCGCGGGGCGGGATGGTGCGCAGGGCGCGGGTGGCGATGGCCGGGTCGCGGGGGACGGCGCCGTCGGCCGACGGCGGGAGGACGAAGCCGCCGCGCTCCATCGACGCCTGCTCGCGGGCGGCGGTCCTGGCGAGGCTCTGGTGACCGGGGGACAGGCCGATGGTGCCCATGAAGGGCGCGGCGGGGATGCGGACGCCCGGCAGGCCGGGGGAGTACGCCCAGCCGTCCGACAGGTGCCAGCGCACGATGTACGGGTCGGGGAACACGTCGCGGAGGAAGCCGAAGCCGGGGACCTGCACCGTGTAGCCGTAGGTGCCGGGCACGACCTCCAGGATCTCGATCTCCAGCAGGTCGCCAGGCTGGGCGCCGTCGACGTAGACGGGGCCGGTGAGCGGGTGGACGACGTCGAGGTCGGGGGAGCCGACGGTCTTCAGGGTGGCGTCGGGGCCCATCTGGCCGTCGAAGGCGTCGCGGGTCTCCATGACGACCTCGTCGCCCGGCTGGACACGCAGGATGGGCGGGATGTCGGGATGCCACCGGTTGTGGCCGGTGGCCGGCTCCTCGGCGAGGGTGCGGTTCGGGTCGATGCGGATCTCGTGGACGGCCATGTCAGGACCCCCTCAGGGTACGGGGACGGCGGGGATGGTCACCGGGCCGGGCAGCGGGTTCAGCACGTCGGCCTGGGAGACGCCCGCCGGCAGGACGACGTCGAGCGCCTTCGGCACCGCGCCAGGGGCGGACGAGCAGATGGGCTCGGCGCCGCCGGGCGCGCACACGCCGAACTGGAACGGCTGCGGCGTGGGGGCGAAGCCCCTGGCCTGGTCGGCGCTGAAGCCGTCCTGGCCGGTGAGCACGACGGCGAAGCGCCAGCCCGGGCCCGGCGTGCCGAACGACGCCCGGGGCAGCGCGACGGTGATCGTCCTGGTGGCGCCCGAGGCGCGCACCGCGGCGCCCGGCACCGCGGTCCCGCCGGCCGTCACCCACACGGGCGCGGCGAACCCCTGCGCCTCCACCCGCTGCGTCCACGGGTCGGCGAGGCGGTGGTTGCGCTGCGGGAACGCGGCCTCGGCCGACCGCTCGGCCACCTGCGGGTCCTGGACGTAGACGTCGAGCAGCTGGGCGCCCATCTGGTTGCCGAAGGTCGGGGTGAGGTCGCGTACCTCCGCCCGGAGGTAGACGGTGGTCTCGTCGGTGATCACCTGGAAGCGGCGCAGGTCGAACGCGCCGTCGTGGAAGTCGGGCGAGGTCGGGTAGGCGTACGTGCCGGGCCCGTGGTCGTCGCCGTCCGGGTCGGTCACGTTGAGCACGGTCGTGGCCCCGGTGATGTCGCCGACGACCGAGCGGCGGGCGTAGGTGGTGCGGTCGTCCGCGGTCGCCGTGACGACCAGCGCGACCTCGCCGAACGAGACCGGCGCCGCGGCGGTGAACGAGCCGTCGGTACGGGCGCGTACCGACACCAGGCGGGCGGGGGCGCCCGTGTCGACCGGGGTGGCGGCGACGTCGACCCGCGCTCCCGGCGCGGTGGTGCCGGTGACGGTGACGGAGGTGCCGGAGGGGGTCGCGCCGTCCTCGGGGGCGGTGACCGTGAGCGGGACGGTTCCCGGCATGCCGCGGTCGGCGTAGCGGCGGCGGACCACCTCGGGCTGCTCCAGCGGGCGGCCCTCGGCGAGTGACAGGATCAGTCGCAGCTCCTGGGCCTGCGCCCAGGTCAGCGGCGAGGCCGAACCCGCGGGCCCGCCGGCTGTGAAGCCGATGGAGGCGGTCGCCGGGTCGGACCCGTACGGGGAGGCGGGCAGCGCGGGGTTCTCCCACGTCTGCTCGGGGACGAGGCCGGTGCCGGACGCCATGGCGTGCATGGCGTCCAGCAGCGATCGGGCGGTGGCCCGGTCGCCGGTCTGCAGCGCGTGCTCGGCGCGCTCGCCGGACAGGACGGGCCACAGGTGGCCGGAGCCGGTGTTCGTGGTGGGCCACGGGCTGCCGGTGGGCGCGCAGGCGGTCGGGTCGGGTTCGTAGCAGTCGCCGTAGCCGTCCTCGGTGCCCTCGGTGCCGGAGCCGTACCGGTACCAGCCGGGGCCGTTCGGCGTGGTCCGCCGGATGACCCGGTCCACCACCTGGAGACTGGCCAGCACGTCCGGGTCGCCGGGCGGCAGGACGCCGAGCCTGGTCAGCTCCAGGAAGCCCGCGTCGACGACCCGCCGCTGGTCCTCGGTCGGCGCGCCGTTGCCCAGGTTGTAGGTGTCGGCGGCGTCCGGGTCGCCGTGGCGCGACAGCCGCAGGAAGTAGCGGTCCGCGTACGGGCCCGTCGTGGTCACGGTCCAGCCCTTGACCGAGCGGGCGAAGTGGTCGGCGGTCGCCCGGTAGAGCCTGGCCCTGGCCGGGTCGTCCTGCCGGGAGGCGATCTCCCCTGCGGCGACCAGCCCGGCGATCTGGGAGGCGATCGTGGACGGGGAGTGGCCCGACTGCTCCTCCCACCGCTCCACGCCGAACGCCGGCCCGTGCGCGACCACGAAGTCGGCCGCCGCCCGCACCCGGGGCCACAGCTTCCGGTCGCCGGAGAGCCCCGCCTGGTAGGCCATGAGGATCGGGAACGCCGTCTCGTCGAGCTGGTCGCCGCCCGAGTCGGGGGCGAGCCTCCCGTTGATCAGCGAGTTGCGCGGCATCCGGCCGTCGGGCAGTTGCTGGCGCTCGAACAGGAAGCGGGTCACGGCCCGCGCCGTGGCCAGGTCCCCGGCGGTGAGGAACCCGGTGAACGTCTCATACGCGTCGCGGGCGAACACCTGGCGGTACGAGCCGAAGTAGACGGCCCGGCCGCCCACCTCGGCGCCCGCGTCGACGGCCTGCCCCCACGGGCTGCCCAGCGAGGCGACGACCGCGCCGGGGAACGTCTTGTCCTCGCTGGCCTTGAGCACGTTCGCCGACAGCCGGTAGCGGTCGGCCAGCGGTCCCGGCGGGCGCCGCAGCCCGGCGTCGTAGACCGTCCAGCCCGCCTCGTACCGGGCCAGCGTCGCCGCGAAGGGACGCCCGGCCGCGTCGCCCGCGGTGCGCAGCGCGGCGGCCTTGGTGCGGCCGAAGCCGAGCGCGAACGTCACCTCGCCCGACCGGTCGAGCGGCAGCCGGGCCGCGGCCACCACGTTGCCGTCCGGGGCGGCGGTGTACGGGGTGAGCGAGCGTGCGCCGTCGAGCTGGACGGCGCCGTCGCTCCCGGTGCCCGCGTAGCCGACGCTCGCCTCCGGCAGCCGCCGCTCGGCGCGCAGGGCCAGGTGGGTGGGCACGGCGTAGTCGCGGCCGGGCGCGGACGTCACCGTGTTCACGTCGGAGACCACCGGCGCGCCGGTGGCGGCGTCGACCGTGCCGCTGTCGGCGCCGCCGTTCGCGGTCCCGCCGCCGCCGTTGCCGTTCACGCTCGCGTCCAGCAGCGCGTACAGCCGCAGGTTCGCGGGCCGCAGCCGGGCGCTGACCACGACGGCGTCCCGGTCCGGGTCGGTGACGTACGTGGTGGTCAGCCGGTAGCGGCCGGCCCTGCTCGTGGCGGTGACGGTGCAGGCCATGCCGGAACGGCTGGTGGTCACCTCATAAGTCGTGTCGCGGGACTGCAGCTCGGTGAACGTGCGGCCGTCGGTGACCGCGAACCGCATGGTCTCCACGTTCGTGTTGTCGATGGTGGGCTCGTACACGTCGGACAGCACGCCGCCCGCCACCGTGAACCAGACCTTGGACTCGCGGCCCGCGGACGTGCCGACGCAGTCCTTGCGCGCGAGCCCGAAGTGGGACGCCGAGCCGGGCCCGCCGGGCGCGGGGGCGGCGTGCGCGGGCAGAGGCGGCGCCCCGGCCAGCGAGGCGGCGACGACCAGGGCGAGCGCGAACCGGCGGACAGCAGCCATGCGAAGCTCCCTCTGGAACCGCACGCGCCCCGCCCCGTGCCTGGTAATCCCCTTTGCAGACAAGACCGTCACCGCCCGCGTGTCAACCCCGCGAGTGAGCCGCCACGCTGACGGGGCAGGGCGACCGTCATGAAGAAGACACTGCTGGCCACGGCGCTCGGCACCGCCGCCGCGGCCGCCCTGGGCGGGATCGCCACCAGATCGGGGCGGCCCTGGTTCCAGAAGCTCGACAAGCCCTCCTGGCAGCCGCCACCGGCCGCCTTCCCGCTGGTGTGGAACCCGCTGTACGCGCTCATCGCCTACGGCGGCGCCCGCGCCCTGGACCGGGCGGGCGACGAGCGCGCCGCCCTCGGCCGCACGCTGGCCGCCAACCTGGCGCTGAACGCCGCCTGGCCGGCGCTGTTCTTCGGCGTCCGCTCGCCGCGCCTGGCGTTGGCGGAGATCGTCGCGCTCAACGCCGCCAACGTGCTGCTCGTGCGCAAGGCCATGCGCGCCGACCGCACCGCGGGGCTGCTCCTGGTCCCGTACGCGACGTGGACGGCGTTCGCCACCGCCCTGAACGCGGAGATCGTCCGGAAGAACCCCGAGTAAAGAGCAGTAGATTCAAACATTAAGTAGCCAATCCCTCACTATGGGTACTGATCACTTCGGATGATCACATCACCGCCCGCAGGGGGATGCATGTACAAGTACGCCATGACCGCACTAGCCACCGCCGCCACCAGCGTGCTGCTGGTGGCGGGTCCCGCGGCAGCCGAGGACGCCGGCCAGTGCGCCGGCTCCGTTCCGAAATCCGGCTCCGCGGGCGGCGTGACCGCTCCGGCCCACACCGCGGAGACCCAGCGGTTCGTCGAGAAGCTGGTCCAGGTGGTCCAGCCGGGCCCGGCGGCACCAGTGCTGGACGAGTCGGGCGCCAAGGCGCTGCTCGGCCAGCTCGCCTGCCAGTCGGGCGCCGACGGCCACGTCGCGCGGACGGCCGACAACGAGGAGGAGAACTGCATCAGGTACCGGGTGGGCCCCGGCTGGTCGCCGAACTGGCCGATGCTCGACGCACTCGGCGTCAGGGATCTCATCGAGCGGTCGTCGGGCACCGCCTCGGTCTGCGTCGGCGACCCGTCGATGCTGCCCGGCACCACGGCCGTCCAGCCGCAGCCCGGCCCGCAGGCCGGGTCCGCTTCGCAGGCCCTGTCCGACGACCCGACCCCGGCCCCGGCCGCGCCGGGCGCCGACGCTCAGCCGCAGCCCGAGCCCCAGGCCCAGCCGCGGCCTGAGGTTCAGCAGCAGGTCCAGGTCCAGCCGCAGGTCCAGTGGCAGGGCCGGGGGCAGCAGCGGGCCCAGGCCCAGGTGCAGCCGTACCAGTACTCGCAGGTCTACGTGCAGCCGAACGGGCAGTCGCTGATGGAGAGCCTCGGCATCGGCCTGCTGCTGCGCGGCATGGTCGACGACGACTGACGGCCGCGGCCGGGCGCCGGGTTCGGCGCACCCGGCGCCTGACACCGTACGGGTGACAAGGTCAGGCGACAGGTGAAGAGAACCGGCGCCCGCTGAGGCCATACGCTGCTGCGCATGGTGAATCGGGTGATCGACGGCCGATTCGAGCTCGTGGAGCGGCTCGGCGGCGGGGGCATGGGGCTGGTGTGGCGGGCCTGGGACCAGGCGCTGCACCGGGAGGTCGCGCTCAAGGAAGTGCGGCCGCCCGACCCCGCCCTGGGCGACCCCGACCCCGCCCGGGACCGCGAGCTGCGCGCCAGGGTGCTGCGCGAGGCCCGCGCCCTGGCCCGGCTCAACCACCCGCACGTCGTCACCATCCACCACATCGTCGACACCGGCGAAGACGGCTTCCCCTGGCTGGTCATGGAGCTGGTGACCGGCGGCTCGCTGCAGGACCGGCTGTCCGACGGGCCGATGGCCCCGGCGGAGACGGCCCGGCTGGGGCGTGAGGTGCTGTCCGCGTTACGCGCCGCGCACGCCGTCGGCATCCTGCACCGTGACGTCAAGCCGGGAAACGTCCTGCTCCGCCCCGACGGGCGCTCGGTCCTCACCGACTTCGGCATCGCCGCCGTGCGGGAGTCGCCCGGGCTGACCGCGACCGGCTCGTTCATCGGCTCGCCCGAGTACATGGCGCCCGAGCGCATCAACGGCCACGAGGGCGACCCCGCCTCCGACCTGTGGTCGCTCGGCATGCTCCTGTACGTGGCCGTCGAGGGTCGCCACCCCCTGCGGCGCGCCACTCCGCTGGCCACCCTGGCCGCGGTGCTCAACCAGGAGGTGCCGGCGCCGGAGCGGGCGGGCGGCCTGACCCCGGTGCTGTTCGCCCTGCTCAACCGCGACCCCGCCGCCAGGCCAGGCCCCGACGCCCTGGACCGCATGCTCGCCGCCCACGACGCCCCGCCCCAGAACTTCTCCCCCCACCCCGGCCCGCCCTTGGCCCACCCACCCCACCGCCCACCACCGACCGGCTTACCGTCCGGCCCGCCGTCAGGCGTATCGTCCGGCCCGTTCTCAGGTCCCCCGTCCGGCCCGCACCGGCCGGCCGGTCCCGCGTATCCTGGCTCGCACGGCGCCCCCGGTTATCCGGGCGCGCCAGGGCATCCCGGCGCGCCCGGGTATCACGGCGCGCCCGGTGGGCCCGCGTATCCCGGCTCGGCCAGGCCGTCCGGCCCGCAGTGGAACACCGAGCCGCCCTCGGTGACCGCGCCCACCAGGGCGTCCCGGCGCAGGAGTCAGGTGACGACGTCGATCGTCGCCGGGGTGGCGGCGGTGTCGGTGGCGGCGGTCGTGGTGTGGGTGTTGCCGCCCGGCCATCGCGGCGGCGCCTCCGAGAGCCCCGCCGCCGACAGACGGACGAGCGCCGCCGAAGAGACCCCGGCCACGGAACGGACCTCGGCGGAGACCAGCACGGAACCGACCCCGGCGGAGACCGGCACGGAATCGGCCCCGGCGGAGACCGAGGAGCGCGAGCCCGTCAACCTGCTCACCCCCGCCGGGATGCGCCGTCTCGTCGCCGACCTGAAGCCGGTCATGGGCGGCACCCAGGTGGTCGACCTGACCGTCTACCCCACGTACGCGATCGCCGGCGCCCCGGTCAAGGGCCGCAAGACGGTCTACGACCGGTACACCTACCGCGACGGCGTGGCCACCAAGGACGGCCCCGGCTCCACGGTCAGCAAACCCATCGTGGACCTGCGGAAGTACAACTGGGACGCGCTGCCCGCCCTGATCCGCAGGGCGAACAGGGAGCTCGGGGTCAAGAAGCCCACCACCCGCTACATCATCGTCGACGCCGCCTTCCACGAGACGGGCGCGATCCGGGTCTACGTCTCCGACGAGTACCACGCCAGCGGCTACCTGGCCGCCGACCCGACGGGCAAGGTGATCGCGAAGTACCCCGCCGGCGGATGAAGCGGTTAGTTCCCGGCGAACACGGGCACCTCATCGGCCATGGCGGAGCACGGGTTCGTGGTGATCGGCAACGCGGCGGCCGGCGGCGTCGACGGGACGGCGCGCGAGGAGGTGCTGGACGCTCTGTCGGGTGACGTGGTGGTGTGCGACGTCGAGCGGCCGGGCGACATCGAGCGCGCGCTGGCGGAGCATCCCGGCAGGGTCCCGGTGGTGCTGGGCGGCGACGGGACCGTGCACGCCGTCGTGGCGGCGCTGCTGGCCAGGGGAGAGCTGGCCACCCGCCCGATCGGGCTGGTGCCGCTGGGCACCGGCAACGACCTGGCCCGCGCGCTGGGCATCCCGCTCGACGCGCGCGAGGCGGCCCGCGCGCTGTCAGACGGCCGGGAGCGGACGCTGGACCTGCTGGTCGACGACGAGGGCGGCATCGTGGTGAACGCCGTGCACGTCGGCGTCGGGGCGCACGCCTCCGAGCACGCGGCCGCGCTCAAGCCCTTGCTGCGCAGGGCCGCGTACGCGGTGGGCGCGCTGGTCGCCGGGGCGCGCAGCAAGGGGTGGCGGCTGCGGGTGAAGGTGGACGGCGAGCCGGTCACCGACGGGCGGCGGCGGGTGCTCATGGTGGGGATCGGCAACGGCGTCTCGATCGGCGGCGGCACCCCGCTCGCCCCGCACGCCCGCCCCGACGACGGCCTGGCCGACGTGGTGATCTCGTACGCGGTCTCGCCGCTGGCCAGGCTGGCCTTCGGCGTCCTGCTGCGCCGGGGCAGGCATCCGGAACGCGCCGACGTGATCACCGTCAGGGGCAGGGGCATCACCGTCGAGGGCGAGCCGGTCGCGGCCAACGCCGACGGCGAGCTCCTCCCGCCGGCCCCGCACCGCGCCTGGACGCTCCGCCCCGCGGCCTGGAGCGTGATCGTCCCCAAGGAGGGCTGAACCCTGGCGAGGCGGCGCGGGATCGATCACAGTGGAGGCATCCGGATACTCACCTCCAGGGGGATCGCGTGAGCGAGCCGACGCAGCCGCCGATGTACATGCGCAGGGACGGCTTCGGTCCCGCGCCCGAGCTGTCCGCCCTGCGCGCGGAGGGCGTCAGCCGGATCGGCACCCCGTTCGGGGTCGACGCCTGGATGGTCACCCGCCACGCCGACATCCGCGAGGTGCTGGGCGACGCGGAGCGCTTCCCGATCGCCTTCTTCGGCCTGCCGCAGCTGCCCGGCGCGCCGGAGCTGTCGGAGGAGCAGCTCGCCACCCTGCGCGCCGGCAACCTGCTGCAGCTGAACCCGCCCGACCACACCCGGATACGCCGGATGCTGGCGCCCGAGTTCACCATCCGCCGGATGCGCCGTCTGGAGCCGCGCATCGCCGGCATCGTCGCCGAGCACCTGGACGCGATGGAGGCGGCCGGCCCGCCCGCCGACCTGGTCCGGTCGTTCGCGCTGCCGATCCCGTCGCTGGTCATCTGCGAGCTGCTCGGCGTCCCGTACGAGGATCGGGAGGGTTTCCAGCGGCGCACCAGCCGCATGCTCGACATGTCGACCCCGCCGGAGGAGGCGCTGGCAGTCCGGCTGGAGTCGCGCGCGTACATGGCCGGGCTGGTCGCCCGCGAGCGGGCCGAGCCGGGCGACGACCTGATCGGCACGCTGGTGCGGGAGCACGGCGACGACCTCAGCGACGACGAGCTGATCGGCATCGGCGGGCTGCTGCTGCTCGCCGGGCACGAGACCACCTCCAACATGCTCGCGCTGGGCACGCTCGCCCTGCTGCGCCACCCCGGCCAGCTCGACCTGCTGCGCGAGGAGCCCGCCAGGATCGACGCCGCCGTCGAGGAGCTGCTGCGCTGGCTGAGCATCGTGCATTCCGGCACGCTCAAGCTGACCGCCACGGAGGTCGAGATCGCCGGGCGGCGGATCGGCCCCGGCGAGCTGGTGGTGTGCGCGCTCCCGGCCGCCAACCGCGACCCCGGCCTGGCCGCCGACCCGGACACGCTGGACCTGTCGCGCGGCGAGCCCGGCCACCTGGCCTTCGGTCACGGCGTGCACCACTGCCTGGGCGCCCCGCTGGCCCGGATGGAGATGCGCATCGCCTTCCCGGCCCTGCTGGAGCGCTTCCCCACGCTCAGGGAGGCGGAGCCGGCCCCGGTCTTCCGCACCATGCACATCGTCCACGGCCTGACGTCCCTGCACGTCGCCTGGTAGCGGTCAGGCGGGCGTGATCGGGAAGTTGTGGCGGAACACGTTGCCCGGGTCGTACGCGGCCTTCACCTGCCGCAGCCTGGCCAGGGTCGCCGGCGGGAACGCCCTGGTCAGCAGCTTGTCCTCGAAGCGCGGCTCGAAGCTGAGGTAGGCGGCCGTCACGCCCAGCCCGTCCCACGCCCGCTCGGCCCGCGCCGCCCGCGCCGCGGAGATCACGCCGTTGACCGAGAAGTTCTGGGTGCGGTGGGCGTAGGCGGTGGCGCCGGGGGCGACGTCGTTGACGGCGCCGCCGACCGAGCGCACCTGGACCATGGTGAGCAGCCGCTGCTCGAACATCTCCGCCAGCCGCCCCGAGGTGTCCGCGTCGAGGTGGTCCACCAGGGCGGAGTGGCCGCGCAGGCCGCCCTGCTGCCCGGTGTGCCGGTTGCGGTGCGGCGCGACGACAGCCGCGTACGGGGCGAGCTGCGCCTGCTGCTGGAGCACCGGCGCCACCTCCAGGAACGGCTCCAGCGCCGCCACCGCCGCGTCGGCGTCGTCGCCGGCCCACACGGCGAACGTCTGGGCCAGCGCAGAGTAGCCCTGCTGCCCCGGGAACACGGTGGTGAACGGGGTCAGCTTCCGCGGGCTCGCCTCCACGGCCCGCCCCCAGCGCTCCAGGAACGCGGCCGTGTCCGAGGCGTCGTGCACGAAGACCGCGAACACCACGTCGGACAGCTCGGTCGCCTCGATGTCGAACGAGGTGACGACGCCCAGGTTGCCGCCCGCGCCGCGCAGCGCCCAGAACAGGTCAGGGTGGTGCTCCGGGTCCGCCCGGACGGTCCGGCCGTCGGCCAGCACCACGTCGGCGCCCACCACGTGGTCGATCGTCAGCCCGTAGGAACGGGCCAGGAAGCCCTGCCCGCCGGCCGTGGCCAGCCCGCCCACGCCGACGTCCCCGTAGTCGCCCGAGCTGATCGCCAGCCCGTGCGGGCTCAGCGCGCTCGCCACGTCGCCCCAGCGGGCGCCGGCGCCGACGCGCACCAGCCTCCGCTCGCGGTCGAGGACCTCGACCGCGTCCAGCGCGCCGACGTCGACGACGATCCCGCCGTCGTTGGTGGACCGCCCGCTGATCCCGTGCCCCCCGCTGCGCACGGCCAGCGGCACGTCCTGGCTCCGCGCGTACGTGAGAGCCTCGGCCACCTGCCCGGCCGTGGCGGGGCGGAGCACCAGCCCGGGGGAGCCGGTCCAGATGTAGGAGGAGCGGACGCGCTCGTACTCGCGGTCGCCGGGCTCCACCGCGGTGCCCGCCAGCGAGGCGGGCACCGCGTCGTAGTCGATGCCGGGACGGCGCAGCGCGAGCGCCCGGGGAGGCCGCGCGGGGCCGGTCGTGACGCCGCGGGCGGCGCGTTCGGCGGCGACGGCCTCGCGCAGCGCCGGCGCCACCTCCCGGCCGAAGCGCTCGATGGCGGCCGGGTCGTCGCCGGGCAGGATGAACGTGCTGATCCCGTCCTCGACGGCCAGCGGCCGCAGCCGCTCCACCCACTCCTCGACGGAATCGCCGGCGAACTCGCCCGTGAGGTTGAGCAGGCGGCGGATCTCGCGCGGGTCGCGGCCCGCCCCGTCCGCTGCCTCGTCGATGATCTTGTTGCCGGCGGTGAGGTCCTCCGGCGTGGCGTAGCCGAGGCTGGGCAGCCACCCGTCCGCCTTCGCGCCGACCAGCCGCAGCATCCTCGGCTTGTACGCGCCCAGCCAGATCGGCACGTCGTGGGCCGGCGCCGGGCCCCGCTTGGCGCCCTTGACCGTGTAGTGGGCGCCGTCGACCCGCAGCGGGCGCCGCTCGTCGGCGTCCCACACGCCGCGGATCACGTCGATGGCCTCGCTGAGCGCGTCCACCGCCTGGCCGGGGCTCAGCCGCCGGCCGCCCATGGCCTCGATCGCGTCCCAGAACCCGCCCGCGCCCAGGCCGAGCTCGACCCGCCCGCCTGACAGCAGGTCCAGGCTCGCCACGGACCTGGCCAGCACCGCCGGCGGGCGCAGCGGCAGGTTGAGCACGTTGCCGGACAGGTGGACGCGCTCGGTGCGCGCCGCCACCCAGCTCATCAGCGTCCAGGTGTCCAGGAAGGTCGCCTGGTACGGGTGGTCCTGGAACGTCACCAGGTCCAGGCCCGCCTCCTCGCTCAGCCGCGCCAGCTCGACGGCCAGCTCGGGCCGGCCGTTCTGCGGGGTGATGAACGACCCGAAGCGTAGGTCGTGGCCGTAGTCGGGCATCCCGTCCTCCATATGGTAGATGTGTCAACCTTATTCGGGATGGATGACATGTCAACCTTTGTGACGTAGGCTGGTGGCATGACAGCCGACCTGGCCGCGTGGCGTGCTTACAGCACCGTGCACACCCAGCTCGCGGCTCACCTCTCCCGCGAGCTGACCCGGGCCACCGGGCTGTCCGAAGCCGACTACCAGGTCCTCGACGCGCTGCTCGACGCCCCCGGCGGCCGGATGCGCGCGCTGGAGCTGCGCTGGGTGCTGCAGTGGGAGAAGAGCCGGCTGTCCCACCAGGTCGGCCGGATGGCCAAGCGCGGCCTCCTGGGGCGCGAGTCGTGCGCCGAGGACGCGCGCGGCTGGGACATCGCGCTCACCCCCGAGGGGCGCGAGGCGGCCGCCCGCGCCCGGCAGGTGCGCGACGACTCCGTCCGCCGCCTCGTCCTCGACGCCCTCGGCCCCGACCGGCTCGCCGGGCTGGAGGAGACGGCCGCTCTCCTGTCGGCCCGCCTGGAGAGGGCAGCGGAGGAGGACCCGTCCTGCCGCGCCGCCCGCGCCGAGGTCTTCCCCGGCGCCCCGTCAGTCGACTGAGCGCAGCAGGAGCAGCGCGATGTCGTCGAGGCGCTGGTCGACGTTGGACGAGGGGGCGATGAGGGCGTCCGCGAGCTCCTGCAGCGGCCGCCGGGCGAGCCTGCCGAGGTGCAGGGAGAGTTCGGCGATGGCGTCGTCCAGCAGCACGCCGGGCGCTTCGACCAGCCCGTCGGTGTAGAGGGCGAGCGTGCCGCCGGGCGGCAGCGCGACCTGCGAGGCCTCGTACTCGGCGTGCGGGTCGATGCCGAGCAGGAGCCCGGGGGCCGGCTCGATCAGCTGGGTCGCCCCGCCGTGGTGGTGCAGCAGCGCCGGCAGGTGGCCGGCGCTGGCCACGTCCAGCACCCTGTTGTGCAGGTCGAGGTTGATGTAGAGGCAGCTGGTGAACCGGTTCGGCGTCAGGTCGATGACCAGCCGGTTGGTGTGCGCGAGAATCTCGCCGGGATCGGCTCCCGAGGCCGCGTAGGCGTGGATCGCCGTGCGCACCTGCCCCATCAGCGCCGCCGCCGTCGGGTCGTGGCCCTGCACGTCGCCGATGACCGCCGCCGCGCACTCGCCACCCAGGCTGATCAGGTCGTAGAAGTCGCCGCCGATGTCCATGCCGCGGGTGGCGGGCAGGTAGCGGGCGGCCACGTCCAGCCCGTCGATGTGCGGCAGGCGGCGCGGGAGCAGGCTTTCCTGAAGGCTCTGTGCGAGACGGTGCTTGGCGTCGTACAGCTTGGCCCGGTCGAGCGCCTGGGCGACCAGCCCGGCGAGCGAGGTGAGGGTGGCGCGCTCGTCCTCGGTGAAGTGGTGCGGGCGTTCGTAGCCGATCACCAGCGTGCCGAACGACCGTCCCTGCGTGGTCAGCGGCAGCACCGCGCAGGCCGCGATGGGGTCGTCGACCGCCGGAGGGTAGACCTCACGCAGTTCCCGCCGGGAGGCGAAGAACCCCGGCTCGACGGCGTCGGCCGGGGAGCCTGCCGGGCTCGACCTGGTCGTCGACCACTCGTTGAACGTGTCGATGGTCTTCCGGCTCGTGCCACGGCTGCCGAGCAGGATCATCCGGCCGCTCTCGGCGGTCCGGATGGACAGGGACTGCGCGTTGAAGACCGGCAGCAGGTGGTCGCCCACCAGGTCGACGATCTCCTGCACGGTGGCCGCCTGGCTGAGCATGGCGGTCAGCTGCAGCATGCTGTGCAGCGTGGAACTGGCCGTCCTCCTGCTCCCGGCCAGCATCTGGTCCGGCATGAGATGCCCGGGGTCACGCGCCATGGTGCTGGGCGTGACGCGGACGCTGATGCCCATCGGCGCGGGATAGAGCTGGAAGGCCAGCCACTGCCCGCTGGGCCGCCGGGCGGTGAAGGAGGTGGCCTCCTGGCTGATCACCGCCGCCCGGTAGCGGTCCTCGTACTCGGGGGTGTTCAGCCACGGCAGCGCCTCCCAGGCGCGCCGGCCGAGCAGCTGGGAAGGCGAGTCGCCGAGCAGTTCGGCGGCCGACGGGGTGAGGAACGTGATCCGGCCTTCCAGGTTCAGCGCCAGGTAGCCTTCGGGCAGGCCGCTGAGGCAGTCCAGGGCGGCCATGCCGGCGTCGGGATCGAGCCGCCGCCCCCGCCGGGGCGAGATCACGCGCGGCCGGACGCGGGGCGTCACCGGCTGCCCGCGCCGCGCGGCGTCGCTCAGCACCGTGCCCATCCGGTGGCACGTCCGCTCGATCAGCTGCCGCCGTTCCTCGGTGAGCTCGGTCTGGCCCGGCGGCCAGGCCAGCAGCAGCGCCCCCCAGGCGGTGTCGCCGGCGCAGATGGGAGCGGCGGCCATCGAGAAGTCGTACGGCAGGGACAGCGCCGCACCGGGGTAGTCGCGGGCCAGCTCCTCCTGGTCGGCCAGCCAGACCAGCCGCCGCTCGCGCAGGGCCACCGCCGACGGCACGGGCCCGTTGACGCGCACTCTCGACCAGGCCCTGGCGATCGTGATGGGGAAGCCCTGCTCGGCGTCCATGAGCAGCAACTCCTGGTCCTCGTCGAGGAGGTAGAGCGCGCCGAGGTGGGCCCCGGTGGCGTCGATGACCGCCACGAGCAGGTCATGCAGCTGCCGCGCCTCCGGACCGGGAGCCGCCATGGGCTCGAACTCCTGTCGCACGCCGCTAGCCCGTCCGGCCCCCTGCGTGCGGAGCCCGTGGAAACGGTCCTCCGAAATCCCTCATACAGGCAGGATGCATCCATAAAGCATCAGCCAAACCTAAAATCTCGGGCGCCGTCATCCGGTTTCGCGGCCTTGAGGTCGGCTTTTCCGCAGGTCGATGGGTATGGGGCAGGTGGAGCTAGGGCATCGGGGGAGGCGTGAGGGGTTCGAGGCGGGTGCGGCGCGGGCGGGCCGTTCTGTCAGAGTGGACGTTCGCCGCCATGCTGCTCGTCGTCACCGTGGCCGTGCTCGGACTCGGCCTGCTGGTCGGGGCCGTCGACCGGCTGGTGCCGCTGCTCATCTTCCTGCCCGCGGTCATCTCCGGCGTGGGCAGTGTGGCGCAGACGACCACGGCGTCCGTGTGGGTGGTCGTGGTGATCGGCTTCGTCGTGGCGTCCGAGGGCGAGGGCATCGGCATGGACCTGGGCGCGATGACGTTCACGGCCCTGTTCGGCGTGTGGAGCGTGCTCAGCTGCCGCTACCGGATCGCGCGCGAGGAGGAGATCCACCGGCTGCGCTCGGCCGGCGCGGCGCTGCAGAGCCAGATCGTCCGCCCGCTGCCGGTGCGCACTGCCGACGTGGTCGTGGACGGGGTCTACGAGCCCGTGGAGGAGGACGCCACGGTCGGCGGCGACATGTACGAGGTCGTCGACACCGATCACGGCACCCGGGTGATGATCGCTGACGTGCAGGGCAAGGGGCTGCACGCGATCGGGGCGGCCATCGCGCTGCTGGGCGCGTTCCGGGAGGCGGCCCACCGGGAGCGGAGTCTGGCCGGGGTGGTGGAGGCGCTGGAGACCGCGGTGGTCAGGCACAACGAGGGCGCCCGGCGCACCGGCGAGCACGAGCGGTTCGTCACCGCCCTCGTGCTGCACATCGACGCCCGTGTGGAGGTGGAGGCGGTCAACTGCGGCCACATCGCCCCCTACCTGGTCGCCCACTCCCACGCCTGGCAGGCCGACCTGGGCGAGCCGGAGCTCCCTCTCGGCCTGGGCCGGCTGGCGGACAAGCGCCGCGAGGCGGTGCGTTTCGCCTTCCCGCTGGACGCGACGATGCTGCTGTGCACCGACGGGGTCACCGAGGCGCGCGACCCCCGCGGCGCCTTCTACCCGCTGGAGCCCCGGCTGCGGGCCTGGGCCAGGCGTTCTTCGTCGGCCCTCGCCGAGGCCCTGCTGGACGACCTGCACGCGTTCACCGCCGCCGACTTCGGCGACGACCTGGCCATCCTCACGTTGCGCAGGAGCGGGTCGGGGCGGCACTGATCAGGAGGGGTCGCTCTCCTCCGCGCCGGCGGGCCCGAGGTCGCGGTGGCGGAACATGTCGATCAACGCCTGGACCGGGATGCCGGCCTCGGTGTGGTGGCGCAGCTCGGCGCTCGGATTGATCTCGTAGCGGTTGCGGCGCCCCATCCGCTCGCGCATGAGGTATCCGGCGTCCTCCAGATCGGAGACGATGCCCTGGGCGGCGCGCTCGGTGATGCCGATCTTCGCGGCCATGTCGCGGAGCCGCACCTGGGGATCGGCGGACACGGCTATGAGCACCCGGGCGTGGTTGGTCAGGAACGTCCAGCCCGATCGCCGATCGACGACGCCGTTCATCGACTTGCGGCCCTCCTTGGGGCTCGATTTCCGTACCGGAACATTTTATACAGAAAACTTCTTCCTGTATTGTGTTGGCAGGAGGTTGGCCGGGTCGTGGCGAGGCCTAGGGACGAGGGGTCGGGTCGATGCGTGCGCTGGCGGGAGATGCGATGGTGATGAGTGGTGCCGGGCACGCCTACGTGCCGGCGGCTGAGCATCTGCTGTATGTCGACAGCCTGCTCCGCGTCACCTGCACGGTGATGCCGGGTCCCTCGCTGGTGCGGCTGGAGGGCGACATCGACGTCACCAACCGCGCGGAGGCGGTGTCCGCGCTGCAGCGCGCCCGGCGCATCGACGCCGACCTGATCGTGGACGTCGGCCGCGTCGGCTTCATCGACCTGGCGGGGCTGCGCTCGCTGCTCGGCCTCGCCGCGTGCGACGGCGTCGTCGTCCGCAACACCCCGCGGCAGATGCGCCGCCTGATCGACGTGCTCGGACTGCCCCCACTCGACTGACACCCGGCGACGCCCGCCCCGTGGGGGAGCGGGCGCCGGGGGAGAGTGTCTACTTCAGCGCCTCCGCCGGTCCGTGGCGGTGCTCGGCCTGGGCGGCGCGAGCCTGGGTCGGCGCGGCGGCGCCCATCGTGCCGGTGTCGAAGGCGTAGGTGGCCGCCAGGGTGGCGATCGCGTCGGAGTTCACGTCCAGCGCCTTGTCGCTGATGTTCTTGATCGTGTCGCAGGCCTGGTGGTAGCACGGGTCGAGCGGGATGCCCGCCGTGCCGCCGAAGATCGCGGCCTCCTCCGCCGTCTTGAGCACCTCGGCGCCGGTGAACAGGCCGCCGGCCGGGATGCCGACCGCGATGAACGGCCCGTAGTCCGAGCGGCCGGTGAACGCGGTCGCCTTGAACGGCTCGCCGCGATCGGCGAAGAACTTCTCGAAGTCCGCCTCGATCTGGTCGGATCCGGGAGGCCCGGCGGTGCCGAAGGCGTCGCCGTCACCGTCGTAGATGCCGAAGGTGTAGTTCGGCGAGGCGATCATGTCGAAGTTGAGGTACAGAGCGATCTTGGCCCGCTCCGCCTCCGTGAGGTTGGCCACGTAGTGCTCGGAGCCGAGCAGGCCGAACTCCTCGGCGCCCCAGAACGCGAAGCGCATCTTGTTCTTCGGCTTGAGCTTGGCCATCTGCAGCGCCACTTCGAGGGTGCCGGCGCTGCCCGAGCCGTTGTCGTTGATGCCGGGGCCCTCCTGCACGCTGTCGAGGTGCGCGCCGAGCATGACCACGTTGTCCGGGTCGCCCTTCCGGCTCTCCGCGATCACGTTGTACGTGGTCCGCGTCTCGGAGATCGGGTCCCAGTTCATCGTGACGGACGTGCCCTCGGCGGCGAGCTCCTGGCCGACGGCGAAGCTGGTGAAGAACGACGGGATCGTGATCCCGGGGCCGCCGAGCACCGGGTTCAGGTCGATCTCGGTGCGGCCTTCCTGGCCCTCGTTGAAGATGATGGCGCCGGTCGCGCCCGCGGCGATCGCGTTCTCCACCTTGACCCGGAAGTTGCAGGTGCCGCGCTGCATGAGCGCGATGCCGCCCGCGGTGAAGCCCTCGAAGTCGCTCGCCTCGCAGCCGGAGCTGGAGCTGTTGGGCTCGCCCGGCGGCAGGACCACGTCCACCGGCTGGACCTGGCCGCTCACCGAACCGGCGGGGGAGTCGCCCATGGCGATGTAGTCGCTGAAGAACCCGTAGGTGTAGGTCTCCTGCTCCGGCGCGGTCCGCTTGAGCACCGGCGGTGTCCGGTAACCCTCGAAGAGGAACTCGAACGGCTGGACCGTCACCTTGTAGCCGGCCAGGCGCAGCCGCAGGGCGACGTAGTCGCGGGAGGCGTCGTAGCCCTTGGTGCCCGACACGCGGGTGCCGTCGAACCTGTCGGCGATCGCCTGGAACACCTTGAGGTGCTTCTTGACGTTCTTGCCCGAGACAGCCTTGACGATCTTGCTTACGTTGTCGTGGGGTTTGGGGTGGGCTTGAGCCGGTCCGGCGGCGGCGACCGTGGAGAGCGCCACTGCGGCGGCGACCGCGCCGACCACGCATTTACGCAGGCGGGAACGCATGATTGCTCCTCAGAACCATGGGAGGTGACCCCGGGGTCAAAAAGCGCGCGTTCCCCGAACTTATTGATAAATCCGGCTATCGGGGAAGATGTGGCAATGCATCTGTTGCATCACGGAGTCAGAACGGGTCAGGAGGATTACCCGTCACCGTAGGGTGGGCGGCATGTCTCCGAGGATCGCCACCGCCAAGCGCGTGGAACTGCCCGAACTGCTCGACTTCCTCCGCCCCCGGCATCACGGCCTGCTCTCCACCGCACGGGCGGACGGGCGGCCCCAGCTTTCGCCCGTCGCCTGCGGCGTCGACGGCGACGGAAGGATCGTGATCTCCACGTACCCCGACCGGGCCAAGGCGCGCAACGCCCGCCGTGACGACCGGGTGTCCGTCTGCGTGCTGTCCGACGACTGGGACGGCCCGTACGTGCAGGTCGACGGGCGCGCGGAGGTGCTCGACATGCCCGAGGCGCTCGACGGCCTGGTCGAGTACTTCCGGTGCATCTCGGGCGAGCACCCCGACTGGGACGAGTACCGCGAGGCCATGCGCCGCCAGGACAAGTCGCTCATCCGCCTCCACATCGAGCGCTGGGGACCGATCGCCACCGGCGGCTTCCCCGCGCGGCTGGCCGGGTGACCTGGGTGTTCACCCTTGTGGTGACCCCGCGCCGAGGCGGAGACTGAAAATGACGGAGGGGGGACGTCATGATCGAAGTCAAGGGTCTCGACAAGCCGGACGAGCGCCGAGACTTCCCGCAGGGCCATCTGGAAGTGCTGGAGCTGAGCGGGCTCAGCTTCGGCGTGTCCACCTTCGAGCCCGGATGGCGCTGGTCGGAGTCGGTCAAGCCGATCGCCGGAACGGAGTCCTGCCAGATCCACCACAACGGGCTCGTGGTCCGCGGCCGCCTGTTGATCAGGATGGACGACGGCACCGAGACGGAGGTCGGGCCCGGCGAGCTCTTCGTCTGCACGCCGGGACACGACGCGTGGGTGATGGGTGACGAGCAGGTGATCGTCTACGACTTCGCGGGTGGTGCCGCTGAGTACGCCAAGGCAAAGGAGTCCTGAAAAATCCGGACACGTGGGGCCCTCTGGGGCTCCCGTGTTCTCCTACGCGGAGCGGCCCCCGGCGGTCCTCCGTCACGGCAGCCGGGTCACCAGGATCCCGTCGTCGTCGCTCCACAGCTCCGCGCCCGGAAGGAAGGTGACGTCGCCGAACGTCACCGGCACGTCACGCTCGCCCGCGCCGTCCTTGGCGCTCTTGCGTGGGTTGCTGCCCAGCGCCTTGACGCCCAGGTCGAGTTCGCGCAGCGCGGTGACGTCGCGCACCGCGCCGTTGATCACCACGCCCGCCCAGCCGTTGGCCACCGCGGACCCCGCGATCACGTCTCCCATCAGCGCCGTGCTCACCGAGCCGCCGCCGTCGACCACCAGCACCCGCCCCTCACCGGGCTCCGCCAGGGCCGCCTTGACCAGGGCGTTGTCCTGGTGGCAGCGCACGGTCGCGATCCGGCCGCGGAACGCGCGACGTCCCCCGTACTGACGCAGTTGCAGGTCGCAGGAGTCGAGCTCGTCGCCGCGCTCGTCGTACAGGTCGGCGGTGATGACGGTCATGGGGGCTCCTTCGACGGTCCGGTACGGCGACACAAGCTACAGCCCAGCGGGCGGCGTCCCGCTACCGGTGGTGGCGCCACGGCATGGCCAGGTCGGCGCCGCGCGGCGCGTGGACGCCGGTGTGCAGGCCGGAGGTCTGGATGGCGCGGCTGATGTCGGTCGGCGTGAGCAGGCCGACCAGGTGGCCGCCGGGATCGAGCACCACCGCCCGGCCGTCGGCGCAGCCCGTCATCCGGGGCAGCAGGTCCATCAGCGGCTCCTCCGGCGTGGACCTGGGCACCTCGCCGGGCGGGCAGGCGATGTCCGCCAGCCGGGTGGTGGCCCGCGCCTCGGGCGGCAACTGCCGGATGCGGTTCAGCGTGACCAGCCCCGCGAAGCCGCCACGCTCGTCCACCAGCGGATAGGTCGACAGGCGGCGGCTGAGCACCACCTCCTCGATCAGGTCCGCCACGGTCTCGTCGGGACGCGACACCACCGGGTCGCGGGACATCACCTCGCCCACCCGTACCCCGCGCAGCGCCACGCCGAGCTGCGCCTGCTGCTCCTCGGCGCTCGCGGCGTTGACCAGGAACAGGCCGATCAGCGCCAGCCAGATCCCGCCGAAGCCGGCCCCGACCGCCACCTGGAGGAAGCCGAGCGCGATCAGCACGTACCCGAACGTCCGCCCGGCCCGGGCGGCGGCGACGGCGGCCCTGCCGCGGTCGCCCCACCGCCACCACAGCGCGGCGCGCAGCACCCGGCCGCCGTCCAGCGGCGCGGCCGGGACCAGGTTGAAGACGGCCAGCAGCACGTTCACCGCCGCCAGATAGACGAACACGTCCCCGGCGAGCGACGGCCCGGCGGCGGCCCGGACCAGGACCGCCACCACACCGAACAGCAGGCCCGCCACCAGGCTCGTCAGCGGCCCCACCACCGCGATCTGCAGGTCGGCGCGGGGCGTCTTGGGCTCGCCGCGCAGCTCCGCCACCCCGCCGAGCAGCCACAGCGTGATCCGCGACACCCCGATGCCGTGACGCCCCGCCATCAGCGCGTGCGCCACCTCGTGGGCCAGCAGGGAGGCCATGAACAGCAGGGCGGCCACCACCCCTGCGGCCAGGTAGGCGGCCGTGGACAGGCCGGGGAAGGTCAGCGGGAACCGGCCGAAGGCCAGCCCGAACACCAGGATCGCGACGATGAGCAGCACGCTGAGGTTCATCCCGACCGGGACACCGCCGATCCGGCCGAGTGGGATCGTTGAGCGCATCTTCCCTCCAACGGAGCCGACGTCCGCCATGCGCCTACCCACGCCGCGACCGAGGTCACCGGCCCCGACCTGCTCCGATCCGGTTTCGGGACGGGAGCGCCGGGCAGGTCGCACCGGGTGACGAGACGACGTTTCACCCCGCTCGACAACACGTTGGTCCTGCTCACCCGCGGTTACGCCTGGCTGCCCGACCTGCTCCGGCGGACCCGCGGCGACGTGATGACCCGGGTCATGGGCAACCGGGCCACCGCCCTGCGCGGGCCGGAGGCGGTGCGGTTCCTGTACGACGAGCGCCACGTGCTGCGGCACGGCGCACTTCCCGAGCCGATCCAGGCCACCCTGCTCGGCAAGGGCGGGGTGCACTCGCTCGACGGCGCCGCCCACCGGGCGCGCAAGGCGCTCTTCATGTCCGTGCTGGCCGACCCCGAGTCGGTCGCCCGCCTGGTCCGCCACGTCGGCGACGCGTGGGACGAGACCGTCGCGACCTGGCCGGGACGCTCGCCCGTGGTGCTCTTCGACGAGGCCGCGGAGATCATCGCCAGGGGAGCCTGCCGCTGGGCGGGCGTGCCCGTGGCCGAGGCCGGCGTCAAGGCGGTCGCGGAGGACATGGTGGCCATGGTCGACGGGTTCGCCACGCCGGGGCCGCGCCACTGGCGGGCCAGGCGTGCCAGGAAACGCAGGGAGCGCTGGCTCACCCGGCTGTTCGACGACGCCCGCGCCGGCAAGGTCACCCTGCCCGCCGGCTCGCCCGCCGACCTCGTCGAACGCCACCACGACAACGAGGGGCAGCCGCTGCCGTCGCACGTCGCCGCGGTCGAGCTGATCAACCTCATCAGGCCGACCGTCGCCGTCGCCTGGTTCGTCGCCTTCGCCGGGCACGCGCTGCACCGCCGGCCGCACCTCAGGCAAGCGCTCGCCGATCCCGCGTACGCCGAGGCGTTCGCCCAGGAGGTCAGGCGCTTCTACCCGTTCGCCCCGTTCATCGGCGGCCGGGCGGCCGGCGACCTGACCTGGCGCGACCTCCGCATCCCCGAGGGCACGCTCGTCCTGCTCGACCTGTACGGGCAGAACCACGACGCCGGACTGTGGGAGGACCCGTACACCTTCGACCCCGGCCGGTTCGTCGAGTCGCCCCCGGGCCGCGACGACCTGGTGCCGCAGGGCGGCGGCGACCCGCACACCGGCCACCGGTGCCCCGGCGAGGCTGTCACCGTCGAACTGCTGAAGAGCCTCTCCGCGCGGCTGGCCGGCCTGGAGTACACCCTGCCGCCGCAGGACCTGACGATCCCGCTGCGGCGGATCCCCACCCGGCCGCGCAGCGGCGTCGTCATCGACGCCGTGCGGGTGCCGGCTCAGTCGAGGTCGACCACGACGGGCGCGTGATCGGACGGCCCCTTCCCCTTGCGGGCCTCGCGGTCCACGTACGCCGACCGCACCCGATCGGCGACGCCCGCGGCCGCGTACACCAGGTCGATGCGCATCCCCATGTCCTTGTGGAACATGCCCGCCCGGTAGTCCCAGTACGTGAACGGGTGCGGCCCCTTCATCGGCGTCGGCACCACGTCCCTGAGCCCGAGCGCGCGCAGCTCGGTCAGCGCCTGCCGCTCGGCCGGGGTGACATGGGTGGACCCGGCGAACACGGCCGGGTCCCACACGTCCGCATCCGTCGGCGCCACGTTGAAGTCGCCGCACGCCACCACCGCGCGCCCGGCCCGCAACTCCGCCCGCACCGCCTCGCCGAAGGCGGCGAACCAGGCCAGCTTGTACGTGTAGTGCGGCGAGTCGAGCGTGCGCCCGTTCGGCGCGTAGATCGACCAGACCCGCAGCCCTCCGCAGGTCGCGCCCACGGCCCGTGGTTCGGGCGTGACCGTGACGGTGCCCTTCGCCGAGTCGAAGCCCGGTTCGCCGGGGAAGCCGAGTGACACGTCCTCCAGCCCGATCCTGGAGAGCACCGCCACCCCGTTCCACCGGCCGTCGCCGTGAGCGGCCGTCGCGTACCCGAGCGCGGCCACCTCCCGCGCCGGGAAGCCGTCCGCCGGGCACTTCGTCTCCTGGAGGCAGACGATGTCGGGCTCCTTGTCGGCCAGCCAGTCGAGCAGGCGCGGCAGCCGGGCCTTGACCGAGTTCACGTTCCACGTCGCCAGGCGCATGGTGCCAGCTTGTCAGAGGCGAGGTAGCGTCGCGGGCGTGCGGCTGGAAGGAATGCCGGCGGGTCACCGGCTGCGTTACGGGCCCGCGGCCGAGGGCATCGAGCGGCTGGAGGCGTCGCTGGTGGGCGTGGCGTTCTCGCCGCACCGCCACGACACGTACGCGATCGGCGTGACGCTCGCCGGCGTGCAGACGTTCCGCTACCGGGGCGAGTCGCGTCACTGCCTGCCGGGGGAGTGGCACGTGCTCCATCCGGACGAGGTGCACGACGGGGCGGCGGGGACCGGCGACGGGTTCGGCTACCGGATCTTCTACATCGACCCGGCGCTGGTGCAGGAGGCGCTGGGCGGGGCGCCGCTGCCGTTCGTGGCCGACCCGGTCATCCGGGGGCGCGGCGTGCCCGCGTCGCTCGCGGCCTGCCTGGCCGGGCTTGACGAGCCGCTCGACGGCTTCGCGCGGGTGGAGGTCGGCGTGCTGGTCGCCGGGATGCTGGCCCGGTACGGGTCGGCACGGCACGGGTCGGCTCTGTACGGATCGGCGCGGTACGGGCGCCGGGGGCCGCTCCCGATGGCGGCGCTGGGCCGGGTGCGTGAGCTGATCGCGAGCGACCCGGTGGTGCGGCGGCCGGTCGAGGAGTTCGAGCGGGTGGCAGGGCTGGACCGGTGGACGATCGCGCGCCAGTTCAGGGCCGCGTACGGCACCAGCCCGACGCGCTTCCGCACCATGCGGCAGCTCGACCTGGTGCGGCGGCTGCTCCTGGCGGGCACGCCGGCGCGCGAGGCGGCGGTGGGGGCGGGCTTCGCCGACCAGGCCCACATGACCCGCATGTTCAAACGCGCGTACGGCCGCACCCCGGCCGCCTGGCGAGCCGCCCTCCCCTGACCTCCCGCGGACCCTCCGCACAGGCGGTCGCCCGATCGGGCGGGACCCGTCCGGTACGGGCGATCGCCCGAGCGGGTCGGCTCGCGGCTGGGTGGCGGGGGCGGTCGTCCGGTCAGGTCGGGTCCGGGTTGGGGGTCGCGGTGCGCTTTTCGAGGGCGTGGATGACGGCGGCCATGTCCTGGGCGCCGTGGCCGAGTGCGAGCGTCTCGCCGAAGAGCGCGTGGCAGACGTCCAGCAGGGGTGAGGCCAGTCCCCGTTCCCTGGCCGCCTCGGCGATCAGCCGGTTGTTCTTGAGCACGTCCGCGATCGCCGCCTGGGCGGTGAAGTCCTCCCGCACCAGCTTGGCCGCCTTGGTCCTGGACACGTCGCTGGCCATCGGCCCCGAGTCGAGCACCTCGCGCAGCCGGTGCACGTCCAGTCCGTGCCCGCGGGCGAAGTGCACCGCCTCCGCCAGCCCGGTGACCGTCGTGATCAGGAACACGTTGACGGCCAGCTTCATCAGCAGCGCCCCCGGCACCGGCCCGCAGTCGAAGGCCTCGGCGCACATCGGGCGCAGCAGCGGCCGTACCTCCTCGACCGTCCCGGCGCGCCCGGCGAGCATCGCCACCAGCCGCCCCTCCTCGGCGGGCCGGCGTGACCCGGAGACGGGGGACTCCACGTATCCGCCCCCGGCGGCCAGGACGTCGGCCTCCAGCCCTGCCGAGTAGCCGGGCGAGGTGGTGCCCATGTGCACGATGACGCGACCGGCCACGTTCCCGGCGAACCGCGGCGTACCCCGTCCCAGCACCGTGTCCATGGCGGACTCGTCGGCCAGCATGAGGATCGACACCCGCGCCCGCCGCAGCACCTCGTCGGGGCTCGCGGCCACCTCCGCCCCCGCCGCGCGGACCGGGTCGCAGCGTCCGGGGGTGCGGTTCCACACCACGAGGGGGATCCCGGCGCGTGCCAGGTTCACTGCCATGGGCTGCCCCATCAGGCCGAGCCCGAGGAAACCGACGTTCATGGGGCTTGTTGTAGCCGGAACGGCCGGTCCGGGTCTTGTACGGTTGTGACACCTCGCCACGCCGTGTCCGGCGGTGCCTTGATCGTACGGATGCGTGCATCTAGCCTCGTTCTGGGTGTTCAAACCTGTTCGGCTAGGGGGGCCACATGGCAAGAACGCGCAAAATCACTGTGGCGACGGCGGCGGTCGTACTCACCACATCCGCTCTGACCACGCCGGCGGCGGCCGCGAAACCGCCCCGCTGCCCGCTGATCTTCGGCCACGGGGGCTATCCCGACAACCCCGGCGCCAGCCTCAAGGACCGCATCCGCCAGGCCAACAACCCGAGCGCCGTGCGCCACATGCGGCGCTCCGGCGCCCAGGGCGTCGAGGCCGACGTCCAGCTCACCAAGCACGGCACCAAGGCCGTCATGTGGCACAACACCACCACCAACGGCCTGACCGGTCCCCGGCGGGCGATCACCGACCTGTGGTGGAGCACCGGCGACGGCAATCTCAGGTCCCGCCGGATCTCCCGCGGCCCCTACAAGGGCGAGAAGGTCTACACGCTGCGCGCCTGGCTGCAGCATGTCGCGTCGGTCCGCATGATCGCCCTCCTGGAGGTCAAGCCGGAGGCCAAGCGCGTCCTGGCCAGCAAGGCTCACTCCGCCGCCGCGTGGCGGGAGCTCTCCTACCCGCTCCTGGAGCGGCAGGACCTCCAGCCGATCATGGTCTACTCGACCGACCCGTGGATCCAGAACCAACTGGCCAAGCGCCACCCGTCGCTGCTCAAGGGCGAGCACGCGCGCTGGACCGACAGCGTCGTCTGGGACGAGCCGCCGCCCGGCTGGAAGGGCAACACCCACCGCTGGCAGAGCATTCTCAAGCTCCGCCCGATCAGCATCATGACCAACTACCCGCTGGAGTACCGCCGCTGGCTGGAGGGCCGGTGCGACTGACGGCTACCTGGCCGCGCTGAAGTCGTTCAGCTCGCGTACGGCACGGTCCATGTCGTCGGCGGTGCCGAGGCGCAGCAGCTTGGTGTAGAGGATGTCGCCGGCGGCGGCGCCGCGGCGGATCGCCAGCGCGCGGGCGGTCATCCGCGCCTGGATCTCGTTGACGATCACCTGCGGGTCGCCGCCCCAGCCGTACGCCGACAGGAACTGCCGCAGCCGCTTGGGCCTGGCCTCGAACGAGGTGAAGCCCTCCGCGGCGGCAACGTGCCGGGAGTGCAGCGGCACCCAGCTCAGCGCCATCCACGCCACGTCGGACTCCACCGAGACCGGGCCGGCGAAGTCCCAGTCGAAGAAGCCGGTCAGGCGGCCGTCGTGCCAGGCGGCGTTGAACGGGCTGGCGTCGTTGTGCGCGATGATCAGGCCGGGCCGCCAGCGCCCCCCGCCGCGCCAGGCCGCGTCCGGCGGCGGCACGAACCCCGCCACGGCCTTGTGGTAGTCACGCAGCCACCAGGCCACCTGCCGCAGCGCGTCCTCGGTGCGGGTCCACTCGGGCCACACCTGGCGGGTGCCCAGCGTCTCGCCTTCGAGGAAGGTCAGGACCTCCCGCCCCTGGCTGTCGACGCCGACCACGCGCGGCGCCCCGGCGAAGCCGACGCGCTCCAGGTGTCTCAGCAGCTCGTGGACGGCCGGGGTCCACGAGCGCACGGTCCTCCTCACTGTCGCGCCCAAGCGGGTCGCGCCCCCGTCGTTGCCTCCATCGAGGCGAGTCTCCAACTCTCACCCACCTGCCTCTGGGCTCGCAGGAACGCCTCAGCTCAGGCTCTCAACAGGCAGGGCAATCTCCAAGATGGAGAACTGCCAAGGAACAAGCTTTGTCCACATTTGGACATACAAAAAAGCCAGCTAAACGGGTGTATCTGCTTATACGCCGATTTTTCGTGCTTGACAAGATCTTGTCAGGCCATCCGGCCGGTGCTACCTCTTGCGGATGCGGGTGAAACCGCGCGTCCCGGGCACCACTGGAGGGAAAACGTGCCGACCATACCCTGGTTACGCAGCACCGTTGTCGTCGCCGCCACCGCGGCGTTAGTCCTGCCCCTCGCCACGCCGGCCCTGAGCGAGCAGACCCGAACCGCCGGCAACGACCCGATCGTCCACGACTTCCAAGCAGAGGAACACGGCAAACCCGACGTCGACAACCGGCAGGGAACGGTCCCGCCGCCGATCGGGGCCAACGCGCGCACCGCCGCGCCCGAGGCGACCGTCCGATGGAACGCTCTCGGCACCCCTGCCGTCGTCACCGCCGCCCAACCGCTCGCCGAGGGCCTCGGGTCAGACCCTGAGCAGGCCGCGCGCGCGTACCTCAAGAACAACGAGCGGCTGTTCGGCCTGTCCGCCGAGGCGGTCGACGCGCTGGAGAAGGTCGCCGTCAACCCGATCGGCGACGGCCACGCCGTGCTCCTGCGCCAGCGCTTCGGCGACCTGCCCGCAGGGGTGGACGGCATGGTCGCCGTCGGCGTCCATGACGGGACCGTACGGCACGTCACCTCGACGCTGTCACGCGAGAGCGCCGCGCCGCCGGCGGCCACGCTCAGCGAGCAGCAGGCGCTGGAGATCGCGGCGAGGGACGGCGAGATCGACCTGGCCACCGCCGTCACCAAGCGGGTCACCAAGGTCGCGGTGCCCGCGCCCGACGGCGTGCACAGCGCGTACGAGGTCGTCCTGATCGGCGGCGCCGACGGCGAGGCCGCCGCGTACACCACGCACGTGGACGCGGTGAGCGGCCAGATCCTGGTCCGCGAGAACCTCGTCGACCACCACCACGACGCGGACAACCCGAAGTGGGACGTCTTCCCCGCCAACCCGCCGGCGAACTACTCCTCCCGCGACACCCGCGAGACCTGGTGCCACGAGGGCGAGCGTGGCTGTGACTACGTGCCCGGCGGGGACCCGGCGACCGGCAAGGCGTGGGACGTGGACCACGCCACGGACCAGCCCACCGGCACCAGCCTCGGCAACGCCGCGCGCACGTACGAGAACCGCGCCAGCGGCGACCCGTTCACCGTCGGCACCCGCAGCAACGTGCTCACGCCGGGCCGGAACTACCAGTACCCGTGGCGCAACACCTGGTTCGAGGCCAAGTGCAACCCGGCCGTGTTCGACCAGGAGGGCGAGGCCGACCTGGAGGCGGCGATCGCCAACCTGCACGTGATGCACAACCGCATGCACGACTGGTCCTACCGGCTCGGCTTCACCGAGACCGCGTGGAACATGCAGCAGGACAACGGCGAGCGCGGCGGGCTCGGCGGCGACCCCGAGCAGGGAAACGCGCAGGCCGGCGCCCGCGACCTGACCGTGCGCGACAACGCCAACCAGATCACCGGCCCCGACGGGGTCGCGCCGATCACCAACATGTACCTGTGGCAGCCCATCGCCGGCGCCTTCTACGCGCCGTGCGTCGACGGCGACTACGACATGTCCGTGATCGGGCACGAGTACAGCCACGCGATTTCCGGGCGCATGATCGGCGGCCCGAACGCCGGCTGGAGCGGCGCCCAGGCCGGCGCCATGAACGAGAGCACCTCCGACCTGATCTCGATGGAGTACCTGTTCGAGTACGGGTTCCGCCCCGCGGGCAAGACCCCGTACGTGACCGGCGGGTACGTCACCGGTGACCCGGAGCGCGGCATCCGCAACTACGACATGTCCAAGTCGCCGCTGAACTACAGCGACATCGCCTACGACCTGGTGGGCCAGCAGGTCCACGCCGACGGCGAGATCTGGACGGCGACCCAGTTCGACGTGCGCGAGGCGTTCGTCAAGCGGTACGGCAAGGGCACCGCCAAGCAGCAGCGGGAGTGCGCGGACGGCAAGAGGCCGGTGGACAAGTGCCCGGGCAACCGGCGCTGGGCGCAGATCTCGTTCGACGCGCTGCTGCTCATGGCCTCCGGCGCGGTCAGCTACGTCGACCACCGCGACGCGCTGCTCGCCGCCGACACCATCCGGTTCGGCGGCAGGAACCACGACATCATGTGGCGCGCGTTCGCCGCTCGGGGCCTGGGCGCGGACGCGGCCAGCAACGGCTCCGGCGACCCGGACCCGACGCCGAGCTTCGTCGACCCCGAAGGCCGTAACGGCTCGCTCAAGCTCAAGCCGCTGGGTGAGGCCAAGGGCGCGGCGCTGCGGCTGTACGTGGGCGACTACGAGGGCCGCGCGGTGCCGGTCGCCGACACCGACCCGGCCACCGAGCTGGGCGACACCGTCGAGATGACGCCCGGCGTGTACGACTTCGTGGTCACCGGAGCCGGCTTCGGGCACACCAGGATCAAGGGCGCGGTGGTGCCCGGCGTCACGCTGCCGCTCCCGCTGGCCCTGACCCGCAACCACGCCTCCGGCGCGGCCGGCGCCACGGCGGCGGGCGACGGCGTCAACCACGGCAGGCTCATCGACGAGACCGAGGCCACGAACTGGGCCTCGCTCACCGGCGCCCCGGCCGGCAAGTCGGTCACCGTGGACCTGGCGGGCGACAAGCCCGTCAAGATCCGCCGCGTCCAGGTGAGCGCCATGCTGCGGCCCAACGTCAACGACCCGGCCGACCCGGGCGGCCAGAACCGGTTCTCGGCCCTGCGCTCGTTCGAGGTGCTGGCCTGCGCCAAGGACTGCGCCGACCCGGCGAAGTTCAGGAAGATCTACACCAGCCGGGCGGACGCCTTCGACACGGCGCTGCCCCGGCCCCGCGGAGCCGACCTGCTCATCAAGTCGTTCCGCGTGCCCGCCACCGACGCCACCCACCTCATGATCCGCGCGCTGACCACCCAGTGCACGGGCAACCCGCTGTACGCCGGAGAGCAGGACGAGGACCCCAACTCGGCGACCGACTGCGGAACGGCCAGCCCGCTCCGCGACCAGGTCAGGGCCGCCGAGTTCCAGGCGTTCTCGCACTGACGTCCCGGATCGCGGCCCGCGCCCGGCACGGGCGCGGGCCGCGGTGACGGCGCGGACCCCCGGATCCGCGCCGTCGCATCGCACAACACCCGTGGAGGCCTTCCGTGCGTCTACCCGCCGCCCTCGCGGCCGTCGCCTTCTCCGTCGCGCTGCTCGCCCCAGGAGTGGCCGTCGCCGAGCCCGTACCGCCCTCCCGAGACTTCGGCAACGGGCCGGAGCGCAACGAAGAGGCCGCCGGCCTCGGCGAGCGGGCCTCCGCCCTGCGCGCCGCCCCCGGCGCGGACTTCCGCCGCCGTCCCGGCCATGACCAGGGCTACCCCCGGCGGAACACGCTGCCCGTCCCCGCCGAGAACCCCGCCGACGCCGCCATCAAGCTCGGTCTCGTCCCGTACCACGGCATCGCCGCCAAGCTGAACGACCTGCAGAAGCGCAGCGACCGGGTGAGCGCCGAGATCACCGGCCGCAGCCACGACGGCCACGACCTCTACCTGGTGACCGTCACCGCGCCCGAGAGCCGCGGCGAGGCGCGCGAGCAGGACCGGATCCGCGAGCGCATCGAGAACGACCCCGCCGGGGCGGCCCGCGACCGGAAGCTCGTCAAGAAGTACAAGGCGCCGGTCTTCTTCAACGGCAACATCCACGGCAACGAGTGGGAGGGCACCGACGCCGTCCTGCGCGTCATCGAGGAGCTCGCCACCAGCACCGACCCCAGGACCGCCGCCCTGCTGGGGCGGACCAGGCTGTACTTCAACGTGACCGCCAACCCCGACGGCCGCATCGCCGGGACCCGGCAGAACGGCGCCGGGTTCGACCTGAACCGCGACTTCATCACGGCCTCCCAGCCGGAGACCCGGGTGATGCGCCAGATCATGATCGACACGCAGCCGGTGGCCATGCTCGACCTGCACGGGTACGTCAACGGCACGCTCGTCGAGCCCACCACGCCGCCGCACGGCGCCAACTACGAGTACGACCTGTTCATCACCAACGCCTACCCCAACGGCCTGGGCATCGAGGCGGCCATCCTGGAGCTCGGCTACACGCCGGAGGCGGACGGGGTGTTCCCGCCGCAGATCCCGTTCCGGGACTCCGCCGAGGGCTGGGACGACTGGCCGCCGATCTTCACCCCGCAGTACGCGCCGTTCCAGGGGGCGGTCGCCTCGCACACGATCGAGTTCCCGATGCGGGTGAACGGCTCCGACTACACCAACCGGCCCGTCGAGGAGCTGCGCCGCCGCTCCGCCATCAACGTCGACATCGCCGCCGCGGCCGTCCGGGCCACGTACGCGTTCGTGGACTCCCGGCACGACCGGATCATCGCCGACCAGATCGAGGTGTTCAGGCGCGGCGCGGCGGGCGAGCCGGCCAAGGAGGTGCCGCTGGGCATCGTGCCCGGGTTCGGGCCCGAGGACGTCTACACCACCACCTACCCGCGCGCGTACGTCATCCCTGCGGGGAACGCGCAGCGCTCGGCCACGGCGGCGGCCCGCCTGGTGGACCACCTGGTCGCCAACGACGTCCGGGTGGAGCGGGCGAAGCTGCCGTTCCGGGCCGGCGGGAAGACCTATCCGGCGGGCTCGTACGTGGTCGACATGCGCCAGCCCAAGCGGGGGCTGGCGAACGTGATGCTGGAGCCGGGGCAGGACATCTCCCCACGGGTGGATGCCATGTACGACATCTCCGGCTGGAGCCACGCCCTGCTCTGGGGCGCCACGGTGGACACCGTCGCCTCCGGCTCGCTCCACGTGCTCGGCGTGCCGGTGAGCGCGGCCGCGCCGACCGGGTCCGTGCCGGACGGGCGCGGGCCGCTGGCGCTGGCCGTGCGTGACGCCAAGGAGGTGCGGGCCGTGAACGACCTGCTCTCCCAGGGGGTCGAGGCGGTCTGGGCGGACGGGGCCGTGGTCGTCCCCGCCGGGACCCGCGGCGCCGCCGAAGCCGTGGCCGACCGCTACGGCGTGGCCTTCACCAGGGCGCGCTCGGGCGACGGCGTCCCGCTGACGCCGGTCCGCGTCGCCGCGGCGGTCTCCGCCGACGAGCTGTTCACGCTGCGCGAGCTGGGCTTCGCCGTCACCCCGGTCTCCACCGCCGTGCTGAACGCCGGCTTCGACTGGAGCGGCGCGGACGTGCTCGTCGTCTCCAGCGGGCTCAGCTACGCCGCGCTCGACCCGCAGGCCAGGGCGGCGCTCGACGCGTTCCTCGCGAGCGGCGGCGTGGTCACACGCGGCGGCACCGGCGCGGCCTTCAACGCCGCCGCGGGGCTGCTCACCGCGACCTCCGTGGCGGGCCGGGGCGACGCCAACGGCGTCGTCAGGGTGACGAACGGCGACGGGCAGGTGGCCGGTGACGCGCCCGCCCACGCGTTCGTCTACTCGCCGCGCTGGTTCACCGGCCTCGGGCCCGAGGTCACGGTCGAGCAGTCGTACGCGGCCGGCGACCCGCTCGTCTCCGGCCACTGGCGTCCGAACCCGGACGGCACCGGCGGCCAGGACGCGGCGGCTGGTCAGGCGGCCGTGGTGAGCGGGCGGGACGAGCGGGGCGCGGCGGTGGTGCTCTTCGGCACCGAGCCACTGTTCCGCAACCACCCGAAGGGCCTGTTCCCGCAGGTCGCCCGGGCGCTCTACTGGTCCGCCGCCGTCACCGGCAGCCCCGTGACCACCCGATAGCCGGCGTGGCCGGCGGCCCCGCGCGGGGCCGCCGGCCCGTCCGTCAGTCCGGCGCCGGGACCAGGGGCAGGAACTGGTCGTAGAAGTCCGTCTTGATCCGCAGGACCCGCTGCTCGGTCTCGCGGAAGCCCGCCGCGGACTCCTCCCCGGTGACCAGCTCGGCCAGCCGGGCGCCGAGCTGGTCGGAGTGCGTCCCGGACGGGAGCGACTCCGCGCCGAGGGGGTGCGCCTTCGCGTCGTGGACGAGATGGGGATGGTAGAACCTCGACCGGTTCACGCCGTCGCCGGTCAGCACCTCGGCCATCCTCGGCCAGAGCCGCCCGTACTCGGCCGCCACCAGGATCTCGCCCCAGAACCGCAGGATCGTCACGAGCCTCAGGTCGGCGTCGGGCCCGCGGCCCGCCTCGGCGATCAGCCGGAAGATCGCGGTGGTCGCCTCCACCGTGACGGCGGTCGGCGCGGTCTCCACCAGCGCCTTCCTGGACACGCCCAGCCGGAGCATGTCCGCCTTCATGTCCTCCCGGTGCGAGGGCACGCGGCCGTCGCCGCCGGGGTACTCCTCGCGCAGGATGACGCGCGCGATCCGGCGGCTGGCCTCGTCCTCCAGCAGGTCGATGGCCAGGTCGTAGGCGGGGGTGAAGGCGAGCGACAGGAACCGCCGCTGGAGCAGCACGGCGGCGAAGCCGTCGGCGGAGAGCAGGGCCGCGCCGGCCAGCACCGGGTGCCGCTCGAACCGCTCGACGAGGTCGTCCTCGAACGCGTCCAGCTCCTTCATGTGGGCCTCCTGGGCGGGATGTCCTTGAGTGATGTGCGCCAGTCGGAGAGGTCGACGTCGTGGCCGACGGCCCAGAGCATGTCCAGCTCGCCCTGGATCTCCGCGCCCATCGGGGTGTCGGCGCCGTCGATCTCCAGCTGCGTCGAGTCGACGGCCAGCTTGCCGTGCAGGAACGAGCTGACGAAGTAGCGGTCGTCGGCGCGGTAGACGGCTATCGACGGCAGGGAGTCGTAGATGCGGACGCCGAGCAGGTGCTTCCTCGCCCCGGCCTTCTTGTGCACCGAGGCGAGGACGGACAGGCACCGCTCCACGTTCGCCGGCACGTCCTCTTCGAGCGCCGGGTCGCGCACCACCCGCAGCGCCTCCTCCCGGAGCTTGGCCACGGCCGACCGGGGATGCAGGAGCAGGACGCGCACCCGGACGCCGCGGTGCAGGGCCTCCTCCAGCGCGTCCTCCAGCCGGTGCAGGTGAGGTATCCACGTCTGCAGGATCGCGGCCTCGCGCCTGGCCGCGACCAGGTGGTCGATGAACACGTCCTCGGCGAAGCGGCGGTGGATCCGGGTGACGCCGCCGTAGTGGGAGACCTTGCGGTCGCGGGCGATGGCCTCGACGTCGAGGGTGACGATCAGGTCCTTGATCTTCTCGATCGCCCTGAGCCGGTCCAGCTCCAGGAGCAGGAAAAGCGTCACCGTGCTCAGGATGAGCAGCGTGATCTTCGGAATGGCCGCGCCGAGCATGCCCGGGTCGAACCAGCCGAACAGGGCGGCGGCCGAGACCACCGCGCCCAGGCCCACCGTGAGGGTGAGGGTGACGCGCTCCGCTATGTGACGTATTCCGCTGGCCATGGCAGATCCCGGGGGGTTGCGCGCTGCGATTACTTGCGACGATAACCGGGGATCGGCCGCCGCGCCGAGGGAGTGGTGAAGTGCGGTGTTTCGTCCCCGCGCAGGGCGGTCCCCGAGGCGCTGGCGTAGGATGGAGCGATGTTCTGCCGCGTCAGGGACGGCGTCGTGCCGGAGAGGGACGGATGAGGCTCACGCTCGGCTCCCGGACGTTCGGAGAGACGCCGCTGCTGATGGCGATCGTCAACCGCACCCCCGACTCCTTCTACGACCGCGGCGCGACGTTCGCCCGTGAGGAGGCGCTGCGCCGGGTCGACCAGGTGGTGGCCGAGGGGGCCGACATCGTCGACATCGGCGGGGTGAAGGCGGCGCCCGGCGGCGACGTCGACGTGCGCGAGGAGATCGAGCGCACCGCCCCGTTCGTGGCCGAGGTGCGCGAGCGCCACCCCGACCTGGTGATCAGCGTCGACACCTGGCGTCACGAGGTGGGCCGCGAGGTCTGCCAGGCCGGGGCCGACCTGCTCAACGACGCCTGGGGCGGGGCCGATCCCAAGCTGGCCGAGGTGGCCGCCGAGTTCGGTGCGGGGCTGGTGTGCGCCCACACCGGCGGGGTCGAGCCGCGCACCCGGCCGCACCGGGTGGAGTACGACGACGTGGTGGCCGACGTGATCGAGCGGACCGTCGCGCTGGCCGAGCGGGCGGTGGCGGCCGGGGTGCCGCGCGAGCGCGTGATCATCGACCCGGCTCACGACTTCGGCAAGAACACCTGGCACTCCCTGGAGGTGACCCGGCGCGTCGACGAGCTGGTGGCCACCGGCTGGCCGGTGCTGGTGTCACTGTCCAACAAGGATTTCGTGGGCGAGTCGCTCGACCTGCCCGTGGGGGAGCGGCTGATGGGCACGCTCGCCGTGACCGCGCTGTGCGCCTGGCAGGGGGCGCTGGTGTTCCGGGCGCACAACGTGCCGGAGACGCGGCAGGTGCTCGACATGGTCGCGGTGACGCGCGGCGTCCGCCCGCCCGCGCGCACCGTACGGGGGCTGGCATGATCGTCGCGGCGGCGACCGTTCCCGGCGCGCCGCTGCTGCTGCCCGGCGTCACCGGCGGGCCCGTGCGGGAGGTCGACAAGGCGCGCGAGGCGATGGCCGCGGCCGTCACCGCGCTGCTCGACCAGGGGGCGGAGGAGATCGTCGTGGTGGGCGGCGCGCCCGCCACCCGCCCGTTCCCGCCCGACGCCCCCGGCCCCGAACAACGCGTGGCACCGGGCTGGCGACGGCCGCATCGTGACCGCCGGTCCGCGCCCGACGGGCGGCGGGGCGGGGCGGGTGCTTCGCCGGAGGTGCCCGGCGGCCCTGAAGAACGGGTGGCACCCGGCAGCCCCGGTCGGCGATGGCCGGGTCTTGACCATCGGTCCGCGCCCAACGGGCGGCGGGGCGACGAGGTGCTGCCCGAGGGTGCTTACTCAGAGGTGTCCGAGCCGGGTGGCGAGAGTGTGCCGGGGCCGGCTGGTTCCGGGGGGAGAGACGGTGCGGGGGTGGCGGTGGAGGATCTTCTTCCGGTGTCGCTCGCCGTCGGGCGGTCCCTGCTGGGAGGGTGTCCGGTGCCGTGGACCTTGCGGGGGGTGGGTCGTCATGAGTCGCGTGACCGTTGCCTTGAGCTCGGCCGCGAGCTGAGGGAGGGCGGGCGTCCGGCGGGGCTGCTGGTCGTCGCCGACGGCAGCGCTCGGCGGAGTGAGAAGGCTCCCGGTCATCTCGACCCGTCCGCGATCGAGCTCGACGCCCGGATCGGGGCCGCGCTCACGGCGGCCGACGCCGGCGCGCTGCTGCGCCTGGATCCCGCCGCCTGCGAGCGCGCCCTGGTCGCCGGGCGGGCCGCCTGGCAGGTCATGGCCGCCGCCTGCGAGGACCGGCCATGGCAGGCCCAGGTCCTGTACGAGGAGGACCCGTTCGGCGTCGCCTACTGGGTCGTCACCTGGACCTGACGCGGACCTAGTCTCACCCGGGCTTGGACGCGAGCCGAGGAGTGCCCACCCCGGAAGGACGGGGTGGGCGGGTGTGTGTCAGCGGAGGCTTGCGTGCTGGGTGGCTGAGGCCCAGGTGCGGAGGTAGGACTCGGCGCCGGCGGCCAGGTCCTGGACGATCTCCGGGCCGGCGATGATCCGCATGTCCTCGATCCAGTCGGGCACCAGGCCGTAGTTCGCGACGCCGTCCTGGTTGACGTCCCAGACCCGCTCGCCGGTGCGCTGGCGGTCGAGGGTGACGCCGTCGAGGGAGGTGAAGGGGTACGTGACCGGGTTCGACGCGTTGCCGGCCCGGGGCGCGGGGAGGCGGCCCATGCCGTTGGCGTCCAGCCCGTACCCGTAACCCGGCACCTGGTGGGCCTGCCGGAGCGGCTCGGTGCGCCGCCACTCGTCCACGAAGTGCTCGGCGTCGTGGCCGTACTGGGTGACCATGCCGCCGAGGGCGTAGATGCGGTCCAGGTAGTGCGGGTCGGTCCAGCTGTGGGAGGAGATGACGCCCGGGTAACCGGCGGCTTCGAGCAGGTCGAGAGCGCTGTCGGCGGCCTTGACGCTCATGTGGTCGACCTCGATCATCATGCCGCGCCGCATCATGCCCTCGATCATGTACTGGCCGAGCGAGGTCAGGCCGCGCGTGTTGCAGTGCGGGGCCGCGGGATAGATGGGCAGCGAGACGCCCGGCGGCAGCAGGCGGGCGATCTGACCGGGCAGCACGCCCGCGGGCTCGATGGTGTTGTCGTGCTCGGCGGTGGTGCAGGTGCGCGCCTGCCAGAACCTGCCGGTGCCGAGCAGGTTGCCGATGTTCACGATCGCGCCCTGGGTGCCCGAGTCGAACCGCACCCCGCACAGCGCGTTGTCGTACTTGTGACAGGCGAACATGCTGCGCACGCCCAGCTCGTACATCTCGTCGAGGCCGCGGTCGATCTGCGCCCGCGTGCACGCGGAGATGCCGAGGACCTGCCGGCAGCCGAACGGCTCGGAGGTCTCCACGCCGAGCACCACGGCCAGCTTGCCCGCCTGGACGACCTGCCGCGCCTCGGCGGGGTCGCGGACGATCCGGAACCAGCCGCGGCCCGGCCCGCCGTGCTCGGCGTCGACGTGGGCCTGCAGTTCGCGGGCGCGCTGGGCCTGGAGCCTGATGGAGTCCATCTCGTCGCAGCCGTGGCGCCGCAGCGGGTAGATGGCGCACAGCTGGCGGTTGGCGACCAGGTGGTTGACCATCACCCGCAGCCCGCCGCGCCAGGCCCGCTCCACCCAGGTGTAGTACGCCTGCTGGTGGGTCAGCGAGTCGTGCGCGGGCCAGTCGCGGAACGTCGGCCAGCCCACCGGGTCGTGGGTGCCGGTGGGCGAGCCGGTGCGGGTGAAGTTCTCGAACCAGGCCAGCTCGCCGTTGGGCAGGTGGTCGGGGCAGTCGCGCAGCGCCTTGGCGATGCCGTCGGGATCGAACGGCTTGCCGCACATCAGCATGCCGCCGAACGCCTCGTACGAGAACAGGTGGCTGTGGGCGTCGACGAGGCCGCGCACGTCGGCGGCCGAAGTCGTGGCCGAGGTGGTGGCGGAGGTGGCGACCGCTGGTATGGGGCTCTGCGCGATCAGCGAGCCGGCCAGGAGGACGAGGCCGGAGGTGATGCGGACGAGGGATCGGAGGCTCTTCACGGACACCTCACAAGTGGGGGGTGCACCCAGCATCCGCCGCCCTCCAGGACCCGGCAAGGCCCAAACATGAGCTGCTCTCATCAACTCGCGAGCCGGACCAGCCGCGTGATCGTCACCAGGACCCCGGCGGCCGCGGCCGCCAGCAGCGCGATCGACAGCGGGGCGGCGTAGTACGTGACCTGGGCCCAGGTGACGGTCCGCCCGTTCATGAGGATCGAGACCAGGTCCGGATAGGCGGCCAGCAGCGCGACCGGCAGCAGCGCGGGGACCAGGCGCACCGCGACCCGCCACCGCGGCCTGCCCGCCCGCTCGGCGGCCCAGCGCCGCGCCCGGAGCGCGCCCGTGATCCCGAGGCCCGCCGCCAGCAGCGCGATCGCGGCCAGCACCGCCTCGAACAGCTGCCGGTCGCCTCCGGGCACCTCGGGCGCCCGGCCCTCGCTCATGGCCACGAGGCCCGTCATGACCGCGTAGGTCTCGTCCGTCAGCCCGGCGCTGTCCGTCATGACCGCGAACCCGTACCCCGTCCCGGGGGAGATCGCCTGGACGGCGTTGTAGGTGAACAGGTTGCCCGAGTGCACGAGCAGGCCGGACTCGCGGTCGGGGCTCCAGCCCATCCCGTACTCGTGGATCCCGGAGGGGGCGTGCATGGTCTCCAGGCTCTGCCGCTGCACCAGGGGGCGGCCGTCGCCCGTGTGGAGCCTCAGCCACCTGCCCATGTCGGCGGCGGTGGTGATGACGCCGCCGCTGCCGCTCTCGTCCAGGAACCCGTCCAGCTCGGGACGGGGCAGCCAGAGGCCGAAGATCGAGTTACGGCCGTCGGCCGGTCTGACGACCTCGTCGCTGACCGCGCTGGACGTCATGCCCAGCGGGGTGAAGATCCGCTCGCGCAGGTAGTCGCCGAAGCGGCGGCCGCTCGCGGTCTCGACCAGCCTGGCGGCCAGGTTGTAGTTGACGTTGCAGTACTCCCAGCGGGTGCCGGGGGCGGCCGCGAGCCGGTCGTCGGCCAGCCGCGAGGTGTAGTCCGCGAGCGAGGCGGCGTCGCCCAGATCCGTGACGTCCACCGAGGTGTCGGACAGGCCGGAGGTCTGGTTGAGCAGCTGCCGCACGGTGATCCCGGCCGCCCGCGGGTCGGCCATGCGGAACCCGGGAAGCTGCGCGGCGACCGGCTCGTCGAGCCGGATCTCGCCCCGCTCGACGAGCGTCATGACCGCCGCCGCGGTGAACGACTTGCTGACCGAGGCCACCCGCATCGGGGTGCCGGCGGTGATCGGGGCGCCGCGGGAGTCGTGCCCGTACCCGGCCGCGTGCACGACCTCGCCGTCCCTGGTCACCACCAGCGACATGCCGGGCACGCCCGTCGACTCCATCGCCTGCCGGGCGTAGGCGTCGACGGCGGCGGCCGTGAGCTCGCCCGGCACGCGGGCGTCTCCGTCGAGGGCGGCGGGGGTGAGGGCCAGGAGCAGGGAGAAACCGGCCAGAAAGGACTTCATGGGCAAGCACCGTACGAAGCCCGTTACCCCTGCCGGATCCGCCGAACGTCCAGTGACACCCCTGACGAAGGTGAGGAGTCCCGCCCGGGCTAGGCGACGGAGCTGTACACGGGGTCGCCCGTCCACGCGTAGGTCATGTAGACGACGCCCGCGTCGGTGGTGGTGCAGCCGGTGAGCTTGAGCCCGGCCGGGAGGGTGCCCTCGGCGAACATCCGCTTGCCCTCCCCGAGGACGACGGGGAAGACCATCAGGCGGTACTCGTCGACCAGCTCGGCCCTCTGCAGCGTGCGGATGAGGTCGCTGCTGCCCTGGGTGATGATCTCGCCGTCGGTGCGCCGCTTCAGGTCGGCGACCGTCTGCGCGGCCTCGCCCGCCAGCACCTCGGTGTTGCGCCACTCGGCCGTCATCGGCGACCTGGTGGCGACGTACTTGCGCATGCTGTTGATCTCGGCGCCGCCGTCCTCGTCGGACACGTGCGGCCAGTACGAGGAGAGGATGTCGTACGACCTGCGGCCCAGCAGCATGCCGTCCGCGCGGTCGAGCTGATCGCCCATAATGCGGTTGAACCCCTCGTCCACGTGCGGGGCCAGCCAGCCGCCGTGCTTGAAGCCGTTGTCGTCGTCCTCGCCGGGCCCGCCCGGAGCCTGCATGACACCGTCCAGCGAAACGAAGGCGGAAACCACCAGCCTGCTCGTCATCTCGTACTCCTTCTCCCCGATGGGACCAGGCCCTTTCTCCGGGCCCGCCGTGGTTCATGTCCCCAAGGCTGCCGATGCCCTCTTACGGGATGCTTCAGGTTTCCTTCAGCGAAAGGCCGGTCCCCCCAAAAGGAGGGACCGGCCCCGGCCGTCACGGCATCCGGGCGTAGCCCGCGGCACGGGTGGTGAACGTGCCCCGGCCCTGCGTACGGCTGCGTAGATGGGTGGCGTAGCCGAACACCTCGGCCAGCGGCACCGTGGCGGTGGCCACCACCGTGCCGGCCTTCGCCGCCGTGCCGCTGATCCGGCCGCGCCGGGCGGCCAGGTCGCCCAGCACGCCGCCCGCGGCCTCCTCAGGCACTGTCACCGTGACCTCGACCACCGGCTCCAGCAGCGCCATCACGCAGGACCGCAGCGCCTCGCGCAGGCCCAGCCGGCCCGCCGCGCGGAAGGCCGTCTCGGAGGAGTCCTTCACGTGCGTGGCGCCGTCGGTAAGCGTGACGCGCAGGCCGGTCACCGGGTGCCCGCCGAGCGGGCCCTCGACCAGCGCGTCGCGGCAGCCCGCCGCCACCGCGCGCACGTACTCGCGCGGCACCCGGCCGCCGGTCACCGCCGACTCGAACGCGAACCCGGTGCCCGGCTCCACGTCGAGCACCACGTGCGCGAACTGCCCGGCCCCGCCGTCCTGCTTGACATGCCGGTAGAGGAGTCCGGACACGCCGCGCACGACCGTCTCGCGCAGCGCCACCCGGGGCCGGCCCACGGCGACCGTCATCCCGTGCTCGCGGCGCACCTTCTCCACCGCCACCTCCAGGTGCAGCTCGCCCAGGCCGGACAGCAGCGTCTGCCCGGTCTCGGGATCGGTCCGTACGGACAGGGACGGGTCCTCGTCCGTCAGCCGCGCCAGCGCCGACGTCAGCCGCCCGGCGTCGGTGCTCCGGCGCGGTTCGACGGCCACGGACACCACGGGCTCGGTCGCCGACGGCGGTTCGAGCAGCAGCGGCGCCTCCCGCGCGCACAGCGTCGCGCCGGGACGCGCCGCCTTCGGCCCGGCCACCGCGACGATGTCCCCGGCGACCGCCCGGTCCACCTCGGTGTGCCGGTCGGCCTGCACCCGCAGGATGCGGGCGACCCGTTCGGTGCGTTCCGCGCCCGCGTCCAGCACCGTGTCACCCTTGCGCAGCGTCCCCGCGTACAGCCGCAGGAACGTCAGCCGGCCCGTCGCGGTGGAGCTGACCTTGAAGGCCAGCGCCGCGAGCGGCGCCTCGGGGTCGGCGGCGCGCTCCTGCTCCGCGCCGGCGTGCGTGCCGCGCACCGGCGGCACGTCCAGCGGCGAGGGCAGGTACGCGACGACGGCGTCCAGCAGCGGCTCGACGCCCCTGTTCCGGTACGCGGACCCGCACAGCACCACGACGCCGTCACCGGAGCGGGTGAGGTCGCGCAGCGCCGTCTGGAGCGTGCCGGCGGAGATCTCCGGTCCTGCGCAGAACTCCTCCAGCGCGCCCGGGTGCAGCTCGGCCACGGCCTCCTCCAGCAGTCTGCGGCGCCGCCGCGCCTCGTCCAGCAGGTCGTCCGGCACCGGGCCTTCCCTGAGCACGTCCCGGTCCCAGGTCAGGGCCCGCATGCGCGGCAGGTCGACGACGCCGGTGAAGGCGTGCTCGCGGCCGATCGGCAGCTGCGCGACCAGCGGCGTCACCCGCAGCCGGTCGCGGATCGAGGCGACGGCCGTGTCCAGGTCGGCGCCCGCCCGGTCCAGCTTGTTGACGAAGGCGACGCGCGGCACGCCGTGGCGGTCGGCCCGCCGCCACACCGACTCGCTCTGCGGCTCGACGCCCGCGACCCCGTCGAACACGGCGACGGCGCCGTCGAGCACCCGCAGCGAGCGCTCCACCTCGTCGGAGAAGTCGACGTGGCCGGGAGTGTCGATGAGGTTGATCCGGTGTCCGGCCCACTCGCAGCTCACGGCCGCGGCGAAGATCGTGATGCCGCGGTCGCGCTCCTGGGCGTCGAAGTCGGTGACGGTCGTCCCGTCGTGCACCTCGCCGCGCTTGTAGGTGGCGCCGGTGGCGTACAGGACGCGTTCGGTCAGGGTGGTCTTGCCGGCGTCGACATGGGCGAGGATGCCCAGGTTGCGGACGACGGCAGGCGATCGGGTGGTGTGACGGCGCACGGTCCATGACCCTTCTTGCGGGATGGAGAACAGGACGGCGCGATGTGCCGGACGAGAAGAGGGGCAGGGCAGACAGAGCAGGGCCCCGCCCCGGGAGGATCAGGGGTTCGTCACGGCGTCCGGTGGCGGGCGCGCAGCCGGCACCGGGCCGCCGGAGACACCAGGATCACCTCATACCGCGACGGGGGGACGGCGGCCGCGGTGCTGTGGTGGCGCACGGCGGGCTCCCCTCACACGTCGGAGCGCGCCACTGCGGCGCGCGGTACGGCGGCGAGTCTAATGATCGCGAGGGTGACGCGGAACCGGTTTTTCCGGTCAGCGTGACGTCCAGCGGGGGTCGTCGAGGCGCTCGCCGTTGTGCAGCGCGGTGAACAGGTCCTCCCACAGCGGCATGACGACCTCGGGCGAGTAGCTCTGGGCGGTCCTCGCCGCGGCGGCGCCCAGCCGCCGGCGGGTGTCGATGTCGCCCATCAGGCGAGACAGCGCGGCGCCCAGCGCCTCCGGGTCGCGCGGCGGCACCAGCACCCCGTCCACGTCGTGCGTCAGCACGTCCGCCGGGCCGGTCGGGCAGTCGAAGGCCACCACCGGCAGCGCGTGGCCCATCGCCTCGATCATCGCCATCGGCAGGCCCTCGATGCGGGAGCTGAGCGCGTAGATCGACGCCGCGGCCATCTCGTCGTGGATCGTCTCGGTGCGGCCCATCAGCTTGAACCGGCCGGTCAGGCCGGCCTCCTCGATGCGCTCGCGCAGCTTCTCCTCGGACGGGCCGGTGCCGAAGACCTTCAGCTCCCACTCGGGGCGCTCGTCCGCGATCGACGCGAACGCCTTGATGAGGTAGTCGAAGCCCTTCTGCTTGACCAGCCGGCCCACCGCGATCACCACCGGTGCCGTGTGGTCGGAGTGCACACGCCCGGCCATCGGGATCCCGTTGGGGATGCGGATGACCGGGCAGCCGGGGAGCGCCTCGCGGTATTCGGCGCGGCTGGTCTCGGTCAGCACCACGACCGCGTCGAAGCGGCTGTAGTGGCGGCTGATCTGCTCCCGCACGGGCTTCCGGTAGGAGCCCAGGTTCATGTGGTCCTGGGCCACCCGGATCACGCCGGACGTGGCGCGGCGGGCGGCGATGAGGTTCAGCGCCGGGCGGGTGGTCACCAGGATGCCGTCGCTCAGCGGGCTGACGTAGTCGATGACCGCGCGCTCCACGCGCTCGGTGAAGTAGCCGGCGGCGAACTCGCCCGCGGGCACGATCTTGCCCCGCGCCCGGCGCCACACCTTGCGGGCCAGGGAGTCGGTCTCGACCGCGTTCCGCTGGTCGACCAGCGCCCACACCTTCACCCGCGGATCGATGGCGAACTGCGGCTTGGTCCGCCGGCGGACCGCGCTGACGATCTCCACGTCGTGACCCGCGGCCGCCATGGCGTTCGCCTGGTTGACCACGGTGCGGATGGTCCCGCCCATGCCGTAGGCGTGCAACAGCATGTACCGGATCTTCATCTCTTGCGTCTCCGAGGCATGTCTCAGCCGGATGGCGTCCCGGGGCCACCCGTTTCATGCGGATCGAGGCTAATGCCTCTAGCTGGGAGTTCACTGGCAACGGCCCATGGACCCGCTCAGCCAGGGTACTGGCGATCCGGAGGACAATGATCAACGGAACGGGCGTCAGGGGCGGATCGAGCGGCGCAGCAGGGCCCAGGACCGCTCGGCCGCGGCCGGCCGGGCCTCCGCCGAAGCGCTGGACAGCACCCCGGCCAGCATGGCGATGACCAGCAGCAGGTCGTCGGCCGTGACGTCGGGGCGCACGGTCCCGTCGCGCCGCGCCTGGTCGAGCTTGCCGGCCAGCAGCCGGGCCACCCGGGTGCGCACCGCGGCCATGCGCTCGTCGGCCGAGGTGACCAGGTCGAGGAACGCCACCGAGGCGACGGTCTGCTCGATGATCCGCGCGAACAGGTCGTCGAGCGTGGTCGTCCGTTCGGCGGCGAGCGATTCCAGTTCGGTCACGTTTCCGTCGAACACCGCCAGGGCCAGGCTCGCCCGGTCGGGGAAGTGGCGGTAGAGGCTGCCCTGCCCCACACCGGCCCGCCGCGCGACCGCGCTCAGCGGAGCGCCGAATCCGGCGGTCGCGAACAGCTCCCGGGCCGCTGTGACGAGCGCCGCGCGGTTCTCCGCCGCCGCGCTGGGCCCTCTGTTGGCTTTCCGTACGTGCGCCACGGCAGCAACGGTAGCCACCGGACAGTAATGTCCTGGGGCTTGCGGCGAAATGTCCAGTACGTGCCATGGGCATTCCGGTCAGGAAGCGCGAGGGGAGCCGAGGCTGCGGGAGAGGGCGCGGGCGGTGGCGCGCAGGGCGGGAGCGAGGGCGCGTGGCTCGGCGCCGGAGGCGGGGACCACCACCGACAGCGCCGCCACCACCCCGTCGTCGGCGCCGCGGACGGGCGCGGCGACGGTGAGGATCGGCCCCGGCTCCGACCGCTCGGCCACCGCCAGCCCCGTCTGGCGCACCCGCGCCAGCGTCCGCCGCAGCGCGGCCGGTGAGACGGGCAGCCCCTCGGGCTCGTGCACCAGCGGCTCCGCCAGCACCCGGTCCTGGAGCTCGGGCTCGGCGTGCGCCAGCAGCACCAGGCCGACGCCGGTCGAGTGGAGCGGCAGCCGCCCGCCCACCCGGTAGAGCACGTCGACGGCGTCCCTGGCCGACAGCCGCTCCACCAGCAGGGCCTCGTGCCCGTCGCGCACCGCCAGCAGCACGTGCTGGTGCGTGGCCTCGTACAGATCCTCCATGTACGGCAGCGCGGCCTCGCGCAGCCCGTGCCCGCGCGGCGCGAGCGAGGCGAGCTCCCACAGCCGCAGCCCGATCACGTACCGGCCGCCGCCGTCGCGTTCCAGCGCGCCCCAGTGGAGCAGGCGGCGGGCCAGCCGCAGCGCCGTGCTCGGCGGCGTGCCGGTGGCCCGGCTCAGCTCGGCCAGCGTCATCGCCCGGCGGGTCGCGGAGAAGGCGCCGAGCAGCGCGAAGGCCCGGTCGATCACGGGGGCGCCGTGCGGCGGCCGGTGTCCGCGTGGAGCGTTCGTCACCCGTGCAGTGTGCCAGTGACGCATGCCATTGAGTGAAATCCTCCCTGGTGCACGCCGGGGCCACGCCCTAGGGTTTGCCGATCAAGACAGATGTGGAGGCGACGATGATCGCGAACCCCGGATCCGACCGGCTCGACGCCCTGCTCGCACAGGTGCTCGGCTCCGTCGGCGGCGCGGACCCGCGGGTGCGCGAGCTGGTCGGCGGCCTGGTCACCCACCTGCACGCGTTCGTCCGCGAGACCAGGCCCACCGAGGCCGAATGGCTGCGTGCCGTCGACTTCCTGGTCCGCGTCGGGCAGACCTGCACCGAGACCCGCAACGAGTTCATCCTGCTGTCCGACATGCTGGGCGTCACCTCGGCCGTCGACGAGGTGAACCACACCGGCCCGCCCACCATGACCCCCAGCTCGGTCGAGGGCCCCTTCCACTCGCCCGCGCCGCCCCGCCCCATGGGCGCCTGGATCGCCGAGGGGCCCGAGCGGCAGCGCGGCGAGCCCGCCGTCGTGCACGGCCGCGTCACCGACTGCGACGGCAACCCCCTCCCCGGCGCGGTGCTCGACGTCTGGCAGTCGAACGACACCGGCCTGTACGACAGCCAGGACGCCGAGCAGCCCGACGGGAACCTGCGCGCCCTGCTCACCACCGGCGACGACGGCGCGTACTGGTTCCGCACGGTGAAGCCGAGCAGCTACCCGGTGCCGACCGACGGCCCCGTGGGCGAGCTGCTGCGGGCGATCGGCCGCCACCCCATGCGGCCCGCGCACGTGCACATCAAGGTCCAGGCGGCCGGGCACCGGCCGCTCACCACCCACATCTTCGTCGCCGGCGACCCCTACCTCGGCTCCGACGCCGCGTTCGCGGTCAAGGACGCGCTCGTCACGGACTTCCTGCCGTCCGCCGGCGCGCGCTTCGGCATGGACGGCCCGTTCCTGGCGGCGGAGTTCGACATCAGGCTGGTCGAGGAAGGAGACCCGCGGTGAAGCTCGTCGGCATGGCCGCGCGCGACAACGGACGGCACGTCACGGTCGGCGTCCTGGCGGACAGCACCGTCACGCCCCTCGCCGAGGTGACCGACTTCTACAGCGACGTCCCGTACTGGCTGGACCGGGCCCGCAAGGCTGGGCCCGGCGGGGTGCCGCTGGCGGAGGTGGAGCTCGCCCCGCCCGTGCCGCCGTCGGCGCGGGTGCTGTGCGTCGGGCTCAACTACCGCGCGCACGCGGCGGAGGGCGGCTTCGAGCCGCCCGCGCACCCGACCGTGTTCGGCCGGTGGACGGCCTCGCTCTCGGTGACCGGCACGGCCGTGCCGGTGCCCGCCGGAGAGCCGGGGCTGGACTGGGAGGGCGAGGTCGCCGCCGTCGTCGGCGCGCGGCTGGCCGACGCCGGCGAGAGCGAGGCGGGGGCGGGCGTCCTCGGGTACGCCGCGTTCAACGACATCACCGCCCGCACCGCCCAGAAGCTCACCAGCCAGTGGACTCTCGGCAAGAACGCCGACCGCAGCGGCCCGATCGGCCCGATCGTCACCGCCGACGAGACCGGGAGCCCCGCGGACGGATGGCGCGTGGTCACCCGGGTCAACGGCGAGGTGATGCAGGACGGCGACACCAGTGACATGATCTTCACCGTGCCCGCACTCCTGTCCCGCATCAGCGCCACGCTGACACTCCACCCCGGCGACGTCATCGCCACCGGCACCCCGGAAGGCGTCGGCTACGTCCGCACGCCGCCCCGGCTGCTGACGCCCGGCGACGTGGTCGAGGTGGAGGTCGACCGGCTGGGCGTGATCCGGACGCCGGTCACCGGCCCGGCCGGCAGGAGGGGCGCGTGAGCCGGGTCCTCGTCGCGGGCGGCGGCCCCGCCGGGCTGGCCGCGGCCGTTGAGCTCGGCCGGCGCGGCGTCACCGTCACCGTGGTCGAGCCGCGCACCACGATCGACCAGGACCGGCCGCGCGCCAAGACCACCAGCATGCGCACCATGGAGCACCTGCGCCGGTGGGGCCTCGCCGACCGGCTGCGCGCCGCCGCGCCGCTGCCCGTCTCCTGGTCGCAGGACGTCCTGTTCTGTACGAACCTGCTCGGCGTCGAGCTCACCCGCTTCCCCCACGCCTTCGGCCTCCACCCCGAGCGCGACGAGCGGTGGGCGGAGCCCGGCCAGCAGGTGCCGCAGCCGATCGTCGAACGGCTGCTGCGCGAGGCGGTGGCCGAGCTGCCCGCCGTCACGCTGCTGACCGGGGTCGCCGTCACCGCGATCGACCAGGACGGCGACCGGGTCCGCGCCCGGCTCTCCGACGGCTCTGCGCTCGAAGCCGACTACTTACTGGGCTGCGACGGCGCCGCCGGGGTCAGCCGCGAGGCGATCGGCGCGTCGTACGAGGGCTCGTCCGGCGAGCGGCCCAACCTGAGCGTGGTGTTCCGGGCGCCCGGCCTGGCGCAGAAGATCCCGCTCGACCCGGCCGTGCAGTACTGGGTGATCCATCCGGAGGTGTCCGGCCTGATGGGCCGGATGGACCTGGACGACAAGTGGTGGGCGATCATGGTGGGCGTCGACGTGCGCACCTCCGCCCCGGACCCGGAGCGGCTGGTGCGCGTGCTCATCGGCGCCGACCTGCCGATCAGCGTCGTCAGCACCGACCCGTGGGTGGCCCGGATGCTGCTCGCCGACCGCTACCGCGCCGGCCGGGTCTTCCTGGTCGGCGACGCCGCCCACCTCAACCCGCCGTGGGGCGGCCACGGGTTCAACACCTGCGTCGGCGACGCGGTCAACGTCGCGTGGAAGCTCGCCGCCGTGCTCCAGGGCTGGGGCGGACCCGGCCTGCTCGACAGCTACGAGGCCGAGCGCCGCCCGGTGGCCGTCCAGACCGTCGCCGACAGCTCCGCCCAGGAGAAGCTGCTCGCGCCCACCTTCGCCGACCGGCCGCTCACCGGCCCGGGCCCGGAGGCCGCCCGCGCCCGCGCCGAGACGGCCGCCGCGCTGCGGGTCAAGGCCGGCGAGTTCTACAGCGAGGGGCTCGTGCTCGGCTACCACTACGCGGGCTCGCCGATCGTGGCCGACGACGGCTCGCCCGTCCCGCCGCACACCCCGCAGGACTACCACGGCTCCGCCCGGCCGGGCGCGCGGCTGCCGCACGCCTGGCTGCCCGGCGGCCGTTCCCTGTACGACACGCTGGGCGAAGGGCTCACGCTGCTGCGCCTGACACCGGAGCCCGGCCCCGCCTTCGAGGAGGCGGCGCGGGCCCTCGGGGTGCCGTTCACGGTGGTGGACCTGGCGGGCGAAGGGCTGCTCGACAGGTACGGCGCGCCGCTCGTCCTGGTCCGGCCCGACCAGCACGTGGCCTGGCGGGGCGGCGGCGGCGACCCGGCGGCGATCCTGCGGACGGTGCTCGGGTTCAGCGGGGAGTGAACCAGACGCTGATCTGGTTCAGCTGGCCGGCCGGGCCCTCGGCGAGGACCCGCACGGCCTCGCCGTCCATCCCGCCGAGCACCAGCCGGCCCTTCTCGGGGCCGATGACGGTCGCCAGGAAGTGGCTCCTGTCCAGCCAGCCGTTGAACACCATGCCCTTCGCCGGCGGGATCACCGCCTCCCGCTCGCCGGTGGCCGCGTCCCACAGGCAGATGTCGCGCGACCCCTCCCGGCAGGTGGTGGTGAAAACCCGGCCGGCCGTGGTGTCCGCGACGCCGCCCCGGATCAGCGCGCCCTTGCCGGTGAAGGTGCGCAGCACCCGGCCGTCGAGCCCGACGTACCGGATGGCGCCGTCGCCGCCCTGGGTGACGAGCGTCGAGCCGTCCGGCCCCCACCCGTAGCCGGCCTCGCCGCCGAAGTCCGTGCGGCGGGTCTGGACGCTCTTGGCGGCCGGGTCGACGACGACGAAGCCGACGGTGCGCTGCTCGTCCGGGCCCGCCCTGAGCGTCAGGAGCAGGCGGCCGCCGTCGGCGGTCCAGGCCGGGTCCAGCGTGAGTCCTGGCTTGCCGGCGGTCCGCAGCGTGACGTCCTCGCCGGTGCCGCGGTCCACCAGCCGCAGCGTGTTGTGGTCGGTCACGTCGAGGTTGGAGACCGGGAGCGCGGCCACGTACCGGCCGCCGGGGGAGACGACCGGGATCTGGAAGCTGCCGAACCGCCGGAACTGCCCGGTCCGGGGATCGCGGACGTAGGCGGGGAAGTCCGCCTCCGCGAAGCCGCCGTAGTAGGAACTGGCCCAGATCGGGTCGGCGGGGTTCTCGTGCAGCTCGACCCCGGTGCCGGGGAGCGTCGAGGTGGTGGTGGAGCCGGTGCTCATCGGACCGGAGGAGACGCGCTGCGGCGCCGGCGGGATCGGGTCGTCCGGCGTGCTCCGGAGGCCGAGCGCGGCGGCCGTCGCCGCGCCCGCCAGCACCACGGCGGCGGCGCCCGCGACGAGCACCCGCCGCCGCGGCCCGCGCGGGGCGGGCTCGGGGGCCGCGCTCCTGGTGCCCTCGGCGAGCAGGCGCCGCGGCTCCACCCGGTGACCGAGCAGCCGCAGCAGCGCGGTGCGCGCGGTCGGCCGGGCCGCCGGGTCCTTGGCCAGGCAACTGCTCACCACCTCGCGCAGGTCGCCGCGGAGATCGCCCAGGTCCGGCTCGGCGCGCAGGATCCGGTTCACCAGCGCGGGCACGTCGCCGGAGCCGAACGGCGGCGAGCCGGTCGCCGCGCACACCACCGTGGCCGCCCACGCGAACAGGTCCGCGGGCGCGCCCGCCCCGCGCCCGAACTGTTCGGGGGCCATGAACGGCGGCGTCCCCGTCAGGTGGTCGCCGTCCGGTTCCGCGGCGTCGAGCGTCCTGGAGATGCCGAAGTCGATCACCCGCGGCCCGTCCCTGCCGAGCAGCACGTTGCCCGGCTTGAAGTCGCGGTGCACCACCCCCGCCTGGTGGATGGCCGCCAGCGCGGTCACGCTGCCGATCGCCAGCCGGCGCAGCTCGGCCCCGCCCAGCGGCCCCCGCTCGGCGAGCACCCGGGCGAGCGACGGCCCGTCGACGAACTCGCTGATCACGTACGGGACGCCGTCGAGCTCGCCGCTGGCCAGCACGCTCGCCGTGCAGAACGCCTTGACCCGCCGCGCCAGCTCCACCTCCTTGGCGAAGTCGGCCCTGGCCTCCTCGTCCAGCGCGTGCGCCAGCAGCTTGATCGCCACCCGCTCGCCGGTGGCCGACTCGCCCAGGTAGACGACCCCCTGCCCGCCCTCGCCCAGCCGGCCCGCGACGCGGTACGACCCCACCCGCGCGGGGTCCTCCGTCAGCAGCGGCCTCGGCTCCACGGTCACCGCCGGATCGCCGCCCACTGGCGGTTGCTGCCGCGCTCGTCCACGTCCGCGAGCACGCGCTTCGTCCTCCCGAGGAAGTCCACGACCTTCACCTGGAGGCGGCCCTTCTTCTTGCCGGGATCCTCGATCAGCAGGTGGTCGTCGTCGAACCAGCCGATCAGCCGGACGTCGTCGTCGAGGCCCTCCACCGTGGCCTTGCGTGCGCCGGTCACCGCGTCCCAGACGCACACGTCCCCGCTCTTCGGACAGACGGTGAAGAACTGCCTGCCGTCGGGCGAGTACCAGTCGCGGTCGCGCGGCATGCCCACCCAGTGCTTGGTGGTCGTCACCTTGCCCGACATGTCGTACGTCTCGATGCCCTGCGACTTCTCACCCGAGTAGCCGCGGGCGATCGTCCCGTCCGGGAGGAACGTGAACGGCAGCGAGATCGCGTCCTTGTACTGGGTGTTGACCACCGTGGAGGTGCGCGCGGCCACGTCGACGACGACGAAGCCCGAGAACAGCTTCGCGTCCTCCGTCCTGATCGACAGGAGCAGCCGGCGGCCGTCGCGCGACCATGCGGGCACCTGCGTGGACTCGGGCTTCTTCACGGTCTGGACGGTGAAGGTCTCGCCGGTCGACAGGTCGCGGAACCGGACGTGGTCCATGTCGGAGTTCTGGTACTTGAGCCACGGGTTGAGCGCCACCCACCGGCCGTCCGGCGACACCCGGGGCTCCTCGGCCAGGCCGACCTCCTCGAACCGGCCGGACGCGTCCCTGACGAACGTCTTGAAGGGCCGGCTCACCTGGAGGTAGGCCGTCAGGCGCGCGACGTCGTCCGGGTGCTCGTGCAGCGTGGCGCCGATGTCGGGCAGCTCGACGTCCTTGTCCGCCTTCGGGGGGACGCTGGCGACCGGCGCCGTGGTCACGCTGGGAGTGATCGGCGCGCCGGAGGTGATGACCGCGCCGGGCGAGGGGGACGAAGCCGCCGAGGTGGTCACCCACGGGGGCGCCAGCGTGTACACGGCGGCGCCCGACAGCAGCGCCCCGGCGGCGAACGCCGCCACCGCGACCAGCGGCCCCCGCCCGCGCCGCGCGGGCGGCGGCTCGTCCCTCCCGCCGGCCTGCGGGAGCAGCTTGCCGGTCAGGAACCGCGTCTCGCCGACCAGCCGCAGCAGCACGTCGCTGGAGGAGGGGCGGCGTGCCGGGTCCTTGTCCAGGCACCCCTCGACGACGCCCCGCAGGTCCCCGAGATCGGGCAGGTCGGGCGGCTCGCCGACGATCCGGTTGACCGTGCCCGCCATCGACCCGCCGTCGAACGGGGAGCGCCCCGTGGCCGCCGACACCAAGGTCGCGGCCCACGAGAACATGTCCGCCGCCGGCCCCGGCTCCGCCCCGTCGAGCCGCTCGGGCGCCGCGAACGCGGGCGTCTCCACCTGCCGGGTCGTCGTCTCGGCGGAGGCCGCCATCGCCCCCGCCACGCCCACGTTGATCAGCCGGGGGCCGTCGGGACCGAGCACCACGTTCTCCGGCCGCACGTCTCCGTGGACCGCCCCCGCCTGGTGGATCGCCACCAGCGCGGTCACCGTGCCGACCGCGAGCCGGTGCAGCGCCGCCTCCCGCAGCCGCGTCCCGCCCGCCGTCACCGCCGCCAGCGTCGGCCCGTCGATGTACTCGCTCACCACGTAAGGGCGGCCGCCCGCCGTGCCCGAATCGAGCACCTGGGCCGAGCAGAAGGCGGACACCTCGCGGATCGACTCGACCAGCCGCAGGAACCGCTCCTGGTCGACCTGCGGGCCCAGCAGCTTCACCACCACGGGCCGGCCGGCCTCCGCGCCCTCGGCCGCGTACACGCCCCTGCCGAGCCGGCCGATCAGCCGGTACGGGCCCACGTGGGTCGGGTCTTCCTCGCGTAGCGGTAAGAACTCGGGCATCCCGGTTTCTCCTCCCGGCAGGTGAGGCTGCCGCGTAGATCACCGATTATGAGTGTTCACCGGGCGGATTGACATGCCCTTGACACCCATTGTGCGCCCGGATCCGCGCGGGAGCGCTACCCCGGATCCCGGTGCGCCCGCACCGCCCCCACCAGCAGAACGACCAGCCCGAGCACGATCCCGGCGAGCACCAGCGGCTCGTTCCAGCCGGTGACGAAGGGGGTGGCCGCGGTGACCGCCCAGAGGACGGCGACCGCGTACGAGAAAGGGGCGAATCTGACGTGTATCCGCCGCCAGGCCTCGTCGCTCGCCATGGACGTCCTCGTACGGACCCCGAAGAGAGGGTTGCGCGGCAGCCGCCGGGACGCGCCCAGCAGGCCCAGGGCGAGCGCGAGGAACGCCGCCCCGCCGAAGAGGACCGCGACGATGATCTGCTCGCCCGCCGTCATGATCGCCCCTCCTCGGATCGAGGCTGTCACGCGCAGAGGGCGGTGTCCAGGGCGGCTTCCAGGTTCTTGACGGCGGGCAGGTCGGACGGCAGGGAGGTGACCGCGACGGTGGCGGCGCGGCCGTCCTCGGTGACGCCGTTGCCCGTGGCGTAGCCGGGGGCGGAACCGCCGTGGGACCAGGCGAAACCGCCGCAGCTCAGCTTGAAGGTGGCGATGCCCAGCCCGTACCGGGCGCCGCCCACGGTGTCGAACTCGGGCGCGGCGACGGTCTTCTTCATCTGCTTGAGCTGCGCGGGCCTGAGCAGCTCGCCGTCCATGAGCGCGGTCATGAACGTGTTGAGATCCTTCGGGGTGGCCACGAGCGCGCCCGCCGCCCACGCCATCGACGGGTCCAGCCGGGTGACGTCCCGGTACGGGTCGCCGGGCTTCAGCGCGAGGTAGCCCTTGGGGTGCGGGCCGCGGATGTCCCGCTCGCCGACGCCGGGCCAGTACGTGTCGCGCAGGCCCAGCGGCTTGATGACGCGCCTGGTGATCTCCTCGCCGATCGGCCGGCCGGTGACCTTCTGCACGACGAGCCCGGCCAGGATGTAGTTGGTGTTGCTGTAGTCCCAGCCCTTGGCGGGGGAGTCCCGGCGCGCCAGCGCCGTGTCCACCAGCTCGCGCGGCTCGAAGTGGCGCTCCAGCACGGAGAAGAAGTCGCCGATGAGGACGTCGTCGTAGTCGCGCAGGCCGCTCGTGTGCTGGAGCAGCCGGCGGGTGGTGATCTTCCGCCCGTCGACGCCCTTGCCCCGGACCACCCCGGGCAGATACTTCTCGATGGGCGCGTCCAGGTCCAGCTTGCCCTCACCGGCCAGCTGGAGCGCGACCACGGCGGTGAACATCTTGGTGTTGCTGGCGATCCGCACCCGCCCGTCCGCCGGCATCTTCGCCTCGGTCTTCAGGTCGGCCACGCCGGACGTGTAGGTGCGGGTCCGTCCGTCGCGCCCGCGCACGGCCGCGATCGCGCCGGGGAACGACGACTCCTGGACGAGCGTGTCCAGGCGCTTCTGCACGGGGTCGGCGGGGGCGGCGTGCGCGACCGGGGCGGTCAGGCCCAGCCCGGCCAGCGTGGCGAGTGCCGACGCCGCCAGGATGCGTGCGGGGTGCTGCGACATGGGTGGCTCCCTCTGCTCGGATGGCTCGTTCTCGAACACCACCCAGCCTGTCGGCGCGCCCCCTCAAGATCGATCCAGCCCGCTGGAGACCGCTGGTACAGCCTGCACTACGTCGTGGGAACGGCGGCGGCGAGCAGGTGCTCGTCGCCCGGCCGGCAGACGAGCTGCAACCCGACCGGCAGCCCGCCGGCCAGGCCCGCCGGCACGGACAGCGCAGGGAACCCGAGCACGTTCCACGGAGAGGTCAGGGCCAGCAGCGCCGCGCGGACGCCGACCGGCCGGCCGTCGAGCACCGTCTCCCGCAGGCCCAGCGGCGGGGCGGTGAGCGGTACGGTCGGCAGCGCGAGCACGTCGTGGTCCTCGAACAGCTTCTCGGCCACCCCGGCGAGCCGCCGCCGCTCCGCCGTCGCGCGGACGTACTTCCAGCCCGGCACCCGCATCGCGCCCCTGAGCCGGTCGAGCACCTCGGGCTGGAACAGCTCCGGCGCCTCCGCCACCCGCTCGGCGTGCACCTCGGCCGCCTCGGCGCCGCCGATCGTGACGTACACGTCCATGAACGCGTCGGCGGCCCCCGGCGGGAGCGCGACCCGCTCCTTCGCGCCCGCAGCCTCGGCGGCGACCCGCATCACCTCGGGGTCGCAGGGGTGCAGGTCGGAGGGGTCGAGCCAGGCGACGCGGGGCGTGACGGAGCCGCTCTCGACGGCGTCCCTGCCGCTGAGGAGGCGGTAGGCGAGGAAGCACTCGCCGGCGGTGCGGGCGAGCACGCCCACGTGGTCCAGGCTGGGCGACAGCGGGAAGGCGCCGTCAGCCGGGATCGCGCCGTACGCGGGCTTGAGACCGGCCACCCCGCACAGCGCCGCGGGGATGCGCACCGAGCCGCCGGTGTCGGTGCCGATCGCCAGCGGCACCAGCCCCGCGGCCACGGCGGCGCCGCTGCCGCCGCTGGAGCCGCCCGACATGCGCGCGGGGTCCCACGGGTTGCGGGACGCGCCGTTGGCCGAGCAGTCGCCGGTCGGCCCGTACGCGAACTCCTGGGTCGTGGTCTTGCCCACGATGACCGCCCCGGCCTCGCGCAGCCGGGTCACGCACGCCGCGTCGGTGTCGGGGACGTACCCCGCGAAGTGCCGCGAGCCCATGGTGGCGGGCATGCCCGCCACCAGGAGCAGGTCCTTGACCCCCACCGGCAGCCCGTGCAGCGGGCCCCGGTCGGCCCCGCCGGCCAGCTCGGCGTCGGCCTCCCTGGCCGCCGCCAGCGCGCCGTCCTGGTCGACGCTCACGAAGGCGTTCAGTACGGGATCGAGCCTGGTGATGGCGTCGAGCGCCTCCCGCGTCAGCTCCTCGGCCGTCGTGCGGCCCGCCCGCAGGTCGCGGCCGAGGTCGTCGATGGTGCGGCCGGCGAAAGGCCCGGAAGACGTCGTCATGCAGTCACTTCTACATGCTCACGCCACGCGCCCCAAATGTGCGGGTGATTAACCGATTCAGGGTTCACGACATGACCTTAGTTGTGTTGGGCTGGCGAAACTTTCAGTCGGTTCGGTGAACCAGTTAAGAAAAGCGTTGACGCTGTGGATCAGCGTAGGTAGCGTCCCCGATCGCGTACCCCGCCATCAGCCGGAGGCGTCCATGCGGCTCACCGCCCTCGTCACCGCCCTGCTCGTCGCCGGAGCGACGCTCGTCGCGGCGCCGGTCCAGGCCGCGGCCCCTGCGCCGCCGACCGCGGGGCCCGCCCTCGCCGCCACCCCGCCGATGGGGTTCAACAACTGGAACGCGTTCGGCTGCGAGGTCAGCGAGACCCTGATCAAGGAGACGGCCGACGTCCTGGTCTCCAGCGGGCTCAGAGACCTGGGGTACGAGTACGTCAACATCGACGACTGCTGGTCCCTGCGCGAGCGCGGACCCGACGGCAGGCTCGTCCCCGACCCTGACAAGTTCCCCGGCGGGATCGACGGCGTCGCGGACTACGTCCACGCCAAGGGCCTCAAACTGGGCATCTACGGCGACGCCGGCACCAGGACGTGCGCCGGTTATCCGGGCAGCCTCGGCCACGAGGAGATCGACGCCCGCACGTGGGCCGGCTGGGGCGTCGACTACCTCAAGTACGACAACTGCAACAACCAGTCCGACGGCTCGCAGGAGGACTACATCCGCCGCTACACGGCGATGCGCGACGCGCTCGCCCGAACCGGGCGGCCGATCGTCTACTCCATCTGCGAGTGGGGCACCTCCCAGCCGTGGACCTGGGCCGAGGGCGTCGGGCAGCTGTGGCGCACCACCGGCGACATCAGCGACGACTGGTCCAGCGTCCGCTCCATCATCCGCCAGAACGCCCCCCTCGCCCCGTACGCGGGACCGGGACACTGGAACGACCCCGACATGCTGGAGATCGGCAACGGCGGCATGACGGCCACCGAGTACCGCACCCACATGAGCATGTGGGCGATGATGGCCGCCCCGCTGATCATCGGCACCGACCTGCGGGCCGCCTCCGCCGAGACCCTGGAGATCCTCGGCAACCGCGAGATCATCGCCGTCGATCAGGACCGGCTGGGCGTCCAGGGCGCGGTCGTCTCCGACGAGAACGGGCTCATGGTCCTCGACAAGCCGCTGGCCGGCGGCGACCGGGCGATCGCCCTCTACAACTCCACCGACACGCTCGCCACGGTCAGCGTCGCCGCCGCCGACACCGGGCTGCGCCGGGCCGGGGCGTACCGCCTGCGCGACCTGTGGACCGGCCGGACCCTCCAGGCCCGGTCCACCATCTCCGCCGCCGTCCCCGCGCACGGCACCGTCGTCTACCGGGTGAGCCCGCTGCGCGGCCCCGGCGACGTGCCGCCGTCCGTCGTCGCCGGCGCCGCCCTCGGCACCGTCGTGCCCGCCGACGGCGGCACGCTGACCACGGCGGTCACCAACCGCGGCGCCGGCGACGTACGCGACGTCAAGGTCACCGTGCGGACGCCCGAGGGCTGGACCGCCACCGCGACCGGCCCGTCCGGCAGCGCCCGGCTCAGGACGGACGCCGCCCTGGAGACCACCTGGCGGATCGGCGTCCCCGCGACCGCGGCAGCCGGCCGCCACCCGATCGAGATCACCGCCGCCTACCGGTGGGGCCGCCGCTCCGCCGGCACGTCCAGCGAGATCGTCGCCGTGGTCGTGACCGCCCCCGGGGACGGCCGCCGCCACCTCAGCACCGTCGCCCCGGTCAGCACCGTCAACGCCACCGGACCCGTCGAGGCCGACCAGAGCAACGGCGGGCCGCTGGAGGACGACGGCAACCTCATCACCATCGGCGGCCGCGTGTACCAGCGCGGGCTCGGCACCACCACCGGCAGCGAGATCAGCTACTACCTCGGCGGCCGCTGCTCCCGCCTGGTCACCGACGTGGGCGTCGACGACGAGGCGGCGGCCGGCGCCCCCGCCACGTTCACCGTCCACGCCGACGCGCGCACCGCCGCGACCAGCGGCCCCATGACCTCCGGCCAGGCGCCCGCCACGCTCACCGCGGACCTCACCGGCGCCGACTGGCTGCGCCTGACCGCCGAGTCCGGCGCGGCTGCGGTCCACGCCGACTGGGCGTCACCGGTGCTCACCTGCGGCGACGTCCCCGACGACAGCCCGGTGCTGCCGGTCTCGCGCACCCTGTTCTCCTTCGAGACCGGCACCGACGGCTTCACCATCGCCAACCCCGGCGACGGCGGCACCGTCGCCCGGTCACCCCTCTTCCACACCCACGGGACCAGCGGGCTCAAGGTGTCCACCCCGGTCGCCGGCAACTGGTTCGGCAGGCCGCTGGACGAGCCGCTCGACCTCACCGGCACGAGCATGCTCAGGTTCGACGTGCGGGCCGGCGAGGTCGGCACCGTCGGCGAGATCGCCATCCAGGTCGGCGAGGACATGTCGTGGTGCCAGGGCGGCCGGTGGGGCTGGATCGGCCCGCACTCCAGCAGGACCGTCACCGAGCGGTTCGACCAGATCGCGTGCCCGCTCGGCGTCACCCTCGACCCGGCCGACGTCCGCGCCGTCTGGGTGTTCCTCAACACCGGCGGCGACGTGCACATCGACGACGTCCGCGCCGAGTAGGGCGCGCTGTGCGACGATGCGGTGCGGTCGGCGCTCGGCCCGCCGGCCCGTAGCGCGACCTACCGGGCCCGCTTCGTGTACGGCCTCTACCAGGGCAAGGAACGCGTCACGCGGTGACGAAGTCGGCGACGAGCACCGTGGCGTCCTCCTCCGGCTCCACCACCGACATCTCGTCGTACAGCTGATCCAGGCAGGACGCCGGGGACCGGCCGTCGGCGAACAGGGCGGTCATCCGCTCCGCCCCGAGCGCCGTGACCACGCCGTCGGTGACCACCACGATGCGATCGCCCTGGTGGAGCGGCACGCTGCCGACCTCCGGTTCGGCCGTCCCCACCGGGCCGTCCCCGGGCCTCGTCAGCCGCCGCGGCCGCCCGCCCTTCGCGCAGTACCAGATCGCGCCGCCGCCGACGTGGGCGTAGCGCAGGCGCGGGCGCTCGCCCGCGTCGAGCACGATCAGGTCCAGGCCGGTGGCCCGCTCCGCCAGGGCGAGCTCGTCGCGGGCCGCCCGCGCGCAGCCGCCCAGATCCTCCTCTTCCGTACCGGCCGTCTGCGGCCGTGCCGCGACCACCGCGCCCAGGGCCAGCGCGGCCGCCGTGTGACCGCGCCGGCCTCGCCCCCCTCCGTCCGCCACCGCGATCAGCCGCTCCTGGATCACGTAGACGTCGGACGGACGGCCGTTCGAGCCCTCGTACGTGCCGCCCGCTGCCGACAGCCGCGGCCGTGCCACCGGAATGCCCGGTGGCCACGGCCCCCGCCTGCCACGGACCGCCATCACCGACAGGCAGGAGATCAGGATCGAGATCGAGATGAGCGTCATTGAGGTCCCCCCTCGGCCGCAGTGATCGCGACACGGATCAGTACACGCCGCCCCGCCCGGGGTGGCATGACGGTCGATCAGCCGTCATGCCGCAGAGGGCGCGGACGGTGGAAGGTTCGAAGGTGAGACAGGCCCGAGGAAGGCTGCCATGCGATCCATGACCGCGCACCCGGCCCGCCCGCGCCCGGTGCGTTATCGTGAGTGCCGACTTGTGATCTCGTCGCGGGCGGACGGGCGATGGCTCACCTCGGTTCCACGCGCTACGACTCGGCGGCCAGGCAGCTGGAGCGCACCGCCGCGCGCACCGCTGCCGGCGCGCGCGGTGTCGTCGGCCTGGTCGCGGCCGTCGCCGCGGCGCTCGGGGCCGCCCCGCCCGTCTCCGCGGCCTGGCTGGCGCCCGCCCTGGCGGTGGAGCTCGGCTGGACCGCCCTGTTCCTGTGGCGGATGTGGCGCGGCACGCGGCTGCCCGCCTGGCTCGTGGCCGGCGACGTGGCGATCACCGTGGCGCTCTGCCTGGCGCAGCGTCACCTGGTGGCAGGGGAGGCGCTGGCCGGCGGCGCGAGCTGGGTCGCGGGGCTGGTCACGATGACGATCATCGTGCCCGCCGTCGTCTGGCGGCCCGCGGCGGCCGTGCCCACCGGCCTGGTCGTCGCGGTGGCGTACCTGGCCGGGATGCGGCTCGCCGACCCGGGGCAGGACGTGACCGTCTCGCTCGGCATCCACCTCGTCCAGGTGCTGGCCATCGCGGTGCTGATGACGCTGCTGCGCCGCTCCGCCGCCTCCGCCGACGGCTTCCTGCGGGAGAGCGCCAGGGCCGACGTCGCGCTCATGGTCGAGCGGCTGCGCCGCGAGGACGAGCTGAAGCAGGTCGGCAGCGTGCACGAGACGTCCCTGCACACCCTCACCATGGTCGGGCTGGGAACCTACGACGGGCCCTCGGCCACGCTGCGCGAACAGGCGTCCCACGACTTGTCCGCGCTCGACCGGCTGCGCGACACCCCCGGCAGGGAAGGCGTGCCCATCGCCCTGGACGCGCTGCTCGACGAGGTGGCCGGGCGCGCCACCGGGCTGCGGGTGCGCAGGCGGCTCACCCACGAGACCGTGCCGGGCGAGGTGGCCGAGAGCTTCGCCCGCGCCGTCGCCGAGGCCCTGTCCAACGTGGCGCGCCACGCCGGCGTGCGCGAGGCCGAGCTGACCTCGCGCAGGAGCGGCGGCGAGATCCGCGTGGAGGTCGCCGACCACGGCCGCGGCTTCGACCACGACCGGCTGCCGCCCGACCGGTTCGGCGTGCGCGGCTCCATCCTCGACACCATGCGCGCCCTGCCCAACGGCGGCGCCGACATCGCCTCCGGCGGCGACGGCACCCGGGTCACCCTGTGGTGGCGGCCATGACCGGCGACATCGAGCAGGTCGCGCGGCGCTACGCCCGCTACACGGCGATCGGCGCCGTGGTCATCGCCGGCGTCTGGCACGTCGGCTACGACCTGACGGTCACGGTCACCGGCTGGCACGACTTCCGCTGGCCCGTGCTCGCGGCCGTCGCCTGGGTGGTCTACACCGCCGTCGGGGCCGTCGCCGCCGTGGCCCTGTTACGCGGCGCCGAGCCGTCCACCGCGGGGACGGGCCTGCTCGTGGCCGCGACGCTGGCCGTGGACGTCGCGGTCATGCTCGCCTGCCACCCGCGCGACCTGCTCGGCACCATCGACTGGGGGTGGGGCTCGGTCGGCTGGGTCGGCGTCATGCTGCTGTGGAACCGGCCGCGCTGGCGGGCCGAGCTCATCGCGTTCCTGGCGGCGAACGCCGGGCTCATGCTCGCCGCGATGGCCGTCACCGGCACGTTCGACCGCGTCTCGGTCGCCAAGTATCTGGTGGTCGTGGCCGGCAGCATCACCCTGCAGCTCGGCTACAGCGTCGGCTGCCACGCGCTGCGCGCCAGCGCCGAGGACGCGGCGCTGCTGGCGCGGCGGCTCGCCGCCGACGACGCCTGGCGGATGTCCGCCCAGCGCATCCACGCCGACCGGCTGCGCCGCTACGCCGCCATCCGCGACGTGGCCGAGGACCTGCTGGAGCGGCTCGCCGACGGCGCCGACCCCGGCGACGCGCGGGTCCGCGAGGAGTGCACGGCCGGCGCCCTGCGGCTGCGCCGCCTCATCACCGAGCGCGAGGACGTGCCCGACGCGCTCGTCACCGCGCTGCGCGAGCGCATCGACGCCGCCGAGCGGCGCAAGGTGCTGGTGACGGTCCCGCCGTTCGGCGGCACGCTGCCCGACCTGGCCGACCGCGTACGCGAGGACCTGCTCAGAGTGCCGCTCCAGGCGCTGGACGGGGCCAGGTCGCGGGCCAGGGTCACCGTGTCCGCCATGTCGACCATGGTGAGCGTGGCCGTCGTGGCCGACAACGACGACCTGCCCGTCAGCCCGGCGCCGGTGCGCGAGGCGAGCGGGGTCGTCATCACCTACCAGCGGCAGGGAGGGGAGGTATGGGTCAACAGCATCTGGCAGGCCCCGTGACGGTCGCCCTGGTCGAGGACCACCAGGTGGTGGTCGACGGCGTCCGGTCCTGGTTCGGGCAGCCGGGCCCGGTGACGCTCGTCGCCCAGGGGCCCACCATCGAGTCGGTCCGCGGCGTCCACGCCGACGTGCTGCTGCTCGATCTCAACCTCAACGGCACCATGATCGTCGACCGGATCGGCGACCTGTGCGAGGGCGGGCAGCGGATCATCGTCTTCTCCGAGCACGAGGAGCCGGAGACGGTCCGCGCCGTGCTGGACGCGGGCGCCTCCGCGTTCATCGGCAAGGGGCGGGCCACCCGCGAGTCGTGCGTCGAGACCATCCTGGAGGTGGCCGCCGACCGGCCCAGCGTCACCCCGCCGATGGCGCAGGCGATCGCCACCGACGAGAGCCCGCACCGGCCCCAGCTCTCCGACCAGGAGCGGCTGGCCCTCCTCTACTGGTTCCAGTCCATGTCCAAGGCGTCCGTGGCGGCCCGGATGGGCATCAAGGAGCGCACCGTGCGCCAGTACATCGACCGGGCCAGGGTCAAGTACGCGGCGGCCGGCCGGCCCGCCCCCACCAAGGAGAAGCTGCTCATCTGCGCCATCCAGGACGGCCTGATCAGCCCGGGGGAGGTGGACGTCTACACCTCGCTGGCCGCCCGTCCCGACCGGTAGGCGATCCGGCCGCCGAGCATGGTCAGCCACGCGTCCACGCCGGACAGCTCGTCGGCCGGCAGCGACCGGACGTCCGCGTCGAGCACCACCACGTCGGCCAGCTTGCCGGGGGCGAGCGAGCCGATCACGTCCTCCATGCGCAGCGCGTACGCCGCGTCGACGGTGTGCGCCCGCAGCGCCTCCTCCAGGGTGACGGCCTGCTCGGCGCCGATCGGCCCGCCCTCGCGGGTCCGCCGCCGCACCGCGTTGGACACCGTCTCCATGGGCCGCAGCGAGGAGACGAACGAGTCGCTCGACAGCACCGGGCGCAGCCCCGCGTCCAGCTCCTCGCGCATCGGTTGCAGCCGGTGGGCCCTCCTGTCGCCGAGCCGGCGCACGAAGTCGGTGCCGCTGTCGTACAGGAAATTCGGCTGGTTGACCGGGATGACGCCGAGTGAGGCGAACTCGCGCACCTGCGCCGGCGTGGGGTGGCCGCAGTGCTCGATCCGCGGCCTGGCGTCGTCGCCGGACACCGCGACCGCTGCCTTGAGCGCGTCGAGCGTGTAGCCCATCGCCCGGTCGCCCTGGGTGTGCACGCCGACCTGCCAGCCCGCCGACGCGGCCCGTCGCACCAGGTCGACGAGCTCCTCCGGCCGGTGGTAGAGCGTGCCGGTGAAGCCGTCCCCGTACGGCTCGTCGAACATCGCGGTGCCGCCCAGGAGCGTGCCGTCGCAGTAGAACTTCATCGCGCCGAACCGCAGCCGGTCGTCGCCGAACGGGCCCGCCAGGCCGATCGAGGTCAGCTCGTCGAGCATGTGCGACAGCGGCATGACCACCGTGCGCACCGGCAGGGTGCCCGCGTCCCAGGCGGACCGGTAGATCTCCAGCTCGCGGCGCGACACCTGCGGGTCGCACACGGTGGTGACGCCGGCCTTCAGGTACGGTTCGGCGGACATCTCCAGCCAGGAGCGCAGCTGCTCGCGCGGCAGGTCGACGTGGAAGTTCGGGCCGTGGCAGCCGATGTCGACGGCCACGGGCAGCAGCAGCTCCATGGCGGAGTCCAGCACCATCCCGGTCAGCCGGCCGCTCTCGTCCCTGACGAACGCGCCGCCCGCCGGGTCGGCCACGTCCTCGCCGATGCCGCGCCAGGCCAGCGCCGCGGAGTTCACCACGGCCTGGTGCCCGGAGACGTGGTAGACGATCACCGGGTGGTCGGTGGTGGCCTCGTCGAGCTGCCGCCGGGTGGGCCGGCCGCCGGGGAACTTCGCGTCGTCCATGCCGTACGCGCGGATCCACTGGCCGGCCGGGGTCCTGGCCGCCTCGGCGGCGATCCTGGCCACCAGATCCCGCGCGCTGCCCACCCCCGGATAGCGGGCGTCCACCGCCACCAGCGACTCCGCCGTGGACAGCAGGTGGTTGTGCGGGTCGATGAACCCGGGCAGCACGCTGCGCCCGCCCGCGAGCACGACCTCCGCGCCCGGCCCGGCCGCGGCCAGCACCTCGGGCTCCCGCCCGACGGCCAGCACGCGGCCGTCACGCACGGCCACGGCCTCCGCGGCGGGGTTCGCCGGGTCCATGGTGATGACCTTGCCGCCGGTGATGACGATGGTGGACACGCGAGTCTCCTTACGGGATCAGTGGGTGGCCGGGGCGGCCGGGGCGGGGTCGCGGTAGCGGGGCGCCACGGCCAGGCAGATCGCGCTCAGCGCGCACATGCCGACCAGCATCGCCACGGCCGGCCAGGCCGCGCCGCCGGCCGCGCCCACGAAGGCGGTCGCGACGATCGGGGACAGGCCGCCGAAGATCGCGCCCGCGCCCTGGTAGGCCAGCGAGATGCCGGTGTAGCGCACCTGCGGCGGGAACATCTCGGACAGGATGGCCGCCATCGGCCCGTACGTCCCCGAGGTGGCCAGCCTCATCAGGCCCAGCATCGCGAAGATCAGGAACGCGTTCTGCGAGCCCAGCACCGCGAACTGCGGCACGGCCAGCGCGGCGGTGATCACGAGGAAGAAGACCACGACCTTGCGGCTGCCCAGCCGGTCGCCCACCCAGGCGATGGCCAGCGTGGCCACCAGCTCGACGAACGCGGCGAAGCTCAGACCGCTGAGGATGAGCTGCTCGGACGCGCCGACCGACTCGCCTGTCGCGTACGCGAGCAGGAAGGTGGTGAGGATGTAGTAGCCGCCGATGGCGACCGGCAGCGTGCCGATGCCGAGCAGGACCGACCGCCACGAGAGGCGGAACACTTCCTTGATCGGCGTCGCGGCCTTCTCCACCTTCTGGAAGACGGGCGACTCCTCGACGCGGAGCCGGATGAACAGGCCCACGAACACCAGCACGGCCGAGACGATGAACGGCACCCGCCAGCCCCACGTGTGCAGCACGTCGTCGCCGAGCAGCGTGATGAGGCTGAACGCGCCGGTCGCGAGCAGCGCGCCGGCCGGGTTGCCGAGCTGGGCGAACCCGCCGAAGAAGGTCTTGCGGCCCTCCGGCGCGTGCTCGACCGCCATCAGCACGGCCCCGCCCCACTCGCCGCCGACGGCCAGCCCCTGCACGAAGCGGAGCACCACCAGCAGCAGCGGCGCGAGCGCGCCGATGCTCTCGTACGTGGGCAGCACGCCGACCGCGAAGGTGGCGACGCCCATCATGACCAGCGTCACCACCAGCGCCGACTTGCGGCCCACGCGGTCGCCGAAGTGTCCGAACACGATGCCGCCGAGCGGCCGGGCGAAGAACCCGACGGCGTAGGTGGCGAACGACGCCATCAGGGCGACCGTGGGGCTCGACGCGTTCGGGAAGAAGAGATCCCCGAAGACCAGCGCGGCCGCTGTGGCGTAGATGTAGAAGTCGTACCACTCGATCGTGGTCCCGACGAAGGCGGCGCCGGCCGCTCTGTTGGCGCGTTTCATGGGGTCCTCCGGGGTCATCAGGGGGTGCGATGACGATATGCGCAGGTCACAGCACCGGCCCCCGGGGCAAATCGCACCGTTGGCGATGAATTAGAGTGCGGTATGCACCTTGCAGAGGATGCGTCATGGCCCTGACCGTCGCCCAGGCGATGACGCTGCCCGGGATGAGCATGCGCCTGCTCGCCGGACGGGCGGGGCTGGGCCGGGAGGTCCGCTGGGCGCACGTGTCGGAGCTGGCCGACCCGGTGCCGTGGCTGCGCGGCGGCGAGCTGGTCCTGACCATCGGGCTCGGCCTGCCCGGCGACGCCGAGGGGCGGCGCGCGTACGTCGAACGGCTGTCCGTCGCGGGCTGCGCGGCGCTCGCCTTCGCGCTGGACGAGGCGATGGCGGAGGTGCCGCGCGACGTCCGGGACGCGGCCGATTCGTGCGGGCTGCCGGTCCTGGAGATCCTCACCCCGTTCGTCGCCGTGACCGAGGCGGTCGCCCGCTGGCACGCCGACGAGCGGGTGCGCGGCGAGCGCAAGGTCGTCGCCGCCCAGGAGGCGACGGCCAGGGCCGCGCTGACCTCGGGCACGACGGGCATCCTGCGCGCGCTGGCCGAGCACGCCGGCGGCGAGGCGCTGCTGCTCGGCCCGCACGCCGAGCCCGCCGCCGCCAGCCCGGAGGGGGAGCGGCCGTGGCACGCCCGCGCCGTGGAGGCGGCCGGCCGCGCGGCCCCGCGCAGCGCCGGGGTGCTCGACGACGGCATCCAGGCCGTCCAGGTGCAGAGCCTCGGCTTCGCCGGGCCGCCGATCGGCTGGCTGGCGGTGTGCACCGCCTCGCCGCTGGACTGGCACGTGCGGATGCTGGCCAACCAAGCCGCCTGCCTGCTCGCCCTGGAACTCCTGGGGGTGCGGGCCGGCCGGGTCAGGGAGCACGTCCAGCGCGGCCGGCTGCTGTCGGCCGCGCTCGACGGGGTGCTGCCCGCACCCGCGCTCGGCGAGCTGTGCCAGGTCGCGCCGCCTCCGTACGAGGTCGTCCTGGTACGGGAGGAGATCGCCCTTGAGACGGCCGTCGAGGCGCTCGAAGAGGTGGCGGCCGGCTCCCACGCCTTCGTCTGCGCCCGGCCCGAGGGCACGCTGTTCGTGCTGCCCGAGGACGGGCGGCGGCGCGGCGGCGACCTGTGCGGCCTGCTCGGCGCCGCGGGCGGCGGCTGCCGGGCGCACCGCCTGGACGAGCTGCCCGCCGCCGTCCGGCACGCGGCCGGGCTCGCCGCGCTCGGCGGCTACACCCACGTCGACGACCTGGAGCCGTGGGCGCTGCTGCGGGAGGCGATCGTGCCGGACGCCGCCGGCCGCTTCGCCGCCGCGGTGCTCCGCCCGCTGCGCGAGCACGAGGAGCGGCACGGCGGTGACCTGATCGCGTCCGTGCGCGCCTACCTGGAGTCGGGGGAGAACCTGGAGACCGCCGCCCGCCGCCTGGGCGTGCACCGCAACACGCTGCGCCGCCGGCTCGCCGCCGCCGAGCGCGTCTCCGGCCGCCCGCTGTCCGATCCGGACCACCGGCTGCAGATCTGGCTGGCGCTGTCGCTCGCCGACCTGGTCCCGCCGGGCCGGCCATGAAAGTTTCTTGCCGTTGCTAGATCGTCTGCGCATGTCAGAGGGCTGACCTGCTGAGGGCGGGCGCGCCGCCGGTTGCTCGACAAAAAATTTCGGCTCACCATCGAAATGTTTCGATCCCCCGATGGGAGAGGCGCGGATGAGAGCACGTCACCGTATAGCCGGAGCCGCGGTCGCCACCGCCCTCCTGGCCGTCCTCGGCCTGGTCCTCGCCGCCCCGGCCTCGTCGGCCCAGCTGGTGGAGGTCACCGGATTCGGGACCAACCCCACCAACCTGCGGATGCACCTGTACGTGCCCGACGGCGTGGGATCGCGGCCGCCGGTGCTGCTGGCCGTGCACTACTGCACCGGCTCGGGCCCCGCCCTGCACTCCGGCACCGAGTTCGCCTCGCTGGCCGACCGGCACAAGTTCATCGTCGTCTACCCGTCGGCCACCAGGAGCGGGGCCTGCTTCGACGTCTCCTCGCCGCAGGCGCTGCGGCGCGACGGCGGCAGCGACCCCGTCGGCATCATGTCCATGGTCCGGTACGTCCACCAGCGCCACGGCGGCGACCCCGAGCGCACCTTCGTCACCGGCGTCTCCTCCGGCGCGATGATGACCAACGTGCTGCTCGGCGACTATCCCGACGTGTTCAAGGCCGGCGCCGCCTACATGGGCGTCCCGTTCGGCTGCTTCGCCACCACCGACGGGTCGAGCTGGAACAGCCAGTGCGCCAACGGGCAGATCGTCAGGACGCCGCAGCAGTGGGGCGACCTCGTCCGCGCCGCCTACCCCGGCTACGCGGGCCCCCGGCCGCGCATGCAGATCTGGCACGGCACCGAGGACAGCACGCTGCGCTACCCCAACTTCCAGGAGCAGATCAAGCAGTGGACGAACGTCCACGGCCTGGGCCAGACGCCGTCCTCCACCGACACGCCGCAGGCCGGCTACACCCGCACCCGCTACGGCGGCACGGGCGGCACGGCCCCCGTCGAGGCGATCAGCCTCCAGGGCGCCGGCCACGACCTGCCCCGAGGCGGGATGGCCGCCGAGACCATCCGCTTCTTCGGCCTCGACTCCGGCGGCGGCCCCACCTCCACACCCACCATCACGCCCACCGTCTCCGGGCCCTGCCAGGTCGGCTACACCATGAACACCTGGAACACCGGCTTCACGACCGCCGTCTCCATCACCAACAGGGGCGCCTCGCCCGTCACCGCCTGGTCGCTGGCCTTCACCCTGCCCGCAGGCCAGACGATCACCGGCGCCTGGAACACCACGATCACGCCGTCGAGCGGCCAGGTCACGGCCACCAACGCGCCCTACAACGGGACCATCGCCCCCAACGCCTCGGTCACCTTCGGCTTCCAGGCCACCCACACCGGCAACACCGCGAAACCCTCCGCCTTCACCCTGAACGGGGCCGCCTGCGCGGTCCAGTGAGTCCCCGGGACGCCAGGAGGATGACCGCCCGGCGAGGCGGCGCGCGGGTCACCACCGGGGGTGACCCGCGCGCCGGCCGGACAGGCGGCAGGCGCGATCTCCGGGAGCCGTCCGGGCCCTCGACCGCCGGTGCAGCGGGCGATCGAGGGCCCGGCGGTGTGCCGCTACCCGGCTCCGAAGAACCGGGTGATCGCCTCGGCGAGCGCTTCTGGATGGGTCAGCGGGGCGGCGTGCCCGGCGCCGGGGATCTCGCGCATCCGGCCGTCGCGGACGTGACCGGCCACATGCCGCGCGCCCGCGCGGTAGAAGGCCATCGTGTCGCTCCCGTACAGGACCAGCACGGGAGCGGAGACCGCGCCCAGCACGGCCGGGTCCTCGACGGTGGGACCTCCGGACGCCTCCACCTGCCCGAGGAGGCTGAGCAGGTGCGGGACGTATCGGCCTGCGGCCTCGAAGTAGCCGGCGTCGTTGGCGACGGCGAGCTCCTTGTCGCTGAAGGGCCCGCCGGCGAACGCCCGGATCGCGGCCGTCACGTCGCCTCCGGCGGCCAGCTCGCCCATGCGGGCGATGGCGCCGACGATGACGGCTAGCTCCCGCCCGTCCATCAGGCCCCGCATCGGAGGCTCCAGAAGGACCACCGCGTCCACCGCTCCGGACCGCGCCGCCGTGTCGGATCGCGCTGCCGTGTCGGATCGCGCTGCCGTGTCGGATCGCGCTGCCGTGTCGGATCGCGCTGCCGTGTCGGATCGCGGCGTGCCGGACCGCGCCGCCGCGCCGAGCGCCAGGTTGGCGCCGGCGGACCAGCCCACCAGTCCGGCCGGTTCGCCCAAGCTGTCGAGGTAGGCGAGGACGTCGTCGACCTGCCTGCCCGGGCTGAGGTCGGGGTGGTCGCCGCTGAGGCCGCGGCCGCGCATGCTCGGCAGATGGCAGGTGAACCGGCCGGTGAGGTGTCCCACCAGCCGGCCCCAGTCGAGGTCGCCGTCGCCGATGGCTCCGTGCAGGAACACGAGCGGCCGCCCCCGGCCGTGCACGGTCCCGCCGATGGTGACGCCGTCGGTGGTGGTGACGTGGTGCGTGCGCTGTGTGCTCATGGCAGGCTCCGGCGTTCGGGCGAAGTAAACAGGTTTACTTTAGCCGGGGCCTCTTCGGTAAGTAAACACGTTTACTTGCTGGTGTCACCGTGCAGCAGCGCCCGCACTCCCTGGCGGACGTACTCGACCACCTGCTCGGGCGGCGCGGTGGCCAGCCGTCCCTCCGGGGACGCCCACCGCATCACCCGGATCCCGGCGAGCAGCGCGGCGGCCAGCTCAGCGCGCAGCCGGGGGTCGTCACCCGCCGCGACCGTGGTGAACGGCCCGACGACGGTGTTCTCGGCGTAGTCCCGCACCTCCTCGGGCAGCTCCACCTGACCAGGGGTCTCCCCGAGGAGCCGCCAGACCGTGAGCAGGTCGTCCAGGGCGAGCGGGCTCTCCGAACCGGACCCGTACAGCTCGGCCATCCGATCCGGCAGCTCCTCGGCCGGCACGTCCAGCTGCCCGAACATGGCCGAGTCCGCCGCGGCCATGGCGAACAACCCCGCCTTGGACCCGAAGTAGCGGTACACCAGGGCGACGTTGACGCCGGCGTCCGCGGCGACGTCCCTGACGCTGACCGCCTCGTAGCGGTCACCGGCGAACCGCCGGCGGGCCGCCTCCAGCAGCGCCTGCCGCGTCGCGGCGGCATCGCGGCGTCGCCGCGGCGCCGCCGCGCCCTCGGGAGTCTTCTTCTCCGCCGCCATCACCGTCACCACCATGACTCGACGTCAACGGCGGTAACGCTAGCGGACACCCGCCGGGCCAGGAGGGTCGTCAGTCCGCCTGGAAGTGCCAGATGACCATCGAGGACAGGCCGGCGCTCGCGGCCCTGGCCGCCTCCGGGGCCAGGTCGGTCAGCACCCACGGCCACACGTCCCACGGGCCGAGCGCCTCGGCCGGGGCGGGCGGCGGGCCGTCGTCCGGCTCCGGCGTCAGCTCCTCGCAGCGGCGCGGGCGCAGGCCGGCGGCCAGGGCGGCGCGCAGGTAGTCGCCGATGCCGTGCCGGTACGTGGTCACGCGGCCGGGGCTGCCGTCCGGCAGGCGCACGGGCGGGACCACGCCGCGCGCCACGCTGTCCGGATGGATGTCGGAGAGCACCACGTGCCCGCCCGGCCGCAGCACCCGGGCGAACTCGGCCAGCACCGGCCCGAGCGCGGGCACGTGCGTCAGCGCGAGCGAGCAGGTGACCAGGTCGACGGCGTCGTCGGCCACCGGCAGCCGGTCCAGGTCGCCGGGCAGGAACTCGCGGCCGGGCGCCTTCTTCCGTGCCAGCGCCAGCATCTCCGGCGAACTGTCCACGCCCCGCACGCGGTGGCCGTACCCGGCGAGCAGGGCCGTGAGCCTGCCGGTGCCGCACGCCGCGTCCAGGGCCTCGCCCGCCGGGATCGCGCCGAGGATCTCGTGGAGGATCGGCTCGTCGAGGTCGAAGGCCGCGTTGGGGCCGTCGTAGGTGGCCGACCAGATGCGGTAGCCCGCGACGGGGTCCACGCGGGCGACGTCCACGGCGGCGTCGGCCAACCGCGGGTCATCCAGAAATTTCCGGATCTCGGCGATGCGCGCCTCGGTGAACTCGCGCCCGTGCGCGCCGGTGAAGGCCCGCAGCAGCGCCATGCCCTCGATGCCGAGCAGGTATCCCAGCGGACTTTCGTGAATCATCGCCCGCCACGCTAAGCCCCAGCCTCCGGCGTCCGCCACGGATTATCCGCTCCGGGCCACTTGCCGGTGATTGGCCCGATACTCCCGGCGGCCTCGTCCCTACGCTGGGGCCATGGACCCGCGACTCGACGACGATCTCGTACAGCTGCCCGACCTGCTCAAGGAAACCCAGGAGCACGCCGTACGCCTCCTGGAAGGGCTGGCGGAGCGGCCGGTGGCGCCGCCGCCAGGGCGGCGCGAGCCGGTGGCGCTGCCGGAGCGCGGCGAGGGGGCGCGCGGTGCGCTGGAAGCGTTCGCGCGGCGCTGGGAGCCCGGCTTCTCGGCCAGCGCGGGCCCCCGCTACCTGGGGTTCGTCACCGGCGGCAGCACCCCCGCCGCGCTCGCGGGCGACTGGCTGACCGGTGCGCTGGACCAGAACGTGGTGGGCGACCTCGACTCGGCCGCCGCCGGCCTGGAGCGTGAGACGGTCTCGTGGCTGCGCGAGCTGCTCGGCCTGCCGGTCGCGTACGAGGGCGCGTTCGTCAGCGGCGCCACCATGTCCAACGTCACCGGACTGGCCGTCGCCCGCGAGTGGATCGGCGAGCGGCGCGGCGTCTCGGTCGCGGAGCAGGGGCTCGCCGCGCTCGGCCCGGTGCGGGTGCTGTCCGGCAGCCCGCACTCCAGCATCGGCAAGGCGCTGTCCGTGCTCGGCCTCGGCCGCTCGGCGCTGCGGCGGGTCGAGTCGCTGCCCGGCAGGGAGGCGGTCGACGTGGACCGGCTCGCCGAGGCGCTGCGCGAGCTGGACGGGGAGCCGGCGATCGTGGTGGCGAACGCCGGCACGGTCAACACCGTCGACTACGACGACCTGCGGGCCATCGCCGCGCTGCGCGAGCGGCACCCGTTCTGGCTGCACGTGGACGCCGCCTTCGGCGCCTTCGCCGCCCTCTCACCCGAGCACGCCCACCTGGTCGACGGGCTCGGCGAGGCCGACTCGATCTGCGTCGACCTGCACAAATGGCTGAACGTCCCGTACGACAGCGCCGTCCAGCTCACCCGCCGCCGCGACCTCCAGGCGCGGGTCTTCCAGAACTCCGCCGCCTACCTCGGCGCGGTCGGCGACGACCCCGACTTCGTCCACCTGACCCCGGAGAACTCGCGGCGGCTGCGGGCGCTGGCGGCCTGGTTCACGCTCGCCGCCTACGGGCGCGAGGGCCACGCGGAGATCGTCCGGCGTGACGTCGCGCTCGCCGCCCGGCTCGGCGAGCGGCTGGCCGCCATGCCCGCCTACCGGCTGCTCGCCCCGGTACGGCTCAACGTCGTCTGCTTCACCGTTGCCGCGGAGCCGTCCCGCGCCGACGAGGTGGCGCGGGCGGTCGCCGCGTCCGGCGAGGCGTTCATCACCCCCACCGTGTACGCGGGCGTGCCCGCCCTGCGCGCCGCCTTCTCCAACTGGCGTACGACCGAGGCCGACGTCGAACGGGTGGCCGAGGCGCTGGCACGGGCGGCCGGCTAACCCCACACCAGCCGGGCCGTCCGCGCGACCAGCTCCAGCTTGCGCCGCTGGTCGTCGACGGTGAGCAGGTTGCCCCTGGAGGTGGAGGCGAACCCGCACTGCGGGCTGATCGCCAGATCCTCCGGAGGCACGAACGCGGCGGCCTCGTCGATGCGGCGGCGCAGCTCGTCGGGTGACTCCAGGACCGGCACCTTGGACGAGACGAGCCCGAGCACGACCGTGGTCCCCCGGGGCACGAACCGCAGCGGCTCGAAGCCGCCGGCCCGCTCGGTGTCGTACTCCAGCAGGAACCGGTCCACCGGGACCTCGCCGAACAGCCGCTCGGCGACCGGCTCGTAGCCGCCGCTGGACATCCAGGCGCTGCGGTTGTTGCCGCGGCAGATGTGCATGCCGACCGTGACGTCCGGGTTGATCGCCTTGGTGGCGCGGACCAGCTCGGCGTCCACCGCGATCGTGGCGTCCAGCAGCACCTCCGGGGGAGGGGCGGCGGCGCCGAACATCCGCATGCGGAACCCGGGGTCGATCACGAAGTTGTAGCCCAGCGAGTCGAGCTGGATCCACCGCACGCCGAGCCCGATCAGCTTCCTGATCTCCTCGATCCGCAACGCGACCAGGTCGCGCATCATCGCGCCCGGGTCGGGATACGCGTCCGCGCTGATCTCCGGCCGCCACAGCAGGTTCCCCATGGACGAGCTCATCATGGTGATCTTGAAGGGGCCTGGCGCGTGCCGCCCCAGGAAGTCGGCCTCGGCGGCGGTGAGGTGCTTCTTCTGGGTGAGCCGGGCGTTCGCGGCCACCATGTCGAAGGAGGTCTCGTCGGGCGGCACCGGCTGACCGTCGCCTCTGAACCAGGCCGAGTTCGTCACCTCGGCCGGCACCACTCCGCCGAGCGACTCCAGCAGGCCGGCCATCCAGGTCGCCCGCCGCATCTCGCCGTCGGTGAAGACCTCGATCCCGGCCTCGCGCTGCAGGTCGATCGCGGCCAGCGCCGCGTCCTCCGTCAGCTTCGCGAGGGTCTCCTCGCTCAGCTCGCCGCGCCGGTGCGCCTCACGGGCCCGCAGCAGCTCGGGCGGCCGCAGGAGGCTGCCGACGTGCTCGGCGTGATGGGTGGTGGGCATGCGTTCCTCCCGGTTCGTCAGGTGGAGCGTCCGCAACCACTTTCCGCCCGCCGCCCCGGATCGTCCACCCGTTCCCACGAGATCGCGTCCTCATCTGCGCCTTTTCGTCAGGACGCAATGGTGTGGCCTCATCTTCACCTCCTGGCACAAGCTGTGGATCGGGGGAGATCCACTCGGGGGCTTGAGGGGGAGCTGAAACGTGGCTTCGGACGACGGGGGAACCAGAACCATCCGTGACCGCTTCGTACCGCTCGCCGCGGCGGCATGCCTGCTGTCCCTGGCCGCGTGCGCGGCGGAGCCGGAGCCGCCCCTGGACCCGGGCCTCCGTCTCGACCAGCGGCCACTGGTGCTCCCGCTCGACGCCTATCACGCCTCCCCTGAGGAGGAGGCCGTCGTCCTGCGGGCCCGGACCGAGCTCTTCCGCGGCTGTATGGCGAGGCTCGGCTTCACGGCGCCCACGGGCGCCCCCGCCACGGGGATCGACCGCAACCACGAGCGCTATTTGCTGGAGGACGAACGACTCGCCAGGACTCGCGGCTACCACCCGTCGGAGGCGTCGCGGGCCGGGCCGCAGCGGGTGCCCGACCCGGGCTACCTCGCCGCGGCCAACGGCACCGGACGTCCCGGCGCCGCCGTCCCTCCCGGAGGGTGCGAGGCGGAGGCGCACGACCGGCTGATCCCCGTGCCCGCCGCCGAAGCGATGCGGCGCGTCACCGACCTGAAGGGGTGGAGCTGGGAGCGCTCGCTGAGCGACAGCCGGGTGACCGGCGTCTTCGCGGCCTGGTCGTCGTGCATGGCCCGGCTCGGCCATGACTATCCCACGCCGCGGGCGGCGAACAACGACGTCGCGTTCAGAACCGACCGGCCGACTCCCCGGGAGATCGCGACCGCCGTCGCGGACGTCCGGTGCAAGCGGCAGACGGATGTCGTCCGCACCTGGGCGGCCGTCGAAGCCGCCTACCAGCAGCAGGCGATAGCCCGGCACCTGGACGAACTGCGGGAAGGGAAGAAGGCGATCACCTCCCTGGTGGCCGCCTCCCGGGCGATCGCGCGGCAGCGCTGACGGCTCCCGCCCTCATGCTCCCGGACCGGGGCTCTCCCGTTCCGGGCTCACCAGAAAGAAAGGCATCACCACCGATGAAGCGTGTCACGCGTTCTGTCGCAGCCCTGGCCATGCTCGGCGCGGCGGCCATGGTCACGACCGCCACCCCGGCCGCGGCGGCCGCCTGCACCGACGCCGTCTGCGTCTACGAAGGGCGGGGCGGGACCGGGACTGTCGCCGGGTTCACCACCGCCGACAACAACTTCTCCAACAACAAGTTCCTCAACGGCACCAACGTCAACGACCGGATCTCTTCCATCAGCGTGGCGACCAACCGCAACGCCGCGATGTTCTACACCGATTCCTACTGGCGCGGCCACGCGCACCGGATCGAGAATTTCGGGCACAGCCGGCCGCACGACGCCGTATGGGACAACCAGTACAGCTCGTTCCGCTATGTCGTCATCGACTGAGTCCTGACCCGGCCGGTGCCCCGCTGGGGCACCGGCCCTCAGCCGATGCGGACCGGCAGCGAGCGCGGCCCGCGCACCTGGCCCGAGGCCCACCGCACCGCCTCCGGGTCGGCCAGCGAGAAGGACGGGATCCGCTCCAGCCACACCTCCAGGGCCACCCGCAGCTCCATCCGGGCCAGGTGGGAGCCCACGCAGCGGTGGATCCCGAGACCGAACGCCGCGTGCCGGTTGACCTCGCGGTCGATGACGACCTCGCCCGCCCGGTCGAACTGCTCCGGATCACGGTTCGCCGACGGGAACGACAGCAGGATCCAGTCGTCCGCCTTCATGTCCACGCCCTGCCAGGTCATGTCCTCCTTGACCAGCCGGGCCATCGTGACCGGCGCGTATGCCCGCAGGAACTCCTCCATCGCCGTCGGCAGCAGCCCAGGCTCGGCCACCAGCCGCTCACGGTCGGCGGGGGTCTTCGCCAGGTGCCACAGCGACGCGCCGATCGCGCTCCACGTGGTGTCGATGCCGGCGATGAGCAGCAGCGCCATGGTGCCGGACACGTGCTCCGGCTGGAGCTTCTGTCCGTACAGCTCGGCGTCGATCAGGTACGTGGTCAGGTCGTCGCGCGGGTTGTCCAGGTGATCGTGGATCTGCGCGTACAGGTAGTCGAAGAGCTCCTGGAAGTTGGCCATGCGCTCTTCCGGCGGCAGGTTGACGCCTTCGAGCACGTTCTCGATGAACACCCGGAACCGCGGCCCGTCCTCCGGCGGGAAGCCAAGCATGTCCGAGATGACCCGGATCGGGATGTGCTGCGCGTAGTCGGCGGCGGCGTCCACCACGTCACGGCCCTCGAACGCGTCGATGAGCGAGTGGCAGTACGCCCGCGCCGCCGCCTCCCGCCTCGACACCGCGGTCTTGGTGAACGCGGGCAGCAGCAGCTTGCGCGCGTCGTGGTGGAACGGCGGGTCGGAGGAGATCGGCGGGGTGCCGCCGACCGGCGCGAGCTCTCGCGGCGGCCGGAAGTTGCTCATGACGATCGACCGTGAGGAGAAGCGCTCGGTGTCGTACGCGACGGCCGCCACGTCCTCGTACCGGGTCGGCAGCCATCCGCCGCCGAACCGGCCGGTGTGCGCGATCGGGCAGCGCTGCCGCAGGTCGTCCAGGATCGGGTACGGGTCCGCCGCCCACTCCGGCTCCAGGTGCGAGAAGTCCGTCGCCCAGTCCTCGACGGGACCGGTGATGATCTCGCTGCGGGTGCCGAGGGCCTCGTCCTCCTCCTCGCGAAAGTCCCGGGTGAAGCGGTCGTCGACGCTCATGTCAAGCCTCCTCCGATACGGTGATCGCGTTCTCCGGGCAGTTGGAGACCGCCAGACGGGCCGTACGTTCCTCGCCCGGCGGCACGACGCCGTCGCCGATGACCGTCCCGTAACCCTCGTCGTCCTCGCCGAACAGACCGGGCGCGATGTCGTAACAGCGGCCGTGACCTTGGCAGCGCTCGGGGTTGATCTGAACTTTCACGGTGTCGAATCCCTTTTTATGGTGTCTTCGGCGGGCGCGAGGCCGTGGACGACGCGGGCGAGCAGCGCGGCCCACTCCGCCTCGTCCACCGCGTGCAGGTCCGGCGGGACGAGCGCGCTGCCGATCGCGAGCAGGAAACAGAAGTGGGCCAGAGCCTCCGGCGACAGCGCCGGGTCGAGCTCGCCGTCACCCTGGGCGACGCGCACCAGCCCGGCGATCCAGTCGGCGCGCTCGCCGACGTAGTCGCGTGTGGGCGTGGCCACGTCCGGGTCGCGGCGGGCGGCGACCAGCGCCTCCACGAGAAGGTAGCCGGGGGCGTCGCGGCGGTGGGGCAGCCGGCGCCCGATGGCCAGCAGCAGCTCGGTCGCCGACCGGTCCGGATCGTCGGCGAGCAGGTCGGCCAGCATCCGGCTCGCGTGCGCCCGCAGCGCCGCCACCAGCAGCTCCGCCTTGGAGCCGAAGTGGGCGTAGAGCGCGCCGTTGCTCACCCCCGCCGCGGCGGCGATGTCGGCCACCCGGGTCCCGTCGTACCCGCGCTCCGCGAACACCTCAGCGGCCGCCCGGAGCAGCCGCTCACGGGTCTCGGCGGCGGTGACACCGGCGATACGCCCCATGCACGAATTAAAAGACCGTTCATTTGATTCGTCAACGGGTGACAGTGATCATCCGGATTGGAGTGGTTGCGGGACCGGGTGTCGGGCGAGGTAGTCCTGCAGTTCGCGGTGCCGGAACTGGTAGGCGATCCCGGCCGTGCGGATGAGCCCCGCGTGATAGCACCACTGCAAGAAACCTCCCAGCCTGAGTGGGAGCCGCCCCCGCGTGCACAGCAGCAGCGCGAGGTATCTCGTCCCCGCGATCCCGGCCGCGAGTCCGAACGTGACGCTGCCGCCCACGAGTCCCGCCGCGAGCCCGAAGGTGACTCCGGCCGTGAGGTTGATCGCGAGGCCTACCGCCATCCCGTAGGCGATGGCCACGAGCGCGACCCCGCCTTGGAGTGAGGACCACAACCCGACGGCTGCCGCCGCCATGGACCCGTACATGAGCCCGGCCGCGAGTCCGACCTCGATGTCGGATCTCACGACGTCGCGGGGGTTCGTGGCGCCCTCGGCCGCCGGCGCCGTGAGCCCGACGGTGAGCCCGACGGTGAGCGCGGTGATGACTCCCGCCGCGACTCCCAACCAGTGCCCGAGGGGGAGCGAGATGGTGAGCCAGGCCAGGAACCCGGTCGCGAGCCCGCCCCGGAGCCCGGCCCCGAGCCTCTTCCGACCCTTGCCGGTGGGCCGTCGTAAAGTGCCCAGACGGGAGGGTTTGGGCCAGGTCGGTCCCCAAGCCGAGAAGCACATGTACACCCCGACGGCGATGAAGATCGCCACCAGGTACGGGTCGGACGAGGTGACCATTCCCCCGGGCAGCAGCGCTCCGCCGAAGGCGAGCCAGACAATGGTGAGCCAGACGATGGCGGTGAGCGCGATGGCGAGAAATCGGGGGCGGTTGCCGGCCAAGGGCCAGAGCTCGTGAAGAACGATGTCGGTGCTCGACAGCGGACGACCGCCGACGGTGCGGCCGGTGCCGGCGTTGGTGTCCAGGTAGGAGGCCAGCACCGCCAGCCAGGCGTGCACCTTCTCGGGACGGTAGGGTCCGGCAGAGTGCCCGCGGGGTGCCGTGACAGCGGGGATGTAGAGCGCGAGGAGATGGTCGCGGATCTTGTCGGGATGGTCCAGGGCCGAGCCGGCCAGCTCGGCGGGATCACGGAGGTAGCGGCCGGTGGCGGGGTCGCGTTGCTCATAGACGGTGATGGCCATGGTGAGTCGCCAGGGACTGTCCAGAGCGCGGGAGAGCGGCGCCTCGGGGCGGAAGTCGATGGCGTCCAGGACGTCCCGCCAGCGGTCCATGTTCTGGTTGCTGCCGACCCGAGATTCTGTGAACGTCAGCGCCTTGCTCGCGCTGAGCGGGGTGATCTCGACGCGGGCGGCGTTCTCGGCCCACACCTCAGTGCGAGTGAGCGCGTCGTACTGGCCGGTGCGGCAGGTGAGTACGAGCTCGGCCTTCTCCCGGCCGCGCTGATAGTCGTTCAGCGCCCGCAGCGCCTGCGCGGCACGGGAGGCGTAGCCGGGTTCCGGGTCGGTGTCCATCTCGTCGAGGCCGTCGACGACCGGCAGCACCCGCCCGGCAGCGACGAGGGCGGCGGCCGTACGCGGCGCCATCCGATAGGCACGGGCCAGGTGCCTGGTCAACCAGTCCCGCACCCGAGTGCCTGGATCCCAGGACGCCGCGGACAGGCGAACGGGGATCGGGTCATCGGGTTGACGTCCGGTGAGCAGCCCCAGCATCAGCTCGACCGCCAAGACCGTCTTGCCCGCTCCGGGCGCTCCGGTGATGACCAGCCGCCGGGGCCGCAGCTCGCGATAGTAGGCCGCCACCTCTCGCAGGCTTCCCGCCGCGGGGGCGTCGGCGGCGTTGTGCGCGGGTGCGGGCCTGAACACGAAGTCGACGTCGATGGTTTTGTCAGCACGGCCCAGCATCTGGTGCCGCGCTTGGGTCTCGGCCTCCAGGACCGCGTCGGCCAGCCACCTGGACCAGGCGTTCACATCGATGTCGGTGTATCGCTGCGCGAGCACGGCCTGCCGACCGGCCCACACCGCCACGGCCAGGGCCGCCAGTGCGATGATCGCACTCGCCGGATCGACATCTCCCCACGTCGCGCCGGGCAGGCCGAATAACCCCACCGCAGCCGCCACCACGACCAGGGTCACGCATACGACCGCCCACGCCCAGCGCGCCCCCCGAGCCTCACCCATAACCACCCAGCATGCCACCGGCTCACTGCCACGCACCCGAATCCGAACCACTGATCAACGGCCAGGCTCATTCGTCGGGCGTATGCGGCTGGAAGTGACGGACTCCGCCGGGGACAGCGACGCCGTGGCCGTCCAGCAGAGTGATCGTCGCCTGCGTGACGGAGGCGGGCATGGCGAGCGCAGCGTAGCGGGGCCCGTCCGGGTTCCGCTCGGACCCGAAACCGCTGGTGGGATTCAGCGACATCACCTACCTGCACCTGACCATCTGGCGTCAGTGCCGGGTCCCCGGCATCCACGGCTGCCTCGTCGGCCCCCACGCCACCGCGACCGTCCGCCATCTGCTGACCAGCACCGAACCCGTGACGCACCATCGCCATCCTCGGCTGCTCTCCGTCGCCGCCGAGGTGCCAGGCCACGCCCGCGGCCACCTGCTGGGCGGATGGCTGAGCGCGCTGGCCGGACTGCCCGACCTGACGGGGGCGATCCTGCTGATCGAAACCGAACGGACGATCGGGCTCGGACAGGTCGATCGGCAACTCACCCAGCTCATCCGCTCCCGCGCCCTGGACGGCCTGCGGGGGATCGTCCTGGGACGGTTCCCCGGCTTCGAGGACTACACCGACCGCGGCTGGAACCTCGTCGACGTGCTCCGCGACCGGCTCACCCCGCTCGGCGTCCCCGTGCTCGGCGGGCTCGAATTCGGGCACGGCCCGGATCCCCACGCCGTCGCCCTCGGCACCATGGCCGAACTCGACACCGGCAGCGGCTCCCTCACGCTCCGCCCGCCGGCGCACGACCGGTACGGCTGACCCCATCAACCGATCGGTGGATGTCGGCGGCGGCGCCCGGCGGCGAGGCTCGAAGCATGACAGCGATCATCGAGATCAACGAGCTGAGCAAGAGCTACAAGGCGGGCAAGGCGGTCGACGGCGTCACCCTGACCGTGCGGCGCGGCGAGATCTTCGGCATCGCCGGCCCCAACGGCGCGGGCAAGACCACGCTCGTGGAGTGCGCCTCCGGGCTGCGCCGGCCGGACGGCGGCACGCTGCGCGTGCTCGGCCTGGACCCGTACGACGACCGGCGCGCGCTCCTCCAGCGCATCGGCGCCCAGTTGCAGGAGGCGGCCCTCCCCGACGCCATCAAGGTGGGCGAGGCGTTGAGGATGTACGCCTCCTTCTACGACAAGCCGGCCGACTGGCGGGCGGTCATGGACGAATGGGGGCTCGCGGACCGGAGACGGGCCCGCTTCGGGAACCTGTCCGGCGGCTGGAAGCAGCGCCTGTTCATCGCGCTGGCCCTGGTCGGCAACCCCGAGGTCGTCTTCCTCGACGAACTCACCACCGGCCTGGACCCCGCCGCCCGCCGCACCACGTGGGGCCTCATCCGCGAGATGCGCGGGCGCGGCGTCACCGTCGTGCTGGTCACCCACTTCATGGACGAGGCGGAAGCGCTGTGCGACCGCCTCGCCATCGTCGACCGCGGCCGCGTCGTCGCCGAGGGCAGCCCGCGGGAGCTGATCGCCGAGGCGGGAGCCGACTCCCTGGAGAACGCGTACTTCGCCCTGACCGAAAGGGAAATGGCATGAAAGGCCTCGCGAACGTCGTCGCCGTCGAGCTCAAGCTGATCGTCCGTGACCCGATGTCGGCCTTCTTCGCGCTCGTCTTCCCAGCGATCATGCTCTGGGTCAAGCTGCGCGGCGGCAACAAGCCCTTGCGGGGCGGGACGCCGCTGATCGACGCCACCGTGCCGATGCTGACCGTGTTCGTCATCGGCCTGGCCGCGCTGGTCGTGCTTCCCGCCACGCTGGCCCACTACCGGGAGCGCCGGGTCCTGAAGCGGCTGCGCGCGACCCCCGCCTCCCGCGCCATGCTGTTCGGGGCACAGTGGGCGGCGCACATGTTGCTGGCGGTGCTCGGCTCGGCGCTGCTGATCGTCATCGGCCTGGCCGCGTTCGGGCTGACCGCGCCGGCGAACGTCGTGGGCGTCCTGGTGGCGTGGCTGCTGGGCGCGCTCAGCCTGGGCTCCATCGGGCTCCTCCTCGGCGCGCTCGTCCCCACCGGCCGCGCCGCGACCGTGATCGGGCTGGCCGTGTTCTTCCCGATGGTGTTCCTGTCCGGCGCCATGATCCCCCGGGAGACCATGTCCGGCTCGATGCGCGCGATCGGCGATCTCCTCCCCATGGCTCCGGCGGTCCAGGCGGTCCGCGACGGCTGGGCGGGCGGCGCCACCTCACCGCTTACGCTGGGCGTCATGGTCGCGATCTCGATCGTCGCGGGCGGCCTCGCCCTCAGGACGTTCCGATGGTGACGACCGACCCGGGCCTGACGCGCTGGGACCGGGTCCAGGCCGCGCTGCCCTACCTGCTGGTCCTGCTTCCCGCGCTCTTCGCCCTGCTGCGGGAGTGGCGGCTGGAGGTGCTGGTCCTGGCGCTGTTCGCGGTGGCCTGGCACTGGCTGATGGTGACCTCCCACCCTGGCTGGATCGCCCGCCCCGTGGTGCTGATCGCCTACTTCGCCGTCCTGCTCGCCGTCATCGGGGTCCTGGTCAGGATCGACAACGTGTTCACGGTGACGGGACTGGGGGCGTTCGTCCAGTGTTTCGCCCTGCTGCCGGGGTTGTGGGCGTACGGCGGGGTGGCCGTGACGGTCGGCGTGCTGATCGCCGCCCGCCCGCAGCTCGGGCGCACCCCGGTCGAGCTGCTCGGCTCCTTCGTCGTCGGGGTGCTGGCCGCCTCCACCGTCGGCCTGGTCATCAAGGCCGTCTCCGACCAGAACGACCAGCGCAAGGTGATGATCGCGGAGTTACGGGAGACGAGCGCCAAGCTGGTCGCGCTCGCCGACGACAACGCGAACCTCCAGGCCCAGCTGCTGACCCGGGCCCGCGAGGCCGGCGTGCTGGAGGAGCGGCAGCGGATGGCCAGGGAGATCCACGACACCGTCGCGCAGGGCCTGACCGCCATCCTCACCCAGCTGGAGGCCGTCGGGGACGTGCCGCCTCCGGCCCGTGCCCGCCTGGACACGGTTCAGGCCATGGCCAGGGAGAGCCTGACCGAGGCCCGCCGCTCGGTGCAGGCGCTGCGCCCGGCGTCGCTCCAGCACGAGGGCGAGCTGGCGACCGTTCTGGAGAGGCTCGCGGCGACCTGGTCGCGGAACACCGGCGTGCCCGCCGCCGTGTCGATCACCGGCGACCCCCGGCCGCTGCACGCGGAGGTGGAGACGGCCCTGCTGCGGGTGGCGCAGGAGGCGCTGGCCAACGTGGCCAAGCACGCCTCGGCCGGGCGGGTCGGCCTCACGCTCTCGTACATGGACGACGTGGTGGCGCTGGACGTCCGCGACGACGGCGCCGGCTTCGCCCCGGCGGCCGCGTCCCACGGCGAGGGCTTCGGCCTCGTCGCGATGCGCCAGCGCGTCACCCGCCTGGCCGGGAGCTTCGCGATCGAGTCCGCCCCCGGCCAGGGCACCGGCGTCTCCGCCACCGTCCCGGCCATCCCCGCCGACCCCGACCCGGGACTGTGAGGCCATGCCGCCGATCCGTTTGATCATCGTGGACGACCACCCGATCGTCCGCGACGGCCTGCGCGGCATCTTCGCCGCCGACGCCGGCTTCGAGGTCGTCGGCGAGGCGGCCGACGGTCCCGAGGCCCTCGCGGTGGCCCTGCGTACGGATCCCGACGTCGTGCTCCTGGACCTGCGCATGCCGAGGATGAGCGGCGTGGAGGTCATCCGCCGGCTCCGCGAGCAGACGCCCGGTATCCACGTGCTGGTCCTGACCACGTTCGACGATGACGCCGACGTCCTGCCGGCGATCGAGCAGGGCGCCACCGGCTATCTCCTCAAGGACACGCCCCGCGCCGACCTGCGCCGTGCCGTGCTGGCGGCCTCCCGAGGCGAAACCGTGCTGTCTCCGACGGTGGCCGGTGTGCTGACGGCGAAGGACCGCGCGCCGGAGGCGCCGCGCACGCTGAGCCGCCGCGAACTCGAGGTGCTCAAGCTGATCGCCCGGGGCGCGACCAATCGCGACATCGCCGGGAAGCTCTTCATCACCGAGGCGACGGTCAAGACGCATCTGCTCCACGTCTTCGCCAAGCTCCAGGTGAAGGACCGGGCGGCGGCGGTGGCGGCGGCGTACGAGATCGGCCTGCTCAGACCGGCCGCCGACGGCTGAGGGTAAGTACTTCGCCAAAGGCGGGCGCCCGCCCGGGGACGGGCGTGAGCATGGGTGACCGTGCGTCATGTCCTCGCCGTCCTGGTCCTGCTCACCGCCGGCTGCGCCGCCACCGCGCCGGTCGCCCCCGGGCCCGCCTCGGTGTCCGCCGGAGCCTCCGAACGCGCCGCGCCCGCGCAGGCGCCGCCCGCGCCGTGGCGCATCACCGAACGTGGCGGCGAGCACGAGATCGAGGGCTACGCCGACCGGGTCAGCGTGCTGCCGGGGGAGCGGTTCCGGCTGCTCGTCTCCACGACCGCGCCGCGTTTCACCGCGTCGGCGTTCCGGATGGGCGCCCGGCCGGTGAGGGTCTGGCGTTCCACGCCGGTCGCCGGGACCCGGCAGCCGCCGCCGCGGACCGTCGAGGGCATGGTGACCGCCGCTCACTGGAAGCCCTCGCTCACCGTCGACACCACCGGCTGGGCCGAGGGCGCCTATTTGGTGCGGCTGGACGCCTCGACGGGCGGCCAGCGCTACGTGCCGATCACCGTGCGGTCGGCCTCGGCCGAGGGCCGGGTGGTGATCGTCAACGCCGTGACCACCTGGCAGGCGTACAACCTGTGGGGAGGACGCAGCCTCTACAGCGGCCCCGGCGGATTCGACGACCGGTCACGCAAGGTCACCTTCGATCGTCCCTACGACGGCTCGGGCGCCCGGCTCTTCCTCGACTTCGAGTGGAACGCCATCCGGCTGGCCGAGCAGAGCGGGGTGCCGCTGGCCTACCTGACCAGCCTCGACCTGCGGCCCGGCGCGCTGGGCGGCGCGCGGGCCGTGGTGTCGCTGGGACACGACGAGTACTGGTCGCCGACGATGCGGAAGGTCGTCACGCAGGCCCGTGACGCGGGCGCGAACCTGGCCTTCCTCGGGGCCAACGCCGTCTACTGGCGGATCGGGCTGCACGGCAGGACGGTCATGTGCGACAAGGAGACCCGGTGCCCGCTCTGGCGGGGGTCGGAGCCGGAGAGCGGGCTGGTCGGGCAGATGTACGACTGTTTCCCGGCCGAGGCGACCTACCGGGTGAGCAAGCCGGGCCACTGGATCTTCGAGGGGACCCGGGGCAGGAGCTTCCCCGGGCTGGCCGGCGTGGAGACCGACAAGGTGTCGCCAGGCTCACCGGACGACATCGAGGTGCTGGCCGAGTCGCCCGTCGACTGCGGCGGCCGGGCCACGGTGAGCCACACCACCTACTACGTCGCCCCCAGCGGCGCCGGGGTGTTCGCCTCCGGCACGATGCGCTGGGTGTGCGGCATGAAGGGCGCGGCCTGCGGCCACGGCGTGACCCGGGCGGCCTCCGCCTTCACCCGCCGCGCCACGCTCAACCTGCTGACCAGGTTCGCCAAGGGGCCGGCGGGGGACTGCTCGAACCCGTCGTCCGGGTGCTCCGGCCGGGCGTGAGACGCCGGGGCGTCACGCCGCGTTCCCCACCACCCGCTCCGGCGTGATGCGGATCGTCACGCGCACCTTTTCCGGGGGCAGCCGGAGGTACTCCTCGCCGGCTCCTTCGCCCTCGTACTCCTCCGCCAGCCGCACCGCCAGCCGCCTTCCCTCGTCCTCGGTGACCGTCGCGACCCCTCGGACCTCGACGTACCTGTCGGGGTCCGCAAGGTCGAACACGCTGAGGCTGACCCGTGGGTCCCGCTCCAGGTTCACCACCTTGCGCCTGCCGGCCTGGGAGGAGATGACCACGTCGTCGCCGTCGGTGCCGACCCAGACGACCGAGGTCTGCGGACTGCCATCGGGGTTGAGGGTGGCGAGAACGCCGAGGTTGGGGGCGCTGAGGATGCTCCGGGCAGCGTCGCTGAGAGAGATGCTCATGATCGGCAGCATAGAGGGCCATATCCGGTGAGATCGCGGGACAATGGCCGCCATGCCCGACGAACTGACGCTCTGGTACGAGGAGCCCGCCGTCGACTGGGAGACCCAGGCGCTGCCCATCGGCAACGGCCCGCTGGGCGCCATGGTCTTCGGTGGCGTGGCCACCGAGCGGATCCAGTTCAACGAGAAGACGCTGTGGACCGGGGGTCCCGGCCACGACGGCTACGACTTCGGCGACTGGAGGACGCCGCGTCCGGACGCCGTGGCGGAGGTCCGGCGGCGGATCGACCGGGAGGGCAGGGTGCCGGCCGAGGACGTGGCGGCCGTGCTGGGGCAGCCCAAGACCGGGTTCGGGGCGTACCAGACCTTCGGCGATCTCCACCTGGACTTCGGCGCGCCCGGCGGCGCCGGAGGTTACCGCCGTGAGCTCAGCCTCAGTGAGGCCGTGGCGCGGGTGCGCTACACCGCCGGGGGCGTCACGCACACCCGCGAGTACTTCGCCGCCAACCCCGGCAACGTGATCGCCGGGCGCATCGCCGCCGACCGGGGTGGCGCGGTCTCGTTCACGCTGCGCCACACCTCGCCCCGGGACGACAAGACCGTCACCGCCGAGGGCGGCCGGCTCACCGTCCGGGGACGGCTCGCGGACAACGGGCTGGTCTTCGAGGCCCAGGTCCAGGTCATCGTCGCGGGCGGCACCCGTACGGACACGGGGGAGACGATCACGGTCACCGGGGCCGACAGCGCGGTCTTCGTCCTGTCGGCGGGGACCGACTACGCCGACACCTACCCGCGCTACCGGGGCGAGGACCCGCACGCCCGGGTCACCGCCGCCGTGGACGCGGCCGCCGCGCTGGGCTACGACGCGCTCAGGGCCGCCCACGTGGCCGACCACCGCGCGCTGTTCGACCGGGTGCGGCTCGACCTCGGGCAGTCCGCGCCGGAGAGCGGTCCAGGAAAGGGTGAGACCGGCGGGTCCGCTGGTCTGGAACGGGGTGGTCCCGGAAGGGGGCCCGCTGGTCCGGTGCCCACTGACCGGTTGTTGCGGGGTTACACGGGCGGCGACGGTCCGGACGAGCGCGCGGTGGAGGCGCTGATGTTCGCCTACGGCCGCTATCTGCTGATCGCGTGCTCGCGGGAGAACGACATCCTCCCCGCGAACCTGCAGGGCGTGTGGAACGCGTCGACCAGCCCGCCCTGGTCGGGCGACTACCACGTCAACATCAACCTGCAGATGAACTACTGGCCCGCCGGACCGGCCAACCTGCACGAGACGGCCGTCCCGTACGACAGGTTCGTCCGGGCCCTGGTGGAGCCGGGGCGCAGGACGGCGAGGGAGATGTACGGCGCCCGAGGCTGGGTGGTGGGCAACGAGACGAACCCGTTCGGCTTCACCGGGGTGCACGACTGGCCGACCGCCTTCTGGTTCCCCGAGGCGGCGGCGTGGACGGCGCGGCACATCTACGACGGCTACCGGTTCACCGGGGACCTGGAGTATCTGCGGGAGACCGCCTATCCGGTGATCAAGGGGGCGGCCGAGTTCTGGCTGGACTTCCTGCACACCGACCCGCGCGACGGCCTGCTCGTCGTCTCGCCCAGCTACTCGCCCGAGCACGGCGACTTCTCCGCCGGGGCCGCGATGTCGCAGCAGATCGTACGGGAGGTGCTCGAAAGCGCGCTGGCCGCGGCGGCGGCGCTCGGCGTGGACGAGGAGTTCCGGGCGGCGGCGGAGGCGGCGCTCGGCAGGCTCGACCCGGGGATCCGGATCGGGTCCTGGGGGCAGCTGCAGGAGTGGAAGGAGGACCTGGACTCCAGGACCGACACCCACCGGCACGTCTCCCATCTGTACGCGCTGCACCCCGGCGACCGGATCGCGGCCGGCACGCCGGAGGCGGAGGCGGCGGCGGTGTCGCTGGAGGCGCGCGGCGACGGCGGCACCGGCTGGAGCAAGGCCTGGAAGATCAGCTTCTGGGCGCGGCTGCTGGACGGCGACCGTGCCCACCGGATGCTCGCCGAGCAGCTGAGGACCTCGACGCTGGACAACCTGTGGGACACCCATCCGCCGTTCCAGATCGACGGCAACTTCGGCGCGACCGCCGGCATCGCCGAGATGCTGGTGCAGAGCCACCGCGGCGAGGTGCACGTGCTGCCCGCGCTGCCCGCCGTGTGGAAGGACGGCTCGGTGTCGGGGCTGCGCGCCCGGGGCGACGTGACCGTGGACGTCTCGTGGCGTGACGGCGTCGCCGAGACCATCACCCTGCGCCCGGGCCGCACCGGCCCCCTCACCGTCAGGACATCCATCGCGAACCACTGCCACCTCCACGACGACGGAGAGGGAAAGGCCGCGCCGCGCCGGCTCCGCGACCACGGAGGTGGGGAGGCCGCGTCGCGCCGGCTCCGCGACGATCGGGGGATCGCGCCGCGCCGCGCCGGGGACACCCTCACCTGGGAGGGCGTCGCGGGGCGGAGTTATGTGATCAGCCGGTGGTGACGGTGAGGCCGCGGATCTCGTAGCCGCCGATCTCGTCCTTGAAGCCGACCCTGGGCGCCGTCGCCATCCGGATCCCCGGCAGCGCGAAGAGCCGGGTGAGGAACATGTCGGTCTCCAGGATGGCGATGCCCGCGCCGGGACACCGGTGCGGGCCGTCGCCGAAGGAGAGCACCGCCGGCCCGGCGCCCGCGTCGAGAGCCCGCCCTGGGCACGCGGACAGCGGCTCGGAGCCCACCGCCCGGGGGTCCGCGTTCACCTCGTCGACGAGCAGCTCGACCACCTCGCCCGCGGGAACGGTGACCTGCCCGGGGAGTTCGAGGTCCGCCGTGGTGCGCCGCCGCAGCCGCGCCACCGCGGGGTCGAGCCGCAGCAGCTCGTGCAGCACGGCCAGCCGCTCCGGCTCCTCGGCCTTCAGGTACCGGTCGAGCAGCGCCTCGTCGGTGAACAGCTGCCACGCGGCGACGCAGATGAACTCCCGCGTCGTCACCATCCCCGCCGCCGCGAACGTCAGGCACTCGCCGAGGATCTCGGCGTCGGTGCACCCTTCGGCGATCAGGTGGGAGATGAGGTCGTCGCGCGGCTCCCGGCGGCGCGGCCGGACCGCGGGGCGGACGTCGGCCAGGTAGATGCTGCCCCAGCTGTAGATCTGCCGTCCCATCCAGTAGATCCCGCTCAGGCTGGTGAAGCCGGGCCTGCCGAACTTCTCCGGGAAGAAGCGCTCCAGCCTGCGGCGGATGCCCGGCCTGCTCTCGGTGAGGCCGATGACCGCGCTGGCCACGCCGATCGCCATGCCGAAGCTCAGGTCGGACAGCTGCGCCGAGCCGTCCGTACGCAACCGGGCGAGCGCGCGGTCGGCCATGTCCGCGATCAGCTCGCGGTAGTGCTCGTCCACGCGGCGCGGCGTGAAGTAGCGCGCGGTCTGCCGCCGGTGCTCGCGATGTTCGGGGCCGTCGCGGTAGAGGACGGGCCGGCGGATCCCGGCGGGGGCCTTGTCCACCGTCTCGACGCCCAGCCCGGCCTGCACGGTGGTGTCGGCGCGCAGCACGGCCCGCGCCTCGGCGTATCCGCGCACCTGCCAGGTGCCGTCGGCGGCCCGGGTGACCGGGCAGGTCCCGGAGGCGTCGGTGCGCCTGATCTTGCGGGCGTCGTCCATCACCTGACTCGGCTCCTGTCTCGGCGTCTGAGCACACGGATATCACCGCACCGGGATCGTGAGCAAGGGTCATCTCACCCACGGCGGCGGCAGGCCGTGACGCTCAGGCGGGGGTGATGACGGCGCGGCCGGAGATCTCGCCGTTCTCCAGCCGGTGATACGCCTCGACGGCGCGCTCCAGCGGGAACGTGGTCACCTCCGCGGTGATCAGCCCGCGGGCCGCGAGGTCCAGCACCTCGATCAGCTCCGGCCTGGTGCCCCAGTACGTCGACTGCACCGACACCTCGTACGGCGGCGAGCCGAACGTCACCGGCAGCGCGCCCCCGGCGATGCCGACGATGGTCACATCACCGAGCATCCGCGCGACCGCGCCCGCCAGGGCCAGCGTCTCCTGCGCGCCCACGCAGTCGACGACCACGTCCGCGCCCCGGCCGCCGGTGGCCTCGCGGATCTCCGCCGCCGCCCGCTCACCCGGCGCGACCGCCTGGTCGGCGCCGTGCCGCAGCGCGCTGGCGCGGGCCTGCTCGCGGGTGTCGACGGCGATCACCCGGGCGGCCGTCGTCGCCTTGAGGATCTGCACCGCCATGTGGCCGAGGCCGCCGACCCCGATCACCACGGCCGTGCTGCCCGGCGGCAGCTTCGCCCACGACCGGCGCACCGCGTGGTACGGCGTCAGCGCGGCGTCGGTCAGCGGTGCCGCCGCCACCGGGTCGAGCCCGTCGGGCAGCGGCACCAGGAGCCGGGCGTCGGGCACGAGCAACAGGTCGGCCATGCCGCCGTCGAGCCCGAGCCCGCCGCCGCCCCCGGGCACCGGCGCGCCCGCCGGGTTCTCGCAGTAGTTCTCGACGCCGAGCCGGCAGCGGTCGCAGACCCCGCAGCCCCACGGCCCGTAGACGGCCACCGGCAGTCCCGGCTCCACGCCGGTGACGCCCGCGCCGACCGCGTGCACCCAGCCCGCGTTCTCGTGGCCGAGAGTGAAGGGCGGCTCCCAGGGCAGGCCGCCCGTGAAGTCGCGCATCAGGTGCAGGTCGGAGTGGCAGGCGCCGGCTCCGCCCACCTTGACCACCACCTGCCCCGGCCCCGGCACGGGATCGGGCACCTCCACCAGTTCGGGCTCGGACTTCCAGGCCGGCAACCGCAACGCGCGCATCCACGCCACCTCCCGGCCCTGTCGTACCCATGACAGAGCCGGGCATCTCACCCGTATGCCATCGAAAGCGTCAGCGGCGTTCGCTGTACGGGGCGATGGTGATCTTGTCGATGATCTTGGCGTGGCGGGAGCGCAGCGGGAGTAACCCGGCCCTCATGAGGGTCGGCACAGGGGTCCTTATTTGTGTGAGCGCTGACATCTCAAGTCGGGAATCGTTCGCCGGGCGACGGAAGTTTCGCGTAGATTACGTAGCCGCGCGCTGCGCGTCAATGGGTCGGCAGAGAATCGAACCGGTTCGATTATGGAGACGAGAATGGCGACGATCGGTGACGTGGCGGCCGCGGCCGGAGTCAGCCGCAGCACGGCCTCCTACGCCCTGTCCGGCAAGCGGTCCATCTCCGAAGGGGCGCGCAGGCGGGTGCTGGAGGCCGCCGAGGCGCTCGGCTACACGCCCAACGCCGGCGCCCGCGCGCTCGCCACCTCCCAGACGATGGTGCTCGGCCTGCTCGCCCGGTTCCACGCCGACGAGTTCGCGCCCGCGATGACGCAGTACATCCTCGGCGTCACCGACACCGCCCGCGACCTCGGCTACGACACCCTGCTGGTCACCGAGCCCGACGGGGCCGGGGCGCTGCGGCGGATCACCGACTCGCGGATGGTCGACGGCGTGGTGCTGCTGAACGTCGCGCACGACGACCCCCGGCTCCCGGTCCTGCGGGCCGCGCCGCAGCCCGGCGCGCTGGTCGGGCTGCCCGGCGACTGTTCCGGCGTGGACGTGTTCGACCTGGACTTCGAGCAGGCCGGGCGGGTCATGGTCGACCGTCTGCACGGCCTCGGGCACCGCGAGCTGATCCTGGTCTCGCAGCCGGAGCACGTGGTCGAGCGCGGCGGCGCCTACGTGTGGCGGCTGCGCGACGCCGCGCTGGAGCGGGCGCGCCGGCTCGGCGTCCGGCTGCACGCGGTGTACGGGGAGTCGCGCAGGCCCGCCGCGGAGCGGATGCTCGGCGCCCTGCTCGACGCCCGTCCCGGGGCGACCGGGCTGCTGCTCGACAACGAGGCGGCCGCCGCCGCGCTGCCCTCCGTCACGCGGGCGCGCGGGCTGGAGGGCCTGTCGGTCGTCGGGCGCTACTCCGCGGAGTTCGCCGAGACCTTCGCGCTGCCGTACGCGTACGTCGAGAGCGCGCCGGACCGGCTCGGCGAGATGGCGGTCCGGCAGCTGGTGCGCCGGATCGAATCCGCGCGGGCCCGGGCGGAGCCGTTCGTGGTGCGGCTCGTCCCCGCCGAGCTGACGTCGCCGGGCGCCTGATCAGCCGGCGGACCAGCCGCCGTCCACCGGCACGATCGCGCCGTTGACGAACGAGGCCGCGTCCGAGGCGAGGAAGAGCGCGGCGTCGGCCATCTGCTCCGGCCGGGCGAGCTGGTCGCCGAGCGCGAGCACGGGGCTCAGGCGGGCGGCGCCGGTCGGGTCGAAGGTGGCGCCGTCGGCGATGCCGGTCAGGGTGGCGCCGGGCAGGATGGCGTTGCAGCGGATGCCGTCCTTGGCGTACGCCCAGGCCACGCTGCGGGTCATGCCGACGACGCCGTGCTTGGACGCGGTGTAGGCGGCCCCCGCCGCGCCGCCGCGCACGCCGGCCTCCGACGCGGTGTTGACGATCGCGCCGCGGCCCGCGCGCAGCATGTGCGGCAGCACCGCGCGGGTCACCAGGAAGGTGCCGGTCAGGTTGACCCGCAGCACCCGGTCCCACAGCTCCGGTGAGATGTCGGCGGGCAGCGCCATGTCGTCGATGATCCCGGCGTTGTTGAAGAGCGCGTCGATCCGCCCGTACGCGCTGATCGCGCTCTCCACGAGCGCGGCGACCGCCCTCTCGTCACCAACATCGGCCGCCACCGCCACCGCGACCCCACCGCCGCCCCCGCCGTTCGCCCCGCCGACCGCTCCACCGTTCGGCCCGCCGACCGCTCCACCGTTCGGCCCGCCGACCGGCCCGCTGACCGCCCCGCCGTTCGGCTCGCCGACCCCGCCGTTCGGCCCGGCGACCGCCCCGCCGACCGCCTCGCCGTTCGCCCCGTTGTCGGGTGTCGCGTCCGGTGCGCCGGTCTTTCCGGACGACCGGTCGCCGGTATTCGAGGGGGTGCCGCTCGCGGCGTGGATCTCCGCGGCCGTCCGGGCGGCGCGGTCCTCGTCGATGTCGCAGACGACGACGCGGCCTCCGGCGGCGGCGAAGGCCAGGGCCATCGCCCTGCCGATTCCTGAGCCCGCGCCGGTGACGAGGGCGACGCGGTCGTCGAAGGTGGTCACAGGGGTCGTCCTCTCGCCGGGCGGGCAGACCGGACAATGTTGTCCGGTTGCTACGATAGCCGCCATGCCTGCCGAGCGTCGACCGAATCGCGGACCGAGCGCCGCGGCGGAGAACCGCGCGGCGCTCATCGCGGCGGCCCGCGAGGTCTTCGCCGGAGCCGGCTACGACGCGCCGCTGAGCATGGTCGCCCGCGCGGCCGGTGTCGGGCAGGGCAGCCTCTACCGCCACTTCCCCGACCGGGTCAGCCTCGCGCTGGCCGTGTTCGAAGACAGCGTGGCCGAGCTCGAGTCGCTCGCCGCCCGCCCCGGCGCCACGCTCGACGACCTGCTCGCCCTGATCACCGAGCAGGCCATCGCCTCCACCGCGTTCGTCGCCATGGTGACCATGCCGCCGCAGCCCGACGAGCGCATCCTGGAGCTGCGCGAGCGCGTCGCCGAGCTGCTCGCGGCCCGGCTCCCGGCGGCGCGGGAGGCCGGCCGGGTCCGCGACGGCGTGACGGCCGGCGACCTGATCCTGGTCGTCGGCATGCTCGCCCTGCTGCTCTCCAAGGTCCCGGCGCCGGAGCGGCCCGCGACGGCCGAGCGGATGTGGGCCCTGCTGCGCCGGGGCGTCGAGCCCTGAGCGTCACCGCGTGGCGGCGTGCCGCGACGCGAGATAGCCGAAGACGACGGCAGGCCCGATGGTCGAGCCGGGCCCCGGATACGTGCGCCCCATGACCGACGCCGTCGTGTTGCCCGCCGCGTACAGGCCCGTGACGACCGAGCCGTCCTCGCGCAGCACGCGCGCGTGCTCGTCGGTGAGCAGCCCGCCCTTGGTGCCCAGGTCGCCGGGATGCACCCGGACGGCCCGGAACGGCCCCTTCTCCAGCGGCCCCAGGTTCGGGTTCGGCCTGACCCGGGGGTCGCCGTAGTAGTTGTCGTAGACGGTCCGGCCGCGCCCGAAGTCCTCGTCCACGCCGGTGCGGGCGAAGCCGTTGAACCGCTCGACGGTCGCGAGCAGCCGCTCCGGCGCCACGTCGATCTTCCTGGCCAGCGTCTCCAGCGACGCGGCTTCGAAGAGGATGCCGGCCCGCGTCCACTCCATCTTGTGGCCGAGCAGGGAGGTGTTCAGGTAGCGCCGCGCGTGGCGGGCCTCGGTGATCAGCCACATCGGTCCAGGCATGTCGTGCCGGAGCATGTGGTGCCCGAGGTCGACGTACGACTCCGACTCGTTGGCGAAGCGGTCACCGCGCGCGTCCACCATGAGCCCGAAGGGCATGGACCGCTCGGCGACGAGGACGTCCACGAGGTAGTCCCACTGGTCGCTCATCCAGCTCTCCTCCGGATCCGCAATACCGGACAATACTGTCCGGTACGGGCCAGTCTGCGTGATCGCCGAGCGTGGAGTCAAACGCCTGCCGTAGGCTGAAAAATCATCATTCGGCGGGCGAAACTTTCGGGGGAGCGCGTGGGGCGCTGGGTGCACACGTGGACGTCGGCGCCGCAGCTCACCGAACCGGAGAACTTGCCGCCCGCCCCGTACGCCGGGCGCGGCCCGGTCATGGCCCGCAGCACCCTGCGGCAGACCGTGCGGGTGTCGATCGGCGGCGAGCGGCTGCGGCTGCGGTTCTCCAACGCGTTCGGCGGGACGCCGCTGCCCCTCACCCGGGTCACGGTCGCGCTGCCCGCGGGCGGGCGGGCAGGGGAGAGCGCGGTCGTGCCGGAGACGATCCGGGCGGTGACGTTCCACGGCCGGCCCTCGGCGGTGGTGCCCGCCGGGGCGCAGGTGGTGTCCGACCCGGTGGACCTCCCCCTGGTCGCGGGCGCGGTGCTGACGGTGAGCCTCCACCTCGCCGACGGCCGGGCGCCGGAGGACGTCACCTCGCATCCCGGCTCCCGTACCACCTCCCACCTGGCCGGAGGCGACCAGACCGGGAGCGCGGACCTGGCCGGCGCGACGCCGGTGGAGCACTGGTACTTCCTGAGCGGCGTCGAGGCGGAGGCGCCGGCGCCGCTGCTCGCCCTCCTCGGCGACTCGCTCACCGACGGCAGAGGGTCGACGACCGACCACAACGACCGCTGGCCCGACCAGCTCTTCGACCGGCTGGGCGGCTTCGCGATCGCCAACCAGGCAGCCGGGGGCAACCGGGTGCTCAACGACGGACTCGGCCCGAGCGCGCTGGCCCGGCTGGACCGCGACGTGCTCGCGCTGGGCGGGGTCAGGTGGCTGATCGTGTTCGAGGGGGTCAACGACCTCGGGACCGCCGACGTCGACGCCCAGGAGAGCGTCGCCGCCGACCTGGTCGCCGCCTACGAGCAGATCGCCGTGCGCGCGCACGCGCACGACATCCTCGTGTACGGCGCCACGCTCACGCCTCTGGGCGGCCATCCCTACGACGATTCGCGGGGCCGCCGCGAGGCCGCCAGGCAGGCGGTCAACGCGTGGATCCGCACCGGTGACGTGTTCGACGCGGTGATCGACTTCGACCGGGCGGTGCGCGACCCGGCCCACCCGCGCAGGCTGCTCCGGGCCTGCGACGCCGGCGACCACCTGCACCTCTCCCCGGCGGGCTACCGGACCCTGGCCCACGCCGTGCCCGCGAGCCTGCTGGCCTGAGACCCGGATCCGCGCGCTTTTCCCGCCACAGTCGTGACTGTTGAGATCATTGTTAGGCGTGGTTCCGATTTCCGACGGCCGCCTCATGAATGGCGCTCTTTCCCATGGCATAGTTGTCCACGGACAGTTTCCGGGGCGATCCTTTTTCCACGCGCACGATCGAACGGGGCAGATATTCGTGAATCGTCTCGTGATTCCGCACCACATGTTCGAGTCCCTCGCCGCCGGTCACGGGGGTGCCGCGGCCGGCCGGTTTCTGGCCGACGCGGCCCGCGACCGCAATCTCGTGCTCGTCAAGGCAGCGGCCGGCGCCGAGGCGACCGGCGGCGCTTTCGAAGCGCTGGCCCGCATGCACGAGACGGCTCCCCGGCAGGTCGATCGCCTGCTGCGTTACCCCGCCGTCGGCGCGTGGGCGCTGGCCGCATCACGCGCCTTACGCGACCGCGACCACATTCCGCAGCCCAGCCGGCCGGCCGTTCTGGCGGCCGTCGCGGCGCTCCGGGCGCGGGTGCCCTTCGAGACCCGCGTGACCGCGCGCTCGGGCGAGCTCATGTTCCCCTCGCTGGGCCGCGCCTCGATCGGCGGCGCGGATTGCTCGATCGAGATCACCCCGGAGGGCGGCGCGATCACCTCCGCCCGGTCCCGGGTCGAGATCCCCGCCGACCCCGCCCGCGACGGCGGGGGATGGCTCGGGCTGCGGCGCCTCACCGCGCGCCACCCGCTGGGCGACCTCCATCTCGTGCTGGACGACCTCGACCCCTACCGGTTTCCGCGGGAGGGCCGGCTGGCCGGGCGGCTCACCGCGGCCGAGGTCGCCGCCTGGCGCGAGGTGCTCCAGGAGGCCTGGGAGATCCTGCGGGCGGGCCACGCGCGGTCCGCCGACGAGATCGGCACGATGATCTCGGTCATGGCGCCGATCGCGGGAGGGGGATGGCCGGCCAGCGGCACGTCGCGCACGACCTTCGGCTGCGTCGCGCTGGCCCGTCCGTCGAGCGCGCCCAACCTGGCCGCGACACTGGTGCACGAGGTGCAGCACGCCAAGCTCACCATGCTTCTCCATCTGGTCGACCTGATCGCGGTGGATCCCGGCGCGCGCTACTACGCGCCGTGGCGCCACGACCCGCGGCCGATCAGCGGTCTGCTGCACGGCACGTACGCCCATCTCGGCGTCGCGGGCTTCTGGCGGCGGCAGCGGCAGGTGGACGACAGCCTCACCGCGCACGCCGAGTTCGCCCGCTGGCGCGCGGCCGCCGCCTCGACCGCGCGGGTGATCTACGACAGCTCGGCGCTGACCCCGGTCGGGCGCCGGTTCATGGAAGGCATGATGGCGACCCTCCGCGCCTTCGATGACGAGGAGGTGCCCGCCCGCGCCGCCGAGCTCGCGCGCCAGGCCGCCGACCGGCACCGGCGGGACTTCGGCCGGGCCGGCGGCGAGGCGCGGGTCTGACCCCGTTCGCTAGATCGGCGGCGGGTCGAAGTCGAAGTCGAGCCGTCCGCCGTTCACGACCGCCTGGTGCGCGGGGTGCCCGTCGCCCAGCCGTCGCCGGATCCCCTCCAGCGCCTCGGCGCGCATGGCTCGCGCGTCGTCGGCCCTGCCCAGGTCCGACAGGTCGAGCGCGAGGTTGGCCATGCAGCCCAGCGTCATCGGGTGGTCCGGGCCGAGCAACCGCCGCAGTTCGTCGAGCGCCCGCTCTCCGGTGTCCACGGCCCGGTCCAGCTTGCCCAGCGCCGCGCGGTCGCCGGCCAGGCCGAGCACGGCGGTCAGCGTGTAGTGGTGGGTGGGGCCGAGCAGCTCGCTCAGCCGGGTGACGATGAACTCGTGCAGGTCGTGGGCCTTGGCATGCTCGCCCGCCAGCCGCATCAGCAGCGCCAGGTTGCCCCGGCAGCCGTGGGCGTAGGGATGGTCGGTGCCGTAGACGTGCGCGTAGGCCAGCGTGGTCAGCTCGGCGATCGGCATGGCCTCGTCGATCCGCCGGGCCTCACGGTAGGCGTTGACGAGGGCCATCTCGGCGGCGAGCTTGTCGGGATGGCGGTCGCCCATGAGACGCCGGTAGCGATGGACCAGATCCTCGGCGTAGTGCAGGACCTCGGGACTGCCCGACTCCGCCTTGCGCATGGCCACGGCGAGGTCGCTGGCGGCCCGCAGCGTCGTCGGGTGGTCGGCGCCCAGGGTGCTCACGCCCACCGCGTAGACGTCCTCGCCGAGCTCGCGCGCCTCGGCGTAGTCGCCGCGGAGCCTGATGACGCGTACGAGGTTGTTCATGACGATCTGGGCGGTCGGGTGGTTGGGCGTGCCGTAGAGGTCGCGCAGCGCGCCGTAGACATGCTTGAGCAGGCGCTCGGCCTCTTCGTACTGGCTGGTGAGCGTCAGGTCGAGGGCCAGGCTGGTGTGCATCCTGAGGGTGCGTTCGTTGTCGTCGCCGAACACGTCGCGGTGGCGCTGCGCGGCGGAGGTGGCGAGCGCGAACGACTCCGAGAAGCGCCCCATGGCGCGCAGGTCCGTGCAGTGGTTGTTGGTCAGCCGCAGCGTCTCCTCGTCGTCGGCGCCGAGGGCGGTCTCGGCGTCCTGGAGCGCCTGCGAGCCCACCCTGAAGGCCTCTTCGTACTCGCCCACGAAGCGGAGCGAGACACTCAGGTGCCGCTTCATCGTGCACAGGTCGCGCGCGTCGGACGAGGGGTCGGCCTCCCACGCCTCCAGGCACGCCTTGGCCAGGGAGAGCGCTCCGGGGGCGTTTCCCGACTGGTAGAGGTAGCGGACCATGTCGTGCATCGGCCGCCGGACGGCCGGATCGGCGGACCGGGCGATCTCCGACGGCTCCAGGTGGGGCATCAGCCGCGCGAAGGTCGGCCAGGTGGCGGTGTCGTCAGGCGGGCCGGGCACCGCCGCCGCCAGGAGCCGCTGGACGTTCAGCCTGAACCGGTCGCGCTCGCTCTCGCTGACGTCCTCCCTGAGCAGCGCCTGCACGAGGCGGTGCACCAGCAGGGTCTGGTTCTCCCTGTCGATCTGCACGAGCGCGTAGCGGCCCAGCGCACCCACGCCCCTGCTGAACCTGAGCGGGTCGTCGAGAATGCCGGACAGCGGGGGTTCGACGGTGCCGCGGCTGGTGCTGAAGACGTCTCGCGGGATCGGGTCGGAGCCGAAGAAGGCCAGCAGGTGGAGCAACTCCACCGCGTCCGGCTGCTCCTCGCGCAGGGTGGTCACCGACAGGGCCCACGTCGCCGTCAGCGGGACGTCGTACTCCATCGGCCTGCCCTCGGCGAGCAGCTTGCCGGTCTGGTCGCGCAGCAGCGTCAGGTATTCGCGCACCGGCATGCCCGTCTCGGACTGCATGGCGCCCGCCTGGTCGAGCGCGAGCGGCAGGTCGCCGAGCGCCTCGGCCAGCGCGTCCGCCTCGGTGCCGCCGATGCCGGGCACGCGCCGGTCGAGGAACCGCCGGCTCTCCTCGCGGGAGAACACGTCGACGGTGAGGGTGCTGACGACGCCGTCCCAGGCGAAGTTGCGCGAGGTGATCAGGATGCCCCCGGGCCCGTCGGGGACGTACTGCATGATCGACTCCGGCGCGTGGGCGTTGTCGAAGATGAGCAGCCACCGGTCGTAGGGCTCGCCCCTGCGCAGCGCCTCGACGACCGCCTCGGCCGACTCGGCGACGCCGATCTCGTTGGCCTTGGGCAGGTCGAGGTGGGGCGCGAGCCGGGCGATCGAGGAGGCGATCAGCATCGGCTGGTCGGACGGCACCCACCAGACGAGGTCATAGTCCGATTTATACCTATGCGCATATTCTGCGGCGATTTGCGTCTTCCCTACTCCACCGAGCCCGTGGAGCGCGGTCGGCAGCACCGCCGTGACGCTGCCGCTGACGCCCTGGCGTAGCCGCTCAAGAAGATCCTCGCGGCCGGTGAAGTCCTTGTTGCGGGGAGGAATCCGGCCCCACACCTGAGGTCTGCGCCGCATCTCGGTCATGACCGCTCCATAAAACTCAGCACACGGCCATCGTAGACATGAAAGCCAAGGTTTTTGAGCAGGGAAGAGAGTAGCCACGGCTGCGGTCGTCGGTGATGATGTTCGACGGGTCGAACGGAAGGGGAAAGGGCCGCGATGGCGCAATTTTCGCGCGACGTCGAGACCGAAATCATCGATCTGACCGATGCCAGTTTGTCCAATACCGATGCACTTGACCCTTCTTGTCTCAATCAGATGGTGGCGCGCATCCTCGCGGCGGACGCCGATCCCGCGGAGCCCCTCTTCGGAGGCGACCCTCCCCGGCCTGGGGATGAGTCACCGTGAGACGCGGAAGACGGCGGGCGCGCCTCGCGGGCGAGGCGATCACCTGGATGTGCGCGCCATGCCGATGGGGTCCTCTATCGTTGCTGCAGTGTCCCTCCTCGCAAGGCGCTGACCATGGCCGCGAATAGCGTCACGGCATTTAGCGAACTATGTCCGTTTCCTGGCATGCGTCCTTACCGGCCGGCCGAAGAGTTGCTGTTCACGGGGCGCGACCAGGAGTCGGCGCGCGTCTCCGAACTGTGGCGCAGCAGAAACTTGACAATTCTGTACGGACCAGCAGGTATAGGAAAAACTTCACTTCTCCATGGTGGAGTTATGCCCTATTTGTGGAGACTCGGGGCGAATGTCCTGCCGGTGGGTCGAGTTTTGGGTGGGCCGATTTTCCCGGAGGCCGCGGTCCCGTCGCCCAACTCGCTCGTGCGCACCCTGCTGCGCACCTGGGTGCCCGAAACCTCCCTGCCGCCGACCGGAATCCGGCGCATCCTGCGCCTCGCCGAACGCGGGCCGAAGCCCCTGCTCGTCGCCGTCGACCAGATCGAGGACATGTACCTCGGCGACCACGACGACGAGCGGCGCGAGCTCCTCGCCGCGCTGGCCTCCGCCCGCAACGTGCACCTGCTGCTGTGCGTCCGCGACGACCGGCTCGACGCGCTGCTCGACGAGGCCGGCGACGGCTTCCCCGACGTCGCCCTGTTCGGGCTCGGCGGGCTGACGCCCCGTGCGGCGGCCGAGGCGATCGGGCAGCCCGTGCGGGAGGCCACCGGCCGCGCCGTGCCCCCCGCCGTGGCCGAGGCTCTGGTGGAAGAGCTTCTGACCGTACGGATCGTCGACGACTCCGGGACCCAGCGCGCACGGGAGCGCGCCCCGGCCGTCAATCCGCTGCATCTGCAGGCCGTGTGCCGGTGGATGTGGCGGACATGGCCGGAAGGTGAGAGTTCGCTGTCCGGCGACTGGCCGGTCAGCGTGGACGAGGCACTCCGGGACGCGCTGTGGACGGCCATCGGCGAGGTGGCGGCGGCCTTCGAGCGCGACCCGGTCCGCCTGTGCTCCTGGGCCGCCACGCGGTTCGTGGCGCCCGACGGCGAGGCGCAGGTCCAGCCGCAGGGCCCGGCCGAGACGGCCGGGCTGCCGAACGCGGTGCTCAGGGCGCTGAGCGGCCGCGGCGTCCTGCGGGTGCTGCGGGCCGGCGACGGGCCGGCCTACCAGGTGGCCGACCGGCGCCTGCTCGAACCCCTCGGGCAACTGGCCCATCGGGCCGGCTCGCTCGCCCCTCCGGTCACCCGGCCCGCCGACCGGCTGCGGGCCGCCGCCGACGCCCTGGCGGACGGCGACCCGGCCAGGGCCGAGAGGCAGGCACGCCTGGCCGCCTCCGCGGCGGCCCATGACATCCGCGTGCAGATCGACGCGCACACCGTCCTGGGCAACCTCGCCTTTGCCCGCCGCGACCTGGAGCAGGCCCAGGAGGCCTACCGGCGGGTGCTCGTCCTGCTGGAGACCCAGCAGGACGAGGCGGCCGTGGGGGTGATGCTCGCGGCCATCGGCCGGCTCTCGCTCGCGCGCGGCGACGTCGCGGCGGCTCAGGGGCTGCTGCGTGCCGCCGCCGGGCGGCTGCCGGCGGACCCGTTCATCAGGATCGAGCTGGCGCGGGCGCTGGCGGAGGCCGGCCAGCGGGCCGCGGCCGTCGCCATCCTGCGCTCGGTGATGACCGCGGCCGAGGACGACGAGGCACGCATCCTGCACGGCCGCCTCATGGCCGAGATGAGCGGCCGCCCGGCCTGAAGCGGCGTCAGGCGAGGCGGCGTCAGGCGAGGCGGCGTCAGGCGAGGTGGGGTCAGGCAAGGCGGGGCGAGGCCGCGAGGCCGCGTCAGGCGAGGCGGCGTCAGGCGAGGCGACGGTCAGGCGAGGCGGCGTCAGGCGAGGCGGCGGATCAGCCTGCCGTCCGCCTCGCGCCGCCAGCCGGACGGCAGCCGCGCTCCGTCTGCCGCCAGGGCGCCGGTGAGATCCAGCCCGACGAGCTTCACCACGGTCAGGTCCACCCCGTCCAGCCGGGCGCCGGCGAGCCGGGCTCCCGACAGGTTGGCGTCGGTGAGCCGGCACCCGGTCAGGTCCGCCCGGCACAGGGAGGCGTCGCTGGCGACGGCGTCACTGAGCACGGCCCCCGACATGACGGCCCCGTCGGCGCGGGCCCCGGGCAGCGCCGCCCGCGCCAGCACGGCGCCCGTCAGATCGGCGTCCTCCATGACCGCGCCGCTGAGGTCGGCCCCAGAGAAATCGGCGCCGGTCAGGTCGGCCCCCGACAGATCCGCGGCCGCCAGGCACGCCCCGCGGGCGACGGCCTGCGCGCAGCGGGCCCGGCGCAGGCGAGCGCCGCCCAGGTCGGCGTCCACGAGCTCGGCGTGCGGCAGCCCGGCATCGGTGAGGTCGGCCGTACGCAGCGACGCGCGCGCCAGCTTCGCCCCGTCGAGGCGCGCTCCGCCGAGCCTGGCCCCGCCCAGGTCGGCTCCGGCCAGGTCCGCGCACGCCAGATCGGCTCGCCGGAGGTCGGCTCCGGTGAGGGTGACGCCGGTCAGATCGGCCCCCGCCAGGTTCGCGTCCGCGAGGTCCAGGCGGTCGAGCCGCGCGCCGGACAGCTTCACAGGCCCTCTGTCGGCGTCGGCCTTCCTGCGCACCAGCACCGTCACCGCCGCCTGCAGGTCCTGGGGCGGCTCGCCGGAACACGCCTGTGAGGCGCGCCGGACGAAGGCCGCCAGCGCCTCCATGACGGCCGGGTGGTCGCGGGCGGAGTCCTGGGCGATGCGCTCCAGTGAGTGGATGCCACCGAGGCGGATGTCGACGGCGTCGCTGCCGAGCTGGTCGATCGCGCGCATGAACCGATCGGTCATCTGCGCGCTCTCGCTCTGTTCGAGCGTCCGCCTGGTGGTCTCCGTCTGCTCCCGGGCCTGCAGGGTGGCCAGTTCCAGGGTGCGCCGGTTGAGCTCGCTCTGCTGCCGGGCCAGGGTGAAGTTGCGGGCGGTGTAGACGAAGCCGCCGACGGCCAGGAGGCCGAGCACGACCTGGATGATCCGGCCCCTGGCCGCGTCTCTGGCCAGGCGTAACTCCTTGGCCCGGTCCGCCTCCGCGACACCCTGCACGTCATGCTCGGCGATCATGTCGGTGAGCGGCCAGAACAGGAACACCGAAACGGCGATGACGGCCGAGCACCCGAGCACGATCGCGATGCCACCCCATACGGCGCGCTTGCGATAGTCCACGATCTGTACGGTAGATGCTCGCCCCCGCGCAGCGCGGGAACAGGACGCCGCGGGTTCAGCCCAGGCGGGCCAGTTCCTCCGCGGTCAGCTCCAGCGTCGCGGCGGCGGCGGAGTCGCGGATGGACTCCGGACGGCTCGCGCCGGGGATCGGGATGACGACCGGGCTGCGGGCCAGTTCCCAGGCGAGGCAGACCCGCTGCGGGGAGACGCCGCGTGCCTCTCCGATCTCCGCGAAGGCGTCGCGCAGCTCGCCGGTGCGGCCGATGCCGCCGAGCGGCGACCAGGGCAGGAAGGCGAGGCCGAGCTCGGCGCACACGTCGATCTCCGGCTCGCTGGAGCGGAAGCGCGGCGAGTACTGATTCTGCACGCTCGCCAGGCGGTCGCCCAGGATGGCGTGGGCGAGCCTGATCTGCTCCGGGTTCGCGTTCGAGATCCCGGCCAGCTCGATCTTGCCGGCGTCGTGCAGGTCCTTCAGCGCGCCGATCGTGTCCTCGTACGGGACCTTCGGGTCGGGCCGGTGGTGCTGGTAGAGCCCGATGCTCTCCACGCCCAGGGCCTTCAGCGACCGGTCGCAGGCCCGCTTGAGGTACTCGGGGCGGCCGTCGACGTCCCAGCCGCCGCCGGGCGTGCGCACGTGGCCGCCCTTGGTCGCCACCAGCACGTCGCCGGCGTCGCCGGACCACAGCGACAGGGCGCGGGCGACCAGCCGCTCGTTGTGGCCGGGATCGTCGTGCGAGGGCGTGTAGGCGTCGGCTGTGTCGATCAGCGTCAGCCCGGCGTCCAGCGCGGCGAGCAGCGTGCGGACCGACTGGTCCTCGTCGGGCATGTGCCCGGCCACCGACATGGGCATCGCGCCGAGCCCGATGGCGCTCACCCGGCGGTTTCCGATGGTACGTGTCTGCATGGGACCAGCTTGTCGCCTGGAGCGCGCTCCAGGTCAACCGGGGGGTGGCCCCGGGTGGTGGCCTTCCGTGCGCGGGTGCGTACGGTACAGACATGTGCAAGCCGATCCAGGGCGCGACAGACCGGTCATGACCTTTCCCTCCTTCACCTCCACCGAGACCGAGCCGCGCGCCCGTGGCGCGGAGCTCGGCGCCCGCCTGCGCGGCGCCGTCGCCGCCAACCTCGCCGGCTACAACGCCCTGTTCGCGGCCGCCGGAGCCACCGACGAGCAGGTGCGCGCCTGGGGCGAGCGGGCGCTGGAGCGCGCCGCCGGCTGGGCGCCCCACCTGGCCGACGAGATCGGCGGCGTCGCGGCCGGCGCGGGGCTGGAGCCGTGGCAGGTCGCCGTGGTCAACGCCCGCACCGAGATCCTGGCCGCGCTCGACGTGGCCGGCCGGGGGGAGTGCTCGACCTCGGTCGTGCTGCCCGGCGACGGCCTGCCCCCGCGCACGGTGCAGACCTGGGACTGGCTCGGCCACCTGCGCGACGCGCCCGTGCTGTGGGCGTACGAGGCCCGCCCCGGGCACGGCGTGCGCACGTTCACCGAGGCGGGGGCGCTGGCCAAGATCGGGGTGAACACGGCGGGCCTGGGCGTCCACTTCAACATCCTGCGCCACGGCGCCGACGGGGCCGATCCCGGCGTGCCCGTCCACCTGATCGCCCGCCGCATCCTGGACGAGGCCGCCACCGTCGAGGAGGCCGCCGACCTCGCCCGCTCCGCCACGGTCTCGGCCTCGACCGTCATCACGGCCGTGACCGCGGGCGGGGCCGGGGCGATCGAGATCTCCCCGGCGGGCGTGGCCGTGGTGCCGCCCGGCCCCGGCGGGGTGCTGCTGCACTGCAACCACTTCCTCGACCCCGCGCTGGCGGAGGGGGAACGGCTAGGCGCCGAGGAGCCCGGCACGTACGCCCGTCTGCGTCATCTGCGCGACCACGCCGCGGAGCTGGGCGGCGAGGACGTCACCGGGCGGGCGCTGGCCATGATGAGCCACGCGCCCGGCGGGGCGCCCGTGTGCGCCCACCCGGACCCGGCGCTGCCGCTCGGCGAGCGGTGGGAGACGCTCGCGACCATCGGGCTGGACGTGACCGCCGGGCGGCTGCTGGTGCACCAGGGCGGGCCCTGCCAGGTCACCGGGACGACCTGGCAGGTCTTCTGACGGTTGTCAGGCGAACGCGGCGATCCCGGTGAGCGCCTTGCCCAGCACCAGCGTGTGGATCTCCGAGGTGCCCTCGTAGGTCAGCACCGACTCCAGGTTCACCGAGTGCCTGATCACCGGGTACTCCAGGGTGACGCCGCTCGCGCCGAGCAGCGTGCGGCACTTCCTGGCGATGTCGATGGCCTCGCGGACGTTGTTCAGCTTGCCGGCGCTCACCTGCTCGGGGGTCAGCGTGCCGGCCTCCTTCAGCCGCCCGAGATGCACCGCGAGGAGCAGGCCCTTGCCCAGCTCCAGGGCCATGTCGGCGAGCTTCTCCTGGGTGAGCTGGAACGACGAGAGTGGCCTGGCGAACACCTCGCGCTCGGCGGCGTACGCGATCGCCGTCTCCAGGCAGTCGAGCGCCGCGCCCATCGAGCCGAAGATGATCCCGAAGCGCGCCTCGTTCAGGCAGCCGAGCGGCCCGCGCAACCCCCTGGCCTCGGGGAGCATCGCGTCGGCGGGCAGCCGGACGCCGTCGAGCACCAGCTCGCTGGTCACGCTGGCGCGCAGCGAGATCTTGTGCTTGACGTCGTTGACCGTGAAGCCGGGCGTGCCCGCCGGGACCAGGAAGCCGCGGATGCCGTCGTCCGTCTGGGCCCAGACGACCGCCACGTCGGCGACCGATCCGTTGGTGATCCACAGCTTGGTGCCGTTCAGCACCCAGTCGCCGCCGTCGCGCTTGGCGTTGGTGCGCATCCGCGCCGGGTCGGAGCCGAAGTCCGGCTCGGTGAGGCCGAAGCAGCCGATGAGCTCGCCGGCCGCCATGCCGGGCAGCCACCGCTGCTTCTGCTCCTCGCTGCCGTACTTCCAGATCGCGTACATGGCCAGCGAGCCCTGCACCGACACCAGGCTGCGCAGCCCGGAGTCGGCGCCCTCCAGCTCCAGACAGGCCAGCCCGTACGAGACCGCGCCCATGCCCGCGCAGCCGTAGCCGTCGAGGTGCATGCCGAGGACGCCGGTCCCGCCGAGCGTGCGGGCCAGCTCCCTGACGGGCAGCTCCCCGGCCTCGAACCAGTCCGCGACGTGCGGCCGGATCTCCCGGTCGCACACGCGCCTGACCGTGTTCCTGATCTCGCGCTCCTCCTCGGTCAGCAGCGTGTCGAGGGCGAACAGGGCGGTGGGGGAGATCATCCTTCGAGCCTCCGTATTTTGGATCCAATATTGAAAATCCAATATGCCACAGTTAGGGTGCTTTGCCTATGGACGTTCTGAATCTCACCCGGACGGTGACGGTCTACCTGGGAGCGCCGGCGTGACCGCGCTGGACGGGCTGCTCGTCGCCGACTTCAGCCGGGTGCTGGCCGGGCCGTACGCCACCATGCTGCTCGCCGACCTCGGGGCCGAGGTGGTCAAGGTTGAACGGCCCGGCGCGGGCGACGACACCCGCCACTGGGGCCCGCCCTACGCCCCCGGCGGCGAGGCCACGTACTATCTCGCGGTCAACCGCAACAAGCGGTCGATCGCGCTCGACCTGCGCGACGAGGCGGACCTGGAGGTCGCGCGGGCGCTGGCGGCCCGCGCCGACGTGGTCGTGGACAACTTCAAGCCGGGCACCATGGAGCGGCTCGGCCTCGGCCACGAGGCGCTGCGGGCGCTCAACCCCGGCCTGGTCTCCTGCTCGGTCACCGGGTTCGGGTCGGGCGAGGGGGCCGCGCTGCCCGGCTACGACCTGATCGCGCAGGCCGTCGGCGGGCTGATGAGCGTCACCGGCGAGCCCGGCGGCGAGGGCACGAAGGCGGGCGTGGCCGTGGTCGACGTGATCACCGGCCTGCACGCCGCGCTCGGCATCCTCGCGGCCCTGCGCCACCGCGACCGCACCGGCGAGGGCCAGCACGTCGAGGTCTCGCTGCTGTCCTCGGTGCTGTCGGCGCTGGCCAACCACTCCTCCGCGTACGCCGCCGCCGGGGTCGTGCCGCGGGCCATGGGCAACCGGCATCCGAGCGTCGTCCCGTACGAGGTGTTCCAGGCCGCCGACCGGCCGATCGTCATCGCGGCCGGGAACGACCGGCAGTTCGTGGCGCTCTGTGAGGTGCTGGAGCGGCCCGACCTCGCCGGGGACGCCGGATACGCCACCAACGCCGGCCGGGTCGCCGCCCGCGACCGGCTCGTGGACGAGCTGAACAAGGCGCTCGCGGCGCGCACCGCCGACGAGTGGTTCGAGCTGCTGACCGCCACCGGGGTGCCGTGCGGGCCGATCAACGACCTGGCCGCCGCGTTCGCCCTCGCTGGCGAACTCGGCCTGGAGCCCAAGGTGGAGATCGACGGCGTGGGCCAGGTCGCCAACCCCATCCGCCTCGGCGTCACCCCGCCCGCCTACCGCCTGCCGCCCCCTGCGCTCGGACAGGACGGGGATTGGGTTCGTGGGATATTGGAGGGATGAGTGCGGATGAGGCGCGGCGCAGGCCGCCGACGGCCCAGCAGTTCGTGCTGGGCGAGCTGCGCCGTGCCATCACCACCGGCCGCCTGCGCCCCGGCGCCCCGATCAGGCAGGACGCGCTGGCCGAGGAGCTCCAGGTCAGCCGCGTCCCGCTGCGCGAGGCGCTGAAGACGCTCCAGGGCGAGGGCCTGGTCCGCTACGAGGCCCACCGGGGCTACTCGGTCGAGACGCTCTCGCTCGACGACCTGCGCGAGGTCTACCGCATCCGCGAGCTGCTGGAGGAGGAGGCCGTGCGCCGCGCGGTGGCCCGGCTCGCCGACGCCGACCTCGACCGGCTGCGGGCCGCGCAGGACGACGTCGAGCGGGCCGCCGACGCGGGCGACGTGCTCGCCATGGCCACCGCCAACCGGCTCTTCCACATGACGTTGTTCGACTGCGCGGGCATGCCCCGGCTGTCCCGCCTGATCAGGACGTTGTGGGACACCACCGACGCCTACCGGTCGATGTACTACGGCGGCCCGGCCAACCGCGAGCGGGTCGTCAAGGAGCACCGCGCCACCCTCGACGCGCTCCGCCGCCGCGACGCCGACGAGGCCGTGGCCACCCTGACGGTCCACCGCGCGCACGCGGTCGCCGAGCTGGAGTCCCTGCTGTCCTGACCTGCGAAGGGACGCGCGCGCACCGTTCTTCGCTTACTGTGCATCTCGGACAGCTCGACACGGAGGATGACGTCGGTCAATGAGCACGCAGGCGCAGGAGCAACTCGGCCCGTACCGGGTGATCGAGAAGATCGGCGAGGGCGGCATGGGCGTCGTGCACCTCGGCCTCGACGGGGCGGGCCACAAGGTCGCGATCAAGGTGCTGCACCCGCACGTGGCCGCCGATCTCAAGGCCCGCGACCGGCTCTTCCGCGAGGTCGACGCGATGCGGCGGGTGCGCAGCCGGTACGTCGCCGAGGTGGTCGGCGCGGAGCTCACGAGCGGGCAGCCGTTCGTGGTGACCCGGTTCGTCCCCGGCCGCACGCTGGAGGAGACCGTGCTGACCCAGGGGCCGCTGGAGGCCCGCGAGGTCATCAGGCTCGCCCTCGGGCTGTGCCGGGCGCTGGTCGACATCCACGCGGCCGGCGTGATCCACCGCGACCTCAAGCCCTCCAACGTCATGCTGTCCGGCGGCGAGCCGCTGGTCATCGACTTCGGCATCGCGCACCTGGTGGACGCGGTCAGGCTGACGCGGACGGGCATGTTCGTCGGCACGCCCGGCTACCTGGCCCCGGAGATCATCCGCGGCACGCAGATCACCCAGGCGGCCGACGTGCACGCGCTGGCCTCGACGGTGTTCTTCGCCGCCACGGGGCTGCCGCCGTTCGGGACGGGGACGTTCGAGGCGGTCTGCTACAACACGATGGAAGGGCGGGCGCAGCTCGACCGGGCCCCGGCCTGGCTGCGCGGCTGGCTGAGCCGGGCGCTGGAGATCGACCCGGTGGCCCGGCCCCGCGCGGGGGAGCTGCTGCGGATGGCCGAGGCGCTCGATCCGTCGGGCGGCACGGACCGCACCCGAGTCATGGACCCCGCCTCCGCGCCGGGCCACTCCTCTGCGGCCTCGGCGGTCCCCGCCTCCACTGCCAGGCTCGCCTCTTCGTCGGGCCCCGTCTCCTCGTCCGGCCCTGCCTCCTCGTCTGGGCCTGCCTCCTCGTCTGGGCCCCTCTCCTCGTCCGGCCCCGCCGCCCGGGCGGGCATCGGTCCGTACGGGAAGACCGTGTCCGATCTGCTGCCGCCTGTCGAGTACGCGGCGAGCGCGCCGGAGGAGAGCGGCCCGCGCAAATGGCCGCGTCTCCGGTCCGCGGAGCGCCGCCCATCCCCGCCGCCGTCCCCGTCTCAGCCTTTCGAGCTCCGGAGGTTCCTGGCCGGCAGCGACTTCGTCGGCGTGCTCATCCTCGTGACGCTGGTGTCGATGACCGTCATCATGCCGGTCGCCGTGGGCCTGGCGATGGCGGCGCTCGCGCTGGCGCTGCGCGCCGGCGACCACTTCCTCGACGAGCACCGGCAGCCGCTGGTCAGGGCCGCGCTCGTGGCGCTCGGCCACACGCTCCTGGCGCTGGCGTTCGGCATGGCCGCCGCGGTCTTCCTGCACTGGGCCGGCCCGCTGAGCGCCGGCCACGTGGACTCCCTGGCCGCGGGCGCGTTCACGCTGGGCCTGTTCGTGCTGCCGGGCGCGGGCGCGGTGCGGCGGGCCGCCTCGCGGATCCTCGCCCGTCTGCTGCCCGGTCACCGCGCGACCGTGATGTCGGCGGCCGTGATGGGACCGATCGCGCTGATCTCGCTCATCGCCCTCGTGATCCCGGGGTAGCCACCGCTGACCGGCCAGGTCAATATGAGTCAAGCGCGCATTTCTGTACACCCTCCGCTTTCCATATGCGTCTATATCCCGTTCAGTCCTGCTGTTCACGGGAGACGCATCGATGCACATCCGTTCCCTCGCCGGGGCCGTCACCGCCGTGGCCGCGATCCTGTCCGTGGGCGCCGCCGCACCGGCGGCCGCCGCCGACCGGCCGTCAGGCCTGCCCAAGGGCGCCATCGCCACGAAGGTGGTCAAGATCGTCGACGGGGACACGATCGACGTCATGCGCAAGGGGAAGAAGATCCGGGTCCGGCTCCTGGAGGTCGACACCCCCGAACGGGGCCAGTGCTGGTTCCAGACGGCGACCGACCGGACCGCCGCGCTGCTGCCGCTCGGAAAGACCGCCTACCTCGTACGCGACAAGGACCCGAAGGACCGGTACGGCCGCTGGCTCTACTACGTGTGGAACGCCAAGGGCGTGCACGTCAACCGCAACCTGGTCCGCTACGGCTACGGCAAGGCGGTGCTGTACAAGCCGAACGACCGCTACATCAAAATCATGCGCGCCGAGCAGCGCAAGGCCCAGAAGCAGCGGCTGCGCATCTGGTCGGGCAAGTGCGACAAGGGCGCCGCGCCCACGTCCACGCCGGCCCCGAAGGCCACCAAGACCCCGAAGCCGACGAAGACCCCGAAGCCCGGCACCGACCCGCGCTTCCGCACCTGCGGCGACGCGAACGCCGCCGGCTACGGCCCGTACCAGCGGGGCCGCGACCCCGAGTACGCCTGGTACCAGGACCGCGACGGCGACGGCCTCGTCTGCGAGCGCTGACCCCGCGGGCGAGCCGACCCGGGGCCACCGGGTTCTGTCGGAGACGATCTCTACGGTGTGCGGCATGACGACACACCTCCCCGGCGACGGGGCGTGGCCCCGCGTGCGCAGGGCCATCACCACCGGCGACCCCGCCCTGGTCGCGGACGCCGTGCTGTCCCTCGACGAGGCCGGGCGCCGCGAGGTGGCCGACGGGCTGCCCGGCCACATCGGCGTCGCCAGGAAGGCGGTGACCGAACGCGACCGGCGCCGGGGCGTGTGGACCGACGGCGAGGAATGGATCGAGCCCATGCGGGTCGCCGGCGCGGGCGTGCTCGGCGGTGCGGCGGCCGTCGCGACCTGGCTCTACCGCCGCGACTTCACCCGCTGGCGGCGCCCGCTCGACTCCGGGCCGCTGCTGCGGGTGATCGCCGCACGGCCGCCGCGCTGGCAGGCCGATCTCGCCGCGCGGCTGGCTCTGCGGCTGCGCGGCAGCCGCGCCCAGGCTCGCGACGACAGCGTGCCGCTGGCCCTGGAGCTGCTGCGCCGCTCCGGCGCCGTGCCGCCCCACCACGACCCCCTCACGGTCGCCTGGGTGTCCCAGCCGCCGGACCTGGAGCACGACCCGCTGGCCGGCCACCTCGTGCCCCGGTTGTTCGAGGCCGAGGGCGTGGGCCGGGCGCTGCGCGAGGACAACGTCGACCCGCCCTCCTGGGATTCCAGCCGCCGCACCTGGCTCGGCGCGCTGCGCGACGCGGTCGCGGCCGGCCGGCTCGACCCGGAGCCGCTGGTCGACGGCTGCTTGAGCCGGTTCCTGCGCGGCGCTGACGCCACCGACCTGCGATTCTTCGCCCGTCTGCACGAGATGTTGGCCCCCGCGCCGAGCGAGCGGCGCGTCCCCGACTACCTGCGGCTGCTGCCCGCCTCGCCGGGCGCGGTGGCGGAGCTGGCGCTGCGGCAGCTCCGCGGCGTCGGCGGGCTGAGCGGCGCGGATCTCGGCGAGGCGGTGGCGGCGCTGCTGTTCCGCCCCGAGGGCAAGTTCGTGCGCGCCGGGTTGACCCTGCTCGACCGGGCCGCCCGAGATGCGGCCGGCGACCTCGACGACCTCGCCCCCGCGCTCGCCTCGGCGTTCCTGTGCGAGTCGTACGAGGTGCGCGAGCGGGCGGTGCGCCTGGCCGTCAAGCACGCGGCGCGGTTCACGCCCGCCGCGGCCGAGGCCGTGCGCGAGGCCGCGGGCGTGCTGCCCGCTGAGCTGGCGGCGCGGCTGCCGGAGGCGTACGGCGCGGTGGCGGCCGAGCCGGAGCCGGCCGACGACTTCGAGCCCGTGCCGCTGCCGCCGTTCGAGTCGCCGGCCCGTGAGCCGTTCCCGCCGCCGCTCGGCGACCTGACCGCCGCCTACGACAAGGTCGGCGACGGCATCGTCTTCGAACGGTGGCTCGACGGCTTCGTCCGAGACCCGTCCAAGCGGCCCCGCCCCGGCCGGGGCCGGATCTACGAGCGGCCCCACTGGTGCCACTTGTCCGAGTGGACCGAGGCGCTGCTGCGCGAGGCCGCCGACCCCGGGGCGGAACCCCCGGCGCGCCCTCGCGCCGGCCACGCCGGTGAGTGCGACACGGACACCGGCTCCGACCGGCTGCCGGCCCCGGGTCACGTCTCGGCACCCCACTACGCCATGCTGATGCGCTGCGCCGAGATCCACGCGGCGCTGAAGGCCGGCACGTTGCCGCCGTACCTGCTGGCCACCCCCACCCTGACCTCCGGCCACCTCGACCCCGCCGAGCTGGTGGCCCGTGTCGAAGGGTACGAACGGGCCGGTGCCGAGGCCCTTCCCGCCGACCTGGGGCAGGCGCTCCTGCGGCTGCCGCGCGAGGTGGACCCGGAGGTGATCGACCGCGCCGGGAAGCTCACCTCGGAAGCGGGCGCGACGCTGGCGCGCCGGCTGGCCGCCCGCCCGGAGCCGGAGCTGCGCGTGGACTGGTCCCACGCCAACGGTGACTACACGCACGACCGGCAGCAGGGTGAGCACAGCCCGCGGCTGCGCCCGCGCATCCGGGTCGAGCCGACCGGGCTGGCCCTGGTCGACACGCTGCTGTCCGATCCGCGCCCCTGGACGTTCGAGGACCACGGCCGCTACATGGAGTCCTGGCGGCTGACGCTGCCCTCGGACCGGGAGGCGGTGGCCATGCACCTTCTGCCGCACCTGCTCAACATCTGGGAGCGGCCCGGCTACTTCCACCGCTACGTGGCCGCGCTGTTCTCCCAGGACGGGCCGGTGGGTGAGGCGACCGCGCTGCTGATCGCCGCCCAGGTGGCCGAGCGTGGCCGGGACCTGCTGCTGAGCGCCGCCGCCGCCGGGCTCCTGCCCGCCGTGGAGTGCGGCCGGCAGCTCGGGCTGTGCCTGCGCAGGGACGTGGCCAGAATGAGCGACGTGCGCGCGATCCTGGAGGAGTGCGCCGAACGGGGCGCCCACCGGGAGGTGTGGCAGATCATGACCGGGCTGCTGGCGGTCTATCTGCCGGGGCCGGACGAGCGGCCGCACGCCTCACACACCCAGGCGCTCTCGTTCGCGATCGACGCCGCCCGCCGGGCGGGGGCGCGCGGCCCGCTCCCCGCCGCCGAGGAGGCGGCGGCGCGCAAGGGGGCGAGCCGCTTCGTACGGACCGCCCGCGCCCTGCACGCCCAACTCGGCGGATGATCGGCTCAGCCCCGGGCCTGTGCCAGCGGGAGGCGAGGTGACCTGATCGGCTCACTCCTGGGTCTAGGCCAGGAGGAGGTTGAGCACCAGGGCAGTGATCTGATCGGCTCAGCCCCGGGCCTGGGCCGGGGGGAGGCGAGGTGATCTGATCGGCTCAGCTCTGGGCCTGGGCCAGGGGGAGGCGTAGCACCAGGCGGGCGCCGCCGGGGTGGTCGGCGACGTAGAGGTCGCCGCCGTAGGCCTGGGCGATCTCGCGGCCGATCGCCAGGCCGAAGCCGGACCCGCGCGGGTCCTTCGCGCGCGCGTCGGCGCGGCGGTACATGCGGTGGAACACCTTCTCGCGATCCGCCGGCGGGATGCCGGGACCGTCGTCGATGACCTCCAGGAAGGCGGACGGCGGGTCGGCGGTCACGACGATCTCGATCTTGCTCGTGGTGTGCCGCTCGGCATTGGCGACCAGGTTGGACAGGACTCTGGCCAGCCGGACCCGCGAGGCCCGGACCACCACGCCCGGGTCGAGCCGGGTGATCACCTCGCCGCTCGGCGGGTGCTCCTCCAGCTCCTGCACGACCAGCCGGCCCAGGTCGACGCGGTCGGTCGCGGGCGGCGTCGCCGTGTAGAGGCGGGCCAGGGCCAGCAGGTCGCCGACGATGGCGTCGAGCCGCTCGACGTCCCGGTGCAGTTTGCGCAGGGTCGGGTGCATGCCGGCGTCCGACTCGGTGAGCGCGACCTCCAGCTCGGTCATCAGCCCGGTGATCGGGTTGCGCAGGTCGTGGGTGGCGTCGAACAGGAACCGCTGCTGGTGCTCGATGGCCTCGTGCAGCGCCGACACGGTCTGCTGCTCCTGCCGGTACGCCTGTTTCAGCCGGGAGCTGAGCTCCACCAGGTCGCGGGCGCGGCGGTGGATGTGCGGCTCCAGCTCGTCGCCGTCGTCGCGGGCGTCCGGCGCGGCCCTCAGCAGGGGCGTGATGTCCTCGGCCCAGCACATGATCCAGCTCAGCCGCCTGTCCCGGTCGAAGACCGGCACGTGCACCAGGTTCCAGTGGTGCTCCTCCAGCTCGCCCCGCCGCTCGGCCTCGACGTCGTGCCGGACCAGGGGGATGACGTCCACTTCTCCCGTGCTCGTCACCTGCTCCAGCGAGGTGCGCAGGGCTTCCACGAACCCCGGAGGGCTGGCGAACGCGGTCAGGATGGACCGCCCGACGACCTCCTCCCGGGTGCGGCGGGTCGCCCTCAGGCAGGCGTCGTTGACGGCCACGATGACCAGATCCGGCGTCACCACCGTGCACGGCGTCGGAATCGCGTCGAACACCGCCGCGTAGTCGAGCTTGGCCCCCATCGCACATCCCCCTCGACCCCTCCTACCCCGAAAAGGCCGTTGAGGTGCGAAAACAGGGCAACCATCACCAGTGGACCGGCACCCGCTCCAGCCCGCCGACGATCAGGCCCTCGCGGCGCTCCAGCTCCCCGGGCGGCACGGCCAGCGCCAGCGACGGCAGCCGCTCCAGCAGCACCTTGAGCACGGTCTGCAGCTCGACGCGGGCCAGCGCCTGGCCCAGGCAGGAGTGCGGGCCGACGCCGAAGGTGACGTGCGCGTTCGGCGCGCGGTCCAGCCGCATCTCGCCGGCCTGTTCGAAGCGCCGCTCGTCGCGGTTGGCCGCGGCCAGGCTGCACACCACGGTGGTGCCCTTCGGCAGGGTCTCGCCCGCGACCTCGACCTCCTCGCTGAGGTAGCGCGGCATCCCGAAGCCCGGGTTGGCGTCGAAGCGCAGGACCTCCTCCACGGCCGGCGGGATCAGCGACGGGTCGGCCAGCAGCGCCTCCCAGCGGGAGCGGTCGGCCAGCAGCATCGACGCCATCTTGCCGATCATGTTGGCGGTGGTCTCGTGCCCGGCGACGAGCAGGCCCTTGGCCGTGCTCAGCATGAGCCGCTCGGTCAGGCGGCCGTCCAGCCCTTCGACCATCGCGAGCAGCTCGCTGATCAGGTCGTCGCCCGGCCCCGCCCGCTTGGCCTCGACGAGCGCGACGAGATAGGCGTCGAACTCGGCCTGGGCGGCGTCGATCTCGGCGGCGCCGTACCGGGTCATGCTGAGCAAGGTGTCGGACCAGTACGAGAACCGGTCGCGGTCGGTGTCGGGCACGCCGAGCAGGTCGCAGATCGCCCAGACCGGCAGCGGGAACCCGACGCCCGAGACGAGGTCGGCCGGCTGCCCCCGCGCGGCCATCTCCTCGACCAGGTGCCCGGCCATGGCCTCGATCCTGGGCCGCATCGCGGTCACCCGCCTGGCGGTGAACGCCCGGCCGACGAGCTGCCGCCAGGCCCGGTGCTCGTCACCGGTCATGGAGCGGCCGAGCGAGCCGAACACGCCGCCGGACTCCTGGGCGGTGGCCCGGGCGGCGTCGGGGGCGTCGAGCTGCCGGGTGAAGCGCGGGTCGGACAGGACCTGCCTGACGTCGTCGTACCGGGTCAGCAGCAGCGCCCGGTCACCGCTCGCCAGCCTGATGGGCGCCACCGGGCAGCTCCGCCGCAGCTCGGCCCACTCCGGCGGCGGCTCCAGCGCGCTGGGATTGCGGAACGGGTAGGCGGGTGGCTCATTCACGTCGATCTCCCTCGGACGACGACTCACCACCCAGGGTCTACCCCGAACACGGGTCAGCCGACGCCCAGCAGGGCGTGCGCGCGGGCGCGGTCCGTGCGGAAGTCCTGGGTCGAGCCGCGGTGCACGATGCGGCCCTTCCGCATCACCGCCACCTCGTCCGCCAGCCGGAAGGCCAGGTGCAGGTCCTGTTCGACGAGCACCACGGCGATGCCCTCGGCGCGCAGCCCGTCGAGCAGCCCGGCCACGTGGTCCACGACCGCCGGGGCGAGCCCGTCGGACGGCTCGTCCAGGAGCAGCAGCCGCGGGTCGCGCAGCAGCGCCCGGCCGATGGCCAGCATCTGCTGCTCGCCGCCGGACAGCTGGTCGCCCCGGTGGTGGCGGCGCTCGGCGAGCTGCGGCATCAGCTCGTAGACGCGCTCGGGCGTCCAGCCGCCCCGGTCGCGGCCCGCCGCGATGCGCAGGTTCTCCGCCACCGTGAGCGGCGCGAAGACGCGCCGGCCCTGCGGGACGATCGCGATGCCGCACCGGGCGACGGTGTGCGCGGGCGCCCCGGCGAGCTCGCGGCCGCCGAGCCGGACGCTGCCCGAGTACGGCTTGAGCAGACCCATGACGGCGTGCACGAAGGTGGTCTTGCCCGCCCCGTTGCGGCCGAGCAGCGCCACCACGCCGCCCGCGGGCACGGCCAGGTCGACGCCGTCGAGCACGGTGGTGCCCGCGTAGCCCGCGCGCAGCTCTCGTACGGTGAGCACGTCGGTCACAGCGGGCCTCCGGTGAAGAGCTCGTCGGTCCTGGCCGTGCCGAGATAGGCGCGGCGCACCTCCTCGTCGGCGCGGATCTCCTCAGGCGTGCCGGAGGCCAGCACCCGCCCCAGATGCAGTACGGTCACGCGGCGGGCCAGCCGGAACACCACGTCCAGGTCGTGCTCGACGATGAGCAGGGCCAGGCTGTCCGGCAGCCGCTCCACCAGGTCGGCGAAGCGCGCCGTCTCAGCGGCGGACATGCCCGCGGTGGGCTCGTCGAACATGACCAGGGAGGGCCGCGCGGCGAGCACCATCGCGACCTCCAGCTGCCTGCGCTCGCCGTGCGACAGCGCCGAGGCCCGCTCGCCGGCCCGCCCGGCCAGCCCGACCGACTCCAGGTGGTCGCGCGCCTCGGCCTCGGTGCGGCGGAAGCGCCGCGCCGCCCGGTCGAACCGGTGCGCGACCCCGTGCACGCGCTGCACGGCGAGGGCGACGTTGTCGAGCACGGAACAGTCCAGGAAGAGGCTGGAATGCTGGTACGTGCGGAGCAGGCCGCGCCTGGCCCGCTCGGACTCGGGCAGGGCGGTGACGTCCCGGCCGTCGAAGAGCACGCTGCCGCCGGTGGCCTTCAGCGTCCCCGCGACGGTGGCGAACAGGGTGGACTTGCCGGCGCCGTTCGGGCCGATCAGGGCGTGCCGCTCGCCCGGCGGCACCGCCAGGTCGACGCCGTCGACGGCGGTGAGCGAGCCGTAGGAGCGGGTGAGCCCGCGCAGTTCGAGCAGGGCGGTCACGAGGGCCTGTCCTTTCTCAGCCGGAACCCGGCGACGCCGCGAGGCAGCAGGAAGACCACGGCGACGAACACCAGGCCGAGCACGAGCGGGCCGTGCCCGCCGATGGAGGCGGACAGGTTGTCGCGGACGAACAGCACCAGGGCCGCGCCCAGGCACGGCCCCCACAGGCTGCCCGCCCCGCCGATCACGACGCTGAGCAGGGCCAGCGCGGCGACCTCGAACCCCAGGTCGCCGGGGGAGACGAAGCGGGCCTGCGCCGCCCACAGCGCGCCGCCCGTTCCCGCGACCGCCCCGGCCAGGCAGAACACCCCGTACCTGGCGAGCGCGGGACGGTAGCCCAGCGCCCGCATCCTGGCCTCGTTGTCGCGGATGCCGCGCAACGTCCTGCCGTAGGGGGAGCGGGCGACCAGCGCCACCACCGCGAACACGCTGACCGCGGCCGCCAGCACCCACCAGTAGACGAACCCGGCGGCGAGCAGGGGAGGGCCGCCGAGCAGGCTGACCGGCGGCATCCCGGCCAGGCCGTTGCTGGCGCCGATCAGCGTCCAGGTGCCCGCCACCTGGTGCATCGTCTCGCCGATGGCGAGCGTGAGCATCAGGAAGACGATGCCCCGGGCGCGGACCGCGACCCATCCGGTGAGGGCGGCGGCGACGAGGCCCGCCACCAGCCCGGCGAGCGCCTGCACCAGCGCGTCGGAGGTGACGTGGATGCCGACGAGCACGGCGGTGTAGGCGCCCACGCCGAAGTAGGCCGCCTGGCCCAGCGTGGGCAGGCCGGTGACGCCGGTCAGCAGGTCGACGCTGAGCACCAGCACCGCGAAGGCCAGCATCCGCGTCATCGTCGTCACCGGGTAGGCGCCCAGCACCAGCGGCGTCGCCACCAGCAGCGCGAGCACCGCCACGGCCGTCGCGGCCTTCCCGGCCCCGGACCGGGCCGCGCCGCCGGGTGCGCCGGTCGCCGGCCGCGTCCTGCCCATGGTCCCGGTCATGCCCGCACCGCCGTACGGGCCGGAAGCAGGCCGGCCGGGCGCAGCAGGAGCACCAGGGCCATCGCGGCGAAGACCAGGAACGAGGCGTACTCCGGCAGCAGCGACGTGCCCAGCGCCTGCACCTGCCCGATCAGGACGGCCCCGAGCAGCGCGCCCCGCACCGAGCCGAGGCCGCCGATCACCACGACCACCAGGGCGAGCAGCAGCACCTTCTCGTCCAGTCCCGGCTGCGCGCCGAGGATCGGCCCGGCCAGCACGCCGCCGACGGCGGCCAGCGCGGCGCCCGCGGCGAAGACCCCGACCAGCACCCGCCCGGTGTTGATGCCGAGCGCCGACACCATGCCCCGGTCGGCGACGGTCGCCCGGATCACCACCCCGAACGAGCTCCGCTCGATGAGCGCGTAGACCGCCACCGCCAGCACCACCCCGAACCCGATGACCAGCAGCCGGTACAGCGGATAAGTCTCGCCGAACACGGACACGCTCCCGGCGACGGGCGCGGGCGCGGCGATGGAGTGCACGTCGTTGCCGAACACGATCGAGAGCGTCTCGGCGACCACGAGCGAGACGCCGAGCGTGAGCAGCGCCTGGTCGAGGTGGCGCGGCGTGGCCCGGGTGAGGCTCGCGAGCACGCCGCCGAGCAGGGCCCCGGCCACGGCGGCGGCCAGCACCGCCAGCACGAACGCCGCCAGGCCCGCCCCGTCGGCGGCGAACGCCACCGCGAGGTAGGCGCCGACCAGGTAGACGGCGCCGTGGGCGAGGTTGAGCACGTCCATCATGCCGAACACCAGGGACAGCCCCAGCGCGATGGCGAACAGCAACGAGCCCATCGCGAGCCCGTTGAGCACGCTCACCACGTAGGCGACCATCAGCTCAGCTCGCTGACGACCGCGTTCACCATGCCGTCCCCGCCGGACCTGACCTCACGCAGGTAGTACTTCTGCTCGGCGTCGTGATCGGCGCCGAAGCGCCACGTCCCCCGCGGGCTGTCGATCTCACCGACCGCGCCGAACGCTTTGACCAGCTCCTCGCCGCCGCCCGGCGCGCTCGCCAGCGCCTTGTCGAGCACCGCCGCGGCGTCGTACGCCTGCACGGTGTAGACCGTCGGCGGCTCGTCGTACGCCTTGGTGTAGGCGTCCACGTACTCCTTGTTTCGCGGGGTGTCCAGCTCGGTGGAGTAGTGCAGCGACGTCTTCACCCCCGACGCGGCCTCGCCCTGCGCGTCGAGCACCCCGCCCTCGGTGAGGAACCCGGTGCCGTAGAGCGGCATGTCGCCGGCCAGCCCGAACTGCTTGTACTGCTTGACGAAGCTCACGGCCTCGGCGCCGGCGTAGAAGCTGTAGACGGCCTTGGCGCCGGTGCCGCGGATCGCCGACAGGAAGGGCTGGAAGTCCTGGGTCGTGCCGAACGGGGTGTACTCCTCGCCGGCGACCTTGCCGCCCGCCGCCTCGAACGTCTCGCGGAACCCGGCGACCATCTCCTTGCCTGCGGCGTAGTCGGCGGCGATGAGGTAGACGGGCCCGTCCACCTCCTCGGCCACGGCGGCGCCGAGCGCGGCCGCGACCTTGCCGTTGGAGAAGCTGGTCCGCCACACGTAATCGGAGCCGCGCGCGCCGGTGATGTCGTCGGCGCCGGCGTTGGCGATCAGCAGCGGCTTCTCGGACTCGTGGAAGAAGTCGCGCAGGCCGAGCGCGGTGGCGGAGTTGACGACCCCGACCACGGCGGTGACCTGGTCCTGCGTCACCAACTTCTGCGCGGCGGGCACCCCCGTCTGCGGGCTCTCGCCCTCGTCGGCGCTCACCAGCTCGACCGTGCGCCCGCCGAGCTTGCCCCCGTGCTGGTCGAGGTAGAGCTGGAAGCCGTTGCGCATGTCCTCCCCGAGCGGCGCGTAGACACCCGAGAGCGGCACCAGTAACCCGATCTTCACCGGCCCGTCCGCCTGCTCGCCGCCCGACTGGTCGAGGCTCGATCCCGCGCAACCCGACAGCATAAGGACGCCTGCGGCGAAGGCCATGCTTGTTCGTGACCTGCGGAGGACGACGGAGAGAACACCCATGGGGCCTCCTGGGGGATGTACGGCGGCGCCTCGTTCTTACAGTGGGCTCAGAATCTACAGACCGTTGTTGTGGCGTCAATAGCTTGTAATGAATCGAGACCTGAGGTGCCGGATCCGACGGAACCCCGCCCGCTACATTTGCTACATCAATCTTCCGTACCGCGATGAAAGTGTGGCACATTCAGAAGGTGGCCCCCGGAGACAGGAGAGCAGCCATGAGCACGGACCCCCGCACCGGCGCCGCGCCCGCGCCCACCGGCCCGCTCAGCCCGGTCGACTACAGCGAGCGCATCCCCAACAACGTCGACCTGGCCGGCGACCGCCGCCTGCAGCGCGCGCTCGAAGGCTGGCAGCCGAAGTTCCTCGACTGGTGGAAGCAGCTCGGCCCGTCACTGCCCACCAGGGACGTCTACCTGCGCACCGCCATCGCCGTCGGCCGCGACGGCTGGGCGCACTTCGCGCACGTGCCGATGGACGAGTACCGCTGGGGCATCTTCCTGGCCGAGCGCGATCCCGGCCGCCGGATCGGCTTCGGCAAGCACAAGGGCGAGCCCGCCTGGCAGGAGGTGCCCGGCGAGCACCGGGCCGACCTGATGCGCCTGATCGTCGTCCAGGGCGACACCGAGCCGGCCAGCGTCGAGCAGCAGCGCGTCCTCGGCCACACCGCGCCCAGCATCTACGACCTGCGCAACCTCTTCCAGGTCAACGTGGAGGAAGGCCGCCACCTGTGGGCGATGGTCTACCTGCTGCACGCCTACTTCGGCAGGGAGGGCCGCGAGGAGGCCGAGCAGCTGCTCAAGCGCAACTCCGGCGACCTCGACGCGCCGCGCATCCTCGGCGCGTTCAACGAGGAGACCACCGACTGGCTGCAGTTCTTCATGTTCACCTACTTCACCGACCGCGACGGCAAGTATCAGCTCGGCACGCTCAAGGAGTCGGCGTTCGACCCGCTCGCGCGCACCTGCGAGTTCATGCTCAAGGAGGAGGCCCACCACATGTTCGTGGGCACCACCGGCGTGCAGCGCACCCTGGAGCGCACCGCGCAGCTGATGAGGGAGCACGGCACCGCCGACATCCTGCCCCACGGCGGCATCCCGCTCGACATCATCCAGAAGTACCTGAACTTCCAGTACTCGGTGTCGATGGACCTGTTCGGCTCCGAGCAGTCGACCAACGCCGGCAACTACTACACCTCCGGGCTCAAGGGCCGCTGGATGGAGGGCCGCCGCAAGGACGACCACGTGCTCCTGGAGGCCACCCGCGAGCTGCGCCACGTCGAGGACGGCGAGATCAGGACACGGACCGTGCCCGCGCTCAGCGCGCTCAACCTCGACCTGCGCGACGAGTACGCCGCCGACTGCTCCCACGGCGTGCGCCGCTGGAACAAGGCGCTGGAGGACGCCGGCCTGGAAGAGCGCCTCTACCTGCCGCACGAGGGCTTCAACCGCAAGGTCGGCGTCTACGCGGGCCACCACGTGACCCCGGACGGCGAGGTGGTCGGCGAGGCGGCCTGGCGGGCGCGGGCCGACGAGTGGCTGCCCACGCCGGAGGACCGCGAGAAGGTGGCCTCGCTCATGGTCCCCGAGTACGAGTACGGGAAGTTCGCCGGCTGGATCGCCCCGCCGCGCACCGGCATCAACGACCAGCCGGTCGAGTTCGACTACGTGCACCTGGCCGAGGAGGGGCTGCTCTGAGTCAGTGGCGGGCGGCGGCTTCCTCGTCCATGCGGTCCCAGCCGGCCTGGGCCCGCCGGTGCCACCGGTTGTGCAGGTCATGGAAGACGGCCGCGGCCCTGGGCCCCGGCCAGTCGTGGTCGAGCAGCTCGGCCGGCAGATGGGGGTCGAGGAACGGGAAATGGCGCCAATCCTGGACGAGCAGCACCTGACTGACGAAGGCGTCGCGGTCGGAGGCGGCCGTGACGCCCTCGAAGCGCTCGATGAAGCTGAGATAGCGCTTCTCCACGTCGTCGAGGTCCCACGCGGCCGTGATCAGCGTGGCGGTGTCGCCGATGCCCGCCGAAGGACCGGTCCAGGCGTAGGCGCGGTCGTCGAGGTCGAGCTCGCGGATGACCTCGCGGACCGCCGCCTCCTTCGACGCGTCGGGGATCACCCACAGGGCAGGGGCGGGGGAGCCGAGGCCGAGCCAGGTGAGCTTGGTGCGCAGCCGGTGGCGGAGCCGGCGCTGGGTCTCCGGCACCCCGGCGGTCACGACGAGCCACCGGCCGTCCCACCGGTGCGGCTTGCGCATGAAGCCGTAGATGCGCTCGGTGCCCTCGCGTAGCAGCCGGTCGCCGGCCGCGGTGAGGTTCCAGCGCACCCTGCGGCCGTGCCGCTCCGACTCCAGCAGGCCCTCGGCCGCGGTGCGCGACAGGGCCTGGCGCGCCGACTTCTCCTCGACGCCGAGGGCGCCCAGCGCGTCGACGAGCGTGCCCGTCCAGACCTGTCCGTCGCGGGGCAGGACGAACTCGCCGAGCACGGTCAGCAGCATCGAACGCGCGCTGGCCGGCGCCTTCTCGCGCTGGCGTTCCGCAGGCTCCGCCACGTCAGCACCCCTGTCATCCATCGAGCGCATTCTGCCAGCCCGGTGATGCGGGGACGTCACCGCGTCACCCTGCGGCAAATACTACAAATACTTGACGTTCTATCCAATAATCGTCGAACATTGAAGCCCTCACGCAACGGAGCGCGCCTTGACTGACACCGCTGAGACCGCGCCGGTGGTCCGCTTCGCGACCTCGCCCGACCGCTACCGTCACTGGAGTCTCGACGTGGACGGGCCGGTGGCCACCGTCACGCTCCGCGTCGACGAGCACGGCGGCCTGGTCCCCGGTTACGAGCTCAAGATGAACTCCTACGACCTCGGCGTCGACATCGAGCTGTACGACCTCGTCCAGCGGCTCCGCTTCGAGCACCCGGGGGTCAAGGCGGTCGTGCTCACCGGCGGGCTCGACCGGATGTTCTGCGCCGGGGCCAACATCCGGATGCTGGCCCGGTCCACGCACGCGTGGAAGGTCAACTTCTGCAAGTTCACCAACGAGACCCGCAACGGCATCGAGGACGCCACCGAGCACTCCGGCCAGACCTGGATCGCCGCGCTCAACGGCACGGCCGCGGGCGGCGGCTACGAGCTGGCGCTCGCCTGCGACCAGATCGTCCTGGTCGACGACGGCTCCTCGGCCGTCTCCCTGCCGGAGGTGCCGCTGCTGGGCGTGCTGCCCGGCACCGGCGGCCTGACCCGGGTCGTGGACAAGCGGCACGTGCGAAAGGACCGCGCCGACCTGTTCGCCACCAAGCCCGAGGGCTTCCGCGGCCGCACCGCCGTCGAGTGGGGCCTGGCCGACGCGACCGTCCCGCGCGGGGCCTTCGCCGAGGAGGTGGCCAGGCGGGCCGCCGAGGCCGTGAGCCGCTCCCGGCGGCCCTCGGACGCCCGCGGCGTGACCCTGACCCCGCTCGACCGCAAGGACGACGGCGACGTCATCACCTACCCCTACCTGTCCGCGCGCCTCGACCGGGCCCGCCGCCTCGCCGAGATCACCGTCGAGGCGCCGCACGACACCCCGCCCGGCGACCCGGCCGCCCGGGGCGCCGACTACTGGCCGCTCGCCGTGACCCGCGCCCTCGACGACCTGATCCTGCACCTGCGCACCAACGAGCTCGACCTCGGCATCTGGGTGCTGCGCGCGACCGGCGACCCCGAGCGGGTGCTGGCCTACGACGCCCAGCTGCGCGAGCTGTCCGGCGACTGGTTCGCCGACGAGGTGCGCCACTACTACAAGCGCACGCTCAAGCGCCTCGACGTCACCAGCCGCAGCCTCGTCGCCGTCATCGAGCCCGGCACCGCCTTCGCCGGCCTGCTCGCCGAGCTCGCCCTGGCCGCCGACCGCCAGTACATGCTGGAAGGCGTCTACGAGGACCGCGACGACGACGCCGGGCCCGCCACCCTCACGCTCACCCCGGCCAACGACGGCGACTACCCGATGGGCAACGGCCTGTCCCGCCTCCGGTCCCGCTTCTGGGGCCACGACGGCGCACTCGAAGCCGTACGGGCCAGGCTCGGCGAGCCGCTCGACGCCGCCGCGGCCGACGGGCTCGGCCTGGTCACCATGGCGCTCGACGACCTCGACTTCGAGGAGGAGCTGCGCATCGCGCTGGAGGAGCGGGCCTCGCTGTCACCCGACGCGCTGACCGGCATGGAGGCCAACCACCGCTTCACCGGCCCTGAGACCGTCGAGACGAAGATCTTCGGCCGGCTCGCCGCCTGGCAGAACTGGATCTTCATCAGGCCGAACGCCTCCGGCCCCGATGGCGCCCTGCGCCGCTACGGCACCGGCCGCAAGGGCGACTACGACTTCGAGCGGGTCTGATCAGCCATGATCGACGGCATGCCCCTGGTCGACGCGCACGTGCACGCGCCGCTGCTGCCCACGCTCAAGCCGGCCTGGCTGGGCTGGGCCCACGAGTTCGGCGCCGACGGCGTCGTCGACCACGTCTGGGACGCCGCGGGCCGGCCGCGCCCCGACCGGCTCGACGAGCTCTTCGCCGCCCAGGGCGTCGACGTCGCGCTGCTGTTCTGCGAGTACAGCCCCAAGGCCACCGGCACGCAGCCCTTCGAGGACCTGCTGCCGATCGTGGAGCACAACCCGGCCCGCTTCCGCCCGGTCGCCAACGTCAACCCGCACCTGCACTTCCCCATCGCCGAGGAGGTGCGGCGGCAGCTCGGCCTGGGCGCCGCCGCGCTCAAGCTGCACCCCGTGCACGGCGGGTTCCGCTGCGACGACGCCGCCCTCTACCCCGCCTACCACGTGCTGGAGGAGAGCGGCGTGCCGCTGGTCGTGCACTGCGGCACCAGCTCGTTCCCCGGTGCGGCCAACGAGAACGCCGACCCCGCCTTCCTCATCCCCGTCATCCGCGACTTCCCCGGGCTCGACATCGTGCTCGCGCACGGCGGGCGCGGCTGGTGGTACGACGCCGCGGCCTTCCTCGCCCTCACCAACGACACCGTGTGGCTGGAGCTGTCCGGCCTGCCGCCCAAGCGGCTGCCCGAGTACTACGCCAGGCACGACCTCACCCGGCTCGCCCGTAAGTGGATCTTCGGCACCGACTGGCCCGGCGTCCCCGGCACCGCCGCCAACGCCCGCGCCGTCGCCGGGCTGCTCCCCGCCGACGTGGCCACGGCCGTGCTTGGCGGCAACGCGCTCCAGGTGTACGCGGGACTCCAGGACTAGGACAGCACGCCCGAGGCGTGGGCCCGCAGCTCCACCCGCCGGATCTTGCCGGTGGCGGTCGTCGGCATCGCCTCGACGAACACCACCCGGCGGGGCCGCTTGAACGACGGCAGCCCTTCCTTGCAGAACGCGATCAGCTCGTCCTCGTCCACGTCGGCGGCCGTGACCACGTACGCGACCGGCTTCTCCAGCCCGTCGCCGTCGGTCGCGGCCACCACCACGGCCTGGGCGACCGCCGGATGCTCCATCAGCCGGGTCTCCACCTCCGCCGGCGACACCCAGATGCCGCCCGCCTTCAGCATGTCGCCGGTGCGGCCCAGGCAGCTGTAGTAGCCGTCGGCGTCCCTGACGTAGGTGTCGCCGGTGCGCAGCCACTCGCCCTGGAACACCTGGCGCGAGGCGGCGTACCGCGACCAGTAGCCGGTCGCCGCCGAGTCGCCCCGCACGTACAGGGTCCCCGGCGTGCCGGGGCCGACCTCCTGCCCGGCCTCGTCCAGGATGCGCAGGTCGTAACCGGGCACCGGGACCCCGGTGGTGCCCGGCCGCACCCGGCCCTCCTGGTTGGACAGGAAGATGTGCAGCATCTCGGTCATGCCGATGCCGTCGAGGATGTCGACCCCGAAGTGGCCGGTCCACCGGTGGTAGAGCGTGGCGGGCAGCGCCTCGCCCGCCGAGGCCGCCAGCCGCACCCCGCCGAGCGCCTTCGGGGGCAGGCCGGCCCGCAGCATGGCGGCGAAGAACGACGGCCCCGCGAAGAACAGCGTCGCCCCGTACTCGGCCGCGCGCTCCGCCAGCAGATCCGGCCGCGACGGGGCCGGCTCCAGGATCGCCGCCGCGCCCGCCGCGAGCGGGAACAGCACCGAGTTGCCCAGCCCGTAGGCGAAGAACGCCTTGGCCGCCGACAGGCACCGGTCGCCGGGCAGGACGCCCAGCACCCGAGCCCCGTACGTCTCGCACACCACCTGGATGGCCCCGTGCCGATGCATGGCGGCCTTGGGCGTGCCGGTGGTCCCCGAGGTGTAGAGCCAGAACGCGGGCGAGTCGGCCGACGTCGCATACGGCTCGCCCGCGGCCTCGGCGGTCCCCGCGAGCTCCGCCACCGCGTGCACCGGCAGCGACGTCTCGACCTCGGCCCCTTCGCCCGCCAGCACCCCGGCGACCGAGGGCGCGTCGGCCAGCGCCCCGGCCGCCGTGCCCGCGTACTCGGAACTGACCGCCAGCAGCGTCGCGCGCGAGTCGCGGAGCAGCTCGGCCAGCCCGTCGGCGTGCAGCATCGTCGAGACGGGCACCGGGATCGCGCCGATCCGCAACGCGGCCAGGAACAGCGTGACCAGGTCGGGCGAGTCGGCCATGAACAGCAGCAGCCGCTGCTCGGGCAGCAGCCCGATCCGGCGCAGCCCGGCCGCGGTGCGCATGACCCGGTCGTGCAGCCCGGCGTAGGTGAGGTCACCGGCCGGGCCGGTCAGCGCCAGGCGGTCACCGTCGCCGGCGGCGAGGTGGCGGTCGAGCAGGTAGACGGAGGCGTTGAAGGATGTGCTCATGTGCGGCCGTCCGAGTCGGTGGGGGGAGCCGTGCCGGTGACCGCACTCTACAGATCACTGTGCCAACGTCAATAGTTTGTAGCCCTTCCTAGCCCTCCTCGACCTCGATCGCGGCCCCCGGGCACACGGCCGCGGCCTCGCGCACCGCGGCGTGCCGCTCCTCGCCCGGCTCGGAGTCCAGCAGGACGACGATGCCGTCCTCGTCACGCTGGTCGAACACCTCCGGCGCGAGCAGCACGCACTGACCGGCGCCGCAGCAGCTGTCCTCGTCGACGACGACCTTCATGGGATTCCCCTCTCGATTCTCGGATCACCAGCGGACCGGGACCGTGCGCAGACCGCCGACGGCCAGCCCTTCCACCCGCTCCAGCTCCGCCGCGGGCACGGCCAGCTCCAGCGACGGCAGCTTGCGCAGCAGCACCTCCAGCACGACCTGCAGCTCGGTGCGGGCCAGCGCCTGGCCCAGGCAGGAGTGCGCGCCGGCGCCGAACGCCAGGTGCGGGTTCGGCGTGCGGCCCAGGTCCATCTCGCCGGCCGCGTCGAAGGCGCTCTCGTCGCGGTTGGCCGCCGCCATGCTGCACACCACGGTGGTCCCCTTGGGCAGGTGGACGCCGCTGACCTCGGTCTCGTCGCGCAGGTAGCGCGGCAGGCCGAAGCCGGAGTTGGCGTCCATCCGCAGCGTCTCCTCCACCGCGGTACGGATCAGCGACGGGTCGGCCAGCAGCCGCTCCCACCGCGTCCGGTCGTCCAGCAGCATGGCGACCATCTTGCCGATCATGTTGGCGGTGGTCTCGTGCCCGGCGACCAGCAGCCCCATCCCGGTGACCAGCACCTGGAGATCGGTCAGCCCGCCCTCCTCAGGGCCGCCCGCCGCGAGCAGCTCGCTCAGCACGTCGTCGCCCGGCTCGGCCCGCTTCGCCGCGAGATGGTCGGACATGTACTGGAAGAACTCGCCCTGGGCGGCGTCGATCTCGGCCTTGTCGTAGCGGGTCAGGTTGAGCAGCGTGTCGGACCAGTACGCGAACCGCTCCCGGTCCTCCGCGGGCACGCCCAGGATGTCGCAGATCACGTACACCGGCAGCGGGAACCCCAGCGCGGCCCGCAGGTCGCCGGGCGCGCCGTGCTTCACCATGTCGTCGATGAGCTCCTCGGCCATCGCCGCCATCGACGGCCGCAGGGCGGCCATCCGCTTGGCGGTGAACCACCGGCCGACCAGGCGCCGCCAGTGCAGGTGCTCCTCGCCGCCGTCGGGGATGATCTGCGCCATCTCGCTGTTGAACAGCCCGCCGTCGTCGGTGGCCGACAGCCGGGCCGCGTCGGGCGCGGTGAGCAGGCGGGTGAAGCGCGGGTCGGCGAGCACCTGCTTGACGTCCGCGTACCTGGTCAGCAACGTCGCCTGGTCGCCGCTGGGCAGCTTCACGTGGGCCACCGGGCACTCGCCGCGCAGCTCGGCCCACTCGGCGGGCGGCTCCAGCGCCGCCTCGCTGGGGATGGGGTAGCTCAGGTCCTGCTTCATTCGTCATCTCCTCCGTACGGATGATTCATCAGGACGAGCCGGTCGTCAGGCGAGCGCGCGCTGCCTCAGCAGACGCGCCTGCTTGGCCATGTTCCAGCCGAGCACCCCCGTGACCCGCCCGCCCTCGCGGTAGAGGGCGGCGAAGCGGCGCTCCGACGGGTCGCCTTCGGCGACGCTCAGCTCGGCCTCCGGCGACGGCAGCCCGTGCGTCTGGATCTTGACGTCGTACTGGTCGGTCCAGAAGTACGGGATCGGCACGTACGGGCGATCGGCGCCGAGCAGGTTGGCCGCGACGACCTGGGCCTGCTCGGTGGCGTTGGTCCGGTTCTCCAGCCGCAGCCTCCTGTGGAGCCCTTCGTGCCAGAAGGAGGCCACGTCGCCCACGGCGTAGACCCCGTCGGCGGCGCGGCACCGCGCGTCGCACGCCACCCCGTCACCCAGCACCAGCCCACTGCCCTCCAGCCACCCGGTGGCCGGCCGGCACCCGACGGCCACCACGACCGCCTCGGCGGGCAGCACCTCCCCGGTCATCAGCCGCACCCCGCTGACCCGCCCGCCGTCCACCGGCCCGCCGGTCGTCGGCCCGCCGTCCGCCGGCCTGCCACGTACCGGCTCGCCAGTCGCCGGCTTGTCGTTCACCGGCCCGCTGGTCGCTGGTTTGTCGCTCGCGAAGCCGGTGACCTCGGCGCCGAGTCGGAGGCGGACGCCGCGTTCGGCGTGCAGCCGGGTGAGCATGCCGCCGACCTCGGCGCCGACCTGCTCGCCCAGCAGGGTGTGCCCCATCCCGGCGAGAGTGACGTCCAGGCCCAGGCCGCGGGCGGTGGCGGCGACCTCGGCCCCCAGCACCCCTTCGCCCACGACCACCAGCCGAGGGCCTTCCGCCAGGTGCGCGCGCAGGGCGACGGCGTCGTCCATCCCGCGCAGCACGTGCACGCCCGAGAGCCCGTCCTGGCCGGGCAGCCGGGCGGGGGCCAGGCCGGTGGCGATCACCACGGCGTCCGCGCGACGCACACGCCCGGACCCGTCGGTGACGGCCCGCGCCTCCGCGTCGAACGCGACGGCGGGCTCGCCCAGGATCAGCTCGGCGTCCAGGGCCTCCAGCTTCGCCACGTCACGCAGCTGGGCCCGGGACGGCTCCCACTCGCCGGCCAGGACCTGCTTCGACAGCGGCGGCCGGTCGTAGGGGAGCCGGGCCTCGGCGTCCAGCAGCGTCAGCCGCCCTCCGTAGCCGAGCCGCCGCAGCGCCTCCGCCGTGCTCAGCCCGGCAGCCGACGCGCCGACGATCAGGATGCTCCGGGGGGTGGTCACGGGACACACGTCCGCATATGGCGATCCTTCCGCTCGTCCTGCTTCGACGTTACCCTACACGTGTAGGAAATCGTGCACCTTGTAAAGTGATGGGCGTGGCAATACCCCTGAGCAGCGCCTCCGGCGACCGGCGCGTGCGCCGGACCCAGGCCGCCCTCGCCCGTGCCCTGATCCAGCTCGTCGCGGAGCGCGACCTGCCCCGTGTCACCGTCGCCGACGTGGCCGTGCGCGCCGGAGTGAGCCGCTCGACCTTCTACGACCATTACCGGGACGTGCACGAGCTGGCCGAGGCCGCATGCACCGCGATGATCGACACCCTGATCGAGTCCCTGCCCAGCCCGCACCCCGGCACGGCCGACCCCGGGCCGGAGGCGATCCGGTCACTGGAGGAGTTCTTCACCAGCCTCGCCGAGCACGCCGGCCTCTACCGCGCCCTGCTCGGCCCGCAGGGCAGCGCCCGCGTCTGCGACCACATCCGCCGCCGCATCATCACGGCCATCCAGAGGCACCTCCACCCGCCCGCGCCACCGGGCGAGGACCGCACTCAAGACCGCGCCGACGACCGCGTGGACGTCGCCGCGGCCTTCACCGCCGGGGCGCTCATCGGCGTGGCCACCGACTGGCTCCAGCGCGGCTGCCACCGCACCCCCGCCGACATGGCCGCCCTGACCTGGCCGCTGGTCGGCGCCCTCCAGCCGCTGTACGTCCCGGAGGGCGCCGATCAGGTGGAGGGCCGGGCCCGCCACAGCAGGTAGACGAAGTACGGCGTGCCGATCAACGCCGTCACCAGCCCCGCCGGCACCTGCGCCGGCGCGATCACCGTACGGCCGAGCGTGTCGGCCAGGCTGACCAGCAGCGCGCCGAGCAGCGCGGCGACCGGCAGCACCCGGTTGTGGTGCGCCCCCACCAGGGCGCGCGCCGCGTGCGGGGCGACCAGCCCGACGAAGCCGACGACCCCCACCGCCGACACGGCCGTGGACGTGAGCAGCACCGCGCAGGCGAGCGCGGTCAGCCGCACCGGCTCCAGCGGCACGCCCAGGACCCGCGGCGTGTCCTCGTCCAGCGACAGCAGGTCGAGGTCCCGGCGCAGCCAGGCCAGCAGCGGCACCGTGACCACGAGCGCCAGCGCCACCGGGATGAGCTGCGCCGGCACGCGCCCGTACGTGGAGCCGGAAAGCCAGGTCAGCGCCTTGGCCGTGTTCCACGGGTCGGACAGCACGATGATCAGGACGATGATGGACGTGCACGCGTACTGCACGCCCACCCCGATCAGCACCAGCCGGTCCGAGCTCAGCCCGCCACGCCACGACAGCCCGTAGACCACGGTGAAGGCGATCAGCGCGCCCGCGCCCGCCGCCGCCGACATCGTCCAGATCCCGGCCATCGGCACCACGGTGAGCAGCGTGATCGCGCCGACCCCCGCCCCGGCCGTCACGCCCAGCACCCCGGGCTCGGCCAGCGGGTTGCGGCACACGGCCTGCACCGCGGCCCCCGCCACGGCCAGCGCGACCCCGGCCAGCGCGGCGGCCGCGACCCGGGGCCACCGCTGGTCGAGCACGAACGTCAGCGCCCGCCCGCTGCGCCCCTGCAGCCAGTTGACCACGTCGCCGGTCAGCAGCCACCGGTCACCACCGAGCAGCCCCAGCACCAGCGCCCCCACCAGGAGCACCACACCGGTCGCGACCACGGCCAGGAAGGCCCCCCGCGACCGCGCCGCGCCCGTGCGCGCCTCCGGGGGACGGCGGGTCGGCCCCGCGTCACGGTAGCGACGCGCCAGCCAGATCATCACCGCCGCGCCGAACACGGTGGTCACCACGCCCGGCGGCACCTCCACCCCCGCCTGCGCGCCCAGCACGGCCCGCAGCGCGATGTCGGACCCCAGCACGACCAGCACGGCGACCAGCCCCGCCAGCGGCAGCATCGTCCGGCTCCTGTGCAGGCCGGGGATCGACCGGGGGAGCAGCCGCACGATCACCGGCGCGCACAGCCCGACGAACCCGATCGGCCCCGCGATCGTCACCGCCGCCGCCGCCAGCAGCACCGCCAGCATGGTCAGCCACAGGCGCAGCCGCGGCACGTTCACGCCGAGCACGGTGGCGGTGTCGTCGCCCAGGCCGAGGATGTCCAGCCGCGGCCCGGCCAGCACCGCCACGACCAGCCCCACCGCGATCACCGGCCCGAGCTGCGTGACCGCGACCAGGTCGGTCTGGACGAGCGAGCCGCTGCCCCACGCGAACAGCCCGGTCGTCTCCTGCTCGAACAGGATCATGAGCAGGTTCGTCAGCGAGCTGAACGCCAGCGCGGTGGCCGTCCCGGCCAGGATCAGCCGCGTCGTCCCCGTACGCCCGCCCGACGACAGCGCCAGCACCAGCGCGGCGGCGGCCAGGCCGCCGATCAGCGCCAGCGCGCCGGAGACCGGCACCGGCAGCGCCAGCCCGAGCACGCTGCCCGCGACGACCGCCAGGTAGGCGCCCGCGCTGACGGCCAGCGTGTCCGGCGAGGCCATCGCGTTGCGCGCGATCGCCTGCAGCAGCGCGCCCGCCACGCCCAGCGCGACGCCCACGCAGACCCCGGCCAGCAGCCGCGGCAGCCGCGAGGCCAGCAGCACCCGGGCCGCCTCGTCGCTGCCGCCGAACGGCAGCGCCAGCAGGTCGAGCGCGCCGACCGAGGAGGTGCCCTGCGTCACGTGCACGGCGGCCACCAGGACGACGGCCGCCAAGGTCAGGAGAAAGACCCCGGCGGTGCCCAGCCGCCGCAGCGGCGTGTCGGGCACCGACGGGGTCAGGACTTCGGTGCTCAACCGGTGAACGCCTTGACCAGCGCGTCGGCGTACTGCTGGGCGGAGAGCGGCCCGCCGAACGTCCAGATGCCGTCGGGCATCCGGGTGACCTGCTGCTTCTCCACGAACGGCAGCGACTTCCAGATGGCGTTCTCGGCCAGCCCGTCGGCGAAGACGTCCTCGCCGTCGGAGGCGTTGTAGAAGAAGCGGGTGTCGGGGTCCTTGAGCACGGTCAGGCCCTCGACGTCGGTGGTGCCCAGGCCCCACTGCTTGTCGACCTCGCCCGTCCAGGCGTTCTCCAGCCCGAGCCGGCCGCCGATCTCGGACACCAGCGAGCCCTTGCCGAACAGGCGGATCGAGATCGAGCTGCCCTGCTTCCACCCGTCGGCCATCACGAACGGCTTGCCGGCGCCGCCCGCGGCCTCGATCTTCGCCTTGCCGCCGGCCAGCGCCGCGTCGAAGTCGCTCAGCAGCTTGGCGCCCTCGTCGCTCTTGCCGACCGCCGCCGCGATCATGGTGACGTCCTCGCGCATCCGCTCCAGGTTGCGCGTGGCGTCGCTGCCCTTGGCCACCAGCACCGGCACGAACTTCTCCAGCTGGGCGGCCAGCTCGACGTCGTCGGACTCCATGACCACCAGGTCGGGGTCGAGCGCGCTGATCGAGTCGACGCTGGGCTCCTGCCGCATGCCGACGTCCTGCACCGAGGGGTCGAGCTTGACGGCGGTGTTCCAGACGGCGAACCCCTTCACGTCGGCCGCGCCCACCGGCATGACGCCCAGGCCGGCCAGGATCTCGGTCTCGGCCCACTCCAGGCTCACGACCCGGGTCGCCGGCTGGTCGAGCTTGACCTCCTTGCCCCGGCTGTCGGTCACGGTCACGGGGGCCGCCGACGGCTCCGCGCTCGCCGACGCCGCCTGCTCGGGTACGGGTGCTTCGGTCGTGCCGCAGGCGGCGAGAAGGGCGATGGCCGCGATGGCCGTCAGGGCACTGCGCATGGTGGTTCCTGTCATGTCGTTGCGATGACGCTCTTGCTGTGCCGGCCGATCGGCCGGGTGGTCACGGTCCCGTTCACCGGGTCATGGCTGACCTCGATGCGGATCCCGTACGTGTCACTGAGCAGGTCCTCGGTGAGGACCCGCGCGGGCGGCCCGTCGGCGCGGACCCGCCCCTGATGGAGCAGGACGACGTGGTCGGCGATCTCGGCGGCCTGGTTGAGGTCGTGCAGCACGACCCCGATCGCCACGCCGTGCTCGTCGGCCAGGTCGCGCATCAGCTCCAGCAGCTCCACCTGATAGCGGAGGTCGAGGAAGGTGGTGGGCTCGTCCAGCAGCAGGACGCCGGTGTCCTGTGCCAGGCAGGTGGCGAGCCAGACGCGCTGCAGCTCGCCGCCGGACAGCTCGTCGACCGGCCGCTCGGCCATCGCCGTCACGCCGGTCAGCTCCATCGCCCGCGCCACAGCGGCGGCCCCGTCAGGATCCGCCGCCTTCCAGCGCTTCCGGTACGGGTGCCGCCCGTACCCGACGACGTCCGACACCCGCACGCCGCCGGGCGTGGGCCGGCTCTGCGCCAGCAGCGTCACCCGGCAGGCGAAGTCGCGCGCCGACAGCCCCAGCGCGTCGGCGCCGTCGCCCAGCGTCACCGCGCCGCTGTCGGGCCGGTGCAGCCGGGCGAGCGCGCGCAGCAGCGTGGACTTGCCGCTGCCGTTGGGGCCCACCAGCGCGGTCACACGGCCCGGCCGCAGGGCGATCCGGCCGTCGTGCACCACGGTGGCGCCGTGATAGCTGAGGCACAGCTCCGCCCCGCGGAGAGAGATCTCCTCGGTCATGGGGATAAGGTTAGGCTAACCTTGCTGATCGCGCTACGGCGGGGGCCGCCGGGAATCGAAAACGCCCCCCGGCAGGCCGGGGGGCGTCACTCTGACCTCGTTCAGAGGGTCACACGAGCCAGGAGCCGGTGCACGTGGCCGGGCTCCCGCCGAGGATGGACGCCTTCGCGCACGCCTTGTAGAGGCGGCCGGCGATGGCCCGGTGCGCGGGGGAGTAGGTCGTGTTCTTGATCCCTGTGCCCTGGCTGTCCCACTTCCCCGTCTTGGGGTTGTAGACCTGCAGGATGATGCGGTGGCTGTCCGCGTCGGAGTCCTTGGGCGCGCGAGCCCAGAGATAGCTGTACGACCCCCACTTGCCCGAGCGAAGCTGGATCGTGAAGCTGCCCCCGTTGCCGATCCGGACCGACTTCGTCTTCAGGGTCCCCACCTTCGTCGCGTACTTCGGCGCCGACGAGCTCCAGTAGCTCGCCGCCGACGCGGGCGTCGTGCTCAACAGGGTGACCCCCGCCACGGCCGCGGCCACGGTTATACGTGCCAGTCGCATGTTGCCCCTTCATGGTGTTCGACTCGCTGTCGTCGAAGACCCTAGAGACCGGCGGTATGGAGGCAGTATGTCCACGCGTACCGGCCTCCGGACACCGCATCGGACCAGACCGGCTCGGCATACCGGCACCATCACGGCCTCCGCGGGATGAACCTGGGCACTCATCGAACCCGTACTCCTCGCTGACCGATCGCGGCGGCGAGGACCGTACGAGGAGGCTTGCATGCCACGACCCACCATGGCGTTACGCGCCACCATCGCGCTGGCCCTCATACCCGCCGCCGTCGCTTCCGCGGCCCTCACCTCCGACGCCGCGTCGAGGTCGGCCAGGATCCATCTGAGCGCGGACACCCAACCCAAGCCGGAACGGCCGGCGCTCGACAAGCTGGTGGCCCTCGCGGAACAGCGTGGGATCACCCTGGCCCAGGCGATAGACGAGCACGTGACCGAGGTGACAGGGCACGGCACCGACGCCGCCACGCTGCCCTACGTCAAGATCGACGACCTGCCGCTCGCCGAGCTCGTCGACCTCGAAGACGTGGCCGAGGCCGAAGGCATCACGCACAAGCAGGCGATCGACAGGTACGGGTGGCAGCCCATCTTCAGGAAGGTGACCGACACGCTGCGGCAGGCGTACCCGGACGAGGTCACCGCGACCTCCATGTCCCAGGACGGACGCGGCGCGCGCCTCGCCTTCAAAGGCCCGATCCCGCCGCGGGCGATCACGCTGGCCAGAACGCTGCCGGTCGCGGTGGACCTCGTCGGTGAGACCGGCTTCTCCGAGCGGGAGGTGGAGGCGGCGCGTACCAAGGCGTTGAAGGCCCTGACCGGGCGGCCGGGGGCAGGCGACGTGGGCGCGTCGTTCGACGCGGAGAAGGGCACCGTCAGCATCGAGGTCGAGGCGGAGACGACCACCACACAGGAGGTCAGGCAGGATCTCGGCGAGGTGGCCAGGTCCACGCTTCCGGCAGACAGCGAGATCCGGATCGACGTCAAGGTCGTGGACGAACTGGGCATCGAGCCGCAGGACAAGTACATCCGCGGGGGTGGCCTGCTCGACTCGGGGTGCACGGTGGGCTTCGTGGTCAACTACCACGCCACGGCCAAACGTGCGATCTCCACGGCCGGGCACTGCACCGTGCGGCCGACCTACACGTACTACAACCACAGCCAGGATGGCGGCTCCACCGTGGTCCGCACCGTGATCAAGCATGAGGGCGGCAGAGGCGACATCGCGCTGTACACCCGCGGATCGATGACCGCGACGCGCACGTTCTACTACGCACCGAACCGCAAACGATACGTCGACGACAGCTCCGGCTTCGCCCCCGGCGTCGGCAGCCAGATCTGTCATTTCGGCAGAGCCACCGGGAAGCACTGCGGCCAGGTCTCCGACCGCGACTACTCGTACTACAACGCGGAACGCAAGGTGAGGTACGAGCATCTCGTCATGGCGAACGGAGAGCGAAGCTTCTCCGCCAAAGGCGACAGCGGCGGCCCTTGGTACTACGGGAACACGGCGTACGGCATCCATCACGGCGGGTCGCTCAATCCGCCGAAGACGTGGGGCACGTTCACGCCGGTCCATCAGCTGCGTATGTTCGGCGTGTTCGTCTATCAGCGTTGAGGAGGCGAACGGCACGTGAAGATTGCCTTGGGTCCGGTGCTCGTCCTGCTGGCCGTCACGGCCTGCGGTGGAGGCCCGGACGAGATCACGCTTGTCGGCCCGGATCCGCAGATCATCGTCAACACGCCGAGGGACATCAGCCTTGAGATGAGCATCCCCGGAATCCTCGGCTACGACGCCCAGAGCAAGTGCCTCACCATGACCTTGGAGAGCGGCTACCAAGGGGAAGTCGCGGCCCCGGTGTGGCCCGCCGACAGCAAGCCGGTGATGAAGCAGGGGAAGCGCGGTGTCGAGGTGCCCTACGCCGGCACGATCCTCGAAGGCGAGCGTCTGTACGGGGACTCGTACGCTCCCCACACCACCGACGGCTTCGACCACCTCAACCTGCCTGATGAATGCGTTCCGCCGAACCGCGGCTACGTCTTCATCACCCCGGACCAGCGGCCCCTGCCCCCGGAAGACCGCTGGGCCTCTGAATCCGCGACGGCTGAGTGACCTCGGTGGGATCACCAGGCGCCCTGGGCTCGGGACGGCTCGACGCAGTATGTTCACGCGTACGAGAGCATCAGCTGAGGTGCCTTGACGGGGGAGCGCCATGAAGAAGGCACTGTTGCTGGTCGCGGTCCTCGCCGTGTCCGCCTGCGGTGCGCAAGGCGTGCTCAGCCAGGCCGCGATCGACCAGGCCCTTGGCCAGGGCACCGCTCCGGAGCTGATCTACGTCGTGGATCTGCCGGGTTACGAGCTGCAGGAGCAGTCCGTCGGTGCGGTCGGTGAGGAGGGGTTCGGAGCCTTCTATGTCTCATCGGACGGCAAGCAGGTGCAGCTCCGCGTCGATCGTGGCGCTTTCGACGACGCGGTCTGCGGGGAGCGGCCGGTCACCGACGCCGAGCCGGTCGATGCTCCCGTACGGTGCGCGCGTGACGAGGTCGGCTGGTATCGGGAGGCGGCCGGGCGTCATGAGTACGTCGCGGTCAGAGGTGACGCCTTTCTCCTCCTGGCTGGGAAGCTCACCGATGTGAACCGGGAGACGCTGAAGACGGCGATAGCCGGCGCCCGCCAGGCAGCCGTGACCGCATCGCCGTCACCTTGGCGTAGTCCGGTCGAGCGCGGGGACCTGCCGACCACCGGGGACGGGGCTCCGAACAACGAGGTGGGCCCAGGCGGATGACCGCGCTGGGCGGGCGAGAGGGCCGCTCCTCCTGAAAGATGGAGGCCATGGCGAGAACACATCTGTCGATCAGGGTGGAACTGGTGAGTGGCATGCACGCGCCGGACCTCTGGCCTCGGCCCGGCCGGGTCTTCGCGGCGGCCCGCGCGACCACCTTCCGCGACCTGGCGACCGCGATCGACGACGCCTTCGCCCGCTGGGACCGCAGTCATCTGCACATGTTCACCCTCGCCGACGGGACCACGATCAGCCCGCTCAAGTGGTGGGGCGGAAACGAACCTGAGGGGACGCTCGACGGCGACCGGGTGAAGCTGAGCAGGTTGAAGCCGGGTGAGCAGTTCGCCTACGTCTTCGACCTGGGTGACGACTGGCAGCACCTGTGCACTGTCGAGGAGAAGCGGGTGGATCCGGAGGAGGTCCTGGGAGTCGTCCCAACGCGACCGGCGCCGTACTGGGGATGGGGGTCGATCCCCGACCAGTACGGCAGGCGGTGGGACGGTGACGACGGCGAGAGCCTGGTCCCACCGGCCCCGCGACGGCTGAGCGACCTGCCGCCGATTCTGCCTTGGTGGGGTCAGTAGGCGCCGAGCCGCTTCTCCCGGCTACAGCAAGACCGACCCTCGGCGCACCTCGTCAGCTGCGCGGCGGAAGGCGACGTGGCGGCGGTACGAGTCCAGCACGCCGTCGAGATAGCCGCTCTCCCCATCGGTGGTGATCTCGGCCTCGGTGAGCGCCGCCGCCAGCCGGGCGGCGTCACCGTACCGGGCCTGCTGCTTGTCACCGATGATCGCGCGCACCCAGCGGTCGACGGCCGCACGCGCGGCAGCTCGCCAAGCGGCACGCTCGGCGGCAGTGCCGCTCCGCTCGCGGAGTGCCTGTTCCAGCAGAGGAGTGAGGTCACCGTCGTCGGTGTCCGGCTCGTCATCGTAGAAAACCGCCCGATCGGCATCCACGGTCCCGTCCAGCAGCGCCCGCAACACCGTCCGCTCCCAGTCACGATGGGCGACCGCGCCGCTGGAGGCCGCGAGCACGTACGGCAGCACGGTCAAGGTCGGATCCGCGGATCCGCTGGCCAGGTCGTGCGAGTCGGGCAGCAGCTTCAACGCGTCATCCACCCGGCCCGCCAGTAGCAACGCCTGGGCCTGGAAGGACACCAGATAGTAATGGGCGAACCCGGGAGAACCAGCGGCCACGCGGTCGGCCGCTTCTCCGGCCGCCTCCCGACCCGAGCCGGGCCGGTGCGCCTCGGCCGCTCGATGAAGCGTCACGAGGCGGCGCGTGGAGGTGGACAAGGCGAAAGCCTGGAGCCGGAATTCGACCGATTCCTCCACCTCGGCCAGCTCGGCCGCCTTATCGGCGAGTGGCGCCCACTGGTAAGCGGTCCATCCGCCTCGATCCCCACCGGCGGCGAGGCCGAGCCCTTCACGGCATCTGTCCAGAGCGGCCACGGCATCACCGCGTTCGTGCAGGGCGTTGACCAGGTCGAGATAGGCATCCGGCTGCCCCGGCCCCTCCCTGCCGGCCGCCTCCACCAACGCTTCCGCGTCCCCGGCCTCACGCAGCAGGGTACGTGGCAGCACGTCATGACCGCCGGAGCGCTCCATCAAGGCTCGGGTCCAGTATGGCCGGAAGGCGTCGAGGCTAGCGAAGTCCGTTGGCAGCGCCTCCCGCACGGCGAGCAGCGAATCGGGCCGTGACCCGTAAGGAAGACCCGTCAGCCAGGCCTCGACCATGCTCTCCGCCGCCTCGGTCGGATCGGTGGCTATCTCGTACAGTGATCGCAGCCAGCGGGCCCCGGCCTCGGCCAGGTCAGTTGTCAGCGACTCCGCCGGTGAGGATTCGTAGCTGTAGAACGAGCCCTCGTCGCCCTCAAGAGCCAGCGCGTGGAACAACAGCTCGTGGGCCGCGGAGGAGAGCTCGTGCCGACCCGCGAGAAACGCGGTCGCCGCCCGGGTGAACAGGGCGTCCATCCGCGGCACCCACGACTGGTCGCCCCAGGCGCGCTCACGGCGAAGGTCAGAATCCCAGCCCCAGTCGTCGTAGTACTTCCCGGTCCGTAGGTCCGCGATGAAGGACTCGATGTCGGCGATGAGGTCTCCGTCCTCGCGTCGACTGGCTGGGACGGGCGCGCACAGGTCGCGCAGTCCCTTGAGGAAACCCGCGCGGGCACCAGCGGGCAGGCTCTTGGCGTAGCCGGTCAGTACGGACCTGAGCTGGTCTTCGTTCAGCGGGGAGAGCACGGAGTCCAGCTTGGCGAGGTACGCCTTCAGGGTTGGTGCGGTGGGCATGCCGGGCACGATATCGACAATCATGGACCTCGGCGGAACGCTCAGTTAATGCCCAAGGACGCGCTCGCGATCTCACCGTGGTTCCTCACCGGACGACGCCGACGCGCCTGCGTCTGCTCCACAGGGTTTCTGCGCTGGGCAACTGACGACCACGAGTTGGCTGTTATATCTTTGTTATCAAGTCAGCACCCCAAACCTGAGGATGTCTGTGACGTGGGTAAATATGAGTTCATAGTTGTGCTTTCTGGCTGTCTGGGGTAATGGGTGTCTAAGTTCCGGTTGTGCTCATAGGGTGCCGTCGTTAAGGTTTCCTGCACAGGCCTGAGGGGTGTTGAGCACGGACACAGGACGGCCTCCTGTTGTGAAGTTGTCCTGATAGGTCATCAACATGAACCTCAAGTTTTCGAAGCTCTGGGGTGCTTTCGCTGCAGCAGGGGTGGCTGTTGCAGTGAACTTTGCTACAGAGTGGAAGTACAACGTGCTGGTCTGGGGTGGAGTGGTTGCACTGGTTCTGCTGACGGTATGGCTAGATGCTAAGGCTGATCGCAGCAGGAAACACGAGGTCGCTGACTATCAAGATGAGCAGCTTTCGCCGGTCCTGCGCTGGGAAGAGCGGAACGGAGACGCCCGAAGGACCGTGTCTACGACAAGCGAGAAGGTTGCCACTGAGTTCCTAAAGCGGGCCTATCCTTCATTCCATTCTCCTCATGATCCCCCGAAGTCGCAGCTCTAGCCAGCCCCAAATCCGGAGGTCAGATCCCCAATGGCCAAGTCGCGTTTCCAGTACGCACTCCCAGAGCACCGAGTCGAGTATGGCGTTGAGGTCGAGATCGACTCTCTGAAAATCGATGACGAGGCGCAGCGTGGGCTCAACTCGAAGCGAGCGAAGGGCATTGCTGACGGCCTGATCGTGGACGCGCTGGGCTCGATTGTTGTCTCTGAGCGCGCTGACGGCAACCGGTACGTCGTCGATGGCATGCACCGTACGGAGGCCTGCAAACTCAGAGGTATTCGGACGATCAAGGCGGAGATTCACTACGGTCTCACCCAGCAGGAGGAAGCGACTCTCTTCCTCATCAAGAACCGGGAATCGGCGAAGGTCAGCACGCTGGACGAGTACAAGGTGGGCCTGACAGCAGGGGACGCTCTCTGTGTAAGCGTTGATCAAGTACTCAAGAGTCATGGCCTTGGCTTGGGGTCGAGCTCGACGAATAGTGTGGGTGCAGTATCAGCTGTGCTGCGCATCACGAAACAGTATGGATCTGATGTTCTTGACCGAACTCTCAAGGTGGTGGCAACGGCCTGGGGGAGAGACAAAGAGTCCTGGGACGGCGTCATCCTGGGCGGCGTTGCGATGTTCCTTGGTCGTCACGGGTCCGAAATCGATGACGATGAGCTTGCGAAGAAGCTGCTCAAGCGAGGCTTGGCGGCTCGATGGCGCTCCGAAGCTTTGACCCGAGCCTCCAACGGTGGCTACAACAACAGTGGCACCGGATCGCGAGAGAGTCAGTGCTACCAGATGGTCGTCGAGAGCTGGAACAAGGGGCGAACCGCTGCCAACCGCGTCGGCTGATTCGCTCAAAATGCCGGCACAGCCGATAGACGTCTGGGCAAGGTCGTGATTGCTGGGTGGCCCGTGTCACCCAGCAATTCCTAGAAGGGCTAGCGAAAGACTCGCCTCGGGTGTAGACACGCCTTGTGATCATGTCACTTGGCGACGACCTGGACAGTCGCATACGGGCAGCAGCTATGGCTTGGCTTCGTCAACGCTGCACTCGGGAGAACCCTGTTATCCATCGTGACGAACTGCTTGGCTTCCAGTTTGAGGGACGGAGATTCCCTCTTATCGATAATCGGCTCGGCATCCGCAAGCCAAGGGAAATGACTGCCGCACTATCTATCCTGACGACCTACACCTCTGAGAGGGCTCGCGCACCGTACGAGGACGCCGTAGGAGATGACGGACTACTACGGTATAAGTTTCAGGGAAACCCTCGGCACTATACCAATATGGGACTCCAGGTGGCTTTCGAGCTGAGGGTGCCGTTGATATGGTTCTTCGGCATGGGGCAGAGTCAGTACCTGCCCTTCTTTCTCGTGTGGGTAGTCGCCGTCGAAGTGGAGCAACTCCAGGTTGCTGTCGCGTTGGACGAAGGCCAGCGACACCTTTCGTTGGATGCGCCGGTTAGCCTTATCGAGCGCCGCTACTCAGAGCGCATCGCGCGTGCACGTCTGCACCAGCCGGTTTTTCGACAGCGTGTGATCCAAGCGTATGAGACCAGCTGCGCGATGTGTCATCTGCGGCATCGGTCGCTCCTTGACGCGGCTCACATCATCCCGGACCGGGACAGCCGTGGAGTCCCTTCCGTCTCCAACGGTCTGGCGTTGTGCAAGATCCACCATGCAGCATACGACGAGAATATCCTCGGTGTAAGGCCAGACTACGTTATAGAGGTGCGAGTTGACATTCTAGAGGAAAATGATGGGCCGATGCTGAGACATGGTCTCCAGGAGATGCACAACCTTCGGCTTGCCATTCCTCGGCGACGCATGGATCGCCCGAACCATGATCTCTTGGAGGAGCGTTACGAACGGTTCCGTGCTGCTGGGTAGTCAAGACTGTCGGGATCTGCTTAATCCACGCCTGCTTGAGTTGTCTTAGGTCCTTACTAGACACAATGCGGGGTGCTAACGTCTTCTGCCGTGATACCCCTTCCCCAACCAAGCGAGTCACGGGCATGATGTCCCTATGGCAAGAATCAAGGAGTTCTTCAGGGTTACCAAGGCGGCTGGTCCGCACCCCACCGGTTCACGTCCAGGGAGATGGTGTGCGGGTGATCTAGCCCATGCTGTGGTGCGGGTGAGATCCATGTGACAAGAGACGGCCACTCCGTAATCCT